>CANGHK010000071.1 GCA_947453625.1 Burkholderiales bacterium
AACCCGGACTTCGCCGCGATGGCGATCGCCTTTGGCTGGCGTGCGGCCACGGTGCACGCCACCGAGGGTTTCGAGGCCGCGTTTGCGCAGGCCTTGCAGGCCGGCCCGCCGATGCTGATCCACCTGAAACTCGATGTCGAGGTCAGCACCAGCCGCACCACCCTGGCCGCGATTCGTGCGGCTGCGCGGCAGGCCGGACGCTGATCGGGCACTGATCGGGCGCGCCCGGCCGCTCAGCGCCAGGCCCCGGGATCAGGGCCCCGGCCGCCTCACTTGCCCGAGACGGTGATCCAGCCGAAGTTCATCGCGTTGTTCGGCAACTGGGTCAGCGCCACCTTCTTCGAGAAACCCCAGGCCAGCGCCTGCTGGTGCAGCGGAATATGGCCGATGTCGTCGCCGTGGATCTTCAGTGCTTCGCGGATCATCGCGTTGCGCTTGGTCGGGTCGGTCTCGGACTGTATCTTGATCTGCAACTCGTCGACGGCCGGGTTGCTGTAGGCGCCCAGGTTGAAGGTGCCCTGGCCCTTGTCGGTCGGCGTGGAGACGATGCTCAGCAGCACGTCATGCGCGTCCACCGTGCTGGGGGTCCAGCCCAGCAGGTAGAAGCTGGTGTCGCGGCGCAGGATCTTCGGGAAGTAGGTGAGCTTGGACTCGGCCTGCAGGTTGATCTTCACACCCACCCGCGCCAGGTTGGCGGCCACGGCCTGGCAGATCGCCGCGTCGTTGACGTAGCGGTCGTTCGGGCAGTTCATTGCCACCTCGAAACCGGTCGGGTAGCCAGCCTCGGCCAGCAACTTGCGGGCGGCCTCGGGGTCGTAGGGCAGGCGCTTGTTCATGTCGGCCTGGTAGCCGCGAACGCCGGGGCCGAGCAGCAGCGCGGTGGGGGTGGCGGCGTTGCGCATCACCCGCGACTTGATGGTCTCGATGTCGATCGCCTGGTAGAAGGCCTGGCGCACGCGCTTGTCCTTGAACGGGTTCTTGCCCTTGACGTTGGAGAACAGCAGTTCGTCGCGCTTCTGGTCCATGCCCAGGAAGATCGTGCGCAGCTCAGGGCCTTGCAGCACCGTCAGGTTGGCCACCGACTTGACGCGCTCGACGTCCTGCAGCGGCACAGGCTCCATCACGTCGATCTCGCCCGACAGCAGCGCGGCGACCCGGGTGGCGTCGTTGCCGATGGGGGTGAAGATCACCTCGTCGACATTGCCCTCGACCTTGCCCCAATAGCCGGGGTTGCGCGCCAGCACGGTGCGGGTCGACGGTTGGCGCTCGCGCAGCTTGTAGGGGCCGGTGCCGTTGGCGCGGAAGCTGGCGGCGTTCTCTATGCCCTTGCGCCGGTCCACCGGCGTCGTCGCGCGGTTCGCCTCGCACCACTTCTGGCTCATCATCACCAGCGCGGTCAGCGTGTCGGGCAGGATGGGGAAGGGCGCGGTGGTCTCGATCTCCACCGTGTGGGCGTCCACCTTGCGCACCGCCTTGATCGGCGCGGTATAGCTCTTCAGGTCCGAGCCGTCGCCCGCGGCGCGCTTGAAGGTGAACAGCACGTCGTCGGCGGTGAAGGGCGTGCCGTCGTGGAAGTTGACGCCGCGGCGCAGCTCGAAGCGCCAGACGGTGGGCGAGACGGTGGTCCACTTGGTGGCCAGCGCCGGCTGCAGCGACATGTCCTTGCCGCGCATGATCAGCGGCTCGTAGACGTTGGCGGTGAAGCTCAGCTGCAGCGATTCCTGCAGCGAATGGGGGTCCATCGACATCACGTCGCCGGCGTTGGCCACCCGCAGCGTGGCGGCCTGGCTCAGCCCGGCGATGCACAGCAAGGCGGCGATGACGGTGGTCTTGAAAATGGGCATGCAGGGGCTCCTGGAGCGGGGGTTTTCTGAAAATTGAGGACTGTGCTGCGGGCGGGCCGGTTAAGGCCCGCGCTGGGGCACGAGTCTAGCCCCGACCGACCGCTATCATCACGGCCCGGGCGCGGGTGACGGAATTGGTAGACGTAGCGGGCTTAAAACCCGCAGCCTTAGGGTGTACGGGTTCGATTCCCGTCCCGCGCACCAGGACGGGTTCCGCCAGCGTCCGAGCGCGCAGCGCCGCCGGCGCAGGGCTCTTCGAGCAGCAGCCCGCCCAGATGCTGGCGCACCTGCGCAACTGGGAGCCTGGCTGCCTGCTTTTGAGGCAGTCCCCGGAAATCTGAGGCCTGACATCGGCTTACGGCGCCTGCCAGCAGGCATCGCACATGGTTGTCCACAAAAGCTGTGGATGGTTGAGAGCCGGTGCCGACCGCGATCCGGAACCCGCCCCCGGTATCTCCCCGGTCCGTTCCACGATGCCAATCTGCGTATCGCGCATGCTGCGTTATCTGATCAAATGCTAAAGCTCGACGGCCAGGCGCTGTACGACGGCTTCGAGGTGGACCGGGTGGTCAAGGTGGCGATGAAGGGCCGGCGCGCCCGGCCGTGCGAGCTGGACGCCGCCACCACGCCGGTGGCGAGCCGCCTGCTGATGGCCCATGCGCATGCGGCGAAAGCCTTGGCCGCGGCCGGCGACGACCCCGGGCAGGCCAGGCAGGCCCAGGCCGCGAAGGACGAGATGGCCGCGCTGACCCTGTTCAAGAGCGACATCGCGACCTATGTGAGGGTCTACGGCTTCCTGTCGCAGATCGTCGACTACGGCAACACCGAGGTCGAGAAGCGCGCGATCTTCTTCCGGCCGCTGCACCCGCTGTTGAACTTCGGGCGCGAGCGCGAGGGCCTGGACCTGTCGGCGCTGAAGCTGACGGCCTACACCATCAAGCAGATGGACGACGCGGCGCTGAACCTGGCTGCCGGCGAGCCCGAGAAGATCTGTGCGGCCGGCGATGCCGGCTCAGGCGCGGTGCAGGACAAGGCCATGATCGCGCTGGCCGAACTGATCGCCAAGGTCAACGACTTGTTCGAGGGCGACCTGACGCCGGGCGACAAGCTGGTCTATGTCAACGACGTGATTCGGGGCCGGCTGATGGCCTCCGCGCTGCTGGCCGAGCAGGCTGCCAACAACACCAAGGCGCAGTTAGCCAACTCCCCCGACCTGGCCAACGAGATCATGAACGCGGTGATGGACGCGCTGACGGCGCACCAGGTGATGAGCCGTCAGGCGCTGGCCTCCGATGAGTTGCGCGCCGACATGAAAGACGTGTTGCTGGGCGCGGGCAGGCTGTGGGAAGGGCTGCGGGCCAGGTCGATGGGGGATGTGGGCACAGCGGGGGCGAGGCCAGGGGCCTGAGCGGGGGCCGGGGTCATTCCCGGCGTCATTCACAACATCAGAACGGCACGCGGCTGGACAGGTCCAGCCTGGTTCCGTGCAGCGGGTGCTCGAGTTGCAGCCTGCTGGCGTGCAGCAGCAGGCGGGTCGCCGCTGCCGCGGTGGCCGGGTCGGCGTAGAGCGTGTCGCCCAGGATGGCATGGCCGATGGCGGCCAGGTGGACGCGCAACTGGTGCGAGCGGCCGGTCACCGGCTGCAGCGCGACCCGGCAGCGGCCGCTTGCGGGGTCGCGCGACAGCACCTGCCAGCGCGTCAGCGATGCTTTGCCGCGCAGCCTGTCCACCTGCTGGCGCGGCCGGTTCGGCCAGTCGGCGCCCAGCGGCAGGTCGATCTCGCCGCGGTCGTCAGCCAGCAGTCCCTGCACCACGGCGACATAGGTCTTGTCGACCCGGCGCTCGGCAAACGCGGCACTCAGCAGACGCTGCATCACCGGTCCGCGCGCCAGCAGGATCAAGCCCGAGGTGGCCATGTCCAGGCGGTGCACGATCAGCGCATCGGCATGGTCTGCCTGCACCCGGGCCGACAGGCAGTCGGCCTTTTCCGGGCCGCGCCCGGGCACTGCCAGCAGGCCGGCCGGCTTGTCGGCCACGATCAGCGCGGCGTCGAGGTGGACCAGAAGGGGAGAAGACGGCGCGGCGGGCAGGTTCACCGGCCGCAGCATAGCGACGATGCTGCCAGTACTGCGCCGCGCCGGCCTGGCCGGTCAGCCGGCAGCGTGCCGGTGGCGCAGCGGATTCAGCGGTCGCTGGCGGACATCGTTCGCAGCGCCGCGGCCCGCAGGTCGGACGCAAAGCCCGGCTCGGTGGCCTCGATGCGGCCGGCCCAGGCCAGCACGCCTTCGGCGGTCTTGGGCTCGTCGCGCTGCTTGCTCAGCTGCCAGCTGTCGAGCCGGCGCAGGCCGTTGATCATCGTTGCGGGGATGGCGCTCAGCCACAGCGAGCTGCGGGGAATGGCCAACCGGGCGGGGCGGCCAAAGGTCATGGAAGCACTGGTCATGGTGTTGACTCCGTTGTCTGCCATGAACCCGGATCGGATTCATGTTGCGGTGCAGTATAGGGTTTTCCCTTGATTCGTGCTTGACCTGGCTTTGATCTGCGCCAAGCAGCAGGGCAGGCTTGTGCCGGCAGTCAAGACCGGCCTGGACGATCAGTAGTTCAGCCCCATCGCCTCGCGCACGTCCTTCATCGTCTGCCGCGCCACGGTGCGTGCGCGCTCGGTGCCCATCTCGACGATCCACTGCACCTGCTTGGGGTTGGCCAGGAAGGTCTCGGCGCGCTCGCGCCAGGGCGCCTGCTCGGCCAGGATGGCGTCTATCACCGGCTGCTTGCAGTCCAGGCAGCCTATGCCGGCGCTGGTGCAGCCCTGCACCACCCAGTCCTGGGTCGCGGCGTCCGAATAGACCTGGTGGAACTGCCAGACCGGGCAGCGCGTCGGGTCGCCGGGGTCGGTGCGGCGCACGCGCTGCGGGTCGGTGGGCATGCGCTTGAGCTTCTGGGTCACCACCGCCGGTTCGTCGCGCATCGCGATCGAGTTGCCGTAGCTCTTGCTCATCTTGGCGCCATCCAGCCCCGGCAGCTTGGCCACATCGGTGTGCAGCGCCAGCGGCTCGGGCAGCACGGTGCGGCCCGCGCCGCGCAGGTGGCCCAGCAGCAGCTCGGTCTCCTCGGGCGACAGCAGGGCCGCGGCCTTGTGCACCATCGCCTCGCCCTTGGCCAGCGCCTCGGCCGCGCCGGTCTCGCCGAAGGCTTTGCGCTGGCGCTCGAAGTAGCGGCTGTCGTCCTTACCCAGCTTGGCCTGCGCGGCCGCGGCCCGGGCGTCGAAGTCGGCACCGCGGCCGTACAGGTGGTTGAAGCGGCGCGCCACTTCGCGCGTCAGCTCGACATGCGAGGACTGGTCCTCGCCCACCGGCACGAAGGCGGCTTTGTAGATCAGGATGTCGGCCGCCTGCAGCAGCGGGTAGCCGAGAAAGCCGTAGGTCGCCAGGTCGCGGTCCTTCAGCTTCTCGATCTGGTCCTTGTAAGTTGGCACACGCTCCAGCCAGCCCAGCGGCGTGCCCATCGCCAGCAGCGTGAACAACTCGGCATGCTCAGGCAGCCGGCTCTGGATGAAGATCGTCGAGCGCTCCGGGTCGAGCCCGGCGGCCAGCCAGTCGATCACCATGTCGTAGACGTTGCGTTCTATGACTTCGCGGTCCTGGTAATGGGTGGTCAGCGCATGCCAGTCGGCGACGAAGTAGAAGCAGTCGTACTCGTCCTGCAGCCGCACCCAGTTCTTGAGCGCGCCGTGGTAGTGGCCCAGGTGCAGCGCGCCGGTCGGTCGCATGCCCGACAGCACGCGGGGTCGGGGGCGCAGGGCAGAGAGTTCGCGGGCGGGCATGGGCAGTCCTTGCAGAGAAGCGGGGATTCTGTCAGAGCCTGCCCTCTACACTGTCGGCCCTCCATGAAGCGCATCGTCATCCTCGTCTCGGGCCGCGGCAGCAACCTGCAGGCCATCGCCCAGCGCTGCGCGGCCGAAGGCTGGCCGGCCCGGGTGGTGGCCGCGATCAGCAACCGGCCGGGCGCCGAGGGGCTGGAATTCGCCGCCAGCCAGGGCATCGCGACCTCCACGGTCGACCACAGGCAGTACGCCAGCCGCGAGGACTTCGACGGCGAACTGGCGCGCGTGATCGACGCCTTCGCGCCCGACCTGGTGGTGCTGGCCGGCTTCATGCGCATCCTGAGCGACGGCTTTGTCGCGCATTACGCCGGCCGCCTGCTCAACATCCACCCGTCGCTGCTGCCGGCCTTTGCGGGGCTGCACACCCACCAGCGGGCGATCGAGGCCGGCTGCAAGGTGGCCGGCGCGACGGTTCACTTCGTCACCGCTACGCTGGACCATGGGCCCATCGTCGCCCAGGCCACCGTGCCGGTGCTGGCCGGCGACACGCCCGAGACGCTGTCGCAGCGGGTGCTGGCGGCCGAACATGTGCTCTACCCGCTGGCCGTGCGCTGGTTCGTCGAGGATCAACTGTTGCTGGACGACGGGCGGGTGCGCCACCGCGCCGGGCAGTCCCAGCTCTTGGCGTGCTGAAGTCGCTCAGGCGATCCGGGCAAAGCGCGGCTGGGTCGCGCCGTCGATGGTGACACTTTCGAAGAACATCTCGAACGGCCGCACCCACAGCGCGGACTCGCCGTAGAGCGGGCGGTACAGCACCATCGGCGCCAGGGTTTCGCTGTGCCGGACGACGCCGACCAATTCGTAGAGACCGCCCTTGTAGTGCCGGTAACGGCCAGGCGCAGCAGGGGGCAAGGGGGGCAGGTCGGACATGGCGTGACGGCGGCGTAAAGCGGCGGGGTAACTGCCGCAAGAGCGGGTCAGCACCCGGGCGCGGATAATCGGGGGATGCATCCTACCGCCCTGCTGGACCTGGCCACTGAACTCGTGCGCGCCGTCCTGAAGCTCGACGCACCCGCCGACAGCATTGTTTCCAACTTCTTCCGCAAGCACCGCACACTCGGTCCACGTGAGCGCCATGCCCTGGCCGAGACCGCCTACACCGTGCTGCGCCGGCGTTCGCTGCTGTCGCACCAGGCCCAGAGCGGCACCGGTGCGCTCGAGCGCCGGCTGGCTTTGCTGGGCTGGTCGGGCGACGCCAACCTGCTGCGCGGCGCCATCGGCCCCAACGAGACGCAGTGGCGAACCCAAGTCCAGGCGGTCGACCCGGCCGGCTTCTCCGAGAAACTGCGCCACAACCTGCCCGACTGGCTGGCCTCGGCCTTGCGCGCCCAACTCGGCGACCAGGCTTTCTGGCCGCTGGTGGCCGCGCTCAACGAGCCGGCCTCGCTGGACCTGCGGGTCAACATCCTGAAGGCCAAGCGCGAGGACATGCTGTCCATCCTCAACCAGGCCGGCCTGCGGGTGGCGCCCACGCCGTTCTCGCCCTGGGGCATCCGGGTGCCGGGCAAGCCGGCGCTGCAGAAGATCGACGCCTTCGTGCGCGGCGACATCGAGGTGCAGGACGAGGGCAGCCAGTTGCTGGCGGTGCTGGTCGACGCCAAGCGCGGCGAGATGGTGGTCGATTTCTGCGCCGGCGCGGGCGGCAAGACGCTGGCGCTGGGGGCGTCGATGCGATCGACCGGCCGGCTCTACGCCTTCGACACCTCGGGCCACCGGCTCGATGCGCTGAAGCCCCGGATGGCCCGCAGCGGCCTGTCCAACGTGCACCCGGCGCAGATCGCGCATGAGCGCGACGAGCGGGTCAAGCGCTTGTCGGGCAAGATCGACCGGGTGCTGGTCGACGCGCCCTGCTCTGGCCTGGGCACCTTGCGGCGCAACCCCGACCTGAAGTGGCGCCAGTCGCCGCAGGCGGTGATCGAACTGCAGGCCAAGCAGACCGCAATCCTCGACAGCGCGGCGCGGTTGGTCAAGTCGGGCGGGCGCCTGGTCTATGCCACCTGCAGCCTGCTGCGCGACGAGAACGAGGTGGTGGCCGAGGCCTTCGGCGCGGCGCATCCCGATTTCGTCGTGCTGCCAGCGCTGGAAGCGCTGCAGGCGGCGCATGTCGAGCGCGCCGCCGAACTGGTGTCGGGCGACTACCTGCGGCTGTGGCCGCACCAGCACGCGACCGACGGCTTTTTTGCCGCGGTCTGGCAGCGGCGTTGAGCCCGGGACGCTGCGGCGCCCGCGGGCAAAGTCCTGCCGCATTGAGCTTGAGCAATCGCGCCTCATCGGCTTGGCGCGAATCGGTATCGGCTTGACATTTGTCGGCGCGCCGCGCCGCACTTTCAGTGCTGCGCGGTCTGCGCGTGTCGCCTACAATTGCAGATTCGCCCATTTTTTGGGCGGTCAAGGGCCAAGATGAGTTTGCTTTCGACGCTGTGGTTTTCTCTGGTGGACTGGCTGGCCTACGGGCTGTGGTCGACCTCGACCTGGTGGCAGGTGCTGCTGGTGACGCTGGGCATGACCCATATCACCATCTGCGGCGTGACGATCTTTCTGCACCGCGCCCAGGCACACCGGGCGCTCGACCTGCATGCGATCCCGTCGCACTTCCTGCGCTTCTGGCTGTGGCTGACCACTGGCATGGTGACCAAGGAATTTGTCGCCGTGCACCGCAAGCACCACGCCAAGTGCGAGACCGAGGAAGACCCGCACAGCCCGCAGACCCGGGGCCTCAAGGCTTTGCTGCTGACCGGTGTCGAGCTCTACCGCACCGAGTCCAAGGTGATGGAGACGATCAACAAGTACGGTCGCGGCACGCCTGACGACTGGATAGAGCGCAACCTCTACACCCGCTTCAGCTGGCAGGGCGTGGGCGTGATGCTGATCATCGACCTGGCGCTGTTCGGCGCGATCGGCCTGACGGTGTGGGCGGTGCAGATGTTGTGGATCCCGGTGATGGCCACCGGCATCATCAACGGCATCGGTCACTACTGGGGTTACCGCAACTTCGAGGCGGCCGACGCGTCGACCAATGTCTCGCCCTGGGGCATCCTGATCGGCGGCGAGGAGTTGCACAACAACCACCACACCTACCCGACCTCGGCCAAGTTCTCGGTCAAGCCCTTCGAGTTCGACATCGCCTGGGGCTATATCCGTGCGATGGAACTGGTGGGCTGGGCCAAGGTGCGCAAGACCGCGCCGCAGCTCAGGCTCGGTGCCGTCAAGCCGCAGGCCGACGCCCACACGCTGGAGGCGATCATCGCCAATCGCTACGAGGTGATGGCCAAGTACGCCAGTGAGCTGCGCTCGGCCTGCAGCGCCGAGTTGGTACGCGTCAAGGCCCAGGGCAGCGCCAACCTGACCGAGCTGCAACTGGCCCAGCGCTGGTTGCACCGCGATGCCGACCGCATTCCCGCCAACGTGCTGCCACAACTGGCCAACGCCGTCAAGGACAGCCCGCAACTGGCCAAGCTGGTCAGCATGCGCGAGCAACTGCGCCTGCTCTGGACCCGCACCAACGTCTCGGCCGACCAACTGGTGACCGACTTGCAGCTCTGGTGCAAGCAGGCCGAGAGCAGCGGCATCGACGCATTGGAGCAGTTCTCGATCAAGCTGCGCGCCGCGCACGCCTGACAGGCCGCGCTCTCTCTCGTGACAAGGGGCCCTGCGGGGCCCTTTGTGCTGTCTGGCGCTGGCACGGCGGGCCGCGCTGATCAGAGGTCGTACCAGCCTATCCCGGCCACCCAGCCGCTGCTGCGCTCGCCATCGGCGCGGCGCTGCTGCCAGGCCATGTCGAGCGCCAGCTTGTCATGCCTGAGCCAGTGCCGCAAGCCCAGTTGCGTCAGCTGCCGCGGCCCCTCGCGGGCCCATTCGGCGAACAGCAGGCTGCGCTTGAACAGCGCTTGCTCGACTGCCAACGCGTTGGAGGCACTGCGGCGGGATTCGTCGGCCTTGTGCAGTCCGACGTTGAGGTGCAGCAGCGGGCCGCTGTTGGCGATGCCGCTGAGCGCGCCCAGATCCAGCGACACCGGCAGGCGCAGGGTCAGCGCCCTGACCGTGCGGCCGGCGCTGCGCTCGGCGCCCAGCGCGACGCTGGCGGCCCAGCCCCAGCCGTCGCGGGCCAAGCGGTTGAACACATGTTTGTATTCGACCTCGGCTTCCTGGCCGCTGTCCTGGCCGCGCCGATCGACGCTGCGGGTCAGTTCGAGCTGCAGCGAGTTGGCCGGATCGAAGCTGTAGTCGGGCTCCACGGTCAGGCTGCGCAGCGGGCCGATGTTGCGGGTCCAGGACTCGAAGCTCCAGACCTGGTCGTCGTCCTCGGCCACGGCGGTGCGGGCCGATTCGAAGGGCCTGTCATTGGCCTGGGCTCCCAGGCAGGCGGCCAGCAAGGCAGCGGCGCAGGCGCGAAGTTGAAATGGGATCATGCGGAGAGTGTCGTCGAGCGTGCCATTGCTGCCCACCCCGATGCAGGCCGGACAGCAAAAAGCCCGCCGGGTGAGGGCGGGCTTTCGGACAGAGGGAGAACGATGGGGCGATGCCCCGACCCTCACCTCAGCTTGATTTCCTTGTACAGCACATGCTTGCGCGCCTTGGGGTCGAATTTCATGAATTCGAGCTTGCCCGGCGTGGTCTTCTTGTTCTTGCTGGTGGTGTAGAAATGGCCGGTTCCTGCAGAGGATTCCAGCTTGATTTTTTCACGTCCGCCTTTGGATGCCATGGTGTGCTCCTGATGTGCAGTTGAAACGGGCTCGGATCAGAGCGCGTGCTTGGCGCGCAGATCGGCCACGATCTGGTCGATGCCGACCTTGTCGATCAGGCGCAGCGCGGCGTTGGTGATGCGCAGGCGCACCCAACGGTTCTCGCTCTCGACCCAGAAGCGGCGGTACTGCAGGTTGGGCAACCAGCGACGCTTGGTCTTGTTGTTGGCGTGGGAAACGTTGTTCCCCACCATCGGGCGCTTACCCGTGACTTGACAGACGCGTGCCATGACGCTTCTCCGAAAATCTTGACTGTTGCAGGCACGGCAATCAGCGCAGGGGGGGAACCCAAGGAATGGGATGACCGCCTGAATAATTGCCTGTTTGAGGCTCGTGGATTTCACGAATCTTCTAGGCTTTTCAGCCGCTGGCAGCGCAGTGGTGATCTGATTGGATCATGGCCCGCAGCCACCTTCGGCAAAAACGAAGATTATAGCCAGAAAATTGCCGGCCTCCACCCGTCAGGCCTGCTGTTCGAGGAAGCGCTGTGCATCGAGCGCCGCCATGCAACCGGTGCCGGCCGAGGTGATGGCCTGGCGGTAGACATGGTCCTGCACGTCGCCGGCGGCGAAGACGCCGGGCACGCTGGTCATCGTGGCGAAGCCGTTCAGGCCGGTGCGGGTGACGATGTAGCCGTCCTTCATCTCCAACTGGCCCTTGAAGATGTCGGTGTTGGGCTGGTGGCCGATCGCGATGAAGCAGCCCTTGAGCGCCAGGTCCTCGGTCGCGCCGGTGCTGACATTCTTGAGCCGCACGCCGGTCACGCCGCTGGCGTCGCCCAGCACCTCGTCCAGCGTCTTGAAGGTGTGCAGCACGATCTTGCCCGCGGCCACCTTCTCGGTCACCTTGTCGATCAGTATGGGCTCGGCGCGGAACTTGTCGCGACGGTGTACCAGGTGCACGGTGCTGGCGATGTTCGACAGATACAGCGCCTCCTCGACGGCGGTGTTGCCGCCGCCGATCACGGCCACCGTGTCGCCCTTGTAGAAGAAGCCGTCGCAAGTGGCGCAGCCGCTGACGCCGCGGCCCATGAAGGCCTCTTCCGATGGCAGACCCAGGTACTTGGCCGAGGCCCCGGTGGCGATCACCAGCGCGTCGCAGGTGTAGCTGCCGCTGTCGCCGGTCAGCGTGAACGGCCGCTTCGAGAAGTCGACGCTGTTGACATGGTCGAACACGATCTGCGTGTTGAAGCGCTCGGCATGCTGCTGGAAGCGCTGCATCAGCTCCGGCCCCTGCACGCCCATCACGTCGGCAGGCCAGTTGTCGACCTCGGTGGTGGTCATCAGTTGGCCGCCCTGGGCCATGCCGGTGACCAGCACCGGCTTGAGGTTGGCGCGTGCGGCGTAGATGGCGGCGGTGTAGCCGGCCGGGCCGGAGCCCAGGATCAACACCTGGGCGTGGAGTGAGGTGGAGCTCATGGTGGGCATCGGGTGAGGGGTGTGGCCGGCGGCAGGGCGAACCTGACCACCAGGGAGAGCTCGAATTGTCCCATGGGGTTGCGCCCAGGATGGCTGAGGCATCTCCATCGGCACAATGACAACTAGTCACGAAAACGCCGATCATCAACTAGCCTGAATTTAGCTATCAGGGGGGCGATGCCGGAAGACACTGTCCGACGGAAAGGAACACACCATGTCCATGTTGACCAATCTTGACTTGATCCGGCGGGTACCGCTGTTCTCGATGCTGACCAACGACCAGGCGCAGGCGATCGCCGACAGCGTGGTCAAACGCCGGTTTCGCCGCGGCGAACTGGTGGTGGAGCAGGGTCGCAAGAGCAACGCGCTCTTCATCCTGCTCAACGGCCGGGCCCGGGTGCTGACCTCGGACGCGCGCGGCCGCGAGGTGATCCTGGCGGTGCTGGAGTCCGGCGACTATGTCGGCGAGATGAGTCTGATCGACAACGACGCCCATTCGGCCACGGTGCGCTGCGAGATCCAGACCGACATGCTGATCCTGGCCCGGGCCGACTTTGCGCGCTGCCTGCCCGAGCACTCGTCGCTGTCCTACGCCATCCTGCGCGGCCTGGTGCGGCGCCTTCGCCATGCCAACCGCCAGATCGAATCGCTGGCGCTGCTCGACGTCTACGGCCGGGTCGCCCGCACGCTGCTGGAGATGGCCGAGGACATCAACGGTGTCAAGTCCATCCGCAACAAGGTCTCGCGCCAGGACATGGCCAAGGTGGTGGGCGCCTCGCGCGAGATGGTCAGCCGGGTGATGAAGGACCTGGAGGAGCGCGGCGTGATCGAGACCCAGGAAAACGGCTCGGTGTTGATCAAGGAAGCCGCGGCGCAGCCTCATTAGCCGCGGTTGGCGCCCGGCGGCGGTCCTGGCGCATCATGCGCCCAGGGGTTACTGGCGGCCCGGGGCATTGGGCCACAATCCCCCCATGACATTTCCGCTCGGATCGCTGGGGGTTGACGATGCCGGCCCGGTGCGGGCGCAGCGCGCCGCGCCTTCGGCAGAAGCCCGGCGCTGGCGCCAGCAGGCGATGTTGCTCGGCGGCGGTCTGGTCTGGCTGCTGCTGCTGCTGGCGCTGGCCACCCACCAGGCCGGCGACCCGGCCTTTTCAACCTCGGGCAACGGCGCCGCCGTGGCCAACAAGGTCGGCCTGGCCGGCGCCTTGGTGTCTGACTTCGCGCTGTTCCTGTTCGGCCACTCGGCGTGGCTGCTGATGCTGGTGGGCCTGCGCCACTGGCTCGCCACGCTGGCGCTGTGGTTGCGCGGGCCACTGCCGGCGGATGCCTCCGGTCATGGCCCCGGTCAGGCACCGGCCATGCCGCGCTGGCTGTTCTGGGCTGGCCTGGCGCTGCTGATGTGCGCCAGTTGCGGCCTCGAATGGACCAGGCTGTACCGCCTGGACGCCAGCCTGCCGGGCGGTCAGGCCGGCGGCGTGCTGGGCGCAGTGGCCGGCGGGCTGTCGATGAAGTGGCTGGGTTTTGCCGGGTCGGGCGTGCTGTGGATCGCCGCCGGGGTGCTGGGTCTGTCGCTGGCGCTGCGCTTCTCCTGGGCCGCCGTGGCCGACGGCCTGGGCCGGCGCATCGAGGGCCTGTGGCAGCGCCAGGCCGCTGCCCGCGAGGTCAAGGAAGACCTGCGCATCGCCGAGGTGCTGACGCGCGAGCGCGAGCAGGAGGTTGAAGTCGAAGTCAGGCGCGCCGAAGCCCATGCCCCCGTGCCCATCGTCATCGATGAGCCGGTCGTCGAGTTGCCCAGGAGCACCCGCGTGATCCGCGAGCGCCAGAAGCCGCTGTTCGTCGACCCGCAGCATGACACCAAGCTGCCCCAGGTCGACTTGCTCGATGCCGCGCCGACCGCAAGAGTCGATTCGGTCACGCCCGAGTCTGTGGAGATGACCTCGCGCATGATCGAGAAGAAGCTGCGCGACTTCGGTGTCGAGGTGCGGGTGGTGGCGGCCTCACCTGGTCCGGTGATCACGCGTTACGAGATCGAGCCGGCCACCGGGGTCAAGGGCTCTCAGGTGGTCAACCTGGCCAAGGACCTGGCGCGCTCGCTGTCGCTGGTCAGCATCCGGGTGGTCGAGATCATCCCGGGCAAGACGACGATGGCGCTGGAGTTGCCCAACGCGCGGCGCCAGATGATCCGGCTGGCCGAGATCCTGGGCTCGCAGGTCTACCATGACGCCAGCAGCCAGCTGACGATGGGCCTGGGCAAGGACATCATCGGCGCGCCGCTGGTGGCCGACCTGGCCAAGATGCCGCACTGCCTGGTGGCCGGCACCACCGGCTCGGGCAAGTCGGTGGGCATCAACGCGATGATCCTGTCGCTGCTCTACAAGGCCGAGGCCCGCGACGTGCGGCTGATCCTGATCGACCCCAAGATGCTGGAGATGAGCGTCTACGAGGGCATCCCTCACCTGCTGTGCCCGGTGGTGACCGACATGAAGCAGGCCGCCAACGCGTTGAACTGGTGCGTCGGCGAGATGGAGCGGCGCTACAAGCTGATGAGCAAGCTGGGTGTGCGCAACCTGGCCGGCTACAACAAGAAGATCGACGAGGCCCATGAGCGCGGCGAATTGCTGCCCAACCCCTTCAGCCTGACGCCCGAAGCGCCCGACCCGCTGACGCGCCTGCCCTTCGTGGTGGTGGTGATCGACGAGCTGGCCGACCTGATGATGGTGGTGGGCAAGAAGATCGAGGAGTTGATCGCCCGCCTGGCGCAAAAAGCCCGCGCCGCCGGCATCCACCTGATCCTGGCCACGCAACGCCCCAGCGTCGACGTGATCACCGGCCTGATCAAGGCCAACATCCCGACCCGGCTGAGCTTCCAGGTCAGCAGCAAGATCGACAGCCGCACCATCCTCGACCAGTCGGGCGCCGAGGCGCTGCTGGGCCAGGGCGACATGCTCTACCTGCAGCCCGGTGGCGGCGTGCCGGTGCGGGTGCACGGCGCATTCGTCTCCGACGACGAGGTGCATCGGGTGGTGGAATACCTCAAGAGCCAGGGTGAGCCCAACTACATCGAGGGCATCCTGGAAGGCGGGGTGCTCGACGGTGATGCCGACGGCGCGCCGGGCGGCGGGGCGGCGGGTGGTGACGGCGAAGCCGACCCGATGTACGACCAGGCCGTGGCGATCGTGCTGCAAAACAAGAAGGCCTCGATCTCGCTGGTGCAGCGCCACCTGCGCATAGGCTACAACCGGGCCGCGCGGCTGCTCGAGCAGATGGAGAAGTCGGGGCTGGTCTCGAGCATGGCGACCAACGGCAACCGCGACCTGTTGATTCCCAAACGCGATGAATGAGCGGCTGACATGCTGAAGCGATTCGGATCCGGACTGCTGCTGCTGGCCTCGGCCGCGGCACAGGCCGATGCGGTGGACACGCTGCGGGCGTTTGCGAGCGAGGTCAAGACCGGCCGCGCCAGCTTCACCCAGACCGTCAGCGCGCCGGACGGCGCGCGCAAGAAGACCTCCAGCGGCCAGTTCGAATTTGCCCGACCCGACCGCTTCCGCTTCGTCTACCGCAAGCCTTTCGAGCAGCAGATCGTCGCCGACGGCCGCAAGGTCTGGCTCTACGATGTGGACCTGAACCAGGTCACCGTGCGCGCGATGTCTCAGGCCCTGGGCGCCACGCCGGTGGCCTTGCTGGCCGGTGCGGCGATGGACAAGGATTTCGAGCTCAGCGCTGCGCCCACGCAGGACGGGGTGGACTGGGTACGGGCCGTGCCGCGCATCAAGGACGGCGCGGCGGTGCAGTCGCTGCGCATAGGCTTCAGGGCCAAGACCCTGGCCGCGCTGGAGATCGTCGACGTCTTCGGCCAGCGCTCGCTGCTGCAGTTCAGCGCGGTCGAGTCCAACCCCAGGCTGGCCGACGAGGTGTTCCACTTCGTCGCGCCCAAGGGCGCGGACGTGATCGAGTCGCCTTGACGGCTTGACGTTTGGAAGCCCGCCGCACCGGCCTCAGGGCGCCGGCGCGGGAGGGTTGAACTGCAGCCGCACCGCCAGGCCGCCGAGCGCGCTGTCCTCGAGCAGCAACTCGGCCTGGTGCAGTTCGGCGATCTCGCGCACGATCGCCAAGCCCAGACCGCTTCCGTCGCCGACCGCGCCGCGACCGCGCACGAAGCGCTCCAGCACCGCCTCGCGCTCGTCCGCTGCCAGGCCAGTGCCGCTGTCGGCGACCCGCAGGCCGGGGGGGGCCTCCAGGACCTGGATCTCGACCCGGCTGCCGGGCGGGCAGTAGCGCAAGGCGTTGTCGACCAGGTTGCCCAGCGCCTCGCCCACCAGATCGGCTTGCACCGCGGCGGGCACCGGGTGGTCGGGCGCCACCAACTCCAGCGCGATGTTGCGTGCCAGCGCGGTGTCGAGGTAGAGCGCGCCCACATCGTGTGCCAGCGCCACCAGGTCCACCGTCGCGCGCTCGCCGTCGAAAGCGGTCTCGGGGTCGAGCCGGCCCAGCGCGAGCAGTTGCTGCAGCAAGCGGGCGGTGCGCTGGGTGCTGCCCTGCAGTTCGGCGATCACGGCCTTGGCGCTGGCCAGGTCGGGTGCGGCCGCCGCGCGCGACAGGCCGAGTTGCAGGCCGGCCAGCGGGGTGCGGATCTGGTGCGCGGCGTTGGCGGCAAAGTGACGCTCGCGCAGCAGCAACCGGTGGATGCGGTCCAGCAAGTCGTTCAGCGCGCTGGCGAAAGGCCGCAATTCGCGCGGCACGTCCTGCAGGTCCATGGTCTGCAGCGAGCGGTGCGAGCGCTCGTTCCAACGCGCGGCGATCCGCTCCAGCGGCTGAAGCGTCCAGCGCAGCGCCAGCACGATGGCCACTGCCGCGGCCAGCAGCAGCAGGCCCAGCGGCAGCAGCATCAGCAGCAGGTCGGCGTGTACGCCGCCGCGCTTGACCAGGGTTTCGGCCACCGTCACCCGGGCCTGGCTGTCGCCGCTGCCCACCGTGACTTCGGCCACCCGCACCGCCATGCCGGCAAAGACCGCGTCGAAGACCTGCCCGTCGTCGTAGCGCACCGCCTCGCGGCCCGAGGCCGGCATGCCGGCATGGCCCGCGACATGGCGCTGCTGCTGGCGCACGCTGAAATAGGTGCTGTCGACCACGTCATAGGCCAGGATGGCTTCGGCGTCGCGTCCCAGGTCCACCACGGCCTGGCCATCGACGAAGCGGACCTGGCGCGCCAGCGAGCGGGCGGCGTCGATCAGCCAGCGGTCGAAGGTGCGGTCGGTCAGCCGCTGCGCGGTGTAGACGCCCAGCGCGCCGGTGGCCGCGACGATCAGCAGCAGCGGTAGCAGCAGGCGGCGCAGCAGGTCGCGCCAGAGCGCCGGCACCGGTGCGGCGGGCCGTGCCGCCGGCCGGGTCGAGATGCCGTTCGTCCCCGTCATGCCGTGCCGCCGTCGTCCAGCGTCAGCTGGTAACCGAAGCCGCGCAGCGTGCGTATCGTCACGTTCGAGCCCAGCAACCGGCGCCGCAGGCGCGAGATGTAGACCTCGGCCGCGCTGTCGTTGATCTCCAGGTTGCGCTCGGACAGCGCCTCGATCAGCACCCGCTTGGGGCACAACCTGGGCGCCCGGCGCAGCAGCAACCCCAGCACCTCGAACTCGCGCGGCGACAGCTCCAGCGTCTGGTCGCCCAGGCAGGCCCGGCCCTCGTCGCCCAGCCAGTGCAGGTCGCCGAAACTGACCCGCGCCCCGAGCGTCTGGCCGCTGCGGCGCAGCAGGCCCTCGACCCGCGCATCCAGTTCCTCGGCCGCGAAGGGCTTGACGAGGTAGTCGTCCGCCCCCTGGCGCAGGCCCTGCACCCGGTCTGCCACCTGGTCGCGTGCGGTCAATACCATCACCGGCGTGCGGGGGTCGCTGCGCCTCAACTCCGCCAGCAAGTCCATGCCGTTGCCATCGGGCAGGCCCAGGTCGAGCAGCAGCAGGTCGAACAGCCCGGGCTGGGCCAGCGCGGCCCGCGCTGCGCACAGCGTTGCCGCCCACTGCAACTGCCAGCCTCGGCCTTGCCAGCGCAAGCTCAGTTCTCGCGCAATGGTCGGGTCGTCTTCGATCAACAGCATCAACATCGCCGGTACCTGGGGTTATCGATAGGTGCTTGCAAGCTTGCGCGCCTAGCCTGAAGCCTGTTCTGGCCCAGCGTGGCCATTGTCTGTCCTGTCCTGGTTCACTATGCTTAGATCCGCTTTGCTGCTGTCTTGCTTGTCCACCGCCCTGGCCGCACCAGTCTGGGCTTGTGCTGATCTCGCCGCTTCCGAGGCCGCCGCGCTCACGCTGGCGCAGGCGCTGGCCCGGGTGAACGATTGCCACCCCGAGGTGCGTGCGGTGCGCGGCGCGCTGGGTGGCGCGGCCGCCGATGTGCTGGTGGCCGGCCAGGCGCCCAATCCGCAGCTCACGCTGGCTGCCGGCTCGGTGGGCAACAAGCTGGGTGCCGGTCCGCTGTGGAGCAAGACCTACGACCACTCGCTGCGGCTGGACCAGTTGCTCGAGCGCGGCAACAAGCCTGCGCTGCGCCGCGGCGTGGCCGACGCGGCGCGGCTGGCAGCGGCCGCCGACCTGGCTGATGCCACGCGGCGGGCGGCCTCGGCCGTGGCCCATGCGCACCAGGACTTGTGGGCGGCGCAGGGTCGGCAGGCCCAGCTGCAGGCCGCCGCCGGCCTGAGCGCCGAGTCGCTGGGGCTGCTGGCCCAGCGGGTGCGAGCGGGTGACGCGCCGGCGCTGGACGCCACCCGGTTCAGCCTCGACGATGCCCGGCTGCAGGCCGATCTGCGCCAGGCCCAGGCAGATCGGCAGGCGTTGCAGCGCCAGTTGGCCTTGCTGATCGGCGCTGCCGCCGTCGCCCCTCAGTTGCAGGCCGAGGCGGTGGACTTGTCGCTGGCCCCCGCGGCCGCGCTGCCCGATCCTGGCGCCGCGGCCGATGCCGGGGTAGCCGGCGACGCCGCCGAGCGCCGGCCCGATGTGGTTGCGGCGCTGGCGCGGGTCCGTGCCGCTGAAGCGGCGCGCGACCTGGCCGCCGCGGCGGCCACGCGTGACGTCAGTGTCGGGCTGCAGTTGGATCACTGGCCCACCAGCCCGACCAACGGCAGCGGCACCGGCAACACCGTATCGCTGAGCCTGAGCGTGCCGCTGTTCTTGCGCCACGCCTACGCGGGCGAGTTGGCGCGCGCGGTGGCCGACCTGGCGCTGGCCAGCGAGGCGCTGCGGCGGGTGCGTGACAGCGCCGCTGCCGAATGGCTGCACGCGGCGGCCCAGGCGCGCGCTGCCCAAGACCGCCGCCGCCTGGTGCTCGATCGGCTGGAGCCGGCGGCCGAAAAAGTGGCCGCCGGTGCCGAACTGGCCTACCGGCGCGGCGCCAGCACGGCGTTGGAACTGCTCGATGCGCGCCGCAGCCTGCGCGCCGTGCGCATCGAGCGCATCAGCGCCGATGCCGACCTGGCCAAGGCGCTGGCTGACTGGCAAGCCGTTTCGGCCCTGACTCCCTGAAATTACATCCCATGAATCCCTTGTTTCGCTCTTCCGTGTTGGCCTTGTCGGGTTGGGCGCTGCTCGGCCTGCTGTCAGCTTGCAGCAAACCCGAAGCCGTCGCCGCGCCGGCCAGGCCGACGATTGCCGGCGCGCTGATCACCTTTCCCGGCAACCAGGACCCGGCCACGCTGCGCATCGCCAGCGTGACCGCCGCCGCCGACCACCCGGTGGCCTTGCCCGGCCGACTGGCCTGGGACGAGGACCACACCAGCCGGGTCTACGCCCCCTACGCCGGCCGCGTCGATCGCCTGCTGGCCACAGTGGGTCAGCGGGTGCAGCGCGGCCAGGCGCTGGCGGTGCTGAGTTCGGCCGACGTCGGCCAGGCCCAGGCCGACCTGCACAAGGCCGAGGCCGATCAGGCCCTGAACCGCGGCTCGCTGGCCCGGGTGCGCGACTTGGTCGAGGGCGGGGTGATCGCCCGCAAGGACCAGGACCAGGCCGAGGCCGACCTGGCGCGAAGCACGGCCGAGGTCAACCGGGCGCGTGCCCGGCTGGCGCAGTACGGCGTGGGCGGCGCGGCTGGCGGCGCCGTGACCCAGTTGCTGACGCTGGCTGCGCCGCTGGCCGGTCTGGTGGTCGAGCGCAACAGCAACCCCGGCGTCGAAGTGCGGGCCGACGTGGCCGGCCCGGCCTTGTTCGTGCTCAGTGATCCGGCCACACTGTGGGCCACGATCGACTTGGACGAGAGCCAGCTCGCGCTGCTCAAGCCCGGCCAGGCCATCGAACTCGTCAGCGCCGCCTGGCCCGATCAGCGGTTTGCCGCCACCGTGCTCAGCCTGGGCGCGGCGGTGGATGCCGCGTCGCGCACCGTCAAGGCTCGCGCCAGGGTGGCCAATCCCGACGGCCGGCTCAAGGCCGAGATGTTCGTCACCGCCCAGGTCGCGGCCAGCGGCGGCCTGCCGCTGGTGCCGGCCGATGCGGTGTTCCTGCGCGGCGACAGCTCGGCGGTGTTCGTGCCGCTGGGCAGCGGCCGCTTCGAGCGCCGCAAGGTCACGGTTCGCGCCGCCGGCCCGCAGTTTCTGCAAGTGGTTGCCGGCCTGGTGGCGGGCGACAAGGTGGTGGTGGGCGGTGGGCTCTACCTGAACCAGTTGCTGGACGCCGCGCCATGATGCAGCGCTTCGTGAGTTTCTCGCTGCGCCAGCCGCTGTTCATCTGGTTGGGGCTGGCGCTGTTTGTCGGCGCCGGCGTGATCGCGTTCCAGAACCTGCCCGTCGAGGCCTTTCCGGATGTCTCGGACACCCAGGTCAACGTCATCGCGCTCTACCCGGGCCGCGCCGCGGAAGAGGTCGAGAAACAGGTGACGCTGCCGATCGAAATCGCGCTGACCGGCATCCCGGGCACGGTGCGGCTGTTCAGCCATACCCAGTACGGCTTGATGTTCGCGATGGTCACCTTCGACGACAAGCCCGGTGACCAGCTGGCGCG
>CANGHK010000072.1 GCA_947453625.1 Burkholderiales bacterium
AACGTGACCGACGTGCGTGCCGTTTTGGCAACGGCAGGACAGCGTTGCTGGGTCGAGCGCGGCCAGGTCACGCAGCAGCACGGTGAAGCCAACCTACCGGGCGCCGTGCTAGGCGGCGTGATCGGCCACCAGATCGGCGGCGGGTTCGGCAAGGACATGGCCACCATCGGCGGCGTGGCGGCTGGCGCGGCTGTGGGTGCCCATGTCGGCCGCGACCGCGATGGCCAGCCGGTGGCGACGCAGGACGTGCAGCGTTGCGAGAGCGTGCCCGGACAGGCGCGTACCGACTACTGGGATGTGACCTACAGCTTCCGCGGACGCGATCACCGCCTGCAGATGACACGCCCACCCGGTCAGACCATCACCGTCAACCGAGACGGCGAACCGCGCTTCTGACACGCCGGCGCCGCTGTCGTTGCAGCGACGTCGACGCGACGGCTTTGCGTGGGCGTAGGACATCGACTACTGCCACGGACGGCGCTGACCGCTGGCTGCCCACCGCGCCGTTCTGCACACTGAATACATCGCAACCCTGCGCTGAAGAAAGGTCTCCATGAGCGACATCGCGTGGTTTGTCTCTGCCGCGGCCATGTTGCCGGCCTTTGGACTGGCGGTGTGGTTGCGATTTGTCTACGACCCGCTAGAGGCCGACATGTGCGCCGTGGTCCTCAGCCAGAGCATCGATTTTTCGATGCGAGCCGGTTGGCGACACGGGGTCCCGGCCTCGACGCTTTTTCCCTTGTACCCTCACTCCAGGCTAACAAAATGACACAACTACCCAGTCTCAAGTCTTCGCTCATCGTCGCCGCCGTGCTGCTGCTGCCGCTGTCCCAGGCCGCCACCCTGAGCAAGGTCGACTACAAGGCCGGCAAGTCCCTCATCAGCACGGCCTACAAGGCCGACAAGGCCGCGTGCCACAGGTTGACGGCCAATGCCAAGGACATCTGCCAAGAAGAAGCCAAGGCCAAGGAAAAGATGGCCCTGGCCGAAATCGAGTACAGCTACACCGGCAAGCCCGCCGACGGGCGCAAGGTTCAAGTCGTGCGGGCCGACACCGCCTATGACGTGGCCAAGGAACGCTGCGATGACCAGAAGGGCAATGCCCGCGACGTCTGCGTCAAGGAAGCCAAGGCCGTCAAGGTCAAGGCCCTGGCCGACTTGACGCTGGAAAAGAAGATCGGCCTGGCCGGGCAGGAATCGATGGACGCAAAGCGGGATGCCGACTACAAGGTGGCAGCCGAAAAATGCGATGCCACGACCGGCGATGCCAAGACCAACTGCATCGCGATGGCCAAGGCCAAGTACGGCAAGATCTGAGGCTGAGGGGCCGGTGCGGGTGCCCAGTCTGGACCCGGCCCCTGCTGGATCGTCTTGCGCCTCTGTCACCCACGTCGCCGCCGATTCGGAGCAGTTGGGCGGACGACAAGGCCTCGCAGAGCCGGTGTCCGGGTCCTGCGTAGCAAGACCCGGACACCGGTTTGCTTCAGTTGTTCAGCAGCAATTGCAGGATGACGCCGGTCGTGATGGCCACCAGCAGGTAGTCACTGCCGCTCTGCACCCAGTGGTAGCCGCGCGGCGGTGCGCTCAGGCGGTGGCTGCGCCAGTCTTCGACGACATATTGGCGACCACGGTATTGCGGCGGCAGACTGCCACCGCGGCGCAGGTCATGGTTCGGGCCCGCGCCGCGCTCCATGTTTCGACCTTGCGGGCCAAGCCGGCCCGGGCCTTCGAGACGGTCATTGCCCGGGCCGTTCTGGCCTTGCCTGTCGAGGGCTTTGCCGCCACGGTCACCGTCGTTGCCGCGGCCTTGTGCAAAGGCCGCACCACTGAAAGTCATCGTCAAGGCCAACAGCGTGGCCGCCATTTTGCTGGGGTTCATTCGGTGCTCCAGAAGTGGGTCGGTGACACGGCGTCGTAGAGGACCGAAGGCCCAGTGACAGGTCACCTGACAAGCTTCGAAGTTAGCCTTGTCGCGCCAACCGGTCTGTACGGCAGTGCACGCAGCCGGGTTTGGCACGCCGTTCTGATCGATTGAGACAGGGTTGAACCGTCGGTGTGCGGCGGCTATTCGTGCCGCAGCGCCTCGATCGGGTCCATGCGGGCGGCTCGGCGAGCCGGGAAGTAGCCGAACAGCACCCCGATGAAGGCCGAGAACACCAGCGACAGCAGGTTGATCGCCGGGTCGAAGGCATAGGGCACGTCCATCACGCCGGACAAGCCCCAGGACGCTGCAGTGGCGATCAGGATGCCCACCAGGCCGCCCAATGCCGACAGCACCACAGCCTCGATCAGGAACTGCAGCAGCACTTCGTTTTCCAGCGCGCCCACCGCCAGCCGCAGGCCGATCTCGCGGGTGCGCTCGGTCACGCTGACGAGCATGATGTTCATGATGCCGATGCCGCCGACCAGCAAGCTGACCGCCGCCACCGCGCCCAGCAGCGTGGTCAGCACGCCCATCGTGCTGGACAGGGTCTCGGCCAGTTGCTGGGTGTCGAAGATGTTGAAGTTGTCGTCGTCGCCCTCGGCGAGCTTGCGGCGCTCGCGCATCAACTGGCGCAGGCTGGCCTTGAGCGGCGTGCTGTCGGCGCCGTCCTGCATCGACACCGCCAGCGTGCTGACCTTGCGCGTGCCGGTGACGCGGCGCTGCAGCGTGTGCAGCGGCACGATCACCGCGTCGTCCTGGTCGCCCATGCCGCCCTGGCCCTTGGCGGCCAGGATGCCGATCACCTCGCAGGAGAACTGCTTGATGCGCAGCGGCTGGCCCAGGCCGGTCTGGCCCACCGCCCCAGAACCCGTGCCACCGAACAATTCGCGCCGCACCGTCTCGCCGATGATGCAGACCGCCGACCCGGCGCGCTGGTCCTCGTCGGCGAAGATCCGCCCACTGGCCAGTTTCCAGTTGCCGGTGGCGAACCAGTCGTTGGTGCTGCCGGTCACGCTGGTGGCCCAGTTGCGGCCGTTGGCCACCACCGTGACGCTGGCCCGGCCCTGCGGCGCCACCGCCGCGACGCCGCCAATCTGTGACGCGATCGCCTCGGCGTCGGCCTCGGTGAACTGCGGCACGCCGCCGCCACCACCGCCGCCGCCGGGCACGCGTTGGCCCGGCATCACCAGCAGCAGGTTGGTGCCCAGGCCGGAGATCTGGGTCTTGATGGCCTGGGTCGCGCCGTTGCCCAGCGTCACCATCGTGATCACCGCCGACACCCCGATCACGATGCCCAGGATGGTCAGGAAGGAGCGCAGCAGGTTGCGGCGCACCGAGCGCAGCGCCAGCATGAAGACGGAATACAACATCAGGTGCTCTCGCCCGCGGTCAGGTCGGCGGGCGCCACGGTGGTGGGGTCGGGGTTGACCAAGTCGCGGGCGATGCGGCCGTCGACGAAGTGCACCATGCGCCGTGCATAGGCAGCCATGTCGGGCTCATGGGTGACCATCAGCACGGTGATGCCGTGGTCGCGGTTGAGCGCCATCAGCAGGCCCATGATCTCGTGGCTGCGCTGGGTGTCGAGGTTGCCGGTGGGCTCGTCGGCCAGCACCACTGCCGGCTCGGTGACGATGGCGCGCGCGATCGCCACCCGCTGCTGCTGGCCGCCCGACAGTTCGGCCGGGGTGTGGTGCTCCCAGCCACCCAGCCCCACCGACTGCAGCGCCTTCGCGGCGGCGACGCGCCTCGCGCTGGCCGAGTCGCCGCGGTAGAGCAGTGGCAGCTCGACGTTCTCCTGCGCCGAGGTGCGCGCCAGCAGGTTGAAACCCTGGAATACAAAACCCAGAAAGCGCCGCCGCAGCCTGGCACGCTGGTCGCGCGACAGGGCCTCGACATGCGCGCCCTTGAACAGGTATTGGCCGGCGCTGGGCGTGTCCAGGCAGCCCAGGATGTTCATCGCCGTCGACTTGCCCGATCCGCTCGGCCCCATGATCGCGACAAACTCGCCGGCGGCGATGTCGAGATCGATGCCCTTGAGCGCCATCAACTCGGCCGCGCCGCTGCCGTAGCGCTTGGTCACGCCGCGCAACCGGATCAGCGGATCGCTCATTTGGCCGCCGCCACCTTTTGGTCGGTGATCACCAGCATGCCGGCCTGCAACTCACCGCCGGTAATCTCGGTCATGTGGCCGTCGGAGATGCCGGGTGTCACCGCCACCGCCACCGCCGCACCATGGCCGTCGCTCGGCAGCACCCACACCTGTTTGGCGGTGGCGGTGCTGGCGCCGGCCGCAGCAGGCCGCCGGTTGCTGCCCGGCATGCGCGGTGTCAGGCTGGCCATCACGCCGCTCTTGGGCTTGGCGGCGGTGGCGCTCGCCGAGGTGGGCGTGAAGCGCAGCGCGGTGTTGGGCACCAGCAGCACGTCCTTGCGCTGGGTGGCGGTGATCGCCGCGGTGGCCGTCATGCCCGGGCGCAGGCTCATCTCGGTGTTGTCGACATCGAGGTAGGTGAGGTAGGTGACGACGTTGTCGGTGATGGTCGAGCCGAAGCCGACCCGGGTGATGCGGGCCGGGAAGTGGCGGTTGGCATAGGCGCTGACCGTGAAGGTGGCGGCCTGGCCGACCTTGACCGCGCTGACGTCGGCCTCGTCCACATAGACCCAGAGCCGCAGCCGGGTCAGGTCCTCGGCCACCGTGAACAGCGTCACCGCCTGCAGCGACGCGGCCACCGCGTTGCCGGGGTCGACGCTACGGGTCAGCACAAAGCCGTCGGCCGGCGCCACGATCGAGGCCTTGGACAGGTTGATCTGGTCGGTCGACAGCGCCGCCAATGCGTCCTCGACGCCGGCGCGCGCGCTGGCGTCGTCGGCCACTGCGCGCGCCAGCGTGGCCCGGCCGCTGTCGAGCTCGGCCTTGGACGGCACCTTGCCGCCAGACAGCCTGGCCACTTCCTCCAGCCTGTCCAGGCTGGCGCGCGCCTCCTGGACCGTCGCGCCAGTCAGCGCCACACGGGCGTTGGCCGCCGCCACCGCCGCCTTCGAACGCAGGATCTGGTCGCCCAGCTTGGCGGTGTCGAGCTCGACCAGCACCTGGCCCTTCCTGATGCGGTCGTTGACGTCGACATTGACCTTGCGCACCGTGCCGGACAACTCGCTGCCGATGCTGATGGTGCGGGTGGGCTGGAGCGTGCCGTTGGCGGTGACGGTGAGCGTCAGGTCGCCGCGCGCCACTGCCTGGGTGTTGTAGCTCGGCGCGGCGTTGGCGGCGCGCTGCACCCACCACCACCAGCCGCCACCGGCCGCCGCCAGCAGCCCTGCGGCCAGCGCCCAGATCAGCGGTCGGCGGTACCAGGGCCGGGATGCAGGCTCGTCGAGCAGGGTGGCGATGTCGGTCTTGACGCTGTCGGCGGGTGCTGCGACCGGCAGCTTCAGCGCGTCGGCCGGTAGGGGTTCGGTCATGGGGTCGCGGTTCGGGTGGCTTGCACTGCAGAGGCTGCCGGGGCGGCAGCGACGGGTTCGGACGCGGGGGTGTTGGACACCGTGTCGCCGACATCGTCGGCACGCCAGCCGCCGCCCAGCGCCTTGTACAGGCGCACATGGTCGGACGCCAGGTCGGTCCTGGCCACGGCCACGCTTTGCTGGGTCGTGAGCTGGGTGCGCTGGGTGTCTAGCACGGTCTGGAAGTCGACCAAGCCGCTGCTGTAGCGCTGGCGTGCCAGCAGCGCGGCGTTGCCGGCGGCATCCGCCGCACGCTGCAGGCTGAGCAGGCGTTGGCGGTCGCCACGCAAGGCGATCAGCGCGTCCTCGACATCCTGCAGCGCCGTCAGCACCGTGGCGCGGTAGCTCGTTTGCGCCTGGTCCAGCGCGGCTTGCTGAGCCCGCAGCTGGGCGCGGGCCGCGCCGCCGTCTAACAGCGGCATCGCCACCCCCGCCAGCAGCGAGCTGATCACCGCGCTGCCATTGCCCAGCCCGGCAACCGTCAGCGCGTTCAGGCCCACCGATCCGCCGAGGCTGAAATTGGGCAGGCGTGCGGCGTCGGCCTGGGCCACCCGGGCCGCGGCAGCCGCCACCTGCAACTCGGCGGCGCGCACATCGGGGCGCTGGCGCAGGGTCTCGGCCGGCAGACTCAGGGCCAGGTTGTCGGGCGCCCGTGGCAGCGGACCGGACCGGGTCAGCAGGTCGGCCAACGCCGCTGGGGCCTGGCCGGTCAGCACGGCAAGCGCGTGCTGCGTCTGGGTGATGCGGGTCTGCAGCGCCGGCATCTGGGCCGCGGTCTGCTCGGCCGCGGCGCGGGCCTGCTCGGACTCGAGCGCGGTGATCAGACCGGCTTGTTGCCGCCACTGCGTGATCTGCAGCGTCTCCTGCTGGCTGGCGAGGTTGTCGCTGGCGATCGCCAGCCCCACTTGTGCGCCGCGCAAGCCGATGTAGTCCAGCGCCACCTCGGCCGCGATCGACACGCGCATATCGCCCAGGCTGGCCGCGCCCGCGCGTGCGCTGGCCTCGGACGCGGCCAGCGCGCTGCGGTTGGCGCCGAACAGGTCGAGCTCCCAGCTCGCATCCAGGCCGAGCTTGAAGCTGTTGCCGGTGTCGTTGCCGCCGACGCTGCCACGCCCCGCCGATGCCGACCCGCCCACGGCGGGCAGCAGGGCGGCTGCTGCCACGTCGCGCAAAGCCCTGGCCTGGCGCAGCGCGGCTTGGGCGCCGGCGATGCTGGTGTTCGATTGCAGGGCCCGGGTGACCAGGTCGGTCAGCAGGGCATCATCGAAGCGCGACCACCAGCCCGCGCCCAGCAGGCTGCCGCTGGCCAGGCCGGCGTCGTCGGACCAGGCGGCCGGCACCGGAATCACCACCGGCAACTGGGGTGGTGCCAGCGCACAGCCGCTCAGGCCGGCCAGCAGGCCGGCGAGCAAGGCCAGGCGCTGCGGCCAGCGTCGGCCGGCAAGGCGGGGCATTCGGGAAGGAGAAGCCATGGAGCGTGGGCAGTTGGAAACCGAGTGTGGTCTGTACGGTCCGTGCGACAGATTGCCGGGCTGTCAAGCTTTGTCAAGCACACCGTGGCACGGGTGGTGCGCGCGGGCTGTCGTCAGCATGACCGGGACAGCCGTGCAGGGTCTTTGCGGCAACGTGCCAAGCGCTGCGCCTGGCGGCGGCTTGATCCGTCCGGAGAGGGTCTTGCCACCGCTGCAGCCAGGGCCCTCGACCCAGGGCCAAGTCTGGCCCTTGCGCTCGGCGAGCACCCGCAGCAGGCCGCCGACCACGATCGCACCGATGCCGGCCCACACCGGGATGTTGACGGTCTGACTTTCCCAGGCCGACAACTCCAGCGCCCCGATCTTGGCCAGATGCGTCTCCTTGACATAGCTGAAGCTGCCAAAGACCAGTCCCAGCACTCCGGCCACGATCAGCACGATGGCGATCATCCTGTTTGCACTCATCGAGACACCTCGTTTCGTCAAAGGACAGTCACACGCGTCGGCCCTGGATGATCCGGATCAGGATCACCACGATGGCGATCACCAGCAGGACATGGATGAAGCCGCCCAGGATCGAAGACGTGGCCAGGCCGAGCAGCCACAACAAAAGCAGAATGACTGCGATGGATTCGAGCATTTCTCTTCTCCTGGAACCAGACGATAGCCAGCCTGCGGGACTCCTGGCGGCAGGCCGTCCGAGCCCCGCAGGGTCTCACTTGAACCAGGCGTCGGTGGCCTGGTCCTGCCAGGCGGTGATCTGCCTCTCGGCATCGTCCTTGGCCACGCCGTAGCGGTGCTGGATCTTGCCGGCGAGTTGGTCACGGTGGCCGGCAACGATGTCAAGGTCGTCGTTGGTCAGCTTGCCCCATTGCACCAGCGCCTTGCCGCTGACTTGCTTCCAATTGCCTTGAATACGGTCCCAGTTCATGTCGAACTCCTGTTGCGTGGTGATATGACGATGGCGGATGAGGAGCGCACGCGCTTCACGGGCGGACAGCGATCTCGTTGCGCACCGACCTCACGCCGCTGACGCCCCGGGCGATGGTCTCCGCCGTGGATTTCTCCTTGGCGCTCTTGGCAAAGCCCGACAGCATGACGGTGCCGTTGAGGGTCTCGACGCTGATCGAAGTCGTGGCAACTTCCGGGTTCTCGCCCATGCGGCTCTTGATCCGCGTGGTGATGGCGGCATCGTCGATGTAGGCACCGACGGTCTCCTGGTCACGGCTGACGGCGCAGCCCACCGTGGACAGCAGGACGACCGTGGCGGCCAGAGTGACAGCGATGGCAGTGCGGTAGAACATAGTCAATCTCCTTGATATGCGACCGAAGTGGTCGCGGTGTCGATGGCGCTTGCGTTCGCCTTCGAATGCCAAGTTAGTCCCGCGCCGCATCGATGTCTGTTCGACAGCGCACATCAGCTTCACCCTTGCCCGCAGCGTCGCGGTGAGGCGGGTGACGGCGTGTCGGCGTCGTCCGACACGCCGTCCCGGCGGCGACCGATATGCGCGGCCTGCCCCTCTGCTTAGCCTGGGGGCGGCGCGATGCACTGTTGCTGACCGTCATGGCCTTACAGACCCAAGGAGTCCGGATTGAACAACACCCGTCGCACTGTCCCACCCGCGCTGGTGGCCTTGCTCGCGCTGGCCATGGTCCTTGCCGGCTCCGCTGCGGCGGCGACCAGCAAGGCCGACCTCGCCGCGGCCCAGACGCGACACCAGCAGGAGCGCGCCGCATGCCTGAGCGGCCAATCGAACCAGGACCGCAGCACCTGCCTGCGCGAGGCTGACGCGGCGCATGCGCAGGCCCGCCGGGGTGACCTGGACGACGGTCCGGCCGCCTACGCGCGCAATGCGATCCAGCGTTGCGACGCGCTGCCGGCAGCCGACCGCCCGGACTGCCTGGCCCGCATACAGGGCCAGGGCAGCACCAGCGGCAGTGTCGCCGGCGGTGGAATCTACCGTGAACTGTTGGCTCGCGACTCCGCCGACACGTTGCCCGCTACGTCCCGCGCTGTGTCGGCGCCCCCCAAACGCTGACCGGAGCCGCCCATGGGCCGGTTTGCAGCCATCGTCGAGGCCAGCGCCAGGCCGGCGCGGTGATCGGGATAGGCCCGGCAACCCCTGGCCTGGCAGGCGGACACGACGATGAAGACGACCGACGACACATCCGCACTGGCGCTCGACCGGCGCGTGCTGCTGGTGTTGATGGCGCTGGCCTCGGCCACGCTTTGCGCCATCCTGCTGCCGTTTTACGGCACCATCCTGTGGGGCGTGATCGTCGCGCTGCTGTTCACACCGCTCTACCGCTGGCTGCTGCCGCGCTGTCGGCGCCGGCCCACGGTGGCGGCGCTGCTGACCTTGCTGGCCGTGCTGCTGATCGGGGTGCTGCCGTTTGCGCTGTTCAGCGCGGTGCTGGCGCGCGAGGCCGCGGCCCTGTACCTGCGGCTGCAATCGGGCGAGTTGGATCCGACGCGTTATCTGCACGGTGTCTTCGACGCCTTGCCCGGCTGGATCACAGCCTGGCTGGACCGCGCCGGGATGATCGACTTTGCCACCCTGCAGCGCCGGGCTGTGGCCGGCCTGGTGCAGGCCAGCCAGTTCATAGCCACCCAGGCGCTGGGCATCGGCCAGAACACCTTCGAGTTCGTCGCCAGCCTGTGCATCATGCTCTACCTGGCCTTCTTCCTGATACGCGACGGCCAGGGCCTGTTGCGCCAGATCAGCCGGGCCGTGCCGCTGTCACCCGCACACAGCCAGGCGTTGCTGGCCACCTTCGGCACGGTGATCCGGGCCACGGTCAAGGGCAATTTGCTGGTGGCCGCGATCCAGGGCGCGCTCGGTGGCCTGGCATTCTGGTGGCTGGGCGTCGACGGGGCGCTGTTGTGGGCGGTATCGATGGCCTTCCTGTCCCTGCTGCCGGCGATCGGCGCCGCGCTGGTCTGGCTGCCGGTGGCAGCCTGGTTCCTGCTGACTGGCGCCATCTGGCAAGGGCTGGCGCTGGTGGCCTGGGGCCTGTTGGTGATCGGCCTGGTCGACAACCTGCTGCGCCCGGTGCTGGTCGGCAAAGACACCGGCCTGCCGGACTACATGGTGATGATCACCACGCTGGGCGGGATGGCGGTCTTCGGCCTCAACGGCTTTGTGCTGGGACCGGTGATTGCAGCGATGTGCATCGCGGTCTGGCAACTGCACGCCGCGCTGCGCGGCAGCCCGGACGGTGCGACCCCAGGCTGCTGACCAGCCACCAGGGCGCCAGCCTGCGGGCCAACCCGTCCTCCCATTGGGGACGCACGAAGGATTCGAGCGGGAGCGTCTGGCAAGCCTGGGTGCGCTGACGAACAGACGCTTTGCGGTGCCCGCATTAAAAACAGCCCATCCTCCCGGTTGTCCGTCGAGACCGGGGCGCCCTGCCCACTCTCGGAAAGCAACGACACCATGAAAAAGACCTTGTTGATCACCGCAATGGCGCTGGCTGCAGCCGCCACTTCACTGAACACCGCCAGCGCCCAGGTCGCAGGCAGCACCACCCGCATCACCACGCTGACCGAAGTGAGTGAGATCGCGATGGGCTGGAGCGTCAAGAAGAGCCTGCTGGGCAAAGCCATCTACAACGACGCCAACGTCAAGATCGGCAGCGTTGTGGACCTGATCATCACGCCTGAAAAATACGTCTCCTACGTCATCGTGGGCGCCGGCGGCTTTGTCGGCCTGGGCCGCCACGACGTGGCCATCCCCGTCACTCAGGTGCGCGAACAGGGCGGCAAGCTGGTGATCGCTGGCGCAACCCAAGACACGATCAAGGCGAGCCCGGCGTTCACCTACGCCAGCGACGAGGCCCGGCGCGCCCAGTTTGTTACCGCTGCCGACCAGGACATCGCCAAGGCCAAGGAAAAACTTGCCGATCTGCAGACAAGGGCCAGTGCCGCCACCGCCGAGGCCAAGATCAAGCTCGAGGCCCAGGGCGCCGCGCTGGCAGTGGACGTGAAAGCCGGAGAGGCCAAGCTGAACGAGCTGCGCCATGCCAGCGCCAAGGGTTGGCGGGCCTTCGAGACCGATGTTGGCGCCGCCCTGGCCAAGCTGCGCAAGACCCTGGAAGCCGCGAACACCTGAGCACAACGCCGAAGGACAAGCCTGCAGGACGCCGGCGCCACGCAGGCCGGCTTGCCGGCGCGCTGTCTCGGCAATCTGGCCTGAACTTGCGGATCGTCACGCGCCTCGGTGTCCAGTGCGAGAGCAGGATGCGGCGGGGTTAGCGCGGCAGCAAGTCGCGCGTCACGCCGCCCGGCGCCAATTCGCGCAAACGGCTGTGGCCATAGGCGCCGGCGACAATCAGCTTGCTGCCCTCGTCGTTGGCGATCTCGTGCAGGCTGTCGTCGCCGGTCGACGGGGCGACGCGGCCGGCGCCGTCACGCCGCGCCGCTGCAGCCAGTCGCCCGCCTGGGCATCCTGGCGCAGCGCCAGATCGGCGCCCAGGCGCAGCAGGCCGGTGTTGGCCTGGCCCAGCGTCAGGTGCAGCACCAAGGTCTTGAAGTCATCAAGGGACGAACTGGCGGCTCGGTCAGGGGAGGATCAATGCGCGGTGTGGTGCGGCAGCAAGCGGTCGTATTCGCGCTTGACCACCGAGTAGCACTCGCAGGTCCGGTGTTCGAGTCCGCTGCGGTCTTGGACCTTGATATGGCCGCGCGCATAGCGGATCAGGCCGGCAGCCTGCAGCCTGAGCGCCGCTTCGGTCACACCCTCGCGGCGCACACCCAGCCGGTTGGCAATCAGTTCCTGGGTCATCACCAGGTCGCTGCCGTGCTGCCGGTCAAGGCTCAGCAGCAGCAAGCGGCAGAGTTGCTGCTCCAGTCGGTGGTGGCGATTGCACACCGCCGTCTGCGCCACCTGGGTAATCATGGCCTGGGTGTAGCGCAGCAACAGTTGCATCACCGCGCCCGAGCGATTGAAGGCTTCCTTGATCGCGCGGGCCGACAGCCTGAAACCATGGCCGGCGCTCTGCACCACTGCCTGGTTGGGGGTGAACTCGCCGCCCATGAACAACTGGGTGCCAACGATACACTCGTTGCCGACGACGGCGATCTCGGAGCTTGCGCCGTCCTCGGTGAAATAAAGCAGCGAGGCGATCGCGGTGGATGGAAAGTAGACATGGCTGAGCGGGCGGCCCGGCTCACCCAGTACCTGACCCAGCGGCATCGGCACCCATTCCAGCAGCGGACGCCACAGTGCCCATTCGGCATCGGGCAGCGCGGCGATCAGATGGTTGCTCCTCGCGTCGGGTGCCGACGCCGGCACCCAGGTCGAGCCAAGAACCTGATGTGGAGCGGGTGTAGCGGGTCGGGATTGCAGGCAGATCGTCAAGTGAATCTCGCTGGTTGCCATTCCAAAGCTGGAGCACCAAAGGTAGTGCACAGGTCTGGCCGCACACGTAGGACGACACGACATGCGTTTGCCGGGCAGCGGCCCGCTTGGGCGCCAGCAGCCGGCTGGGACGGTGTCCACGCCGGCAGGGCGTCAGCCAGCCTGCGCCTGTTGCGGCCGGCCTGCGAGGCCGTCGGACTGGATGCGTCGAAAGCGAGACCTGCCCCAGCGAGGACAGTTCTCGCCGATCTTCTTGCCCATGTCCCGACCAAGAGCCGAAAAACCGGTGCGAAATAGGCCGCTGACGCTCGCCAGGCCCGCCAGCCTGCCAATGCTTGTTGCGCCCCTCGCCCTTGTCGGTATCCCTGTCCTGCCCTTGGCTGGGCTTCGAGTCCTGATGAGCACCGCCGTCTTTCGCCTTGTTCTTCTGACCTGAAGGCGGTGGAGACGCCTGCTGCTGATGCTGCCGCTGGGCAATTTCCTGTCCAGGCGCCTGCCTTTGCTCCTGGCCCATCGCGCTGCGCTGCGCTGCAGGGGCCGTGTTGTCCGGCTGCGCCGGCGGGTGCGCGCCCTGCCCTTGACCCTCCTGCGGCCTCGACCCCCTGTCCTGCGGCGTTCCGCCTTGGGCTCGCTGTGGCAGCGCCGGTGCCAGCCTTGAATCAATGGATGAGGATTTGCACCACGCACTGCACCCGCAGGAGGGGGATCATTCCGCCCAGGGTGGTCGAGGTGGAAAGTCTCGGCAATCGGAGAACGGCCAGGATGAGACAGTGGTTTCGAACACGGCGGCGCTCCGTCGGCCAGTGCTTGGTGAACAGCGAACCGCTTGCCTTGCGCCCATTCAGGGGCCTACGACTATCTGGTCCCTGATCTCCTCAATGCCATGGACATTCCTCGCAATCTTCTGGGCGACAGGCTCTTTGCGCACAGAATGATTTGCGAAACCCAGGACATGGCCGGTAGATTGTTCGGAAAACTGCGCGATTGATGCGTCCGATCAATATGCAGTGGCGCAGCACTGGGGTGTGGACCTGCACCTATACGGTCCCGCAGCAGGGCGCGGATTGCCACGCGCGTGCCGGCTGCGGCCTGATTGGCCGGCGGCGTCCGACCAGCCTGTACATGGATACCAGTTGCCGATGGCGCAGGCTTCGCTGATGGCCTCATGCACAGAGCCCCCCGTTGGGCCACTCGCAATCGCTGGAAGCTGAGGCTCTTCCACGGCATGCTTGGATTGCGTTTTCTGGCACGGTTAACCACCCTTGCCCATCGCATGCGCGCCACACCGAATAGCGGGCACCGCCCGTGGGCGGCGTTGATGCCTAGCGCCGTCGTCGTGGTCGTCAACCCGGGCTGCTGCCTTCGAGCGGCTACATCGTTGAAATCAGACCTGCGACTTGAAATAGTGGAAGGAATGCGTCCACGCGTCACGCAGCTTCTCCATCTTGGCGACCATCGCATCCCAGGCGCTTTCGCAGGAAGCCTCGAGCTCATCGAACCTCGGCACCGCGAGGTCCGATTGCTGCCTGAGATTGGCCATCTCCTGCTTGTACTTTGCGCGTGCGTCTTCCTTGGCTTCCTTCGCCTTGATTTCCAGCGCAGTCATCTGCGCGTTCAAGTCATCGACTTGGCGCTTCATGGCGGCGATATAGGTCGCATGGGTAGACATGGCAATGGATCCTTGTGGGTGACGTGAACCACCGGTCAGTCGGCGGAATCTGGCGGCGCCGGCGACCCAACGGACGTCGACGCTGCAGAACACGGTAGTTCGCCGCGGCCGCCTGGTCTGTGCGACAGCAGACACAAGCCGTGCACTCGGCAGCCACCGGGGTCGCGGCACCGACCCCTCACCGGAGGCACTGCCGATCAGCGCAAGTTCAGCGACCGGCCATCAAGGCCTCGTAGGCTGGCCTGAACCGGCGACATGGGACTGCGGCTCATGCGGCGTTTCAGCCTCGCGGTGAAAAGGTCGACCCGCTGCGCTGGAGCGACATGGGCCATGCGCCGACAGGATGTGCTGCACCTACCCTCTCAACGATCAACGGCTCGGCGCGCGCGCAGAACGGGCATTCGCAGTGGCTATAGTCAAGCAAGGTCAGCTGGCGGCGAGGGTCGCCCAGCATGTGGTCGACGGTCGTCAGCGCGGCAACCAGTGTGCGCGCAATATCGGCCTGACTCATGCGCGCTGCGGGAAGCCTGCTGGCCAGCAGCGTAGCGTGCAAGCTGATCTCGGGCACGCTGGCCGGGGCCTTGGACAGCAGGCAGTCGAGCTTGGCTGCCTGCGCAATGGCCTGAAGCTGGCTGTCGTCGATGCCGGGCAAGGTGGCCATCATGCGCAACACGGTACGGCCTGTTTGTCAACGAACAGACCCGCCGGGTATCGTCGGCGAAACTGACCCCTGGGCAGCCAGCCAGCGCGCGCTGTCAGGGCAGTCTGCGGCGAATCTGGCGTCTTGACCGCCTTGGTACCGAGCCGCCACGGCACCCGGCAGCGCGCCACAGACGGCCGACCGGGCGAGGGAAGGCTCACTTGCGGGCGAAAGGCTGGGGGCGCGGCGTGTTGTCGGACGACGGCGGCAGCAGTGGCAGCTTGAAGCTGGGTTGCTCGCCGGTGAGTGTCTTCAGAAACGCCAAGATCTGGCCGCTCTCGGTGTCCGAGAAGGTCTTGCCCAACTGGATCCTGCCCATGGTGTTGACGGCGTCCTTCAGTGTCGCGGCGGCACCGTCGTGAAAATAGGGATAGGTCAGTTCGACGTTGCGCAAGGTGGGGACCTTGAACTTGAAGCGATCGGCCTCGTCATGGGTGACGCCGACGCGGCCTTGCGCCGTATTGCTGGTGACATAGGGCGTGACCAGGCCCATCTTCTGGTAACTCTTGCCGCCGGCGGCCGGCCCGTCATGGCAGGCGACGCAAGCGCTGGACTTGAACAAGGCATAGCCCGCCAACTCTTCAGTCGAAATCGCCTTCTTGTTGCCCATGAGCCATTGGTCGAAGCGTGAGTTGGGCGTGCTCAGCGTTTTCTCGAAAGCCGCGATGGCCAGGGTGACTTCGTCGATCGTGATCCGGTCCTCGCAGAAGACTGCGTTGAATTCGGCCACATAGCCCGGGATGGACTGCAGCACCTCGACCGCCAGCCTGTGGGTCGACGCCATCTCGCCGGGGTTGTCGATCGGGCCTCCGGCCTGGGCCTGCAAGTCCTTGGCGCGGCCGTCCCAGAACTGCGCCAGGCTCAGGCTCGAATTGAGCACCGTGGGCGAGTTGATCGGCCCCTCCTTCCAGAGGTGGCCGACCGATGATGTGAGGTTGTCGCTGCCACCCATCGACAGGTTGTGGCAGGAGTTGCAGGAGATCACGCCCGATTTCGACAGGCGCGGGTCGAAGAACAGCTTCTTGCCCAGTTCCACCAGATTGGGCTTCTCGACCCGCACCGCGACGATGGGCTGGATGGGTTCTGTGGTCGCGGCGACGGCGATATACGCGCCCATCAGCGAGAGACAGAAGGCAAGGCGATGTAATTTCATGGTCAGCCGATCTGGGGCACAAGCGGGTGGACCGGCAGGGGTCCAAAGCGCAGGCCACCGCACCGGTTGCGCGAACAGCGCGCATGTCTGCGGCTGTTCGGGCCGCGCTACCGGACGCGCCCGACCTGCCGCCCTCTGTGCCACCTTAGACCGGTGCGCCTGGGCCGTCGGTTCGCCAGACCACGTTCCGAGGTCGGGGCCGGGTTGCCTATTGAAAAGCCAAGCGTGATATTGCACCCACTGCTCGCACCTGGCTGGCGTCTGTGCGCTAACAGGCAGACACATCCCCTCTCCATGCCTACAACAGCGGCACCGAAACACCGGCGATCGCCGGATCGCCCCGGCCGAGAAAAATCATGCCAAAAACCTCCTGTCTTCCCTTCGTGTTGCTGGCGTTGAGCCCCGTCGCCTTCGCGGTGGATTTGCCGACCCTGAGCGGCCAGATGCAGCAGATGCCGCCCACGCCCACGCTCGAAAAGGCCATGCCCAAGCTGGACGTCAAGCCAACTGCGGCGCCAGCGCAGAGCCCGACCGTCGAGGACGGGGTGCGGATCGTCGTCAAACGATTGATCGTCATCGGGGAACAGGCATTTTCCGAGGCAGCGTTGCTCGAAGTCACCGGTTTTCAGCCTGGCAGCAAGCTCAATCTCACGGCGTTGCGCGGAATGGCGGCCCGAATTGCCGAGCTCTATCATCGCAAGGGCTATTTCGTGGCCCAGGCTTACCTGCCCGAGCAGGATGTCAAGGACGGCGTCGTGACGATTGCCGTGATCGAAGGCCGCTACGGCCAGGTCAGACTCAACAGCCGGGCGAATGTGTCCGAGCGTCTGGCCTACGACTTGCTGGGCGGCCTCGACCCTGGCAACCCCGTGCTGGCTGCGCCGCTGGAAGAGCGGCTGCTGCTGCTGTCCGACCTGCCCGGTGTGACCGTCAGTTCGACCCTGGTACCGGGCGTCGACTTCGGCAGTTCGGACCTGGTGGTGGAGCTTGCGCAAGGCCCGCGCGTCAACGGCAGCGTCGATGCCGACAATGCCGGCAACCCCTACACCGGCGCCAACCGCATCGGCGCGACGATCTACGTCAATGAGTTGATCGGCCAGGGCGATGTCGCGTCACTGCGCGTTCTCACCTCCGGCGCCGGCTTGAAATACGCGCGTGGCGCGTACCAACTCCAGTTCGGCAGGGCGACGGCGGGCGTGGCCTACAGCCAGCTCGGCTACCGGCTGGGGCAGCAGTTTACCCCGTTGCAGGCCCATGGCACCGAGAAGATCGCCAGCATCTTCGGCAGCTACCCGCTGATCCGCTCGCGCAACACCAATCTCCATGCCGGCCTGCAGTTCGACGCCAGGACATTCCGCGACCAGGTCGACGTGATTCCGAGCGTCGCCGACAAGCGCGCGAAGGTGCTGGTGGCGAGCTTGCACGGCAACCGGAACGACAAGTTCGGCGGTGGCGGCTCGACCAGCGGCGCGCTGACCTGGAACACCGGCAGGCTCGATCTGCAGACGCCCGCCGTCCGGGCGCTGGACGCCGCCACCGCGCGCACCAACGGCAGCTACGGCAAGCTCGGGTTCAGCCTGTCGCGACTGCAGCACCTGACCGACTCGATGTCACTGTGGGCCGCCGTCAACGGGCAGGCCGCATCGAAGAATCTCGACCCCTCGGAAAAGATGGAACTCGGTGGCATGTACGCGGTGCGCGCCTATCCGGAAGGCGAAGCTTATGCCGATCAAGGCTATGTCCTGACGGTCGAGGCGCGCTACGCATTGCCCAAATTCGCCCCCCGCCTGCCGGGCCAACTGGAACTGATCGGATTCGTCGACACCGGCTCAGTGACGCTCAACAAGAACCCTTGGGATGCCAGCCAGAACCACCGCACCCTGAGCGGCGCCGGTGTCGGCCTGAACTGGTCGGAAACCAACAACTTCATGGTCCGGGCCTATTACGCCGTCAAGGTGGGCGACGGCGTGACCACCTCGGCCCCGGACAAGAACGGCAGATTCTGGATACAGGGCGTGAAGTACTTCTGAGCCCGGCAGACGCCGGCCGCAAGCATGACCCAAAGTATCCAAGCAACATGGGAACCCGAAAATGAACCGCACCTACCAATCGATCTGGGATGACCGGACCGGCACTTTCGTCGCTGTCTCTGAAATCGCTCACTGCGCAGGCCGGCGGTCGAGCCCCGGCATTGCGTGCCCGCAGCCAGGCACGGGCTTCGCCGTCAAGGGGCTGGTCCTGGCACTGATGCTGTCCTTCGGCGCGCCGATCCAGGCCTTGCCAGTTGGCGGCACGGTCAGCCTCGGCAGCGCGACGATCAGCAAGGGCGCGGCCAGCACCACGATCACGCAATCGACGCAAGACGCCGCCATCAACTGGCTCAGTTTCAACATCAGCGCTGGCGAAGCGGTCCGCTTCGTGCAGCCAGGCAGCAATTCGGTGACGCTGAACCGCGTGCTGGGTGCCGACCCGTCCAGCATCCAGGGCAGCCTGTCGGCCAATGGTCGGGTGTTCCTGGTCAACCCCAGCGGCATCGTGTTCGGCAAGGGCGCGCAGGTCAACGTGGGCGGGCTGGTCGCTTCCACGCTCGATCTGAGCGACGGCAATTTTGCGGCCGGCAACTACCGCTTCAGCGGTGCCGGCTCCGGCGCGGTGCTCAACCAGGGCGACATCCATGCCGATGGCGGCTTCGTCGCGCTGCTGGGCGCCAGCGTCGGCAACGAGGGGGTCATCACGACGCGGCTCGGCACGGTGGCTCTGGCCGCCGGCTCGGCCATCACGCTCGACCTCGCCGGTGACGGCCTGCTCAACGTGACGGTGAACCAGGGCGCGGTGGATGCGCTGGTGCGCAACGGCGGCCTGATCCAGGCCGACGGCGGCCAAGTCATTCTCTCCGCCCAGGCCGCGGGCAGCCTGCTGGCGAGCGCAGTGAACAACACCGGCGTGGTCCAGGCCCAGACGCTCGAAAACCACAACGGCAGCATTCGCTTGCTGGGCGGCATGCAGGCCGGCGCGGTCAGCGTCGCGGGCCGACTCGACGCGTCGGCGCCGCAGGGTGGCGATGGCGGGGCGATCGAAACCTCGGCCGCGCGGGTGCATGTCGCCGACTCGGCGGTGGTCACCACCCGGTCTGCGCAAGGCCGCGGCGGCAACTGGTTGATCGATCCGACCGACTTCACCGTGGCTGCGGGCGCCGACATCGCTGGCGCCACGCTGAGCGCGAACCTGGTGACGACCAGCGTCACCATCCTCAGCAGCAGCGGCAGCGCGGGCGTGAACGGCGACATCAACGTCAACGAGGCCGTCACCTGGACCGCGTCCGGCGCGCCCACCACGCTGACCCTGAACGCCGTCAACGACGTCAACTTCAATGCGGCCGTGACGGCCACCACCGGCAATCTGGTGGCGACCGCCGGGCGCGACGTGGTCGTGAGCCCCGGTGTCACCGGCATCACCACGACCAGCGGCGGCATCACCTGGACGGCGGTGCGCGACATCAACATCCACTCGCCGATCACGACCACCGACGGCAACTTCACCGCCTGCTGCGGCCGCGACATCAACATCGACGCGGCGATGACGACGACGCGCGGCAACGTCACGCTGCGCGCCGGCGCCGACGGCAGCGGGCCGGCCGGCCTGGTCGGCGGCACGGTGGTCTTCGCGCCCGGCACGCCGCCCTACGCCGTCACCGGCCCGGGAGCAGCGGTGACGCTTGACTACACGCCGGTCTCCTATGCGACGCCGCACGACTACGCCGGCAACTTCACCCTGACCGGCGGCGCCACGCTGACGCAGTACATGCTGGTGTTCGCGCAGGGCAAGGACAAGGTCTACGACGGCAACACCAGTGCCACGCTGTCCTTGCGCGGTGACCCGACGCTCGGCGGCTCGGTCACCCTGGTGCCCGGCGTCGCCACCTTCGACGACAAGAACGTCGCCGCCAACATCGGCATCACCTACACCGGCTACACACTGGCCGGTGCCGATGCCGGCAAGTTCGCGCTCTGGGTGGATTGCTTTCCCGGACCCCTGCGGACCAACGCTGCCATCACACAGGCACCGCTGACTCTGAAGGCCAACGACGCGAGCAAGGTCTACGGCAGCACCTTCACGCCGGCCGGCACTGCGTTCACCACCCCGGTCGCGCCGCGCAACGGCGAGACCGTGGGCAGCGTGACCGAGCTCAGCCCGGCCGGCAGCCCGCCGACCGCGGCGGTGCCGGGGCCGTACGCGATCACGCCCAGCAGCGCCACCGGCGGCAGCTTCACACCCAGCAACTACACCATCACTTATCTCGACGGCGCGCTGACGGTCACGCCGGCGCCGCTGACGATCCAGGCCAACGATGCGAGCAAGGTCTACGGCACGACGTTCGCGCCCGTGGGCACCGCCTTCACCACCCCGGTCGCGCCGCGCAACGGCGAGACCGTGGGCAGCGTGACCGAGCTCAGCCCGGCCGGCAGCCCGCCGACCGCGGCGGTGCCGGGGCCGTACGCGATCA
>CANGHK010000073.1 GCA_947453625.1 Burkholderiales bacterium
AGTACGGCAAATACGCCGTCCATTACCTCGGCGCGTTCTCGTACCGCTTCAATAAACGATTCGACCTCCACGGCTTGGTCTCCCAGTTGATCGGCGACGTCATCCGCGCCAAACCGCAGCGGGAAAACCAAATTCGAGGTGAGGCTGAGCTTCATGCCTAGTCAGGTTGTCGTTTGCGTAACATCAAGTGAGTGAACCGAAACTTATGTTTAGACTGAGCGTACGTTGCCGGAATACCGTAAGGTCAGACTGGGACGCGTGTGCTTCGACCTGGCCTCGATGAGCCCTGACTTGACCCCAATCCTCTCTCGTTCCCCGCTGCGCAGTCCTGACGCCGAGTCGCTTCAGGCTCTGGTGGCCATCGCGGCGGCTTGCGCGCCCTGGGCCTGCCGCGCTGGTCGGCGGCAGCCTGCTGCGCGATGGCCGCAAGAGTCGCTGGGCGGGGTTGTCGCGGCGGGTCAGGGCGGAGTGCGGCAGGCGCGGCGATCGGTCAGGGTTCGATTCGACAAGAAGTTTCGCCGCTGGGTCGGCAGCAGCAGCAGGGGCCGGTAACGGTTGTGGACGGGTTTGATCAACATCAACGGGAGTATTTTGTGAAGAAATTGACAGTGAATTTTCCGGGGGCGGTGCTGGCGCTGGCGCTGGGTATCGGCGCCGGCACGGCGCAGGCCACCATCATCTTCGACAGTCTGACTTCGGATGGCACGACGCTGACCACGACCGGTAGCTTTGTAAGTTCCACAGGTAGCAGCCCCTTCGGGCAGGCATTCACGACGGGTGCGTTGGTCTCCACCATCGACAGTATTTCGCTGTATGGATATTCGTTATCTGGCGGCTCCACCACCACCCTCAAGATTTACAGCGACCTTGGAGGTGCGCCGTCGGCAGTGGTCGAGACGCTGACCAATCCCACTGTGACAACCTCGGCGGGGACCAACACCTTCACCGGTACCTCGACTGTGCTCACTGCGAGCACGACTTACTGGGCCGTCCTTGCCAACACTGACAATGCCAAAAGCACCAAGTGGTATTACTCGAGCCAAGCTGTCAGCCCTTCAATTCTGGGATACGAGAATGGAGATACCGAAGCCGGTACATGGGGCGTGCAACAAAGCTCGGCCCTGGCCATGCAAGTCAACGCCTCTGCCGTTCCCGAACCCTCCACCTATGTGCTGGCCGGCGTCGGGCTGGCGGCATTGGGCTGGATGCGCCGGCGCCGCAACAGCGGTGCCCAGACTGGCAGCACTGCGGGCTTGATGCCTGCTTGATCCTGTCCGGTCCGCTTGGGGACCCTGCCCGGCTGGCTCGGGCAGTGGTGCCAAGGCTTGCGCCGGTCGTCTGACGCCGTCGCAAGGCCGGCGCCAGCGCCGGCTGTTCCGCCGCCACGGTGGAATGGGCCCGCAGCCATCACAACGACAACCAAATCCATGGCCATGTCCCCAGAATTCACGCCTGCGCCTATCCTCAGTCTGCACCGGGCCAGCTTTCAGCGTCGCTTCGCTGCCGCAATCGGTCTGTTATGTTGCCTGGCGCTGGCCGCTTGTTCGCCCAAATCTGGCCAGGTCGACAAGAGCCAGGTGGCGGCGGTGGTCAACGGGGTTGAGATCACGCTGCGCGAGATAGACCTGGTGCAGCAGCGCCTGGCAGCGCCCAATGCCAGCCCTGCGGCGCTGGCCGCGCAGCGGCGCGCGATCCTGGGCGAACTGGTCAGCACCGAATTGATGGCCCAGCAGGCCGTCAGCGACAAACTCGACAAAAGCCCTGAGTTCCTGCTCGACGCCCACATCGCCTACCGGCAGGCGCTGGCGCGGCAGGTCGAGCAGCGCGCGGTCAGAGACCTGGAGCCCGTCCTGCCGGGCCAGGCCAGCGACGTCATCGACCGCAACCCGCGCCGCTTTGCCAAACGCCGGCTGCTGATGATCGAGGAGATGTCCCTGGCCCGGCCCGGCACGGCGCTGCTGGAGGCGCTGGACAGCGCCGCGGGCGGCGGTGCCAGCCTGGACAGGCTGGAGCAGATCGTCAAGGAATCGCGTGTGGGCTACCGCCGCGTGGTCAACAACAGCGCCACCGACCAACTCTCGGACAAACTGGCCGACGCGCTGCTGGCGGCCAAACCCGGCCGGCCGCTGGTCGTCAGCGTCTCGCCCGAGCGCGGTGCGGTGCTGGTCCTGCTGGCCACCCGGGACGCGCCCATCGCCGGCGCCGCTGCCACCCAGGCGGTGATGACCGAATTGAACCAGCAACGGCGTCAGCAGACGGTGCAGGCCAAGGTGAAAGCGGTGCTGGCTGCGGCCAAGATCGACTACCAGGGTGAGTTCGCCCCCGGCGCGCTGCCCGCCACCGCGGATACCCCGACGCTGCAGGCCTTGCCCATGGGCCAGCCGCCGCTAGAGGCCAGGGTGGTCTACCGCCAGGCTGCAGTGGCCCTGGCTGCGACGCTGGCCTGCGCCGTCGCGGTGCTGTTGCTGGTGGCCACGCTGCGCTTTTGGCGAGGCAGGCTGCCGTTGTCGCAACGCGTCGATGCGCCGCTGCCGGAGGCCCACGCGGGCGAGTGGAATGGCGGCGACGACCCGCAGCAAGCCTTGCCGGTCAAGCTGCCAGGCCGGATCGCGAAAGCCCTGGTGGCCGTGCTGGTCGCCGGCGCCGTGGTGGCACTGGCCATCCTGTTGATGGTGGGTGCGCTGCTGCTGCCCTGGTGGGCCAGCGCGGCCAGCGGCTTGTTCGGCCTGGCCTGCGGGCTGGTGGCGGCCTACCGTTACCCGGTCTCCACGCCGCGCGAATCGACCCGTAAGCTGTACTGGCGGTCCGTGCTGGGGTTCGCCGTGCTGATGATGGGCCTGTCGGCCGCCACGGTGCTGGTGGCTTGAACCCAACGGCCGCACCCGCCGCGCCCAGGGTGCCACCGACGCTGGCGTCGATGCGGTGGCTGCCCGCGCGGTTGCCCTGGCTGGGATAGCTGCTGTACGGGACCGGTGCCCTGGTCCCACTGCTGCCACCCGTCAACCCGCGGCTTCAGGGCGGCTGCAGCACCGCCGGGCCGCCCTGGTTCGAAAATGAGCTAGCCTGAAAGGCTTGCAAGGCGTCGGGTGCGCGGAGTCCGAAATTTGATTAAACTGTCCCGAATGACAAAGACACAGAAAATCACCGTGGGGTCACTTGCCGCGCGGTGCGGATCGGGCCATGACTGAACGAAGACCCCGATGTCCAGGACCCTGACGTCCCGTTGCCGCAAGCGCGAACGCACGCACGCGCGGCCGGGCCGCTTCTGGCTCGGCCGCGACCTGCGGTCGGTTCTGGCGATCGGGGCGATCGGGGCGCCAGGGTGCTCTTGCCCGGGGCGGCCGCTTGTGGGCAGGCAACGGCGGGGCGGGTTTGATGATCATCAAGAGGGGTATCGAGTGAAAAAATTGACAGTGAATTATCCGGGGCTGGCGCTGGCGTTGGCGCTGGGTATCGGTGCCGGCTCGGCGCGGGCCACCATCATCTTCGACAGTTTATATGGCGCGGGGAGTGCACTTCTTGCCGTGACTACAGGCACTGCAGCGCAACAGTACAAGACCGTCACAGGCGGTACTCTATTCGCTCAGGCATTCACGACCGGGAACAACGGTCACGTCATCGACAGCATTTCGCTGTATGGATCCTCTTCCGCTGCGGTGGGCACTACTACGCTCACGATCTACACCAACCTGGGCACGGGCAATGCAAGTGCGCCAGGGTCCGTTGTCGAGATGCTGACCAGTCCGGCCACGATCACGGCTGCGGCCGGAGTCAATACTTTCACGGGCACGTCGACTGTTCTCGCCGGTAACACGGTTTACTGGGCCGTCCTGGATAACAGTGATACGGGTATCAGATGGAACAAATCCAGCTATGCGGTTGCCGGGTCTGTTCTCGGATACCAGTATTTAAATGGTGAGAATGATCCGCTGGTATGGGCAGCAAACACAAGTAGCTCGACATTGGCCATGCAGGTGAATGCCACGGCCGTTCCCGAACCCTCCACCTATGTGCTGGCCGGCGTCGGGCTGGCGGCATTGGTTTGGTTGCGCCGGCGCCGCAACAGCGATGCGCAGGGCGGCAGCGCCGCGGGCTTGATGCCGGCTTGACGCGAACCGTCCCGCAGGGGGGGCCATGGCCTTGCGTTGCCTGCCTCGCTGCTGCCGCCAGGCCCCGCGGCAGGCGGGGCGGCAACTCGTTCAACATCGATACCCATGGCCATGCCCACTGACTTCACGCCGGCGTCCACCCCGCGCCTCGCCAGGCCGCGGGGCCGCTTCGCCGCCTGCTTTGCCCTGACCTGTTGCCTGGCCTTGGCCGCCTGCTCGCCCAAGCCCGGCCAAGGCGGCAACGGGCAGGTGGCGGCGGTGGTCAACGGGGTCGAGATCACGCTGCGCGAGATCGACCTGCAGCAGCAACGGGTCGTGCTGCCCAATGCCAGCGCGGCGACGCTGGCCACGCAGCGGCGCGCGATCCTGGGTGAGCTGGTCAGCACCGAGCTGATGGCCCAGCAAGCCGTCAGCGACAAGCTCGACAAGAGCCCGGACTATCTGCTCGACGCCCACCTCGCCCAGCGCCAGGCGCTGGCGCGTCAGGTCGAGCAGCGCGCGGTCAGAGACCTGGCGCCCGTCTTGCCGGGCCAGGCCAGCGACGTCGTCGACCGCAGCCCGCGCCGCTTCGCCAACCGCCGGATGCTGATGATCGAGGAGTTGTCGCTGGTCAGGCCCGGCACGGCGCTGCTCGAGACGCTGGACAGCGCTGCGGGCGGCGGCGCCAGCATGGACAGGCTGGAGCAGATCGTCAAGGAGGCGCGGGTGGGCTACCGCCGGATGGTCAACGCCAGTGCGACCGACCAGCTCTCGGACAAGCTGGCCGATGCCTTGCTGGCGGCCAGGCCCGGCCAGCCGCTGGTCGTCAGCGTCTCGCCCGAGCGTGCCGCCGTGCTGGTGGTGCTGTCGATCAAGGCCGCGCCCATCGTCGGCGACGCCGCGACCCAGTCGGTGATGGCCGAGCTGAACCAGCAGCAGCGCCAGCAGGCAGTGCAGGCCAAGGTCAAGGCGGTGGTGGCTGCGGCCAAGATCGACTACCTGGGTGAGTTCGCCCCCGGCGCGGTGCCCGCCCCGGCCCCGGACACGCCGCTGGCCCTGCCCATGGGCCGGCCGTCGCCCGAATCCAGGGTGGTCTACCGCCAGATTGCTGTCGCGCTGAGCGCCGCGCTGTCCTGCGCCATGGCGGTGCTGCTGCTGGTGGCCACGCTGCGCTTCTGGCGCGGCAGCCTGTGGCTGCCGGTGCTGTGGCGTGGCAAGAATCCGCCGCCCGAGTCCGCCGCGGGCAAGTCTGCCAGTGGCGGATTGGCCCCAGAGGGCCCGCTCAAGGCCCCGGGTCGGATCGTGAAAGGGCTGGTGGCTTTGCCGGTCGCCGGCGCGGTGGCGGCATGGGCTGTCTTGCTGATGGTCGGCGCGCTGCTGTTGCCGGTGTGGGCCACAGCGGGCTTTGCCCTGATCGGCCTGGCCTGCGGGCTGCTGGCGAGCTACCGCTACGCGGACTCCAGGCTGCGCGAATCGACGCGTGACCTGCGCTGGCAACCGGTGCTGCTGCTGGCCGTGCTGCTGATGGGCCTGTCGGCGGCGACGGTGCTGGTGTCTTGAACCGACAGTCCGCGCCCACGGCGCCGCTGGCCCTGGCGCCGGTGCGGTGGGCGCCCGAGCTGTTGCCCTGGCTGGTCTGTGCCGGTGCACTGGCTGGCTGCTGCTGGCGCGCCATCTCCAATCTGCTGAGCACGGGCAGCAGCGACAACCTGATGCTGCTGGCCACGGTGGGCGCCGTGCTGTGGATGGAGCGGTCGGCGCTGGCTGCAGCGCTGAGTCCCGGCGGGCGGGGCAGGCCCTGGCTGGGATCGCTGTTGTTCGCGGCTGGCGCCCTGGCACATGTTGTGGGCCGCCTCAGCGACTCGACGCCGGTCGAGGTCTGGGGCTTGTTCCTGCTGCCGGCCGGCCTGGTGGCGGCTTTGGCACCGCGCAGCCAGGGCCGGGCAGTGGTTTTTCTGGCCTGCGCGGGGAGTTTCGTGGTGGTGATCGGGCGCCTGGCGCCCGCGGTGCTGTCGTCCGGCCTGGCCGGGACGCTGGCCGCAGGCAGCGCGGCCCTGCTGTCGGCCACCTTGCTGCCGGTGGCCGCCGAGGGCGTCCACCTCTACTTCGGGCCGTACAGCGCCGAGGTCACCGCGGCGTGTTCCGGGATGAATTCGATCTTTGCGCTGACGGCGCTGGCCATGCTCTACCTGCGCGAGGGCGCGCAACGCAAGGGCTGGCAGATCGCCTTGCTGGCCGTCTGTGTGATCCCGGTGGCCGTGCTGACGAACTTCGTGCGCATCCTGCTGCTGGTGTTGAGCACCCAATATGTCGGCGACCGCTTCGCCCAGGGTCTGTTCCACGAGACGGCAGGGGTGTTTGCATTCCTGGTGGCGCTGGGGCTGTTGGTCGCCATCGACGGATTGCTCCGACGCGTTGCGGCGCTGACGGCGGGCGGCGGAACAGGGGTCGGAACAGGTGCAGATCATGGCCGGCGTTGATCGCTGGAGGCTGCCGCTGATGCTGGCTGTCCTGCTGGCCTTGCCGCTGCTGGCAGTCGAATGGGGCTTGCAGCATCCCCGCTATGCCCCGAAGCCCGACCTGGTGGACTTGTTCGCCCATGCGCCGGCGGGCTGGCGCATGCGGCAGTCGGGCACAGAGGCGGTGGACCCACGCTGGAGCCCCGAGACCCTGGCCACCTACGACCTGGTGCTGGCGCGGCAATTTGCCAGGGCCGACGGGCAGGAGGTGACGCTGATGATCACCTGGTCTCGCGAAGGCTACCGCAACGCCGGCCACGACCAGGAGGTCTGTTACGGCGGCCTGGGCTTTGCGATCGACAGGGTGAGCGACACGCAACTGGCCACTGCGCTGGTTTCGCTGCCCGTGAAAAGCTTCGCCGCCCGCGGTGCGGCCTTTGTCGAGGATGTGGTGTATTGGCGCGTCACCGGGGGCGTGCTCGAGCAGCGCCGGGACGCGCTGTCGCGCCGACTTGGCCAGTTGCGCACAGGCCCTTGGACCGACTTGGCCGACAACCTGATGGTCCGGGTCTCGTCCCGCAGGCCGCTCAAATCAGCGCCCAGCGCGCTCAACCCGCAGTTCATCGACGACTACCTGCGCGCGCTCGGGCCTGTGCCGCTGCGACGGGTGATCGGTGGTGGCGGCGCCGGCTGACCGGTCGCCGCGATCCTGCGGCCGCTGGGCCTCACGGCAAGCCCGGCATGTCCACCGCGCTGAGCGGCAGCCCGTCTAGCACCGAAACCCGCCTGCCCCAGGCGGCGCGAACCTCGTCCAGCAGATCGGGATGGCGGTCCAGCACCTTGAGCAGTTTCACGAGCGCGAGCGACGGCCTGGTCTTGCCGTTCTCATAGCGCGAGAACGCATTGACGCCGCCGCCCAATATCTCGGCGGCCTGGCGCTGATCTGGTGCTGCGCTCCGGAGATATCGAAACATGAGACCGCGCCTTCGACCCGCTGGCGTCGTTGCAACTCCTCGCGATACCCTCGGGCATCGCTGCGGTTTGTGCCTGGCCATCGGGCCGAATCCATCGCTTTCATCTTGCCTCGATCCTTCCGGGTCGCAGCACTGGCGACAACTTCGTTTGACCCCGGCCACTGACCCCATCACAGCAACTCGGTCGTCAGGCACAGCCGGTAGCCCTCGCCGCGGATCACCTGCAGCGCCGGCTCGGGCAAGCCCAGTTCGACCAGTTTGTGGCGCAGCCGCGTCATCCGCACGGCCAGCTTGGACTGGCTGACGTCGCCCTGGCTGGGGTCGATCAGCGCCAGCAACTGCCAGTGCGCCAGCCGCTGGCCGGGTGCCCGCGCCAGCCCGCACAACAACGCCGCTTCACCCGCGTTCAATACGACATGGCCGTTCGGCCCGCTGGCCTGCAAACTCTCCATCTGCACCCGCAGCACCGGTCCGTCGGCGTCGTGGTCTGGCACCGGATGCAATTGCCGGCCCAGGGCCTGCACCGCGGCGCTGAATTCCTCCTGGTTCATCGGCTTGGTCAGGTAGATGTCGGCGCCCGACCCATAGCCCTGCACCTTGTCCGCCACGGTGTGGCGCGAGGTCATCATCAGGATGCGCAGACTGGGCTGCACGCGCCGCATCCGCCGCGCCAGGCTCAATCCGTCTTCATCCGGCAGGTTCAAGTCCACCACCAGCAGGTCTATCGCGGTCTGGCTGCCCTCGTCGCTCAGGTCCTCGGCGCAGGACAGGCCGGTGACGCGGTGGCCCTGCTCTTGCAGCAGTTCGACCAGCGCGTCGCGCAGGTCGTCGTTGTCCTCGACCACGACGATGTTCATGCCGGCAACCACAGCACGAAGCGCACATCGGCCGTCTGGGCGGGGTGCACCAACTCGCCGCCCAGTCGGCTGGCGACCTTCGCCGACAGGTACAGGCCCAGGCCCGAGCCGGACTGGCCCATCGCGGCCCGGCCGCGCTGGTATTTCCTGAACAGCCGCGCCGTATCGGGCCGGCCGGCGGGGCCTGGCCGGTTGCTCACGCTCAGCAGCAGACCGGCCTGATGCCCGCGCTGCAGGGTGCTGGCCGTCACCGTGACCGTGCCGCCCTGCGCGCCGTATTTCAGCGCGTTGTCCATCAGGTTGCCCAGGATCACGGCCAGCAAGCGCCGGTCGGTCAGGCAGTGCGGCAGGCCGGCGTCGAGCTCCAGGGCGATCGGTGAGCTGGCCGGCCGGTCGGCCCGGAAGCCGTCGCGCAACTCCTGCAGCAAGTCCGGCACATCCACCGCGCTGCGCTGCAGCGTGCGTTCAGGGTGGTCCAGCTCACCGCTCAGCGCGCAGCGCTGGATGAGGTCGCGCATGGATTCGACCGCGCGGTAGGCGCGCACGCGCACCGCCGAGCCCTCGACCAGGCTGCCCAGCGCCATGCTGGCCACCGCCAGCGGGGTGGTCAATTCGTGCGTCAGCATGGCCAGGAATTGCGCCTGCTCCTGCCGGCGGTCGCGCTCCTGCGCCACCTGCTGCTGCGACAGTGACAGCGCGATCAGCGTCCTGCTGTGTGCACCGGCCTGATGTTTCACCCTGGCCTGCAAGGCGCTGGCGATCAGCAGCGCGCTGGCGAAGGCGTAGAGCAGCACGCCCGACGAGCCCCAGGGCGGGCTGGGCAACCAGCCCAGCGCGGGCAGGCTGGTCGAAAACAGGGTCAGCAGCATCAGCGAGTAGACCCTCAGCAGTTGGTGTCGCAACAGCCGGCCGGTGTCTTGCGGCCCGGGCGGTGCGATGCGCCAGACCATTGCCACCAGCAGCAAGCTGGTCAGCGCGGTCACCACCACGTTGAGTTGCAGCGCGGCGCGGGTCTGCCCCGTCAGCAACAGCAGGCACTCCACCGGCAGCAGCGCCATCAACGCTTGCAGGCAGCGCATGCCCAGCCGGGGCGGCTTGAACTCGCGCAGGAAATGCCAGTGAAACCAGATCGACGCGGTCTGGGTCAGCGGGAACAACCAGCAGGTGATGGTGTCGAGCAGCAGCGCGGGCAGCGCGTCGGAAAGATAGACCCTGAACAGGCCGAGCAGAGAAAAGACGAACAGCGTGGAGATGGCCTGTTGGACGAAGAACGCGCCGATCACGCGCTCGCGCGTGCGCCACCAGGACCAGCCACTCCAGGTCAGCATCATCAGCACGAAGCAGCAGAAGCCGCCCAGCCGCAGCTGCTGGTCGCCGTCGCGCTCCTGGGCCATGTCCCAGCGCAGCGCCTCGACGTCGAGCGCGTGGTGGCTGGTGGTGCGCAGCCTCAGCAGCAGCTCGATCGGGGCGGTGGGCGCGGCGATCACCAGGTTGTGGTTGAACGAGCGGTATTCGCCCAGCCGCCAGTCATGGCGGTCGCCGGTCAGTTGGGGCGGCTGGCCGGCAAGCCGCGGGTCGAACAGCGCGACCTCGTCAATCTGGCCGGGCTGGATGCGCAGCACCCACCGAATTGGGTTGGCGCCCCGGTTGCCGCGCTGACCGGCCTGTGCCGGCGGCTCCAGCGTCAGCCGCACCCAGGTGGTGGCGCTGGTGTAGCCCCGCCTGAGCCGGCCGGTGTAAGGCGTCCAGGTCATCGGCCGCACCTGCTCCGGGCCGAGCTGGCCCGAGGGGTCGGACAGCCAGGCACGGGCCGTGATGGCGTCCTGGCTGGCCGAGGTCTGGGCCGACGCCCCGGGCAGCCAGGCCGTGGCCAGCCACAAGAGCAGCCAAAGTTGGCGCCAGCCAGTCCGCCAGCGTCGCCAGACCCCTGGCGTCCCGCGCGGGGCTTGGCCCGGCGCGGCGCGGCGCGTGATGGTTCGGGAAGGGTTCAGAGTCGATTTCGGTTGAAAAAGTCAGAGTAAAGACTTTAACGATTTTTATCTGTCACCGAGGCCGCTGACAGCGCTTTCGGCGCAGGCCCTGCAGGCCCGGCAAGGCGGCGCCTGGGGCGGGTGTGTCAGCGCCTCAGCGCAACTCGGTCGGCAGGCACAGCTGGTAGCCGTCGCTGCGGACCACCTGCAGGCTGCGGCCGCTGAAACCCAGACCGTCGAGCTTCTTGCGCAGCCGCGACATCCGCACCGCCAGTTTGGCCTGGTTGGCATCGGTCACGCTCAATCCCATGATCTCCAGCAACTGCCAATGCGCCAGCCGCTGGTCCGAAGCCCGCACCAGCGCGCGCAGCACCATCAACTCGCTCGCATTGAGCGCGACCGCCCCGTTGGGGCCCAGCGCCTGCAGGCTGAAGGTCACCACCTCCAGCCTGGGCCCCGGGCTGGCCTGGGCAGGGTTGAGCTGGCGGTCCAGGGCCATCACCGCAGCGGTCAGTTCCTCCAGGTTGATGGGCTTGGTCAGGTAGATGTCCGCGCCTGCCGCGTAGCCCCTAACCTTGTCGGGGATCAGGTGGCGCGACGTCATCATCAGGATGCGCAGCCCGGGCTGGGCTTGGCGCATGCGCCGCGCCAGGCTCAAACCGTCTTCGCCGGGCAGGTTCAGATCGACCAACAACAGGTCCATCGGCATGCGCCCGCCCTCGTCGTCCAACTCCTCGGCGCAGCGCAGCCCCTGCACGCGGTGTCCCTGTTCGCCCAGCAACTCGACGACGGTCTCGCGCAAGTCGTCGTTGTCCTCGACCGCGACGATGTTCATGCCGGCAGCCACAGTTCGAAGCACACCTCGTCGGCTTCGGGCGGGTGGTGCAGCTCGCCGCCCAGGCGCTTGGCGATCAATGCGGACAAGTACAGGCCGAGGCCGGTACCTGGCTTGCTCATCGCAGCTCGGCCGCGGTGGTATTTCTCGAACAGGTGCGCGGGGTCGGGCCGTCCTGAGGGACCCACTGCGTTGCGCACGGCCAGCAGCAGGCCGGGCAGCTGCCCCCGATCTTGGGTGCAGCCTGCCACCGTGACCTCGCCTGCACCGTACTTCAGCGCGTTGTCCATCAGGTTGCTCATGACTATCGCCAGCAACTGCCGGTCGGTCTGCCAGGGCAGCAAGCCCTCCAGCTGCAGCGCGATGCGGGGTTGGGTCGGGTGATTGACGTTGAACTGCTCGCGCAGCTCCCGCAGCAACGTGGTCACATCCACGTCCTCGCGCCGCAGCATGGCGTTGTCCCTGTCCAGTCGGTCGGCCAGCGAGACGCGCTCGATGATGGCCCGCATGCTGTCGACTGCTCGGTAAGCGCGCGTCCGAATCGCCGAGGCCTCGCTCAGCTTGCTCAGTGCCAGGCTGGCGACCGACAGCGGGGTCGTCAACTCGTGCGTCAGCATCGCCAGGAACTGCTCCTGCTCCTCGCGCCTGGCGCGCTCGCGGGCCGCGTCCCGCTGCGACTGGGTCAGTGCCGTCAGGGCCTGGCGGTGCGCATCGGCCCTGTTCTTCGCCCTGGCCTGCAGCGCGCCGGCGATCAGCAGCGCGCTGACGAAGGCGTAGAGCGGCAGGCCCGACGAGCCCCAGGGCGCGCTGGGCAACCAGCCCAGCGCGGGCAGGGTGGCTGAACCCAGGGTCAGCAGCATCAGGCCGTAAACCGTCAGCAGTTGACGCCGCGACAGCAGCCGGGTCTCTTGCGGCGCGGGCGGTGCCATGCGCCAGGCCATCACCAGCAGCAGCAAGGGGGTCAGCGACGTCACCACCACGTTGAGCTGCAGCGCGGCGCGGGTCTGCCCCGCCAGCAACAGCAGGCATTCCACCGGCAGCAGCGCCATCAGCGCCTCCAGGCAGCGCAGGCCGAGCCGGGGCGGATTGAACTCGCGCAGGAAATGCCAGTGAAACCAGACCGTCGCGGTCTGGGCCAGCGGGAACATCCAGGAGGTGATGGCGTCGAGCAGCGGCGCGGGCAGCCAGTCTGACAGATAGACCCTGAAGATGCCCAGCCAGGACAGGACGAACAGCGTCGAGACCGCCTGTTGGACGAAGAAGGCCCCGACCACGCGCTCCCGCGCGGCCCACCACGACCAGCCACTCCAGGCCAGCATCATCAGCATGAAGGCGAAGTAGGCCCCCAGCCCCAACTGCTGGCTGCCGTCGCGCTGTTGCGCCAGGTCCCAGCTCATCGCTTCGATGTCCAGCCCATGGTGGCTGGTGGTGCGCAGCCGCAGCAGCACCTGGATCGGGGCGGTGGGCGCGTCCATCACCAGGCTGTGGTTGAACGAGCGGTACTCACCCAGGCGCCAGTCGTGACGGTCGCCGGTCAGCTGGGGCGGCTGGCCGTGACGCCGGGGGTCGAACAAGGCGATCTCGTCGAGCTGACCGGGCTGGATGCGCAACACCAGGCGCGCCGGTCGGCCGCTGCCGTCGCCCGGCATGTCGGGCTGGGGGGCTATCGTCAGCCGCACCCAGGTGGTGGCGCGGGTGAAGCCCTGCCGGAGCCGGCCGCTGTAAGGCGTCCAGTCCCTCTGCCGCACCTGGTCCGGGCCGAGCTCACCCGAGGGGTCGGACAGCCAGGCGCGCGCGCTGATGAGGTCTTGTGCGGCCTGGGCCGGCGCTGGCGCCAGCCCAGCGGACACCCAGCAGGCCAGCCAGACGAGCCAGAACAGGCTGTGCGGCCGGCGTGCAGGCAGGCAAGGCCGCTGAGACCGGGTGTTCTTCAGCATGGGCTGGGCTTCGGGTACTGGCAGGCGGGGCCGCTGAAGCCCCGGTTGCTGGGGTGCGGCGTGGATAGGTTCGGAAATGTTTCGATGATTTTTTTGATTAAAAACAAGAAATGATCGAATTGATGCGTCGCAGCGTTTGTGCATTCTGCCGGCTCTCGGTCCTTCTGGCCCTGTGCCACGCCTCGTTTGCCGCCGATGCCCAGGTCATCGTCCCGCTGATCCGCGAGGCCATCGCCTCGCACCCGGCGGCGCAGTCGGCTTCGCTGCAGCAGGCCGCGGCGCGTGCCGGGTTGGCCGGGGCGCGCTGGCAGTACTGGCCCACGCCGTCGGTCAGCGTGGAGAACGCCCGCGTCGGCGCGGTCGACAGCGCCTACCAGGGCGATTCGACGGTGTCGGTGCTGCGGCTGCAGCAGCCGCTGTGGAACGGCGGGCGGCTGGCCGCGGGGGTGGATCGGGCCGAGGCCGGCGTCGGGGCCAGCCAGGCGGCGTTCGACGAGGCGCGGCTGCAGCTCGCGCTGCGCGTGGTGCAGGCCTATGGCGACTGGCTGGGCGCGCAGCTCAAGACCCTGGCCAACGAGAAGAGCCAGGCCGCGCACGAGGGCTTGCAGGCGCGGGTGCGCCGCCGTATCGAGCAAGGCGTGTCGGCCGAGAGCGACGGCGTGCTGGCGCGGCAGCGCTTGCAGGCGCTGGTGGCCGACTTGGCGCTGTCGCGCTGGCCGCCGATCAGGCCTTGCCCGCGCCGCTGAGCGACGACCTGAGCGAGTTGCTGGCGCAGGCCCGCGCGGCCAGCCCGGCGCTGCAGCGCGCCAGGGCCCAGACCCAGGGGCTGGCCGCCGCGCTGGCCGAGCGCCGCGCCGAGTTGTCACCCGAGGTCTACCTGCGGCTCGAGCGCCAGTACGGCAACTTCAGCCTGCGCAGCGGCGCGGCCGAGAACCGCGTCTTCATCGGCCTGAGCAGCCGTTTTGGCGCCGGGCTGTCCAACCTGTCGGGCATAGACGCGGCGCGGGCCCAGGTCGAGGCCGCCGAGGCCGACGAGCAGGTGCAGGCCAGGGCCCTGGCCGAGCAGGTGTTGGCCGACCACGCGCTGGCGGCGTCGGCCGAGTCCAGGCTGGCGGCGCTGCGCGGATCGCTGCAATCGGCAGCCGAAGTGGGCCAGGCCTACGACCGCCAGTTCCTGGCCGGGCGCAAGAGCTGGCTCGACGTGATGAACGCCGCCCGCGAGCTGACCCAGGTCGAGCTGGCCCTGGCCGACAGCCTGTCGGCCCAGCTGGCCTTGCGCTGGCGCCTGGCGCTGAGCGTGCGCGGCCTGAGCAACGTGTTGGGAGACACACCTTGAATTTGCTGGCTTGCCTGGCGCGCCTGGCGCAGTTGCAACACGAGAGCGTCGACCGGCTGGCGCTGCAGGAAGCGGCGCAGGCCGCTACCCAGGCCAACGCCGCCCAGTCCGATCCCGCCCAGGCAACGCCTGGCCACGCCCGCGCCCAGCTCAAGACGGTGGCCCGCCACCTGCAGGTGCGCCCCGCCCGCTGGCTGGCCGTGCCCGACGCCGCGCTGGTGCCCGCGCTGCTGTGGCAGGCCGGCCAATGGGGCGTGCTGCGTGGCCGCAACGGCCAGGGCCAATGGGTCAGCGACTGGTGGGACGCCGCGGCCCAGCGCTGGCGCGAGCAGGCCACGCCCGACCTGGCCGGCCACGCCATCGCCCGCTTCAGCCTGCGCCCGCCCTATGTGGCCAGCGACAGCGCGGTCTACCAGCTGATACGCCACGAGGTCTTCTCGCAGCACCGGCTGCTGCGCGAGGCGGTGATAGGCGGGCTGCTGCTCAACGTGATCGCGCTGGCGGCGTCGTTCTACAGCATGCAGGTCTACGACCGGGTGATCCCCAGCGGCGCGACCCAGACCCTGCTGGTGCTGACGCTGGGCGTGGTGGCCGCGGTGCTGTTCGAGCTGGTGGCCAAGCGGCTGCGCAGCAGCTTGTACGAGCGGCTGATCGACCGCGTCGACCAGCGTCTGGCGCGTGCGGTCTACCAGCGCTTTCTGGCGGTGCGGCTGGACCAGATGCCGCGCAGCGTGGGCGCGCTGGCCGCGCAGATGCGGGGTTACGAGACGGTGCGCAGCTTCTTCACCGCGGTCACCACCAACCTGCTGGTCGACGCGCCGTTCGCGCTGGTCTTCCTGGCGGTGATCGCCGCGATCTCGGTGCCGCTGGCGCTGGTGCCGCTGGGATTCCTGCTGCTGTCGCTGGCCACCGGGCTGACCAGCCGGCGCGCGGTGGTGGCGCTGGCCCAGCGGGCGATCGCGGCCAGCAACCACAAGGCCGGGCTGCTGGTCGAGACGGTGGAGGGCGCCGAGACGCTGAAATCCGGCCAGGGCGGCTGGCGCATGTTGTCGCGCTGGATGCAGACCACCGACGAGGCGCGCGACAGCGAGCTGCAAAGCCGCCACATCAGCGAGCATGCCCAGCACCTGATAGGCGCCTTCCAGCAGCTGTCGTATGTGCTGCTGGTGGCCGTGGGCGCACTGCTGGTCAGCCGGGCCGAGCTGACGATGGGCGCGCTGATCGCCTGCTCGATCCTGGCCGGCCGGGTGCTGGCGCCGGTGGCGATGATCCCCAGCCAGATGGCGCTGTGGGCCCACACCCAGGCCGCGCTGCAGGGGCTGGACCGGCTGTGGGCGCTGCACGACGACCACCATGGCCAGGCCCAGCCTGTGGTGCTGCAGCAGCTGCGCGGCGACTACCGCTTCGACGCGGTGGTGGCCCAGTACGGCGCCAACCAGGCGCTGAGCGTGGCCCAGCTGAAGATTGGCGCCGGCGAGAAGGTGGGCGTGCTGGGCCCGGTGGGCGCGGGCAAGACCACCTTGCTGCGGCTGATGTCGGGGCTGTACAAGCCGCAGCAAGGCCGCATCCTGCTCGACGACATCGACTTGTCGCACATTGCCAAGCCGGCGCTGGCCGATCACCTGGGCTATGTGCAGCAGGACGGCCGGCTGTTTGCCGGCACGCTGCGCGACAACCTGATCCTGGGCCAGATCGACCCCGGCGACGACGCGATCCTGGGCGCCGCGCGCCGCACCGGGCTGCTGCAGGCGGTGATCAGCGCCCACCCCAAGGGTTTGCAGCAGGAGATCTTCGAGGGCGGCAGCGGCCTGTCGGGCGGCCAGCGCCAACTCGTCAACCTGACGCGGGCCTTCTTGCGCGAACCCAGCGTCTGGCTGCTCGACGAGCCCACCGCCAGCATGGACCGCAGCCTGGAACTGCAGGTCACGCGCGCGCTGCAGGCGGCGCTCAAACCCCAGGACACGCTGGTGCTGGTGACGCACAAGGCCGAGATGCTGGCGCTGGTGGACCGGGTGATCGTGATCGCCGGCCACCAGATCGTGATGGACGGCCCCAAGGCGCAGGTGCTGCAACAGCTCAACGCGCCGGCGATGGAGAAGGCGGCATGAGCACGGAAGCCTTGAACGACATGACGCCACGCCCGGCGCGCGTCTCGATGACGCTGTTGATGGCCGTCGGCCTGGCGCTGTTCCTGGCCTGGGCCGGCTGGTTCGAGATCGACCAGACCGTTCGCGCCCAGGGCCAGCTGATCCCCAGTGCCCGCACCCAGGTGATACAGGCGGCGGACGGCGGCGTGCTGTCGCGCATCCTGGTGCACGAGGGCCAGGCGGTGCAGGCCGGCCAGCAGCTCGCCACGCTGGAGCGTGAGCGCCCCGACGCGGCTTTCGAGGAGAGCCGGGCGCGCGACGCCGCGCTGGCCGCCGCGCTGCTGCGCGCCCAGGCCGAGGCCGCCGAGACCGCGCCGGTGTTCGGCTCGCGCTTCAACGAGTACCCGCAGTTCGTCGCCGCGCAGCAGGCCTTGTTCACGCAGCGCCGGCGCGGCCTGCGCGAGGAACTGGCCACGCTGCAGGACGCGCAGGAGATGGCGCAGCAGGAGCTGGCGATGAACGAAGCGCTGCTCAAGACCGGCGACACCAGCCGGCTCGAGGTGATGCACGCGCGGCGCGCGCTGGGCGAGCTGCAGGGCCGGGCCAGCGTCCTGCGCAACAAGTACCTGCAGGACGCCAGGCTGGAAGCGGCCAAGCTGGCCGAGGACCTGGCCAGCAGCCGCTACAAGCTCGACGAGCGCCAGAGCCTGCTGGACCACACCGCGCTGACGGCGCCCGTGGCGGGCATCGTCAAGCTGCTGAAGGTCAACACCATAGGCGGCGTGCTGCGCCCGGGCGACGAGCTGATGCAGATCTCGCCCACCGACGGCGAGCTGCTGCTCGAGCTCAAGCTCAACCCGGTCGACATCGGCGCGCTCAAGACCGGCCTGTCGGTGACGGTCAAGCTCGACGCCTTCGACTATTCGGTCTACGGCAGCCTGCACGGCCGGCTGACCTACCTCAGCGCCGACACGCTGACCGAGACCGCGGCCAACGGCCAGCCCAGCAGCTTCTACCGGGCGCAGGTGCGGCTGGACGGCGACCGTGCCGGCATCAACCCCCGGCTGGCCGCGGTCGAGCTCAAACCCGGCATGACGGCCAGCGTCGACATCCGCACCGACAGCCGGTCGATCCTGAAATATCTCGCCAAGCCCGTCTTCAAGGCCTTTGGCGGCGCGCTCAACGAGCGCTGAGTTCAAGCCGCTGACCCGCAGTTCACCGATTCACCACCCCCCCCACGTCCTTCCTCACCTGTCCCGGGAATCTCCACATGGCCACCGTCATCAGCACCGTCTCGCTCGTCCAGTTGTCCGCCGACACCGGCGTCTCCGCCACCGACCTGATCACCCGCACCGCGCTGCAGACGGTCAGCGGCAGGTTCGCGTTCAAGAGCGGCAGCACGCCGCCGCTGTTGTATGTGTCGGCCGACGGCGGTCTGACCCGGGTGCTGGCCACGCTCACCGGCTGGACCAGCACCAGCACCAGCGTCAATTTCTCGTCCAATGTCACGCTGGTGGCCGGCAGCGCCACCGCGCTGAGCTTCTGGTCGGCGCCCAGCGGCGGCACCGCGCTGGCCGGCGCCACCGCCTACACGCTGGACACGCTGGCGCCCACCACCACGGTGGCCAGCCTGGCCTTCTCGGCCGACACCGGCAGCAGCGCGACCGACTTCGTCACCAAGACCGCGGCGCAGACCGTCAGCGGCACGCTGGGCGCCAAGCTGGCGGCCGGCGAGGTGGTCAGGGTCTCGCTGGACAACGGCCTGAGCTGGAAGACCGCCAGCGCCGCGGTGGGTGCCACCAGTTTCTCGCTGGCCGGCGTCACGCTGGCCGGCAGCAACACACTGCAAGTGCGGGTCGAGGACGCCGCGGGCAACGCCGGCGCGGCAAAGAGCCAGGCCTATGTGCTGGACCAGGCCGGCCCGGCCACCAGCGTGGCCACGTTGGCCTTGTCGGCCGACACCGGCAGCAGCGCGACCGACTTCATCACCAAGACCGCCGCCCAGACCGTCAGCGGCACGCTGTCGTCGGCGCTGGCCGCCGGCGAGGTGGTCAGGGTTTCGCTGGACAACGGCGTGAGCTGGAAGACCGCCACCGCCGCGGTGGGCGGCACCAGCTTCTCGCTGACCGGCGTCACGCTGGCCGGCAGCAACACGCTGAAGGTGCAGGTGGAGGACGCCGCGGGCAACGCCGGGCCGGCCAAAAGCCAGGCCTGGGTGCTCGACACCGCGGCGCCCGCCGCGCCCAAGCCGGCGCTGCTGGCCGACACCGGCACCAGCGCCAGCGACAAGATCACCAGCAACGGCGCGCTCAAGCTCAGCGGTGTCGAGCCCGGCGCGCTGGTGGAGTACAGCGTGGACGGCGGCAAGACCTGGAAGGCCAGTTTCACCGCGGTCGAGGGCGTCAACCAGGTTCGGGTGCGCCAGACCGACCTGGCCGGCAATGTCTCCCCAGCAAGCACCGAAGATGGCGGCGTCTTCAAGTTCACGCTGATGACGCTGGCCACGCCGACGCTGGCGCTCAGCGTCGACAGCAGCGACGGCGTGGCCAACCATGGCAGCGACGCCGTCACCAACAACGCCGCCCTGAGCGCCAGCAGTACGGCGTCCGGTGTGACGCGCAGCTACAAGGTCGACGGCGGCGCGGCCAGCGCCAGCTATGTCGCGCCCACCGCCGACGGTGCCCATACCGTGGTCGTCACCGACAGCAACGCCGCCGGCAGCGCCAGCGCCAGCGTCAGCTTCACGCTCGACAAGACGGTGGCCACGCCGACGCTGGCGCTGACCACCGACAGCAGCGACGGCGCTGCTGGCCATGCCAGCGACCGGGTCAGCAACAGCGCGGCGCTGACCTTCAGCATCGCGGCGGCTGATGTCACGCGCAGTTTCAAGGTCGACGGCGGCGCGGCCAGCGCCAGCTATGTCGCGCCCACCGTCGATGGCGCCCACACCGTGGTCGTCACCGATACCGACTTCGCCGGCAACGTGGCCAGCGCCACGCTGAGTTTCACGCTCGACACCACCATCGCCACGCCCGTCGTCAGCCTGGCCAGCGACTCGACCGACGGCGCTGCCGGCCATGCCGGCGACGGCGTGACGAACAGCGCGGCGCTGAGCTTCAGCAGCGCGGCGGCTGACGTGGCGCGCAGCGTCACGGTCGACGGCGGGCCGGCCAGCGCCAGCTATGTCGCGCCGACGACCGACGGCGTCCACACCGTGGTGGTCACCGACACCGACTTTGCCGGCAACCTGGCCAGCGCCACGCTGAGCTTCACGCTCGACACCACCATCGCCACGCCTGTCGTCAGCCTGGCCAGCGACTCGACCGACGGCGCGGCCGGCCATGCCGGCGACGGCGTGACGAACAGCGCGGCGCTGAGCTTCAGCAGCGCGGCGTCCGACGTGACG
>CANGHK010000074.1 GCA_947453625.1 Burkholderiales bacterium
ACCGGCTTGACCGGCGCTTGAAGCGGACACCGGCTTGACCGGCGCTTGAAGCGGACACCGGCTTGACCGGCGCTTGAAGCGGACACCGGCTTGACCGGCGCTTGAACCCTGCGCATGAGTTGTCGCGGCATCAGCCTGGATTGCCGGCATTGTCGTTGTGAGCCCTGTTGGGTAGCACCTGCAGCGCCGGCCGTCGCACCACGCCCAGGTCGAGCGCGAGCAGGCGCAGGTCGATCGCATTGCGCAGCTTGAGCTTGACCATCAAGGCGGCCCGGTACTTCTCCACCGTCTTCGGGCTCAACGCGAGGTACTCGCCCACGCCCCGGTTGCTGCGGCCCTCGGCGATCAAGCGGAATACCGACTTTTCACGCTGCGACAAGCGGTCCAGCGGGTCGGGCCCCGGGGCGGCTTCGAGCTCCTGGTTGGAAAACACCATCTGGCGCGTCATGTCGGCGTCGAGGTAGACACCGCCGGCGCGCACGCAGCGTATCGCCTCCAGCAGTTCGGGTTCAGAACAGTCCTTGCGCACGCAACCGTCGCAACCGGCCCGCAAGGCCTCGCGGGCCGAGGTCTGCCCGCCCAGGTCACACAGCAGCAGTAGCTTCTGGTCGCGCCGACTGGCCTTGATCTGGCGCGCGGCCTCGATACCTCCCCCCCCGGGCAGCCTGAGGTCGAGCAGCGTCAGGTCGGGTGCCAGTTCGGCGGCCAGCGTCACGGCCATGGCCAGATCGCCCGCTTCACCGACCACGGCCAGGTCGTCGTTCCGTCCCAGGGTGGTGCGCAGGCCGCAGCGGATCAGCCAGTGGCCATCGCTGAGCAAAAGCCGATACGTCATCGCTTGCCTCGGGTCAAGGGAGGCGGCGACCCGCCATTGCCCGGCAGCGTGGGCTTGGGGGGCGTGCCGGGTGCTGCTACCGCCAGCGGCAGGTCGGCGACGAAGCGCCAATCTGCGTAAGTCTGCGCGTTTTCGAAGCCGCGCTGGCCGCTGCCAAAGCCGGTTTGCCGGAACGGTGTGCCCGGGGCCTGGCTGTAGACGCCGATCACCGCGCTGCCCTGGTTCAGCAGCCCCCAGGGGCTTTCGGGTGACAACGGGTCCGGATAGAGCTTGCGCAGGTGGCGCCGCGGCTGCGGGAAACGCCGGTCTTCCAGCAAGTCTTCGAGTCGGGTCGGCCATCTGCGCACCCCGCCGGGCGTCGCCCGGCCGTACGAGGCGATCGCCTGCCGGTACTGCTCACCGACGAACAGCAGTTCGGCCTCGCTGTCGCGCCGGCGCGAGTCGATCAGGCGCTGCCCGGTCTGCACCGCCGCCAGCGCGGTCAGGCCGAGCGCGATCAGCACGCCGATCAGCACGAAGCCGTGACGGTTCCGACCCACCGGCCGGCCGCCGGTCGAAGCTCGCCGCGTCCGGCGCGGGGCGGTCAAGGTCTGGCTCCAGTGCCTGGGGCTTCCGACGCCGGTAAATCGGCCAGCAACGCGGCCGGCAGCGCTTCGCGTTGCCGCGCCGATGGGCGCGCGGCCGGCTCGGCCACGTCGAACACCGCGCCCTTGACCCCGGCGGGCGGGGCGATCAGTTCCCAGTCTGGTGCCTCGGTGAAGGGGTTGACGGGCACGGCACGCAGGTAGCGGCGTTCAACCAGTTCGTCGAGCCTGTCGGGGTAGGCGCCGCGGTCGCCGTAATGGCGGTCCAACGCCTCGCGCAGCTGCGCCAGGTTGTTGGCCAGCACCTGTTCGCGGCCGCGCTCCAGAGATTCGAGGTAGCGTGGCAGCGCGATCGACAGCAGCAGCCCGAGCACGGCCAGCACGACCACCAGCTCGATCATCGTGAACCCTGGCCGGCGGCTGCGGCGGCGCACCGAATCGGGGGTCAGCGTCATCGGGTCACCATTCGCGGTAGGGCCGGCCGTCCAGCCCGGTGGCGCTCGATTGGCTGTAGACGTCGAAGACATCGGCGCCGGCGGCCGGGCTGTCGGCGGGGCTGGCGTAGCTGCGCAGTCCCCAGCCCGCTGCCGGTGCGGTCTGCGGCGATGCAAACGGATCGCGCGGAATTCGGCGCAGAAAGTAGATCGGTTCGTGGCCGGCCGACTTCTGGTTGCGCACGCCGCTGGCCAGAATCTCGAGTTCGGGCGGATAGCCCGAGTCGCCGACCTTGCGTTCGATCAGGCCTTGCTCGGCAGCCGCCCGGTACTGGTCGAGCGCGCCGCGTATCTCGCGCAGCGCCACGCGCAAGGCCTGTTCCTGCGCGCGCTTGAACGACAACTCGGCCAGCGGTGCGGCCAGCAAGGCCACCAGTCCGAGCAGGGCCAGCGTCACCACCAGTTCCATCAGCGTGAAGCCGCGCTGCCCGGCGCGGTCGAAGGGCCGGAGCGTCATGGCTTGGCCGCTTCCGCGGGGGCGGCTGGCGCCGGGCCGCGTCCCGGCACCGGCCGGGCCTGAACCGGCGGGATGCCGGGCATGCCGCTGCCGCTGTTGGCGAGTGCGGGTGTACCGGCGGTGGGTTCCGTTGCGGCGGCGGGGGCCGAGGACGCCGGGGGTGTCGGGCTGGCCGGCGCCTGGGACGGGACGGGCGCCTCGGTGTCGGCGGCCGGCTCGGCGGCGGGCTCCGCCAACGCCGGGCCCACCGGGTTCGGCGCTGTGTTGGCGTCCGCCGGCGCTCCGCGTCTAGGGGGCGCGGGTAAGCGTCGTGCGCCGGGCGCGGCTGTCGGCGCTCCCGCCGCGTTGGGCGCCGGGGCCTTGAGCGTGGCGAGCGGCTCCAGCCTGAGCTGGCGGTCACGCAGGTTGCTGTCGGTGCCCGACCAGGCATCGGCGAAGCGCAGGTCGGGCTGGGCCTGTGGACGGATGATGTGCGGCGTGATCGCCAGCACGATCTCGCGCTTCTTGGCGTCGTCGGTGTTGTCGGAAAACAGCTTGCCCACCACCGGCAGCTGGCCTATGCCGGGCACCTTCTGCGCGGTTTTTCGGTCCTCGTCGCTGATCAGGCCGGCCATGATCTGGGTCTCGCCGTCGCGCAGGCGCAGCGTGGTCTGTGCGCTGCGGCTGCCTATGGCATACGCACGCCCACCCTGGGTGATGATGGTGTCGCTGACGTTGCTGACCTCGAGGTTGAGCTTGATGCCCACGTCGCCGTCGGCATAGGCCTGCGATTCGACCTCGAGCTTGATGCCGACGTCGACATACTGTATCGATCCGGTCAGCACGCTGTTCTGGCCCGCCGGCTGTGGCGAGATGATGTTGGTGATCACCGGCAGCTTGTCGCCGACCAGGATCTTGGCCTTTTCCTTGTTGCGCGAGCGTATCCGCGGTCGGGCCAGGATGTTGGTGTCGCCGTCGGTCAGCATAAGGTTCAGGCTCGCCGCCAGCGGGCTGGCCAGCAGGTCATTGCGGGTCAGCGCGCGCAGCGCGCCCAGGGTCAGCGGCCCGCCGGCGGCGGTGTCGGGTGTGCTCAGGCCAAAAGTGGTCGGCAGCTTCAGGCCGATCTCGGCCGAGCGCGTCGACGAGATCTCGAGCACCTCCACCTCGAGCATGATCTCGGCGTCGGGCTGGTCGTTGGCCGCGATCAGCCGCTCGGCCAGCGCGATCGCGTCGGGCGTGTCGCGCATCACCAGGGTGTTGCTCTTGACGTCGGTGACCAAGTCCTTGGTCTTGAGCATGGTCTTGATGATGTTGGCCATGAAGGCCACGTCGACATTGCTCAGCGCGAAGGTGCGTATCTTCAGCTCGGCCAGTTCCTTTTGCTTGGCGGCGTTGGCCGGGTAGATCAGCAGGGTGTTGCTGTTGAGCACGCGCTTGTCGAGTTGGTTCTGCAGCAGGATCACGTCCAGCGCATCCTCGATCGAGGCGTCCTTGACGTAGATCGTCGTGCGCAGATCGCTCTTGACGTCGCGGTCGACGATGACGTTGACGTTGCCGGCCTTGGACAAGGCCTCGAACACCATCTTCAGCGGTGTGTCTCGGAATTGCAGCGTCACCGGCCGCTTGAACGCGGCCCGGGCGGCGACCTGCTGTTCGCGCGCCTGGCGCTCGGCCTCGATGCGGTCTTCCAGCGTGCGGCGCAGCTCGATCGCCTGGGCATGGCCCGGGTTCTCGCGCAGCAACTGGCGCAGCAGGTCGAGCGCTGGCTCGGTCTGGTTGGCCTGGACCAGGCGCTCGGCGCCCAGCAGCGCGACGGCGGCGCGCCGGTCGGTCGCTATCGACTGCAGGCCGCTCTTGCTGCGCTCGTTGCCGGGATCGATGCGCGCGGCGTCGCGATAGTGCTGCGCGGCGGCGTCGGCCTGGCCGGCGGCGCGCTCGGCGTCGGCTGCGGTCACCAGCGCCTGACCCGCCGAGGTGCGCTGGCTCAGGTAGTCGAGCCGGTAGCGCAGGTTGTCTGGCGCCAGCGTGGTGGCCAGGCGCAGGTTCTCCACGGCCTCGGCGGTCTTGCCTTGCGCCATCAGTTCCTGGGCCTTGCCGTATTCCTGCTGGCCCGCGCAGCCGCCCAGCAGCAGCAGGGTGGCCAGGCGCAGCGTGTCGACGCGGTTGACGGTGGCAGGTCGGTTCACGAGGGTTCTCCATCGACCGCCAGACGCACGGCCAGGTTCTGCTGCAGGTGGATGAAGGTCAGCTCGCGCGGCGTGATCTTGTCGAGCCGGTAGCCGCCTTCGAGGGTGTCGCCGGCCCGGGCCTCGATCAGCTTGTCGCCCAGCGTCAGGTAGACGCTGGGGGGCTGGCCTTTTTCGCTCAGCCCGCCGACGAAGCGGTAGGGCAGGCGGGGTGGGGGTGGGGCTGGCGGGGGCGGCGAGGGCGGCGGCGCGGCATCGACAGGTCCGCGCCCGATCGCCGGCTTGGCCGGGGCCGCCACCGGCCGCGGCGCGGCGAACGGGTCGTGGCGGCTGCCGGCCTCGACCGGGCCGCGCAGCACCAATGCCGCCACGCCGCGCGGGCTGTCGTCGGCGGACGCGGCAGCGGGTGCGCCGGTGGCGACCGGCGCGCTGCGCGGCGCCGGCGGGCGACTGCGCGACCTATCGGGCGGGGCCTCGCCCGCGGGCAGCAAGGCGTCCCGGGTGAACCACAGCGCCGCGGCCAGCCCGAGCAGGCCGAACAGGCGGGTGCGCGGCGTCACGGCGCCTCCCGCCGGAAGAACAGGCTCAGACGCAGGCGTCCGTTCAGCACCTCGCCGAACTCACCGTCGCGCGCCAGTTCCAGGGCGTCCAGCGCGGCGTGCGGCAATTCGTTGAGCAGGTCGGCGACCAGCTTGCGGGTCGCGCCATAGTGGCCCTTCAGCGGCAGGTTGGCGCGAACGCGCACCAGACCCGGCTCCTGCTCCTCGGCGGCATAGTCGGCGCTGTCGACCGCCACCTCAGCATGCTCGAGCAGCATCAGCAGCCTGGCCACGCTGGCGCCGCGCTGATCCAGCGGCGGCAAGGTCGCGCGCAGCGTGTCGTGGGGGTTGCGCGGCGCGGACCCGGCAGCTTGGTGCAGCCTCGCCCGGGCTTCGAGCCGCACCGAGCGGGCGCGCGACAACTCGAGCTGCGAGGCGGTGATAGCGGGCCGCACCCACCCCGCCAGCACCGCCGAGGCGATCAGCAGCAGCCCCGCCAGACCGCCCATCCAGCCGACCCGGCGCTGCCACCACCAGCGCAGGCGGTTGGCGCGGGCGCGCAGGCCAGAGATCTCGGGCAGGTTTTCAACTGGAGGGTCGGATGTGTTGTCGGATGCGTTGTCGGACGGGCGTTCGGCAAGACGCTGGGGCGGAACATCGGGCGGGCGTTCGGTCATGGCGGGGTGTTTCTCGGCGTCGGGCCGGACGGCCCGGTCACCGGCGGTGCGGCGTGCCGGGTGTCGCCCCAGGCCGCGCCTAGCGTGAAATCGATGGGCTGCCTGGCCTCACTGCGCTTGACTTCGTGGTGGCGCAGCATCACGCCGCGCAGCCGGGGGTCGCGCTCCAGCGCCATCAGGTAGTCGACCAGCGCGGTCGCGTTGTCCGCCCGCCCCAGCACCTCGACCCGGCCTTCGGCCGCATCGGGCTCGAACTTCATCAGTACGACGCGCGAGCCCGCATGCTCCTCGAACAGCGCGAGCAGCCGGTCCCAGGGGGTGGCGAGGTAGAGCGCCAGGGCTTCGATCTGGCGTTGGCGCCTGGCGTCCTCCGGCGACATTGCCGGCGCCCGGCTGGCGCTGGCCTGGCGCTGCAGCCTGGCCAGGTCGGCTTGCAGGCCGCGCAGGGTGTCGGCTTCGCGCAGCGCCAGCCCGCCCTGCCAGGCCAGCAAGGCCGCGGCCAGCGTGGCCAGCACCCAGCCGGCGGGCGGCCAGCGGCGCCTGGCCAGAAAGTCTATGCGTGCGTCCATCCGCCCTGCCGCCTCAGGCATCGCGCGCCGTCGCAGAGGCCACCACCCGCCAACCCGCCACGTCCGCCAGCGGTGTCAGCCAGGGCTGCTGTGCGGCGTCGGCCGGCACGATCAGCACCGGCAGCAGCGGCGATCCGGCGCCGGCACGCTGTGACAGGCGTTCGCCATGGGCGTCGACCCGCGCCCGCAGTACGGCCCGGTCGGTGACCTCGCAGCGCTCCCAGGCGATGTCGCTGATCGCGCCGGCCTGCAGGCTGACGACCATCACGCCCTCGCTGCGCACCAGCACCACCAGACCCGAGCGGGCGGGCAGGTCGGCACGCAGGCGCCAGAGGTCCTCGAACAAGGCGGCGCGCACCTGGCCCAATCCGATGTCGCGGCCGGCCAGACTCTGGCGCCAGCCTTCGACCCGGTCTGCAGCCAGGGCCACCGCCAGCCACTGGCGACCGCTGGGCGCCAGTTGGGTACTCACCAGCAGGTCGGTGTCGCCGACCATGGCGCTGAAATGCGCGCGGGCCTGGTGCAGGGCATCGTGCCAGACGCCGTCGGCGGGCAGGACGGCGTAATACAGGTGCTCGTCTTCGGCGCACACCGACGCAGTGCGCGGCAGGCGGTGGCCGGCGGCCAGCAGTTCCTCCACTGCCCCGTCGACGGCCAGCGCACCGGGACCCGTCGCCCGCGCGCAAGCCGTGCGGCGGACTTTCAGTCCGGGCGCCCACAGGCTGGCCTCGCAGTGTTGCGGGCCGACGCGCAGGCGCAATTCACTCCTCAGCCGCAGTGGCACGGTTGGCTTCCTCCAGGGTGGTGATGCCGCTGGCCACCAGCACCAGCGCGGCGTCGCGCAGGGTTTGCAGGCCGCGCTCGCGCGCCGCGGCCCGTAGGCGGGATGGGCTGGCGCGCTCGGCGATCAGGCTGCGCAGGTCGACGTCCATCGCCAACGTCTGGGCGATCGCGCGGCGGCCGAAGTAGCCGGTGCCGCGGCATTGCGCGCAGCCTGTGCCGCGCACGAAGGCCCAGCCCTCGGCCGCTTCGGGCAGCCGGGCGTCGGCGCGCTGCCGCGGCGTCGGGTGGTCGGGCGTGACGCAGGCGCCGCAGACCTGGCGCATCAGGCGTTGGGCCAGCACGCCGTTGAGCGCCGAGACCAGGTTGTAGGGGTCGACCTGCATCGACGACAGCCGGCCGATGACGTCGAAGACGTTGTTGGCATGCACCGTGGCGAAGACCTGGTGGCCGGTCAGCGCGGCCTGGATCGCGATCTGCGCGGTCTCGGTGTCGCGCATCTCGCCGACCATGATCTTGTCCGGGTCGTGGCGCAGGATAGAGCGCAGGCCGCGGGCAAAGGTCAGGCCCTTGGCCTCGTTGACCGGGATCTGCAGGATGTCGGGCACCTGGTACTCGACCGGGTCCTCGATCGTGATGATCTTGTCCAGCCCGGTGTTGACCTCGGTCAGCACGCCATACAGCGTGGTGGTCTTGCCGCTGCCGGTGGGGCCCGTGACCAGGAACAGGCCGTAGGGCAGGGCGGCCATGCGCCGGATGAAGGCTGCTTCGGCCGCACCGAAGCTCAGGTGCGTGATGCTGAGTTGCTGGTCGGCGGCGATCTGGTAGCGGTCCAGGATGCGCAGCACCGCGTCCTCGCCGTGCAGGCTGGGCATGATCGAGACCCGCACGTCGATAGCCCGCGCACCCAGTTGCAGCTTCAGGCGACCGTCCTGCGGCACCCGGCGCTCGGAGATGTCCAGGTCGGCCAGCACCTTGATGCGCGAGATCACCCGGTCGGCGAACTCGCGCCCGTCTGGCCTTGTGATGGCCTGCATCACGCCGTCGAGCCGGTACTTCACCGCAAGACCGTGGGCGCCGCTCTCGAGATGGATGTCGCTGGCGCGCGCCTTGAGCGCGTCGTACAGCGTGCTGTTGACGAAGCGCACCACCGGGCTGGCGTCGGCGCTGATGTCGGCCAGCGAGAGCTGGATCACATCGCTCTCGGTGCTGCCGTCGGCCAACCCGGGCAGCGCGTTGACCTGGCCGTCCAGCGCCCGCATCTCGCGTTCGAGCCGGGCGAACAGCGCCATCAGCTCGTCGGGCAGCGCCACCGACCAGCGCGTGGCGGGGTGGCCGGCGGCGCGCACGCGGGCCTCCAGCCAGCCGCGCACCCGCGGGTCGAAGGGGTCGGCGATGACGATCTCTACCGGCCCGTCGGCGCTGCGCATGGCCGCGCAGAGCCGGCGCTGGCCCTCGGCGAAAGGCACCAGAGCAACGTCGATGTCCTCGGTGCGCCAGCCCGACAGGCGGGCCAGCGGCATGCCGCTGGCCCGCTCCAGCCAGCGTGACAGGTCGGCGGCCGGGGCGTCAGCGTTCGCCGGTCGGTCCGGGTTGGCTGCCGAATGGCGCTGGCGCAAGCGCTCGGCCACCGTCTTCACATGGGTGGGCAAGGCCTGGGCGGCGCGGTCTGGCGTGGTGTCCATCAGATGCGGTCCATCAGATGCTCGAGGCCAGTTGGAAGATGGGCAGGTACATCAGCACCACGATCCCGCCCACCACCAGGCCGATGCCCAGCATCAGCAGCGGCTCGATCAACCGGCCGACCCGGTCCAGCGTGCGCTCCAGCGCCCGGTCGTGCACATCGGCCAGACGTTCCAGCGCCGCCTCGAGCGCGCCGGTCTGCTCGGCCACCCGCAGCACGCGCAGCCCCAGCGTGTCGACCAGCTGCTGGGCATGCAGGCAGGCCGCCAGCGGCGCACCGGCCGCGGCCGAGGCCAGCGCCCGGTCGAGGCCGGTGCGGTCGGTGGCGATCAGCAGTTCCCGGCACATCGCCAGCGCCTTGAGCACTGGTACGCCAGCGCGCACCAGCATCGCGCCACTGCGTGCGAACTGGCTGTGGCCGAAGGCGCGCACGATGTCGCGTGCGCCCGGAACGCGCGAGGCGAGGTCGGTCAGCCTTCCTTCCAGCCGGCGTTCGCGCGCAGCCTGGACCCCGGCCGCCAGGCCCCAGGCTCCGGCCGCGGCCAGCAGCAGCCAGGCCGCGGTCGGCACGGCGTTGAGGGCCTGGCCGACGGCGATCAGGGCGCGTGAACTGGGCGGCATGTCGTGTGCACTGGCTTCCAGCACCAGGGCGAAACGCGGCACCACGATGACCAGCAGGAACACCACCACCGCGACCGCGACGCTGACCAGCAGTGCCGGATAGACCAGCGCCGACACCAGGCGCGAGCGCAGCACGCGCAGCCTGGCGGCATTGCCGGCATAGCGCTGCAGGCTGTCGGCCATGTCGCCGGTGGCCTCGCTGGCGCGCACGCAGGCCAGCAAGGCGGGGCGGAAGGCGCCGCTGGCCTGCATGGCCTGGGACAGCGTCTCGCCCTGCATCAAGCGCGTGTTGACTCCGTCCAGTGGCTGGGCCGCGCTTCCGCTTGCCCGCTCGCGCAGCGTCTTCAGGCTGTCCATCAGCGACAGGCCCGAGCGCAGCATCAGGCTCATGTCCTCGGCGAAGCGCTCCTCGTCCACCCGCACCGGCGCGCTCCGGGTTTCCCGGGTAGCCCGGGTCGGCCGTACGGCTGCCGCGGCCACTGGTTGGCCCAGCGCCCGATCACCACGACGTGACATCGCTGGCCTCGCCTTCGCCACCGGGCTGACCGTCAGAGCCCAGGCTGAGCAGGTCGTAATCGCCATGCTGGCCCGGGGCCCGGTATTGGTAGGGCTTGCCCCAGGGGTCGTTGGGGATGTCGCGCTTCAGGTAGGGTCCGCGCCACTGGGGCATGTTGGTGGGCGCGGCCCTGAGCGAGGACAAGCCCTGCTCGCTGGTGGGGTAGTGCCCCGTGTCGAGCCTGTACTGGTCAAGCGCCTGGCCGAAGGCCTCGATCTGTGCCCGCGCCACCTTCTCGTTGCTCTTGCCGATCTGGGCAAAATACTGCGGCGCGACGATGCTGGCCAGCAGGCCGATGATGACCATCACCACCAGCAGCTCGAGCAGGGTGAAGCCGTTTTGCCTGCCCATTGCGGTCGCTGTCTGGCATCGTTGGGGCATGGTCGGGATCCTGGTCCTGGCAAGCATCGTGCGAATCGTCGGCTGCGGACCGTCCGGCCCGGATCCATGTTCCGGAGGTCCGAAAGCCCGCCTGGCAGTGTGATGACCCTGGGTTAAAACCAGCTTAAGTTGCGGGTCCGTCCCCGTCGCCAGGGGCGGCCCAGTCCCCATCGGGTGTGCACTGCTGCGCAGTTCGGTCCGAATCTGCTGGGATGCTGTGGCGCCGGCCGCTGCCTGGGCCTGACCGTGGCGCGGGCCGACTGCGCCATGTCCCCGACGGGGTTCAGGCAGGCCGAACCAAGCGCCTGTCGCGGCCTTGCGCGCGACGGCGCGGCGTCAGGCGCGGGTCTCTGGGGTCGTCGGCCAGCGGCAACGGCCCCAGGCTGGACTCGAGGAACTGCGCCAGCTTGGGCGGCTGCGCCGGGAAGGCGAGGGTCACGCGCAGTCCGCCCAGCGGCGAGGTCGACAGCGTCACCGTGGCCCCGTGCAGCGAGGCGATGGACTTGACGATGGACAGGCCCAGCCCCGAGCCCTTGACCTGCTGCTGGCCCAGCCTATCGAAGCGGTCGAAGGCCTTGTCGCGCAGTTCGGGCGCGATGCCCGGCCCGGAGTCGTCGACGATCAGCGCCAGTCCCTGGTCCGAGCGCTCGGCCGACACCTCGACCCGACCGCCGACCGGCGTGTAGAGGATGGCGTTGTGCAACAGGTTGCGCAGGACGGTGTGGACGGCGAACGCCACGCCCTGCAACCGGTGCGACTTCAAGCGGGACTTGATCTGCAGGCCGCGTTCGGCCGCCTCTTCCTGCAGCAGCGACATGACCTTGATGTAGGCCGCCTCGAGCCCGACCTCGACCCGGTCCAGTTCCGAGTATTTCAGGCCGTCGACGCGCGACAGGATCATCAGCTGCTCGAGCACATGGCCGATGCGGTCGACGCTGGCCACGATCTCGCTGCCGTAGGCCATGCGCTCGGCGAGCGTGGTCGCCGAGCGCAACAGTTCGGCCTGCAGGCGCAGGCCGGTCAATGGCGTGCGCAGCTCATGCGCGACCATCGACAGGAATCCGCGCTCGAAGTCCAGCTTGGCCTTGGCCGCACGCACCGTGTCGTCGCGCGCCTCGCGCACCAGGCGCTCCGCGTCTCGGTAGACGGTGATGTCGTTGACGCTGCCGGCAAAGCCGGCCGGCCGACCATCGCCGTGTCGCAGCCTGGCCATGGTGACCACCACGTCGCGTCGCAAGCCGTCGTTGCGTATCAATTGGGCCTCGTGGCTGAAGCAGTCGCCGCTGTACAGCGCGGGCCCGTCTGACGGCTGCGGCGTCTTGGCCTGCTCGATGAACAGTCGCTCGGCGGTCCGCCCCAACACCTGATGGACAGGCAACTGCACCAGGTCTAGAAAGGCGCGGTTGACCTGGGTGAAGCGCCCCTGCTCGTCCTTGGCGAACAACGGCGACGGACTCAGCTCCAGCAGGCGCGCAGTGAAGTCGAGTTGGTCCTGCAGCCGCTCTCGCACCAATTGCCGCTCGCTGACGTCGACGGCGTAGCCGGCGAAGCCGAGCAACCGGTTCCGGGCATCACGCAACTTGGCTGTCGATACCTCCAGCGTGACGCTTCGGTCGTTCACATCCAGACGCACCAGCACCGGATTGCCGTGGCTCTCGGCCTGCGGGTCGAACAGCGTATCGAGGCGCTGGTGGTCCGCTGCGCTGCACAGGCCCGACAGCCGCAGGCCGATGACATCCTGGGCGCCCAGGCCGGTGATGGCCTCCCAGCGGGGGTTGACGTAGCTGATGGCGCCGTCGCGGTCGGTGCGGAAGACCAGCGCGCCCAGGCTTTCGACCACCATGCGCAACTCGCGATCGCGCGAGGCCAGGTGCTGCCGGTGCTCGTCGAGCGCGGCATCCCTGGCATCGAGGCGTCGCAGCGCACGCCTGGCGAACAGGTGGGCGGCGCCGACCGTCAACAGCGCCAGCGCGCTGCCGGCCAGGATGTCGAGCACCGGACCGTTAAGCGCCGCGATCAGCGCTCCGTGCAGGCCGCGCGTCAACTGCCGGGCTTGCTGCAGTTCGAGACGCTGGGCACTTTGCCACTGCCCGTGGAGGAATGATGAGGTGCAAGTCACCACCAGCAGGACCAGCACCGCGCAGACCGCCGTCAGCGGGCGGGTGCGCTGCCAGAAAGCCGGTCCGCGTATCGGCGCATCTGCCTGGGTGTTGCGGGATCTGCAAGCTTTGCGGACCTTCATGTGTTGCCGGCCGGTCCGCCGCGGCGCGAGCGTGCTTCAGTCCGCGTTGCCCAACCTGCTCTCAGGTCCCAACTGGTAGCCCAGGCCGCGGATCGTGACGATGAGTTCATTGCAGAACTTCTTTCTCAGGTGATGGATGTAGACCTCGATGGTGTTGCTTTCGGTCTCCTCACCCCAGCCATACAGCGTCTCCTCGAGCTGGGAGCGGCTGAGTACACGGCCGCGCTGGCGCAGCATCGCCTCCACCAGCCAGTACTCCTTCTTGGTCAGCGGCACGAGTTCGCCATGCCACAGCGCCACCCGGCCGTCCACCTGCAGCACCAGCGGCCCGTGGGTCAGCGCGCGTGACTGTTCAGCCGAATGCGAGCGGCGCGTCACGGCACGGATGCGCGCCACCAGGTTGCGCATGTCGTAGGGCTTGACGACATAGTCATCCGCGCCGTGGTCGAGCAACTGCGCGCTGGCATCGCCTTGCGATTGCGCCGTGACCACGATCACCGGCGTGTTGTCGCCGCCTTGGCGAACCCCGGCCAGCAGGTCGCCGCCGTGGCCGTCGGGCAGGGTAAGGTCCAGCAGGATGCAGTCGTAGTGGTGCCTGACCATGACGGTCTGGAACTCGGCCGCGGAGCTCACCCAGTCGCAGACCAGACCTTGCTGGCCGAGTGCGGTCTTGGCGGCCACACCCACCGGCAGGTCGTCTTCGAGCAGCAGCAGCCTCATCGCGCCACCGCCTCGGTCTGCGCGCCAGGGCGCGGTCTTGGGGTCGAGCCCCGATCTGCACGGTTCATGGTTCCCTCGAGGAGTCGTACCGAAATGTCACGACATGCGGCCCGCAAGGTTACGCGGCCACCGTGGGGCGCCCGGAGAATCCGGCTCCAACTTTGCAACGGAAGCCCGGAATATGTTTGCTGCCCGCTGGCCACTGGCGCTGATGCTGGGGCTGGCCCTGGCCGGCGCGCCGCGCGGTGCCCGCGCGCAGATCTGCGCCAGCGGCGATGTCACCGACATGGCCGGCCGGGCCAGTTTGGTGTTGTCGAGCCATTGCTCGGTGCAGACGCCGCTGCTGTTGGTCGCTGCCGCGCCGCCCCTCGCTCAAGCGCCCGCGGGGTCCGATGTCGCCGTTGCCGATCAAGCCGATCAAGCCGAATTGCCATTGCCGGCTGGGACGGCGTCGCGCATCCCGACGCGCCGGCCCGACCTTCCCTTCGATGCGATCGTCATCCGCGTGGCCGCCGAGACGAGGGTGGCTGCCGGCCTGCTGCGCGCAGTGATGGCCGTCGAATCGAACTTCATGCCGCGCGCGCTCTCGGCGAAGGGGGCGATGGGTCTGATGCAACTGATGCCGGCCACGGCGCGGCGCTTCGGCGCGCGTGACCCGTTTTCACCGGCACAGAACCTGCGCGCCGGCGCGCAATACCTGCGCTGGCTGACCGACCGCTTCGGCGATGATCTGCCGCTGGTGCTGGCCGCTTACAACGCCGGTGCGGGCGCGGTGGAGCGTGCCGGCAAGCGCATCCCTTATCTGGCCGAGACGCGTGCCTATGTGCCGCGGGTGCTGGAGCGGCTGCGCCGGGACGAGGCGGCGGGCCTGTCGCCGTGAGCGACTGGCGGGCCGGCCCTGGCGGTGCGAGGGTGAGCGGGCTATTTGCGCAGCGAGGCGTCCTCGATCAGCACCGCGTAGGCATAACCCGCGCCCAGGTCGACGTCTGTGCGCACCGTGCCCCGGGCGCTGACGATGTCGCCGATCGCAGCCAGGTCCTTGCTGGTGACCAGGATGTCGTTGCTGCCGTCGGTGGCCGAACCCGAGCCGTCTCGCAGGTGCAGCCAGTTCTTGCCCATGATGCCTGTGCTGACCTTGACCACCTGGGCGCGCACCAGCACCGGCTTGTCCTTGAGCTTGGCTTTGCCGGCCACCACCTCGGCCACGGTACGGGCATCGGGTCCGCTGGCCTTGTCGACCTTGGCCAGCGGTGCCGCCGGCGCGGCGGCCTGCGCGGTGGCCTGCGCGGCCGAGACCGCTGGCCCGGCGCTGGGATCGGCGATCTGGCCGAACACGATCTTGTCGAAGGTCTTCTTCAGCGTCTTGCTTTCGAAGTTGTTCATCGTCATCGGCTGGCTGATCGTCACCTGGGCGCCGGTCTTGACGGGGGTGGTGGGCACCGCGGCCCAGGTCTCGCCGCCGGCGGTCTTGAGCCGCAGGTAGGTGTAGCCGTCGACATTGCGGGTCTCCAGCACTTCGCCCTTCAAGGCGCCGGGGGCTTGCGGGGCGGTGGCCTGGGCCGCGAAGGCCCCGCTCAGCAGCAGGGCCGACAGCGCGGACAGGGTGGAACGCAGGGCTTGGGAGGGGGTGGGTTTCATGACCATGGAGTTTAGGGAGGGAAGTTGCTGTGGTGTCGTTGTTCGCGGCCTGGCGAGCGGCGCCGTCAGTCCGCGATCAACAGGATGTGCAACCGGCGCGGCCCATGCGCCCCGAGCTGGATGGTCTGCTCGATGTCGGCGGTGCGCGACGGCCCCGAGATGATGTTGAGGCTGCGCGGGAGTATCTGTCCACTGGCCCGCCACCGGGCCCAGGCGTCCTCGAAATGCCGCACCACCTGCCCTTCGCGCACGACCACGATGTGGTTGTCGGGAACGAAGTTCAGCGTGCTCGGGGTGTCCGGGCCCGACAGCGTGACGATTCCGCCGGACTCGGCCACCGCGGCAAGACAGGGCGTGACGCTGGTTTCGTCGTCGCGCCGGGCGGCGCGGCAAGCGATCTCCAGGCCGGCGGGCCAGTCGACGCCCGCCAGTGCCCGCGACACGCACAGGCGCGGCGCGGCCTTGACCGAGGCGACGAAGTCCTCCACGGCGGGCCCGACTTCGGCCATCGAGTCCAGCCGCTGCACGGTGGCCGATTTCTCGCGCATCTTGGCGACGAAGTGCTCGACCAGGTCGCCCTCGAAAGCCGGCCGCGGTCCGCTGCCCGGCAGCGGCACGATGGGCTGTGGTGCCGGTCCGGCGCGGCCCAGCGACTGTCGGATGCTGGCCAGCACCTGGGCCCGGCCGCCGTTCGCCTCTAGCGTCATGCTTGCACTCCCAGGCCCTCGGCCGGTTCCGCCCAGCGAAAAGGAAGCCCTTTTATTTGGCTTGCGTTGCTCATGGTCGCGCCCCTTTTCGTTCGCTCCAGGCTTGCTGGAAGGTCTGGCGCTGCGGCGCCGGCAACTCTCGGCTGTCGGTCCAGCCGCCGGCCAGCGGCAGCCGGCTCAGGAAACCGCGCCGGCGCGCTATGCGGTTGAGCAGCGGGATGGCCACGCGCATGACCTGCCGGTACAGACCCGGCCGCTTGGCCAGCGCGGCCCAAGCCTGCAGCGCCAGGCGGGTCAGCCCCGGCGTCAGACCGGTCTCGAACTGTTGTCGGCGCAACTCGCGCAGCAGGCCGGGCAGCGGGATCTTGACCGGGCAAACGGTCTGGCAGCGGCCGTTCAGCGTGCAGGCGTTGGGCAGGTCGTAGCCGGCCTGCAGGCCATTGATCAGCGGCGTCAGCACCGAGCCCATCGGCCCCGGGTAGACCCAGCCGTAGGCATGTCCGCCGATGGCCGTGTAGACGGGACAGTGGTTCAGGCAGGCGCCACAGCGTATGCATCGCAGCATCTCGCGAAAGGCCCCGCCCAGCATCTTCGAGCGGCCGTTGTCGACCAGCACGACGTGGTATTCCTGCGGCCCGTCCAGGTCGTCGGCGCGGCGCGGCCCGGTGCTCACGGTGGTGTAGGTCTCGGTCTCCTGGCCGGTGGCGCTGCGCGCCAGCAGGCGCAGAAAGGTGACGGCGTCGTCGAAGGTGGGCACCACGCGTTCGATGCCGGTGGTCACGATATGCACCCGCGCCAGCGTCTGCGTCAGGTCGCCGTTGCCCTCGTTGGTGACGATGATGCTCGACCCGGTCTCGGCGATCAGGAAGTTGCCGCCGGTGATGCCGACATCGGCGCGGAAGTAATGCTCGCGCAGCACCTGGCGGGCCTCGTCGACCATCTCGCCGACCTCGGTCAGGTGCCGGGTGTAGCCGAGCGGACGGTGGTGCGCATCGAACAGGTCGGCCACCTGCTCCCGGGTCTTGTGCACGGCCGGCACGATGATGTGGCTGGGCGGCTCCTGGGCCAGCTGGATAATGTATTCGCCCAGGTCGGTTTCGATCACCTGGTAGCCGGCGGCTTCTAGCGCCGGGTTGATGGCGATCTCCTCGCTGACCATCGACTTGCCCTTGGTGATGGTCTTGGCGTCGGCCTTGCGGCAGATCTCGAGGATGATCTCGCGCGCGGCTTGCGCGTCCGCCGCCCAGTGCACCTGGCCCCCGCGGGCGATGACCTGGGCTTCGTAGCGCTCGAGGTAGCCGTCCAGGTTGGTCAGCACATGCTCCTTGACTGCCCTGGCCCGCTCGCGCAGCGCTTCGTACTCGGGCAAGGCAGCCACCAGCGCGGCGCGCTTGCGTGCAAAGCCGCCGCTGGCGTGGGCTAGCGCGGCCTGCAGGCGCGCGTCGTGGATCGCGATCTTCACGCGTTGGTGGAAGTTTCCCGTCGGTGCCTGCATCACGCTGCTCCCGCGTCGCCTGCGGCCGGCTCGCCGATGGACGGCTGGTCCCCCATGCCGGCCAGCATCTCGGCGGCATGCATCACGCGCACCGGCAGGCCGCGGCGCTGGATGCGCCCGGCGATGTTGAGCAGGCAGCCCAGGTCGCCGCCCAGCACGGTGGTGGCGCCGCTGGCCTGGATATGGGCGATCTTGTCGTCGACCATCTTGGTCGAGATGTCGGGGTATTTGACGCAGAAGGTGCCACCGAAACCACAGCATTCTTCGGTGCCGGCCATCTCCACCAGGTCCAGCCCCTCGACGCTGGCCAGCAACTGCCTGGGCTGGTTGCGCACCCCCATCTCGCGCAAGCCGGCGCAGCTGTCGTGGTAGGTGACCCGGCCCGCGTGGCGGGCGTCGACGCCGGGCAGCTTCATGACGTCGACCAGGAAGCTCAGCAGTTCGAAGCTGCGTCGCGACAGGTCTTCGGCCCGGCTGCGCCAGGCCGACTCGTCGTGGAACAGCGCTGGGTAGTCCTGCCGCAGCGTGGCCATGCAGGAGCCCGATGGGCCGACCACATAGTCGAAGCCCTCGAAGGCCTGGATCACGGTCTTGGCGATGTCGCGCGCGTCCGCGCTGTCGCCGCTGTTGAGTGCCGGTTGGCCGCAGCAGGTCTGCGCCGACGGCACCAGGACGGTACAGCCCGCGTCTTCCAGCAGTTTGACGGCCGCGAAGGCCACGCTGGGCCGCATCAGGTCGGCAAGACAGGTCACGAAAAGTCCCACGCGCATGGCCATTCCAGTCAGAAGGTGAAACAGGGCCGTCTTGCGCCGAATTCGGCCGGTCGACTCTATCGGGGCACCGCCTTGCTGCCTTGATCTGGATCATTAGCTGCCTGGAGCGGCGCGCAAGGGAATTGCCGCGGCCGGGGCATCCCTGGTTGGGGACTTTCCCGACGCAAAGCCCCCGCCACTTGACGATCGACAATGTTATGCGCCGCTTCTGGATTGACAAAAATCATGGATATGAGAACAGTCTGGCCGGTTCTCACAGGCTTATCCAGACGGGGTGTTGGCCATGCAAGAGTCGAATTTCGGCGCGCTCCACCTGGCGCCCAGCCAGTTGGCCTGTTCAAGCTGCAAGTTGCGTCAGATCTGCCTGCCTATGGGTTTGACGCAGCAGGAACTCGAGTTGGTCGACGACCGACTGGTGACGGTCAGACACAAGGTGGCGCGGGGCGAGACGCTGTTGCACGCCGGCGACCCCTTCGACGTCCTGTATGCCGTGCGCACCGGTTTCTTCAAGACCTGCTTGTCGTCGCGGGATGGGCGTGACCAGGTCATCGGTTTCCAGATGGCAGGCGAGTTGATCGGCATGGACGGCATAGGCACCGGGCTTCACCAGGCCGACGCGGTGGCGCTGGAAGACTCGCAGGTCTGCGTGATTCCCTACAGCGACCTGGAAGCGCTGTCGCACGAGGTGGTTTCGCTGCAGCATCAGTTCCACAAGATCCTGAGCCGGGAAATCGTGCGCGACCAGGGTGCGATGCTGCTGCTGGGTAGCATGCTGGCCGAGGAGCGGGTGGCCGCGTTCCTGCT
>CANGHK010000075.1 GCA_947453625.1 Burkholderiales bacterium
CCGACCGGGCTGGCCGCGGGGGCGGCGCCGCGCGCGGCGCAGGCCGCGCTGCCAGCCGGCAGTTGGCCGCTAGTGCTGTGCTACGCCAGTTTCGGCTTCGGCTACATCCTGCCAGCCACCTTCCTGCCGGCGATGGCGCGCAGCCTGGTAGACGATCCGCAACGCTTCGGCCTGGCCTGGCCGGTGTTCGGTCTGGCCTCGCTGCTCTCGGCGCTGGTCGCCGTGCGCGGACTGCAGCAATGGCCGCCGCTTCGGGCCTGGGCTTGCTGCCAGGCGGCGGTCGGGCTGGCCGCGGCGCTGCCGCTGCTCAGCCACTCGGGCCTGGCCATCGCCGCGGCCGCGCTGCTGGTGGGTGGCACTTTCGTGCTCGCCACGCTGATCGGCCTGCAGCAGGCGCGCGCCCTGGCGCCACAGCACCCGGCGCCGCTGCTGGCCCGGATGACCGCGGGCTTTGCCGGCGGCCAGATCCTCGGGCCGGGCGTGGTGCGGGCGCTGTCGGGGGTGCAGATAGCCGGCTGGGATGCGATCGCGCTGACCTCGGCCCTCGCCGCGCTGTTGATGGCGGGCACCACGGCCTGGCTCTGGCGGCTGGGTGATCCGGCGCGACTGCGCGCGCCGGACTGAGGCCGATTGAGAAACAAACGCCTGACCGCCCCAAGTGTTTCTCCTCCCCCTCGGGGGGGCGGGCGCCGCAAGGCAGCGGCCTTGGGAGCTCTCAGGCGCCGGACAAGACCTGCGGATTGAGCGCCGTCGGCGGCTTGCCGGCAGCGGGTCCCCGGCCGAGCGCGGCGATCAGGTTGCTGGCGGCCAGGTCGGCCATCGCCCGCCGCGTGGGCAGGCTGGCACTGGCGATATGCGGTGTCAGCACCACGTTGGGCAGGTCCAGCAAGTCGGGATTCAAGGCCGGCTCGCCCTCGAACACGTCCAGCCCGGCGGCGAACAAACGGTGCTCGCGCAACGCCACCGCCAGCGCCGCGTCGTCGACCACGCCGCCGCGGGCGATGTTGGTCAGGGTCGCGCCGGGCTTCATCAAGGCCAGCTCGGCGGCACCCACCAGGTGGTGCGACGCCGCGCTATAGGGCACGACGATCACCAAATGGTCGCTGCAGCGCAGCAACTCGTCCTTGTCGACCCAGCGCGCGCCGAGCTGCTGCTCGGCCTCGGACGAGAGCCGGCTGCGGTTGTGGTAGATCACGGGCATGCCAAAGCCCAGCGCGCCGCGCCGCGCGATCGCCGAGCCTATCCGGCCCATGCCCAGCACGCCCAGCGTGGCGCCGTGCACGTCGGCGCCGGCGAACAGGTCGTAAGACCAGTGGGTCCAGCGCCCGGCCCGCAGAAAGCGCTCGCTCTCGGTGATGCGGCGGGCCGCGGCCATCATCAGCGCAAACCCGAAGTCGGCCGTGGTTTCGGTCAGAACGTCGGGCGCGTTGCTGACCAGCACGCCGCGCGCGGTGCAGGCCGCCAGGTCGATGTTGTTGTAGCCCACGGCCATGCTGCAGACCGCGCGCAGGTCGGGGCAGGCAGCCAGCAGCGCGGCGTCGACGCGCGGCGTGCCCGCCACCAGCATGCCGGCACAACCCTGCAGCCGCGCAGTCAGGGTCTCGGGTGTCCATTCGACGGTGTCGCGGATGCCGCAAGGCGCGTCGACCTCGAAATGCTCGCCCAGTTGCGCCAGCACCTCGGCAAAGACCGGCATGGCCACCAGCACGTGATGTCGTTTCATGATGTCACCTCAGCGCTCGTCGCTGTCGTTGTAAATGTAGATGTGGATGTTGATGGGACCGTCAGCGCGCCCGCCCCTTGTTTGATCGGGTGACCATGCCAACCCAGCAGCGCCAGCATCACGAAGAAGCCCAGCACATAGCCCACCGCCACATGCCAGCCGCCCCGGATCCAGGCGCCGACCGAGCGCGCCTCGGGGTACATGCCCGCCAGCGCCACGCCGGCCGACGAGCCGAACCAGATCATCGATCCGCCGAAGCCCACCGCGTAGGCCAGAAAACCCCAGTCGAAGCCGTCCTGCCGGATCGCCAGCGCGGTCAACGGGATGTTGTCGAACACCGCCGAGACGAAGCCCAGGCCCAGCGTCGTGACCCAGGACGGCGCGGGCAGGTGCTCGACCGGCATCAGCGAGGCGCACCAGACCAGCCCGAGCAGAAAGATGCTGCCCTTGAACGCACCGGGCAGCAGGCCCCAGTCAGGCCTGCGCAGCGGCGCGGTAACGAGCAGCGCCAGCACCACTGCGGCACCTATCACCGGGAAATGGTCGAGCACGGCCGGGTCGCGCAGGTTGAACCACAGATTGGCCGCTACCGCCGCCAGCAGGATCATCAGCACCACGGCCAGCCGGCCGCGCTCGATGCGCACCCCGGGCGTGTCGTCCTTCTGGATCGGTTGGAAGCGATGCTGCTGGCGCGCCGCGACCACGCCGAAAAAGGCCAGCGCGACCAGGCCGCCGACATAGGCCTCAAGCACCCACAGCGGGTTGGCGCCCGCGATCCACATCATGGTCGTGGTGGTGTCGCCGACCACGCTGCCGGCACCGCCGGCATTCGACGCGGCAACGATGGCTGCCAGGAAACCGATGTGCAGCCGTCGCTTGTAGAGCACGCCGGCCATCGTGCCACCTATCATTGCCGCGGCGATGTTGTCGAGAAAAGCCGACATCACGAACACGCCCAGCAGCAGCACGAAGCCGCCGCGCCAGTCATCGGGCAGCCAGTTCGGCAACAGTTCCGGCAGCCGGCTTTTCTCGAAATGATCGGCCAGCAGCGCAAAGCCCAGCAACAGGCCCAGCAGGTTGGCCAGTGTCACCCACTCGTGACCGATCTGGCCCGCCAGCCCGGCCAGGCCAGGCCCGGCCTTGAAGCCGGTGACCAGCAGTTGGTAGGCGGTGACCAGCAGCGCGCCCCACACCGCCACCCGCAGCGTGTGGTGGTGGAACAGCGTCACGCCCAGCAGGACCGCGGCAAAGAGCAGGAAATCGACCGGAATGCCGGCCAGCGACGGGCGCGCTGTCCCCGCTGCCAGGGCCAAGGCGGGCGCCGACAGCAACAGGGCGGCGATCCCGCGGGCGGGGCTGGGGGTCATGGTTTCCTCGGGGGTCTTGACGGCTCGGCGGCGCCAGGCGCGGGGTGCGCGCTGCATTCTAGGCAGCAGCACAGCACCTGCCGCACAGCAGCCTGGCGAGGCTCAGGCCGACCGGCGCAGCGGCGCCAGCGCGTCCAGCAGCGCGGCGCTCAGCGGCACCGGTCGGCGCGTGCTGCGGTCGACATAGACATGGACGAAATGCCCCATCGCCGCGGCCAGCGGCTGGCCCGGCGCGAACAGGCCGACCTCGTAGCGCACGCTGGCGTTGCCCACATGGGCTACCCGCAAACCGGCCTCGACGTCCTGCGGGAAGGCCAGCGGCGCGAAGTAGTTGCAGTGGGTCTCGACCACCAGGCCTATCACCTGGCCGCCGTGGATGTCGAGCGCGCCGGCTTCGATCAGGTAGCGGTTGACCACGGTGTCGAAGAAGCTGTAGTACTGCACGTTGTTGACATGGCCGTAGACATCGTTGTCCATCCAGCGCGTGTTGATGGTCGAGAGGTGGCCGAATTGTTCGCGCAGGTCAGGCTGGGGCTTGGGGGTCATGGACCGGATTGTTCCATCGGCGTCGGCGCCTGGCTGTCACCGCCTTGCCAGTCACGCCAGGCCTGGCGGGCAAGCTGCACCGTGCGCAACTGCACCGCCACGGTGCTGTGGATGTCGTGGCCATAGCCTCCGGCCATGCTGACCGCGACCGGCACGCGGTGGCGGCCGACGAAATCGAAGACCCGGCGGTCGCGCTCGGCCATGCCGGCGTCGCTGAGCTTGAGTCGGCCCAGCCGGTCGCCCTCATGCGGGTCGGCCCCGGCCAGAAAAAAAGCCAGGCCGGGCGGCTCACCAGACGCAACCTGGCGCGCCCAGGCCTGGTCCAGCGCCGAATCCAGCGCTGCCAGGTAGGGCGAGTCGGTGCAGCCGTCGGGCAGATCCACATCCAGGTCGCTGGCCTCCTTGCGGAACGGGAAGTTCTTCGCGCCGTGCAGCGACAGCGTGAAGACCGTGGCGTCATTGCGAAAGATGGCCGCCGTCCCGTTGCCCTGGTGCACGTCCAGGTCGATCACCCAGATCCGCAGTGCCAGGCGCCCGCGCCGGTGCGCCTCGGCCTGCATCAGCCGAGCGGCCACCGCGACGTCGTTGAACACGCAGTAGCCCGAGCCCTTGTCGGCGCCCGCATGGTGGGTGCCGCCGGCCAATTGCAGCGCCACGCCCTCGGCCAATGCGGCCCGCGCCGCCGCAATCGTGGCCCCGACCGAGCGCTTGCTTCGCGACACCATGGCCGCGCTCCAGGGAAAGCCGATCTCGCGCTGGGCGGCGGCCGACAACCTGCCCTCGGTGACAGCGCTGATGTAGTCGGGACTGTGGACCAGCGCCAGCTCGCCGTCGCTGGCGGTCTCGGCCTCTGCCAGCCGCAGGCCTTGGCAATCGGCCAGCACCCGGCCGTGCAGCAAGCCGTACTTGGCCACAGGGAAGCGGTGGCCTGCGGGGAGATCCGCGAAAAAGCGGTGGTTGCTGAAGACCTGCATGCCAGCACCTATTGTGCCGAGTGCGCCAGCCGGTGCCTGTTCGGTCGCCACGGCGCTGGTCGCAGGCCGGTAGACGCTCTTTCCAGGCAGGCACCCCTAGATTGCTGCATTGCAGCAAAAAACCCTTGCAAACCTGAAACAGGTGTCTATACTTCGGTTCATGCTGCGGTGCAGCATGCTGCAGAACCTGATCCCTCACCCCCACGGAGTACACGATGAACTACCTGACCCAAGACCAGATCGCCGCCGCCAGCAAGGCCAACCTCGAAACCCTGTTCGGTCTGACCAACAAGGCCTTCGAAGGCGTCGAGAAGCTGGTCGAACTGAACCTGCAGGTGGCCAAGGCCGCGCTGACCGAGTCGGCTGAGAACACCAAGGCCATCATGGGCGTCAAGGACGCGCAGGAATTGCTCGCGCTGCAAAGCAGCCTGTTGCAACCGTCGGCCGAGAAGGCCGCTGCCTACAGCCGTCACCTGTACGACATCGCCACCGCCACCACCGCTGAAGTGAGCAAGGCTGCCGAAGCCCAGCTCGCCGAAATGCAGAAGAGCCTGGCCTCGACCGTCGACGCCGCGCTCAAGAGCGCTCCGGCCGGCAGCGAAAACGCCGTCGCCCTGGTGAAGTCGGCCATCAGCGCTGCCAACAATGCCTATGAGTCGGTGCAGAAGGCTGCCAAGCAAGCCACCGAAATGGCCGAAGCCAACTTCAGCGCCGTCACCAACACCGCCGTCAAGGCCAGCCAAGCCGCCACCAAGTCGGCCAAGCGCAGCGCCTGATCGTCGAACACCGGAGCAGCCAGACACGCTGACGGAACTTTTCCGCCGCAACCCGTCTCTGACAGGCTGTCGCGTTGGTTCAATCCTTGGTTGTTGTGTCAGGTTGTCTCCTCGGTAGCCCTCGAAGTCTCGATTTCCTGGCTGCCTTCAGCCCGGTGGCTTGCTACCGGGCTTTTTTACGTCCACTCGCTGGACTGTCGGCGGTTTACTGACCGCCGGGTTCAGCGGGTCAGCGCGGCGATCCGCCCACGCAGCCCGACCAGTCCGGCCAGAGCGGCCTCGCGGCCCGACTCGATGGCCCGCTTGCGGGCCGTGAAGTCGGCGCTAGACATCCCCGCCAACCGCGGCCGGATCACGATGTCGGCGTCCCTCAGTTCGAAGGCGTTGATGCTCTTGCCCATGATCGAGAAGGTCTGCAGCAGCATCGTGAAGGGGTCGCCGGTGGCATTGCCCTCAGGCGGCGACGAGATGTCGACCGCGATCACCAGGTCGGCGCCCATCTGGCGCGCCGATCGCACCGGCACCGGCGATACCAGGCCGCCGTCCACGTATTCGTGGCTGCCGATCTTGACCGGCTGGAAAACCGCCGGCACCGCGCTTGAAGCGCGCACCGCGATGCCCACGTCGCCGCGCTGGAACAGCATCGCCAGCCCACTGTCCAGATCGGTGGCCACGATGCCCAGGGGCATGGGCAGTTGCTCGATGGTGCGGCCTCCGGTCTGCTCGCGCACATAGCGCGCCAGCGCCTCGCCGCGGATCAGCCCGCGACCCGGGAACGACCAGTCGGTGATGGCCGACTCGTCCATCGCCATCGCCACCCGGGCCAGTTCAGTGCCGTGGCGGCCGGCGGCGTAGAGCGCGGCCACCAGGCTGCCGGCCGAAGTGCCCACCACCAGGTCGGGCCGGATGCCGGCCTCCTCCAGCACCTGGATCACCCCGATGTGGGCGAAGCCGCGCGCCGCGCCGCCACCCAGCGCCAACCCGATGCGCGGCGGCCGGGGCGGCTTGGGCGTTGCGGGAGGTGACGCCGGTGGTGTGGTGGGTGGCGCTATAGGTGGTGTCTGGCAGCCTGCCAGGCCGCCCACCAGCAGCAACCCAGCCAGCCCCCGGCCCATCTGTCGTCTATTCATCCGTCCATTGTAGGAATTCGGGCGATGGGTTGGGTCGCCTTTATTCCAATAAAGAATGACCAACCAACTAATCTATCGTATGTGTTTATAACGGAGACGTATACAGTCCCGCCCTGATCGAGGGCAGGCTGCCCTGCAACAGGCATTGGGCGGTTCATGGACGGGGTTTTTGACGGGCTGGCGGTGGCCAGCGGCTTCGGCATCGGCGCCATCGTCGGCATGACCGGGGTGGGCGGCGGCTCGCTGATGACGCCGCTGCTGATCAGCGTCTTCAAGCTGAACCCGGCGCTGGCCATTGGCACCGACCTGTGGTTTGCCGCGATCACCAAATCAGGCGGCGCGCTGGCCCACCACCGCCACGGCCATGTCGACTACCGCATCGCGGGCCGCCTGCTGGCCGGCAGCATCCCGGCCTCGCTGGCGACCATCGCGCTGATGCACTTCACCGGCATCGCCAAGGGCTGGGCCCCATTGCTGACCACGACGCTGGGCGTCATGCTGCTGCTCACCGCGGTGACGGTGGCTTACCGCCAGGCCTGGCATGTGTTCGGCCTGAAGCTCGAGCGCTGGCTGCCCGAGCGCCGCAAGACCGGGCTGACCGTGGCCGCGGGCGTGCTGCTGGGCGTGCTGGTGTCGCTGTCGTCGATAGGCGCCGGCGCGGTGGGCGCTACGCTGATCCTGCTGCTCTACCCGCGGCTGCCGGCCAACCGGCTGGTGGGCACCGACATCGCGCATGCGGTGCCGCTGACGCTGGTGGCCGGCATAGGCCACGCGACGCTGGGCCATGTCGACTGGGCGCTGCTGGCGGCGTTGCTGCTAGGCTCGCTGCCCGGCATCTGGCTAGGTGCCCAGTTGACCAAGTCCATGCCCGAGCGCCTGGTGCGCGCGCTGTTGTGCGTTTCGCTGGTGACGGCCGGCCTCAAGGTCATCAGCTGACCCGGCTCCAGATTTCCTCCAGATCCCCTCAAGATCCCTTTCAGACCTACAGAAGATGTACGCCTACACCGATTTCGACCGCCAGTTCGTGCGCGCCCGCGCCGCCCAGTTCCGTGACCAGCTTGACCGCCACCACGCCGGCAACCTGCCCGAGGACGATTTCAAGGCACTGCGCCTGCAGAACGGCTGGTATGTGCAGCGCCACGCGCCCATGCTGCGCGTGGCCGTGCCCTATGGCGAGTTGAACAGCCGGCAGTTGCACCAGCTGGCGGCGATCGCGCGCCAGCACGACCGCGGCTACGGCCACTTCACGACGCGCCAGAACCTGCAGTACAACTGGATCCCGCTGACGCAGGCCGCCGATGTGATGGACAAGCTGGCCGATGTCGACATGCACGGCATCCAGACCAGCGGCAACTGCATCCGAAACATCACCAGCGATGCGCTGGCTGGCGTGGCCGCCGACGAGATCGTCGACCCGCGGCCGTATTGCGAGGTGATGCGACAGTGGAGCACGCTGCACCCCGAGTTCGCCTTCCTGCCGCGCAAGTTCAAGATCGCGGTGACCGGCGCCGCCGAGGACCGGGCCGCGATCGCCTGGCACGACGTCGGCCTGCAGTTGTTGAAGAACGGCGACGGCGAGGTCGGCTTCCGGGTCCAGGTGGGCGGCGGCATGGGGCGCACGCCCGTCATCGCCAGCCCGATACGCGACTTTCTGCCCTGGGCCCAGATCCTGTGCTATCTAGAGGCCATCGTGCGGGTCTACAACCGCTACGGCCGGCGCGACAACGCCTACAAGGCGCGCATCAAGATCCTGGTCAAGGCCGAGGGGCAGAAGTATTTCGACGCGGTCGAGGCCGAGTTCAAGCGCATCCTCGAGGAGGATGTCGGCGCCGGCACCCAGCTGATCCCGCAGGCCGAGTTCGACCGCATCGCCGCCAGCTTTGCGCGGCCGGCCGGCTTGCTGCCTGCCGCGCCGGTCGATGAGGCACCGGTCGACTTCCCGCCAGCCGACGCCCCGCTGGCCTACACGCGCTGGTTGCAGCGCAACGTCCATGCCCACCAGGTGCCGGGCTACCGGGCGGTGACGCTGTCGCTCAAGCGCGCCGGCCTGCCGCCGGGCGACGCCACCGCCGACCAGATGGAAGGTGCCGCGACGCTGGCGTCGGACTTCAGCCACGGCGAGTTGCGCGTCACCCATGACCAGAACCTGCTGCTGCCCTGGGTGCGCGAAGCCGACCTGCCGGCGCTGTACGCGGCGGCGCGCGCGGGCGGCTTCGCCACGCCCAACATCGGCCTGTTGACCGACATGATCAACTGTCCGGGCGGCGACTTCTGCGCGCTGGCCAATGCGCGGTCCATCCCGGTGGCCGCGGCGATCACCGAGCGCTTTGCCGACCTCGACGAACTCTTCGATGTCGGCGACATCGACCTGCACATCAGCGGCTGCATCAACAGCTGCGGCCACCACCACAGCGGCCACATCGGCATCCTGGGCGTCGACAAGGACGGCAGCGAGTGGTACCAGGTCTCGCTGGGCGGGTCCGACGGCAGCACGCTCAGCGGCGGCCCGGTGGCCGGCAAGGTGATAGGCCCGTCCTTCGCGGCCGAAGAAGTGCCCGACGTGATCGAGGCCGTGATCGACGTCTACCGCGCCCAACGCCAACCCGGCGAACGCTTCATCGACACCGTACGCCGCATCGGCCTGCCGCCCTTCAAGGCCGCCGCCGACACGCAGCGCCACCTGACCGCGGCGCACTGACCACCAAGCAGACAAACCATGAAATTCATAGACACCCACCACGACCACTGGCAGACCGCCGGCGGCGAAGACGGCCCGCAACCGCACCCGCCGGCGCGCGACCACAGCCTGCTGACGCTGGAACAATGGCACGCGGTACGCGACACCTGGCCGGCCGGCCTGGCCGCCGGCGTGACGCTGGCCAATACCGTCGACATCGAGACCCTGGCCGCCGACCTGCCGCGCCTGGCGCTGGTGGTGCTGCATTTCCCCAAATGGGTCGATGGCCGCGCCTACACCCAGGCCCGCTTGCTGCGCGCCCGGTTCCGCTTCGGCGGCGAGGTGCGCGCCACCGGCGACGTGCTGGTCGACATGCTGCCGCTGCTGGCGCGCACCGGCTTCGACGCCGCGCAACTGCGCCCGGACCAGAAGATCGATGACGCGCAGCGCGCGCTGGGCTTCTTCGCCGGCCATTACCAGGGCGACGTGCTGCAGCCGCTGCCGGCGTTCTCCCGCGATGTGGCGAGCGAATTGGCGCAGGCGCAGGCCCAGGCCCGTGCCGATGTCTTTGCCGGCCAGGGGATCTGAATGGGTGCGATAGACCTGTACGCCCGCCCCACGCCCGGCTTCGACGGCCGCGTCGCCCATGCGCTGGCGCTGCTGCAATCGGCCGCGGCCGACGCCGCGGGCGCCATCGTGCAATCAACCAGCCTGGGCGCCGAAGACATGGTGGTGACCGACCTGATCGCCCGCAACGCCTTGCCCATCGGCATCGCCACGCTCGAGACCGGCGCGCTGCATGCCGAGACCGTGGCGCTGATCGAGGCGATCACGCGCCACTACGGGTTGGCGGTGGAGGTCTACCGCCCGCCCGCCGAGGCCGTGCTGCACTTCGTCAAGCAGCATGGCAGCCAGGCGATGTATGACAGCCTGGCCTTGCGCAAGGCCTGTTGCGGCCTGCGCAAGATGGAGCCGCTGGGCCGCATGCTGGCTGGCCGACTGGCCTGGGTGACGGGGCTGCGCCGCGAGCAGAGCGGCGCCCGCGGCGAAGTGCTGTTCCAGGAAACCGACGACGCCAGCCGGATCAAACTCAGCCCGCTGGCCGACTGGAGCTGGGCCGACGTCTGGCATTACATCGACCTGCACAAAGTGCCCTACAACCCGCTGCACGACCAGTTCATGCCCAGCATTGGCTGCGCGCCCTGCACCCGGGCGATCGCCCTCGGCGAAGACTTCCGCGCCGGACGATGGTGGTGGGAAAGCGAAGGCGCCAAGGAATGCGGCTTGCATGTCAAGCCGCAGCCTGACGGCGCGCCAGCGACGCCGCTCTCACGCAGCGAGAGTAGCGCCATCGCTTCGGCGTCGGCTCATATCGGCGCAGCCGATGTGGGTGGCACGCCAGCGCCCGGCCAGAGCCAACATGAGTCGCTCAAAGAGTGCGGTCTGCATGTCAAGCAGGATGCTGTTTCAACCCTCGGAGCCCCGGCATGAACGCCCGCATCAACCTGGATACCCTGCTGCCCGAACTCGACCAGCACCACCTCGACTGGCTGGAAGAAGAGGCCATCTTCATCCTGCGCGAGGTGGCGGCCAGCTTCGAGCGTCCGGCGCTGCTGTTCTCGGGCGGCAAGGACTCCTGCGTCGTGCTGCGGCTGGCTGAAAAGGCCTTCAAAACCAGAATAGAGGGCAAGGACTTCAAGGGCAAGCTGCCCTTCCCGCTGCTGCATGTGGACACCGGCCACAACTTTCCCGAGGTCATCACCTTCCGCGATCTGCGGGTGGCCGAGATGGGCGAGCGTCTGGTGGTGGGCCATATCGAGGACAGCATCAAGCGCGGCACGGTGCGGCTGGCGCATCCGCTGGAGTCTCGCAACGGCCACCAGACCGTGACACTGCTCGAGGCGATCGAGGAGCACCGCTTCGACTGCCTGATCGGCGGCGCCCGGCGCGACGAGGAGAAGGCGCGCGCCAAGGAGCGCATCTTCAGCCACCGCGACAGCTTCGGCCAGTGGCAACCCAAGGAGCAGCGGCCCGAGCTGTGGACGCTGTTCAACACCCGGCACCGGCCGGGCGAACATTTCCGCGCCTTCCCGATCAGCAACTGGACCGAGCTCGATGTGTGGCTCTACATCGCGCGCGAGAACATCCCGCTGCCCGACCTGTACTTCTCGCACCAGCGCGAGGTGATCCGCCGCAAGGGCCTGCTGGTGCCGCTGACCGACGTGACGCCGCCCGAGGCCGGCGAGACCGTCGAGACCGCGACCGTGCGCTTTCGCACCGTGGGTGACATGACCTGCACCTGCCCGGTCGAGAGCGACGCGTCCAACGCCGCCGAGATCGTGGCCGAGACGCTGAGCGTGACGGTCAGCGAGCGCGGCGCCACCCGGATGGACGACCGAACGTCGGAGGCTTCGATGGAGCGCCGCAAAAAAGAGGGGTATTTTTAGCCCCCCCCGAAGCGCCTTCGGCGCTCCCCCCAAGGGGCCGAGCCCGGACGAGGAACAGTCCCTGCGGACTGTTCCCCGCCTGCGAGGGCCAATCGGCATGCTTGCCGATTGGCGGACGCCAGCGGCCCGGCTAAGCCTGTTCCGCGACGTCTGCTCGGCGGCCGAGATGCCTGCAACACGGGTACCGCATGGGTGCCCTGGAGAACTGAAATGAATGCCGTTCTGAAACCCGCCGCCGAACCGGCGGACCACCGCGCGCTGCGCTTCCTCACCGCCGGCAGCGTCGACGACGGCAAGAGCACGCTGATCGGCCGCCTGCTGTTCGACAGCCAGGCGATCCTGGCCGACCAGCTCGACACGCTGGAAAAGCGCGCCGCCGGCTTGCCCATAGACCTGTCCTTGCTGACCGACGGCCTGGAGGCCGAGCGCGAGCAAGGCATCACGATCGACGTGGCCTTCCGCTACTTCGCCACCCGCAAGCGCAAGTTCATCATCGCCGACGCGCCCGGCCATGAGCAGTACACCCGCAACATGGTCACCGCCGCGGCCGGCAGCGACGCCGCGGTGGTGCTGGTCGACATCACCAAGCTGGACTGGCGCGCCGAGGCGATGACGCTGCTGCCGCAGACGCGGCGCCACGCGCTGCTGGCCCATCTGCTGCGCGTGCCCAGCATCGTCTTCGCGGTCAACAAGCTCGACGCGGTGGACCAGCCGCAAGCCGCTTTCGAGGCTACGCGCAGCGCATTGCTGGCGTTTGCACGCGAGGCCGGCATCACCGAGGTGGCCGGCATCATTCCGGTCAGCGCGCTGCGTGGCGACAACGTCACCCAGCCGCTGGCGATGGACTGGTTCGACGGCCCGACGCTGCTGCAACTGCTGGAGCGCCTGCCCACCACCCAGGAGCGCACCGAGGGTGCGTTGCTGCAGCCGGTGCAGTATGTGGCGCGCGACGCCGGGAGCAGCCATGAAGGCACCGAGGGCGCGGGCCACCAGCCGCGCGTCTTCTGGGGCCGAATCGCCCATGGCGGCGTGCGCGCCGGCGACGCGGTGCAGGTGTTCCCTAGCGGCGAGACCGCCACCGTGGCCGAGGTGCGCCGTGCCGGCAGCACGGTGGCCAGCGCGCTGGCGGGTGACTCGGCCGGCATCGTGCTGGACCGCCAGCTCGACATCTCGCGCGGCGACTGGATCGCCAGCCCGGGCAGCCTGGCGCCGACCCAGCGCTTTTCGGCCACGCTGGCCTGGCTGGACACCGAGCCCGCCACCGTCGGCCGCAAGTACTGGGTGCGCCACGGCAACCGCTGGGTGCAGGCCAGGCTGGCAGCCATCGAACACAAGCTCGACATCCACAGCCTGCAACCGCTGGACGCGCAGGCGCTGGCGGTCAACGAGATCGGCCGGGTGCAGATCGAGCTGCAACAGCCGCTACCGTTGGAGGCCTATGCCAGCAACCGGGTCGGCGGCGCGCTGATCGTCGTCGACCCCAGCAGCAACCGCACCAGCGGCGCACTGCTGGTGCAGTCGCTGGGCTGAACCCGATGGCGCTGCCTGACCCGCCCGCCCGGGTGGTCTTCATCGGCGCCGGACCGGGCGCGGCCGACCTGATCACGCTGCGCGGGGCAAGCCGGCTGGCCGAGGCCGAGGTGGTGCTGTACGACGCGCTGACCGACCCGGCGCTGCGCGACCTGGCGCCGCAGGCGCGCTGGGTCGATGTGGGCAAGCGCGGTTTCGGCCATGCCACCGGCCAGGCCGCGATCAACGCCCTGCTGCTGCAGGCCGCGTGCGAGCACCGCCATGTGGTGCGGTTGAAGGGCGGCGACCCCAGCGTGTTCGGCCGGCTCGAGGAGGAGTTGGAGTTGCTGGGCGCCCAAGGCATCGCCTGCGAGGTGGTGCCGGGCGTGACCGCTGCGCTGGCCGCGGCTGCCCAGAGCCAGCGCCCGCTGACACGCCGCGGCAACGGCCGCAGCGTCAGCCTGAGCACGGCGATGACCCAGCTGGGCGCGCTGCAAGCCGGCCGCAGCGCCGACACCGAAGTCTTCTACATGGCCGGCCGGCAACTGGCGGCGCTGGCGCACAAGCTGAGCGAGGCCGGCTGGCCGGCCGCAACGCCGGTCTGCGTGGTGTCGCGCGCCGGCTGGCCCGATGCACTGACGACCGAACACCAGGTGGCCAACCTGGCCGATGCCGCCGCCCCGCATGCCGACCGGCCGGCTGTGGTGACGGTGGGCGCGGGGGCGGCAGCGCTGGGCCACAAGACCCCAGGGCTCAAGCGGCCTCGAGACAGGCCGGCGGGTCGGGCCGACTAAAATAAAACGTTTCCTTCGCTGACCGGGTGCTGGTGGCCGGCAGCCGAGTCTGAAGTCTTCTCAACCTCTCAAGCCCCCAATGACCCACGTCGTCCTCGAATCGTGCATCCGCTGCAAATACACCGACTGCGTCGATGTCTGCCCGGTCGACTGCTTCCGCGAAGGCCCCAACTTCCTGACCATCGACCCTGATGAGTGCATAGATTGCGCGGTCTGCATCCCGGAATGCCCGGTCAACGCGATCCTGCCGGAAGAAGATGTCCCCAGCGACCAACTGGCCTTCATCAAGCTGAATGCCGATCTGGCCAAGCACTGGCCCAGCATCACCAAGCGCAAGACCCCGCTGCCCGACGCCGACGCCTGGAAAGACCGCAAGGACAAGCTGTCCGAACTGATCCGGTAAGCGGGCGTGTCCGACCCTAGCCCGACCGGCGCCGTCGAGACCGATGCGCTGATCATCGGCGCCGGGCCGGTCGGGCTGTTCCAGCTGTTCCAGCTCGGCCTGCAAGGCATCCATGCCCAGGTGATCGACGCGCTGCCGGTGCCCGGCGGCCAGTGCATGGCGCTCTACGCCGACAAGCCGATCTACGACATCCCCGCGGTGACGATGTGCACCGGCCGCGAACTGATCGAGCGGCTGCTGCTGCAGATCGCGCCGTTTGCGCCGGTCTTCCACCTGGGCCAGACCGTCACCGCGCTGGCCACCCGGGACGACGGCCGCTTCGACCTCGAGACCGACCGCGGCGCGCGCTTCACCAGCCGCCTGGTGTTCATCGCCGCCGGTGTGGGCGCCTTTCAGCCGCGCCAGTTGAAGATCGAGGGCGTCGAGCGCCACCTCGGCAGCCAGCTGTTCTACCAGCTGCCCGAAGCCGGCGCGCTGGCCGGACGGCGATGGCTGGTGGTGGGCGGCGAGGACGCCGCAGTGGCCGCCGCGGTGCAGGCGGCGGAAGCCATGGCGGAAGCGGTGCCAGACCGGCCCGCCAGCGTCACCTTGCTGCACCGCCGCGGCGTGCTTGCCGCCGAGCCGGACTTGCTGGCCCGGTTTCAGGCGCTGGTCGACGCGGGTGCACTGCACTTCGAGGTCGGCCAGGTCCTGTCGACCGAGCAAGACGCCGAGGGCCGGCTGTGTGCCGTGCAGGTGGTAGGCGAGGACGGCACGCAGCGCCGACTGACCACCGACGCCATCCTGGTGCAACTGGGCCTGAGCCCCAAGCTGGGCCCGATCGCCGATTGGGGGCTGGCGATGGCGCGCCGCCAGTTGGTGGTCGACAGCGCGCATTTCGAGACCAGCATGCCGGGCATCTTTGCCGTCGGCGACGTCGTCAGTTACCCGGGCAAGAAGAAGCTGATCCTGTCGGGCTTCCACGAGGCCACGCTGGCCGCTTTTGCCGCCGCGGCGCGGCTGCGCCCGGGCGAGCCCCAGCCGCTGCAGTACACCACCACCAGCCCGCGCCTGCACCGCTTGCTGGGTGTGGCGTCGCCGGCGCGCGAGCGCTGAGCCGGCCGGCGGATCGCGTCCGCCAACGGCCGCGTCGGCCATAATCTTGCCCGCCGCCGCATCCAACAGGATGCGGCGGCAATTCGCTAGGGGTGTTGCACCACGCAGGTGGCGCGACTGAGAAAGACCCTTTGAACCTGATCGAGGTAATCCTCGCGCATGGGAAGCAACCTGAAACACGCCCCGGTGCCACCGCGGGTCTGCACCAGTGTTTGCCCACCTGTGATTGCAATGAAAGCATCACGATGGCACATCATTCCGTCCGTTTTTCCGTCCGTTCCAATCCGTCGCGCCGCCGGGCGATCGCCCAGGCCGCCTTGCTGCTGGCCGCATCGCTGCTGGCCGCAAGACCCGCCCAATCCCAGAGCATCGACCCACCGGCCACCCAAACCGTCACCGTCAGCGGACGCAACGCGGCCCAGGCGCTCAGCCTGGCCGGCTTTGGTGACATCCCGCTGGCCCGGTCGCCGTTCTCGGCCACCGTGCTGACCAACAACCAGTTGCGTGACGCCGGCGTCACCGGCATCGGCGACCTGACCCGGCTAGACGCCAGCACCACCGACGCCTACAACGCGCCGGGCTATTGGGGCCAGTTGGCGGTGCGCGGCTTCACGCTGGACAACCGCTTCAACTACCGCCGCGACGGCTTGCCGATCAACGCCGAAACGGTGATCGCGCCGGGCAACAAGCAGGCCCTGGAAATCCTCAAAGGCACCAGCGGCCTGCAGGCCGGCACCAGCGCGCCGGGCGGCCTGGTCAACCTGATCGTCAAGCGGCCGGTCGACCAGGTCAGCAGCGCCACCCTGGGCTGGGAGCAGGACGGCACGCTCAGTGCCACGGCCGATGTCGGGCGGCGCAGCGACGGCCTGGGCTGGCGCATCAACGCCGGCGCCGACCGGCTCGACCCGACAACCCACAACAGCCGCGGCAACCGCGGCATGGTGTCGGCCGCGGTCGAGGCGCAAGTCGGCGCCGGCAGCCTGCTCGAAGCCGAAGTCGAATGGAGCCGCCAGAGTCAGCCCAGCACCCCGGGCTTCAGCCTGCTGGGCAGCCGCCTGCCCGCCGCCGCCAGCATCGACCCGCGCATCAACCTCAACAACCAGGCCTGGAGCCTGCCGGTGGTGTTCGAGGGCCAGACCGCCTCGCTGCGCTATACCCAGGCGCTGGGGGCCGACCTCAACCTGGTGGCCCATGCCATGCGCCAGCGACTGGCCACCGACGACCGGATCGCCTTCCCCTTCGGCTGCAGCGCCGAGAACGACTACAGCCGATACTGCAGCGACGGCAGCTTCGACCTGTACGACTTCCGCAGCGACGGCGAGCGCCGCAACAGCGACGCGCTGGACGTCTCGGTCAGCGGCAGCGCCAACGCGCTGGGCCTGGCGCACCGCTTCAATGCCGGCGTGCTGGCCACGCGCTTCCAGGCCCGATTCAACCGCCAGGCCTACAACTGGGTCGGCGTGGGCGGCATAGACGGCCTGAGCCGGGTGCCATCCGACCCAAGCCTGACCGATGAGCAGACCCACCGGGACGAGCGCAGCACCGAACTGCACCTGCAGGACGTCATCACCCTGAACCCGGCCTGGAGCTTGTGGGCCGGCCTGCGCCACAGCCGGCTGCACCGCGAAAGCGTGCGCACCGACGGCTCGCGCGCCACCCGCTACGACCAGGATGTCACGACGCCCTGGCTGGCGCTGAGCCATGCGTTCAACCCACGCGATCTGGCCTACCTGAGCTGGGGCCAGGGGGTGGAGAGCGAAGTGGCGCCCAACCGGACGGAGTACAGCAACGCCGGCCAGGCCCTGCCTTCGCTCAAGAGCCAGCAAGTCGAGGCCGGCTTCAAGCACGGCGAGCCGACGCTGGACTGGCAGGTGGCCGCATTCGACATCCAGCGCCCGGCCTGGCGCGATGTGGGAAGTTGCGTTCTGGCCGCCACCTGCACACGGCAAGCCGATGGGCAGGCCAGGCACCGCGGCGTCGAGGCCGAAGTCGACTGGCGCGTGGGTGCCTGGAACCTGCGCGGCAGCGCGATGGCCCTGCAGGCCAGGCGCGAGGGATCGGCTGACAGCACACTCAACGGACTGCGTCCCACCAACGTGCCGTCGTCCAGCCTGAAGGCCCAGGCGGCCTACAACGTGGCCGCCCTGCCCGGCCTGGCCGTCCTGGGCTTCGTCACCCACGAAGGCCAGCGCATGGTGCTGCCCGACAACAGCATCGCCACGCCCGGCTGGAACCGGCTGGACCTGGCGGCGCGCTACACCCACAGACTGAGGCAGCAAAGCTGGGTCTGGCGTGCGGGCGTCGACAACCTGGCCGACCACCGAGCCTGGAAAGAAGCGCCCTACCAGTACGACCACGCCTACCTCTACCCCCTGGCGCCGCGCACCTTTCATGCGTCGGTGCAAATAAGCCTTTGACATAGGCTAAAACTTCAGGCTATACTGCGAGGCTCAATTCCTCGATAGCTCAGTTGGTAGAGCGCCGGACTGTTAATCCGTAGGTCCCTGGTTCGAGCCCAGGTCGAGGAGCCATATAAAACAAGGACTTAGCCGCGAAAGCAGCTAGGTCCTTTGTCTTTGTGGGGCCCCGTGTCCTGCTCGTGTCCGAAAATTCGTTGTGCCATGGCCGTCATCGCCAATCCCCTGCCGCTCGCGTCGAAGACTGCGTCCTGTTGGAGGCTGGCATCGGAAGTCACTTTGAGCCGGCCAGATTGCCAAACGATCAAGCGCGGACAGGTCTCACGACATCTCCCGTGACAGATTTTCGTCAAAATTCATCGCCGGCCGACCCGCGGATGGCGTCTAGAGTGGGCATGACCACCCCGCTCTGGAGAACCCAACCATGCGCCCGGTTGAACCCACGACACAGGCCCGCGCGGCCGACACCGAGAGCGCCGAGTTCCTGCGCATGGCTTCGGTCATGCG
>CANGHK010000076.1 GCA_947453625.1 Burkholderiales bacterium
CTGGTCAATAGTCAGCCCGGGCCGCTCGCTGGCAAGAACCACATCCAGAGCGGCGCCGCGCCCCTGGTAGAGCCTGGGTCAGTGGTCAGCATATGGCTGCGCAGCGGAAATCGGAAGGCCGGTTCGGTGCTGAACTTTTCTCGCCTTGGCCTTGAGCGATGGGGGATGTGCCGACCGGACTGTTTTTGGCGCCGCCAGCATACGGGGGCTGCTGTCCGGTGACAGCCGGTGCGGGTTCGCTCCCACCTCAGGCGCCTTCATGCCCTTGCGGATCGGCTGGTCAAGGCAATTGCCGCTCGTTGGAAACGCGGTGTTGCCGTTGCCGCGATAGACGTGCTCTCGTGCCCTGCTGGGCGAACCGGTGAGCAATGCTGCAAACCCGACCCGCCGGCCCGTGCGCTGGCGGGCATCCTGAAGCGGCGGGCCATGTGTCGGATTGCCATGCGGCGACAGCGCCCGGCCCGGGCGGGACGCTCATCAAGGCCGTCAGGCTGCGCCGCCGGGTTTCAAGGGGTCAGGCCGGGCTTCAAGTCCCCGACGAGGGCACGCTGCCGCGCATCGTGGCCGCGCGCAGGAAGTCGAAGTCCACGCCCAGGTCGGCCTGCGTGACGGTCTGCAGGAACAGCTTGCGGTAGCCGCGGGCGGCGGTCGGCTCGACCACCGTCATCGCGCTGCGGCGCTGCGCCAACTCGTCGTCGCTGACCAGCAGATCGATGGCGCGCGCGGCCACCGACAGCCGGATGCGGTCGCCATTGAGCACATAGGCCAGCGGCCCGCCTATCGCGGCCTCGGGCGTCACATGCAGCACGATGGTGCCGAAGGCGGTGCCACTCATGCGGCCGTCGGAGACGCGCACGATGTCCTTGACGCCCTGGCGCGCCAGCTTCATCGGGATCGGGATGTAGCCGGCCTCGGGCATGCCCGGCGCGCCCTTGGGGCCGATGTTCTTCAGCACGATGATGTCGTCGGCCGTGATGTCGAGTTCGTCTGAATCGATGCGATCGGCCATGTCCTGGACGTTCTCGAAGACCACCGCGCGGCCCTCGTGCTCCATCAGCCGGGGATCGGCTGCCGACTGCTTGATGATCGCGCCGCCGGGGGCCAGGTTGCCCTGCAGCACGGCGATACCGCCTTGCGGGTAGATCGGGTCCGAGGCCGGACGGACCACGTTCTGCGCGAAGGCCGCGGGGTGGTCGTCCATCTCCTGGCCCAGCGTGCGGCCGGTCACCGTCATCGCGTCCAGGTGCAGCAGCGGCTTGAGCTCGCGCAGCAGCGTGGCCATGCCGCCGGCATGGTGGAAGTCCTCCATGTAATGCGCGCCCGACGGCTTCAAGTCGAGCAGCACCGGGGTCTCGCGGCCCATCCGGTCAAGTGCCTTCAGGTCGACCTCGAAGCCCATGCGCCCGGCGATCGCCGTCAGGTGGATGATGCAGTTGGTCGATCCGCCTATGGCCAGCAACACGCGCATCGCGTTCTCGAAAGCCTTGGCGGTCAACACCTTGTCTATCGTCAGCCGGTCGCGCGCCATCTGCACCGCCAGCGTGCCGGTCATCTCGGCCACCCGGATGCGGTCGGCCGTCACGGCCGGCGGCGACGCGCCACCCGGCACCGTCATGCCCAGCGCCTCGGCGATGCAGGCCATGGTGCTGGCCGTGCCCATCACCGAGCAGGTGCCCACGCTGGCCACCAGCTGGTTGTTGACGGCAGCCACCTCCTCGCCGTCGATCTCGCCGGCGCGGAAACGCCCCCAGTAGCGGCGGCAGTCGGTGCAGGCGCCGACCCGCTCACCGCGGTGCGAGCCGGTCAGCATAGCGCCGGTGACGAGTTGGATCGCCGGGATGCCGGCCGAGGCCGCGCCCATCAGCTGGGCCGGCACGGTCTTGTCGCAGCCGCCGATCAGCACCACCGCGTCCATAGGCTGGGCCAGGATCATCTCCTCGGTGTCCATAGCCATCAGGTTGCGCGTCATCATGCTGGTGGGCTGCGCAAAGCTCTCGTGGATAGAGATCGTCGGAAAGTCCATCGGCAGTCCGCCGGCCAGCATCACGCCGCGCTTGACCGCTTCCATCAGCTGCGGCATGTTGCCGTGGCAGGGGTTGTAGGCGCTGCCGGTGTTGGTGATGCCTATGACCGGCTTGTCCAGCGCCTGGTCGGTGTAGCCCGCGCCCTTGATGAAGGCCTTGCGCAGGAACAGCGAGAAACCGCGGTCGCCATAGTTCGTCAGACCCTTGGCCATGCCGGTCGCAGCGTCAACCGGATGGGTGGGCTGGGTGGTCGGCGGGGTGAGCGGCGGGGTGAGCGCGTCGGGACGGGATTCGATGGACATCGTGGTTCTCGATTGAAGTGGGCTCGTTGGGCGGGCATCGTGCTTGCTGGCGTCAAGCAACGCGATCGGCGTTGCCGTCGAACTCTATCGGGCAGAAGAGTCCGCCGTGGAGGCGTGCGGCGACCGGGTCTGCGCCACGGCTCAGACCGATGCCGACAGCGCGCTGGCGCCGGGCATCGCGAAGCCGACGGCCTGCAATTCGGCCACCAGTTGCCGGGCCTGCTCGGCGTCGAGTTCGACCAGCGGCGGGCGCAGCGTGGCCCAGGCCGCGTCGCCAGACTGCCAGGCGATGGTCGACTTCATCGCCGCGATCATCGGCCGCTTCTGGAACACCGCGCGGGTGGCGTTGAGCGAGGCCTGGCGCGCGTCGGCGTCGGCGTCCTGCCAGTGCCTGAACAACTCGACGATGGGGCCCGGGTTGACGTTGCCGGTGGCGGTGATGCAGCCCGCGCCGCCGCCACGCAGGGTCTGCAGCAGAAAGCTCTCCGAGCCGGCGAAGACATCGAAACCCGCGGGCTGGAAGGCCTCGAGCATCGCGGCGGTGTTCGACCAGTCGCCCGAGCTGTCCTTGACGCCGGCGATGGCGCAGGGATACGCCTTCAGCAAGCGCTCGATCAGCGCCAGGCTGATGCAGACCTGCGACACCTGCGGGATGTGGTACAGATAGATGCGCAGGCGCTCATCGGCCACGCAGTCGATCACGCTGGCAAAGCTGCGGAACAGCCCCTCGTCGCTGACACCCTTGTAGTAGAAGGGCGGCAGCATCAGCACGCCGGCACAGCCCGCGGCCACGGCGTGGCGGGTAAGCTCGATGGTGTCGGTCAGCGCACAGGCGCCGGTGCCCGGCATCAGGCGGTGGGGGGCGGCGCCGGACGCCAGCAGCGCGTCGAGCAGGCTGCGCTTCTCGCCCACGCTCAGCGAGTTGGCCTCGGAGTTGGTGCCGAACACCGACAGCCCCACGCCCTGGCCCAGCAGCCAGTGGCAATGCTTGACGAAACGCTCCACCGACGGCGACAGATCGGGCTTGAACGGCGTGAGCACTGGCGAGAACACGCCGCGCAGCCGGGTCGGGGAATGGCTCGAGGAGCGCATGGTGTCGGGCCTTGAAAGGGATGGGGGCGACCCGCGTCTGACTGCGGGGCATGGGATTTCAGCCCAGGCTGGGCCCGCGGCCGGGGCCGGGGCCGGGGCCGGGGCCGATCCCGGCGGTGGCAATCTGGATCGCGCCTGACCCGCCCAGCGGCGCGTCGATCTTGCCGGCGTCCCGGACCAATTGGTCGCCGACCCCGAGTTCATGCCGTGGAACATCGGCGTCGTGGCTTGAGCACCGGACCGTTCCATGGCAGCGACGGCCCGCTACCGAGGCGCCTGGCCCGCGCTGCCGCCGAGCCGCAACTCCGCGGCCCGCGCATGCGCCTGCAGGCCCTCGCCATAGGCCAGCTCGGCGGCGATCGGCCCCAGCACCTGGGCGCCGGTCTCGCTGACCTCGATCAGGCTGCTCCGCTTCTGGAAATCGTAGACCCCCAGCGGCGACGAGAAGCGCGCCGTGCCCGAGGTCGGCAACACATGGTTGGGGCCGGCGCAGTAGTCACCCAGGCTCTCGCTGGTCCAGGCGCCGAGAAAGATCGCGCCGGCGTGGCGCAGCCTGGGCTCCCAGCGCTGCGGGTCGGCCGCGCTGACTTCCAGGTGCTCGGGCGCGATGCGGTTGCTGATCTCGCAGGACTCTTCCATCGTCCGGGTGTGGATCAGCGCGCCGCGGCCTTCGAGCGAGGCGCGGATCACCGCCGCGCGCGGCATTCCCGGCAGCAGGCGGTCGATCGCGGCCTTGACCTGGTCGATGTAGCCCGCGTCCGGGCACAGCAGGATGGATTGCGCCAGTTCGTCGTGCTCGGCCTGGCTGAACAAGTCCATCGCGACCCAGTCGGGGGGCGTCGACCCGTCGGCCAGCACCAGGATCTCGCTCGGGCCGGCGATCATGTCGATGCCGACCTGGCCGAAGACGCGCCGCTTGGCTGCCGCCACATAGGCGTTGCCCGGGCCGGTGATCTTGTCGACCGCCGGGATGGTGGCGGTGCCGTACGCCAAGGCAGCCACCGCCTGCGCGCCGCCGACGGTGAAGGCGCGGCTGACACCGGCCACATAAGCCGCGGCCAGCACCAGCGGGTTGCGCTCGCCGCGCGGTGTGGGCACGACCATGATGATCTCGCCGACGCCGGCGACATGGGCCGGGATCGCGCTCATCAGCACGCTGGACGGGTAGGCGGCCTTGCCGCCCGGCACGTAGATGCCGACCCGGTCCAGCGGCGTGACCTTCTGGCCGAGCCGGTTGCCGTCCTCGTCGCGGTATTCCCAGCTCAGGCCGCAGGCTTGCAACTGGCGCTCGTGGTAGCTGCGCACCCGCGCCGCGGCGGCCTGCAGCGCCTGGCGCTGGGCCGGCGTGATGGCCTCGAAAGCCTGCTGCAACTCGTCTCGGGTCAGTTCCAGCGCGGCCACGCTGTCGGCCTGCAGGCCGTCGAAGCGTGCCGTGAAGTCCAGCACCGCGGCGTCGCCACGTGCCCGCACGTCGGCCAGGATCTCGGCCACGCGCTGCTCGATGGCCAAGTCGGTGGCGGCCGACCAGTGGCGAACGCGCTGGAATTCAGCCTCGAAGTCGCTGCGGGCGGTGCTGAGCTGGCGGATGTCGACGGAGGTCATGGGCGGATGTCGGAAGAGGAGGGTCAGCCGGCAGTCAACCGACCACCAGCGTGAAGGCGTCGGTCAGACGACCGCCCCTGCGAAGGCGTCGATCAATCGACGCATGGGCTCGCGCTTCAACTTGAGCGCGGCCTGGTTGACCACCAGCCGGGCGCTGATGTCCATGATGCGCTCGACCTCGACCAGGTGGTTGGCCTTGAGCGTGCTGCCGGTCGACACCAGGTCGACGATGGCCTCGGCCAGGCCGGTCAGCGGCGCCAGTTCCATCGAGCCGTAGAGCTTGATCAGGTCGACATGCACGCCCTTGTCGGCAAAGTGCTGGCGCGCGATATGGGTGTACTTGCTGGCCACGCGGATGCGCGAGCCCTGCCTGACGGCAGCCGCGTAATCGAAGTCGGCACGGGTGGCCACGCTCATCCGGCAGCGCGCGATCTTCAGGTCGACCGGCACGTACAGCCCGCTCAAACCCGACGCGCCTGGCCCGCTGTCACCCCAGCCCGCGCCATGCTCGAGCAGCACATCCAGGCCGGCCACGCCCAGGTCGGCGCCGCCATGCTCGACGTAGGTGGGCACGTCGCTGGCACGCACCAGCACCACCCGCACACCGGGCTGGTTGGTGGCCAGGATCAGCTTGCGGCTCTTTTCCGGATCGTCGAGCACCTCGATGCCGGCCGCGGCCAGCAGCGGCAGCGAGTCGTCGAAGATGCGTCCCTTGGACAGCGCGAGCGTGATGATGGACATCAGTTGAGCCTCTCTATGTCGGCGCCAATGGCGCGCAGCTTGGCTTCCATGCGGTCGTAGCCGCGGTCCAGGTGGTAGATGCGGTCGACCACCGTCTCGCCCTCGGCCACCAGGCCGGCGATCACCAGGCTGGCCGAGGCGCGCAGGTCGGTGGCCATCACGCTGGCGCCCGACAGCGCCGCCACCCCGGTGACGAGCGCGGTGCGGCCGTCGATCTCGATATGCGCGCCCAGGCGCACCAACTCGTTGACATGCATGAAGCGGTTCTCGAAGATCGTCTCGCTGATCTTGACGCTGCCCTCGGCGATGCAGTTGACGGCCATGAACTGGGCCTGCATGTCGGTCGGGAAGGCCGGGTACTCGCTGGTGCGGAAACCCACTGCACGCGGCCGGCCGCTGGCCTGCACCCGGATCCAGCCCTGCCCGGCCGCGCTGCCGTGGCTGATGACGGCGCCGGCCTCGCGCAGCTTGTCGATCACCGCGTCCAGATGGTCGGCGTTGGCGCCTTGCAGCGTCACGTCGCCACCGGTGGCCGCCACCGCGCACAGGAAGGTGCCGGCCTCGATGCGGTCGGGCACGATGCGGTGCGGCGCGGCAGGCGCGTGCAGTTGCTCGACACCCTGGATACGGATGCGGCTGCTGCCATGGCCCTCGATGCGGGCGCCCATCGCGATCAGCAGTTCGGCCAGATCGGCGATCTCGGGCTCCTGGGCGGCGTTCTCGAGCAGGGTCTCGCCATCGGCCAGCGTGGCGGCCATCATCAGGTTCTCGGTGCCGGTGACGGTGACCATGTCGGTGGTGATCCTGGCGCCCCTCAGCCGCTTGGCCCGGGCCAGGATATAGCCATGCTCGACGCTGATCTCGGCGCCCATCGCCTGCAAGCCCTTGATGTGCTGGTCCACCGGCCGCGAGCCGATGGCGCAACCGCCTGGCAGCGACACCCTGGCACGGCCGACCCGGGCCAGCAGCGGACCCAGCGCCAGGATGGACGCACGCATGGTCTTGACCAGGTCGTAAGCCGCCTCGGGCGCCGTGATGACGCTGGCGTCCAGCGTCACCGCATCGGGCTGGCTGGCCGAGCGCTCGGCCACCACGCCCATGCTGCGCAGCAGCTTGAGCATGGTCGAGACGTCCTGCAACTGCGGCACGTTGTGCAGCACCAGTGGCTGTGCCACCAGCAGCGCGGCGCAGAGTTCGGGCAGCGCGGCGTTCTTGGCGCCGGCGATGGCCACCTGGCCCTGGAGGCGGCGGCCGCCGCGGATGAGGAGTTTGTCCATGAGGAAAGCCTGGGGTGCGGCCGCCGACGGGCGCGTGAGCCTGGCGTTGGCTTATCCGCCACCGGGGCCACCGCGCGGCGCGCGGCCGCGGGGGTCAGTGGTGCGGGTGGGTGGGCGAAGCACCCGACGCCTCGGGCGTGGCCGCCCACTCGGCGGGGGTCAAGGTCTTCATCGACAGCGCATGCACCTGCGCCCGCATCCGGTCGCCCAGCGCGGTGTAGACGCGCTGGTGTCGGGCCACCCGGCTCTTGCCGGCGAATTCGGCCGAGACGATGGTGGCGAAGAAATGCTGGCCGTCGCCTTCGACCTCGAGGTGCTCGCAAGCCAGGCCGGCGGCAATGAAGCCGCGCACATCGTCAGCAGTGGGATTCGACATGGACCCGATTATCTCAGAGCGCCGCCACCTGTTGCCCCCTCCACGCGGCGTCCGGCTCAGGCCCGCAGCTTGTAGCCCGTCTTCAGCAAACGCAGCGCGATCGCCGACACCAGCAGGAAACTGCCGCCCACCACGCCCAGGCTGAGCCAGGGCGAGACATCGCTGCTGCCGAAGAAGCCGCGCCGAAAGCCGTCGATCATGTAGAAGAACGGATTCAGGTGGCTGGCCTGCAGCCAGAACGGGGGCAGCGAATGCACCGAGTAGAAGACGCCCGACAGAAAGGTCATCGGCATGATGATGAAGTTCTGGAACGCCGCCATCTGGTCGAACTTGTCGGCCCACAGCCCGGCGATCAGGCCCAGCGCGCCCAGCATGCCGGCGCCGAGCACCGCGAACACGATGATCCACAACGGTTGGGCGAACGACGGCGGGGCGAACCACACCGTCACCAGGAACACCCCCGTGCCCACCACCAGCCCGCGCACCACGCTGGCCCCGACATAGGCCACGAACCAGGCCCAGTGCGACAGCGGCGACAGCAGCAGGAACACCAGGTTGCCGGTGATCTTGCTCTGCACCAGGCTGCTGGAGCTGTTGGCGAAGGCGTTTTGCAGCACGCTCATCATCACCAGGCCCGGGATCAGGAAGCTGGTGTAGCCCACGCCTGGAAACACCTCGACCCGGCCCTGCATCACATGGCCGAAGATCAGCAAATACATCATCGCCGTCAGCACCGGCGCGGCCACGGTCTGGAAACCCACCTTCCAGAAGCGCAGCACCTCCTTGAGGAAGAGCGTGCGCGCACCCGCCAGCGCGGTCATGCGGCCACCTCGGTCAGCACCGCGGGCAGCGGCAGCGGCGAGGCGGCCTGCATGATCTCCAGGAACACGTCCTCCAGATCGGCGCGGCCGATCTCGAGGTCCTCGATGCGCATGCCGGCTTCGCGCAGCGCCGCCAGCAGGCGTTCGACGTCGGCCGCGTCGCGCGCCTTGAGTTGCACGATGCGCCCGGTGATCCGGGCCTGCGCGGCCAGCGCGGCCGGCAGCGCCTGGTCGGTCTTGAAGCGCAGCATCGTGCTGGCCGTGGCCGACAGCAGGTTGGCGGTGCGGTCCAGCGCCACCAGCTTGCCCTGCTTGAGCATGCCGATGCGGTGGCACAGTGCCTCGGCCTCCTCCAGGTAATGGGTGGTCAGCAGCACGGTATGGCCTTCGCGGTTGAGGCGGGCGATGAAGGCCCACAGCGTCTGCCGCAACTCGACGTCGACGCCGGCGGTGGGCTCGTCTAGCACGATCACCGGCGGGCGGTGCACCAGGGCCTGGGCCACCAGCACGCGGCGCTTCATGCCACCCGAGAGCTGGCGCATGTTGACGTCGGCCTTGTCGGCCAGACCCAGGTGCTCGAGCAACTCGGTGATCCAGGCGTCGTTGTGGCGCACGCCGAAGTAGCCGCTCTGGATGCGCAGCGCCTCTCGCACCGTGAAGAAGGGGTCGAACACCAGTTCCTGCGGCACCACGCCCAGCACCTTGCGCGCGGCGGCGGCGTCGCGCTGCACGTCATGGCCCATCACCGTGACGCGGCCGCCGCTGGGCCGGGCCAAGCCCGCCAGGATGCTGATCAAGGTGGTCTTGCCGGCGCCGTTGGGGCCGAGCAGGCCAAAGAATTCGCCTTGGGGGATGTCGAAGGACACGGCGTCGAGCGCGCGAAACAGGCCGCGGGCCCCGGTGTAGGTCTTGGCGACTTGTTGAAAGCTGACTGCAGGCATAGGGCGCGATTGTAGGGAGGGCGCTCGGGTGGACACTTGGGTGGGCGCCTGGGTGGGGAGATGCCGCGCTTGATCAATGCCAGCGCCGGGGCTTGGTGCTAGATTCAAGCCACCCATGGATGCCTCCACAGCCACACCGCCAAAGTCGCCGACCAAGAAACCGCGCCGCACAGCCGAGCGCATCCTTGAAGTCACGCTCGAACTGTTCAACCGCTTCGGCGAGCCCAATGTCAGCACCACGCTGATCTCGGCCGAACTCAACATCAGCCCGGGCAACCTCTACTACCACTACCCGGCCAAGGACGAACTGATCAACTCGCTGTTCGACCGCTACGAGCGCGGCCTGAACGACTTGCTGCACGCCGCCGACAACGTGCGCAACGTCGAGGATGCCTGGCTGTTCTTCCACATGCTGTTCGAACTGATCTGGCAGTACCGCTTCCTGTACCGCGACCTGAACGACTTGCTCAGCAAGAACCGCCGGCTAGAGACGCACTTCCAGTTCGTGCTGAAAAACAAGTCGCGCGCGGTGCAGCAGGTGCTCGACGGCCTGACCCGCGGCAGCGGCCTGCGCATCGACAGGCGCGAGGCCGAACCGGTGGCCAGCAGCATGGTGGTGGTGCTGACCTACTGGCTGAGCTACGAATATGTGCGCGACCCGCGCCGCGCGCTCGAGCCCGAAAGCGCCGCCGCGGCCCTGTCGCGCGGCGCCTACCATGTGCTGTCGCTGCTGATGCCCTACCTGGACCCGCAGTCGCGCGAGCACCTGTTCCAGATCGCCGGGGCCTACCGCGGCGGGGATGACCGGGCGGGTTGAGGGGTGGTTGGCGCCGATCGTGATTCCGGCGCGGCGCAAGCTCGTGCTCGCTAAGCGAGCACCCTGTTGTAGCTGCAGCACGCCGCCTTCGGCGGCTTCATGTCGGCTGCGCCGACATGAGCTTTCGCTGCGATCTCGTGCTCAGGTGAGCACGAGATTGTCCCTGTGGATCAGCTCGGGTTCGTTGGCGAAGCCCAGCAGGCCGGCGATCTGCGACGAAGGCTTGCGGGCGATCAGCCTGGCCTCGCCCGACGCGTAGTTGGCCAGACCACGCGCGATCTCCAGCCCGGCCGCGCTGCGCACCGCAATCACGTCGCCGCGGTGGAACTCACCCTCGACTTCTGTCACGCCGATCGGCAGCAGGCTCTTGCCCTCGTCGCGCACCTTGAGCACCGCGCCGGCGTCGACCACCACCGCACCCCGCAGTTGCAGGTGGTCGGCCATCCACTGCTTGCGCGCCGCCAGCTTGGGTGTGCCGGCCATCAGCGCGGTGCCTATGGCCTCGCCGGCGGCCAGGCGCAACAGCACATCGGGCTCGCGGCCCCAGGCGATCACCGTGCTGGCACCGCTGCCCGCGGCGCGCTTGGCGGCCAGGATCTTGGTCAGCATGCCGCCGCGGCCTATCGCCGAACCGGCACCGCCGGCCATCTGCTCGAGCGCCGGATCGCCGGCCGTCGCGGCATCGATGAAGCGCGCATCGGGCACCTTGCGCGGGTCGGCCGAGTACAGCCCGCGCTGGTCGGTCAGAATCACCAGCGCGTCGGCCTCGACCAGGTTGGCCACCAGCGCGCCCAGCGTGTCGTTGTCGCCGAACTTGATCTCGTCGTTGACGACCGTGTCGTTCTCGTTGATCACCGGGATCACCTGCAGGCGCAGCAGCGTCAGCAGGGTCGAGCGGGCATTGAGGTAGCGCTCGCGGTCGGCCAGGTCGGCATGGGTCAGCAAGACCTGCGCACTGCCCATGCCGAAGCGCGAGAGCTGGGTCTCGTACATCTGCGCCAGACCCATCTGGCCCACCGCGGCGGCGGCCTGCAACTCGTTCAGTTCGGTCGGCCTTGTGCGCCAGCCCAGGCGCTTCATGCCCTCGGCGATCGCGCCGCTGCTGACCATCACCACCTCGCGGCCTTGGGCCGCAAGCGCCGCCAGCTGGCGACACCAGTTGCCGACGGCGTCGGCATCGATGCCTCGTCCCTCGTTGGTGACCAGGCTGGAGCCGACCTTGACGACGATGCGGCGGGCCACTCGGAGGTGATCGCCGGGCCGCCCCAAGATCGACTCCACACCTCGGGGGGCGAACGCCCGCGGGGCGTTCTCGGGGCCGCCATGATCCGCTTCAGTCATCCTCGAATCTCGCCTCGGCGGGCTGTGCTGCCGGCGCGTCGAAGCGCGGATCGATCTCGGGCGGCATCTGCACCTTGTGCGCGGCCACATGCTCGTAGATCGCCTGCACCATCGGGTCCAGCCCCTCGCGCGCCAGCGCCGAGACCTGGAACACCGGCCCCTTCCAGCGCAAGCCCTTGACGAAGGCCTTGACACGCGCCTCGCGCTCCTCGACCGGCACCATGTCGAGCTTGTTCAGCACGATCCAGCGCGGCTTCTGGAAAAGCGATTCGTCGTACTTGCGCAACTCCTTGATGATCGCCTTGGCCTGCGCCACCGGGTCGACACCGTCGAACGGCGCCATGTCCACGATGTGCAGCAGCAGGCGGGTGCGCTGCAGGTGGCGCAGGAACAAGTGGCCCAGGCCGGCGCCATCGGCCGCGCCCTCGATCAGGCCGGGCAGGTCGGCCACCACGAAGCTGCGCTCCGGGCCGGCCCGCACCACGCCCAGATTGGGGTGCAGCGTCGTGAAGGGGTAGTCGGCGATCTTGGGCCTGGCGTTGGAGATCGCGGTGATCAGCGTCGACTTGCCGGCGTTGGGCATGCCCAGCAGCCCGACGTCGGCCAGCACGCGCAGTTCCAGCTTGAGCTTGCGCGCCTCGCCAGGCCAGCCCGGCGTCTTCTGGCGCGGCGCCCGGTTGGTGCTGCTCTTGAAGTGCAGGTTGCCGAAGCCGCCGTCACCGCCCTTGGCCAGCATCACCTTGACGTCCGGGTCGAGCAGTTCGGCCAGCACCTCCTCGGTCTCGAAGTCGCGCACGATCGTGCCCACAGGCATGCGCAGCACGATGTCCTCGGACGCCGCGCCGTACTGGTCCGAGCCGCGACCGGCCTCGCCGTTGCGGGCCTCGTGGCGGCGCGCGTAGCGGTAGTCGATCAAGGTGTTGAGGTTGCGGTCGGCCACCGCGTAGATGCTGCCGCCCTTGCCGCCGTCACCACCGTTGGGGCCGCCGAAGGGGATGAACTTCTCGCGCCGAAAGCTCATGCAACCGGCGCCGCCAGCGCCCGCGGCGATGTCGATGGTGGCTTCGTCGACGAATTTCATGCTGCAGCCCCTCGGGCCTTGGGCCCATAAAAAACACAAAAGCCCCGGCAGGCCGGGGCTTGGCGGCGGCAGATCAGGGAAATCCCCGGGCTGATGCCATGGCCCCGGCGAACCGGAGCAGCTTGCTACCCGCCCCTCAGGTCGGGGTGACGAACACCATGTGGCGGTTCAACGCGCCCTTGATGGCGAACGACACCGTGCCGTTGACCAGCGCGAACAGCGTGTGGTCCTTGCCCATGCCGACATTGGTGCCGGCGTGGAAACGGGTGCCGCGCTGGCGCACGATGATCGAGCCGGCCGGGATGACCTGGCCGCCATAGATCTTGACGCCCAGCATCTTGGGTTGGGAATCGCGGCCGTTGCGGGTTGAGCCGCCGCCTTTTTTCTGTGCCATGGTTCAAAAACTCCTAGGGTTGCGGGGCGGGATCAGACGCCGATGGCGCCGATTTCCAGCTCGGTGTAGGTCTGGCGGTGACCGCCATGCCGCTGGTAGTGCTTGCGGCGCCGCATCTTGAAGATGCGCACCTTGTCGTGCTTGCCGTGCGAGACCACGGTAGCGGTCACCGTGGCGCCGGCTACCAAGGGAGTCCCGATCGTCAATTCTGCGCCGCTGCCGACTGCCAGAACCTGGTCGATCACGATCTCTTGGCCCACGTCCGCTGCTATCTGTTCTACCTTGATCTTTTCGCCAATGGCAACCTTGAATTGCTTGCCACCGGTTTTTATGAGCGCGTACATATGTGCCTTCGTTGTTGCCATGAAACTTCCCCCCAGCCAGCATGGCCGAAGGAACTCATAATTATAGCAGTGTCCTCAACCCAGTCGATGCCCGTCCGGCGGCGCCAGCGTAGAACCGGAAGCCATTCCGGTCATCCTTATAATTTGAGGCTACTTCGACTTCAAGCCTCCGTGACCGACCTCCCCGCCCCCGCATCGGCCGCTGTTGACCCGATGGCCGCTGAAATGCACCAGGTTGATCAGGTGATCCGCCAGCGCCTGGCGTCTGAAGTCGCGTTGATCAACCAGATTTCCCACTACATCGTCAGCGCCGGAGGCAAGCGCATCCGGCCGCGTCTGGTGCTGCTGTTCGCCGAAGCGCTGGGCTTCACCGGACCTGAACGGTTCGAACTGGCGGCCAGCGTCGAGTTCATCCACACCGCTACCCTGCTGCACGACGACGTGGTCGACGAATCGTCGTTGCGGCGCGGGCGTAAGACCGCCAACGCGCTGTTCGGCAATGCCGCCAGCGTACTGGTCGGCGACTTCCTCTACTCGCGCGCTTTCCAGATGATGGTCAGCGTGAACCGGATGCGGGTGCTCGAAGTGCTGGCCGACGCCACCAACGTCATCGCCGAGGGCGAGGTGCTGCAGTTGATGAACATGCACGACCCCGACCTGGGCGTGGACGATTACCTTCGCGTGATCCGCTACAAGACGGCCAAACTGTTCGAGGCCAGCGCGCGCCTGGGTGCGGTGCTGGCGGGCGCCGAACCCGCGATCGAGGAAGCCTGCGCCGACTACGGCCGCTCGTTGGGTACCGCGTTCCAGATCGTCGACGACCTGCTCGACTACGACGGCGACACGGTGACGCTGGGCAAGAACGTCGGCGACGATCTGCGCGAGGGCAAACCCACGCTGCCGCTGCTGGTGGCGATGTCGCGTTGCAGCGAAGTTGAGCGGCAGCTGATGCGCCACGCCGTCGAGCACGGCGAGCCCGATCGACTCGACGAGATCCTGACCATCGTGCGCCGCACCGGCGCGCTGCAAGCCACCCACGAGGCCGCGCGCGCCGAGGCCGACAAGGCCCGCGATGCACTTTCTGCGCTGCCTGCCTCGGCGGCCCGCGAGGCTCTGCTAGAATTATGCGCTCGGTCGGTGGAGAGATCTTCCTGACCGGGCTGCAAGATGGCCCCGTCGATCGATTTGATTGATGCGCGGGGCCAAAATCGGGGTGTAGCTTAGCCTGGTAGAGCGCTACGTTCGGGACGTAGAGGCCGGAGGTTCGAATCCTCTCACCCCGACCAAGTATTTTTGCCGCTGGCGACAGCCCAGACGAGTCAGCCGCCCCATGCGCTGCCAGGACTGTCTGACGGAGCGACGACCCTGCCGCGGTGCGGAAGCTGCATTCGGTTACGCGCACTGACGGTTTTCACCGCGCAGTTCCGGCGTCTCACAGCGACTCTTCGGGTTACATTGAGACATTCGACGGCAATCTTGCCTTGAATCCCACGCCGCGAGCGCACCGAATCCGCTTTGGAAACCCTGGTCGAACTCCCCGCATCTACCCTCTCCGGCGTGGCGAGGATCTTGGTGCACGCGGGCAAACTCAGCAGCAAGGCGGCCGAAGACCTGGCCAAGTCGGCGCGCGACCGCAAGATCAGCTTCATCGGCGCGGTGATAGCCTCGGGTGCCGTCTCGCCCTTCGATCTGGCGCATACCTTGTCGACCTCGCTGGCCTTGCCACTGGTGGACTTGTCGGCAGTCGACCAGGAGCGCCTGCCCAAGGGCCTGATCGACCACAAGCTGGCCTCGCAATACCGGCTCGTGATGCTGGGGCGGCGCGGCAACCGGCTGTTCATAGGCGGCGCCGATCCGACCGACCAGGAAGCGGTCGAGCGCATCAAATTCGCCACCCAACTCTCGCCCGAATGGGTGATCGTCGAGTACGACAAGCTGGCCCAGTTGCTGGAGTCTCAGGGCAGCACGGCGGCCGAGACGATGGAGGCGCTGACCGCCGAGGACTTCGAGTTCGACGTCACCGACGACGCCAGCGCGCCCGAGTCGAACGAGGTGGTGGCCGAGGTCGAGGACGCGCCGGTGGTGCGTTTCCTGCAGAAGATGCTGATAGACGCGATCAACATGCGCGCCTCCGACCTGCACTTCGAGCCCTACGAATACAACTACCGGGTGCGGTTCAGGGTCGACGGCGAGTTGCGCGAGATCACCCAGCCGCCGATCGCGATCAAGGAGAAGCTCGCCTCGCGGATCAAGGTCATCAGTCGGCTGGACATCTCCGAAAAGCGCGTGCCGCAGGACGGCCGCATGAAGATGAAGTTCGGCACCAAGGCGATCGACTTCCGGGTCTCCACGCTGCCCACGCTGTTCGGCGAGAAGATCGTGATCCGTATCCTCGACCCGTCCTCGGCCAAGGTCGGCATCGAGGCGCTGGGCTACGAGAAGATCGAGAAGGACCGCCTGATGGCGGCCATCACGCGGCCCTACGGCATGATCCTGGTCACCGGGCCGACGGGTTCAGGCAAGACGGTGTCGCTCTACAGCTGCCTGAACATCCTGAACCAGCCGGGCGTCAACATCTCGACGGTCGAGGATCCGGCTGAAATCAACCTGCCTGGGGTCAACCAGGTCAACGTCAACGAGCGCGCCGGCATGACCTTCTCGGTAGCGCTCAAGTCCTTCCTGCGCCAGGATCCGGACATCATCATGGTCGGCGAGATCCGGGATCTCGAGACCGCCGACGTGGCGATCAAGGCCGCCCAGACCGGCCACATGGTGATGAGCACGCTGCACACCAACGACGCGCCCACCACCTTGACGCGGCTGCTCAACATGGGCGTGGCGCCGTTCAACATCGCCTCCAGCGTGATCCTGATCACCGCCCAGCGCCTGGCGCGCCGTCTGTGCGAGAACTGCAAGACGCCGGCCGACTACCCGCGCGAGGCCATGCTGCGCGCCGGCTACCAAGCCGAAGACCTGGACGGCGCCTGGAAACCCTTCCGCGCCGTCGGTTGCGCGGCCTGCAACAGCGGCTACAGAGGCCGCGTCGGCCTCTACCAGGTGATGCCGATGACCGACGCGATCCAGCGCATCATCCTGGCCGAGGGCACCGCCGTCGATATCGCCGACCAGGCCCGGCGCGATGGCGTGCGCGACCTGCGCCAGGCTGGCCTAATCAAGGTGCGGGCCGGCGTGACATCGCTCGAAGAAGTGATAGCCGTCACCAACCAATGAGCCCATTTTTCAGCACCAGGTCGACCGGGCGCTGAAGCGCCCTGGCCCGCCCGCCCCAAGCCGGAGTACCGATGGCGACCGCAGCAGCCGCAAGAAACGTCAAGGAACTGGTCTTCGAATGGGAAGGCCGGGACAAGAACGGCAAGATCGTCCGCGGCGAGATCCGCGCCGGCGGCGAGGCCCAGGTCAGCGCCAGCCTGCGCCGCCAGGGCATCCAGCTGACCAAGGTCAAGAAGCGCCGAATCAGCGGCGGGCGCTCGGTCAAGCAAAAAGACATCGCCCTGTTCACCCGACAACTGGCCACGATGATGAAGGCAGGCGTGCCACTGCTGCAGGCCTTCGACATCGTCGGTCGCGGCGCGGTCAACCCGCGCCTGACCAAGCTGCTGGGCGACATCCGCGCCGACGTCGAGACCGGCACCAGCCTGTCGGCCGCGTTCCGCAAGCACCCGATGCAGTTCGACGCGCTGTACTGCAACCTGGTCGAGGCGGGCGAGTCGGGCGGCATCCTTGAAGCACTGCTCGAGCGCCTGGCGATCTACCAGGAGAAGACGCTGGCCCTCAAAAGCAAGATCAAGGCCGCGCTGATGTACCCGATCGCGGTGCTGGTGGTGGCCTTCCTGGTGGTGGTGGTGATCATGGTCAAGGTGATCCCGGCCTTCAAGGAGGTGTTCGCCTCCTTCGGCGCCGACCTGCCCGGCCCCACGCTGCTGGTGATCGCGATGTCGGAGTTCTTCGTCGCCTGGTGGATGGTGCTGTTCGGCGTGCTGATCGGCGGCGGCTACCTGTTCATGCAGTCCTGGCGCCGCTCGATGAATATGCAGATGGTGATGGACCGGCTGATGCTGCGCATCCCGATCTTCGGGGTGCTGATCAACAAATCGGTGATCGCACGCTGGACCCGCACCCTGTCGACGATGTTCGCGGCTGGCGTGCCGCTGGTCGAGGCGCTCGACTCGGTGGGCGGCGCGGCAGGTAACGCGGTGTTCGCCGAGGCCACGCAGAAGATCCAGCGCGACGTCTCCACCGGCAGTGCGCTGACCACCGCGATGCAGTCGACCGGGGTCTTTCCGAACATGGTGATCCAGATGGCGTCGATAGGCGAGGAATCGGGCTCGCTCGACCACATGCTGGCCAAGGCCGCGGAGTTCTACGAGGACGAGGTCGATGACATGGTCAAGGGCCTGTCCAGCCTGATGGAGCCGATCATCATCGTGATCCTCGGCACCATCATCGGCGGCATCGTGGTGGCGATGTACCTGCCCATCTTCAAGATCGGCTCGGTGGTCTGAGTGGCGGCGCTCCTGTCTCTCCCCATCTCGCCCCAGGTCCTGGACGGCTTGCTCTGGCCATCGGGGCTGGGCCTGCTGGGCCTGGTCATCGGCAGCTTTCTCAACGTAGTGATCCACCGCCTGCCGCAACTGCTCGAGCGCGAATGGCTGAGGGACGTCGCAGGCTACCTGCAGGACGGCGCGGCGATGGGCCGGGTGCTGGGCGTCAAGCCTGGGCGCAAGGCCGAACTCGCGTGCCAGGGCGAGTTGCTGACCACCGAGTTGGACGCGCTGCCGGGCCTGAGCCTGGCGCGGCCCCGCTCGCGCTGCCCGCATTGCGGCCACCAACTGGCCTGGCACGAGAACATCCCGCTGCTGGGCTGGCTGCGGCTGGGCGGCAAATGCTCGGCCTGCGGCAGGGCCATCTCGCTGCGCTACCCGGCCGTCGAGTTGCTCACC
>CANGHK010000077.1 GCA_947453625.1 Burkholderiales bacterium
ACGCCCAAGGCGATAGCCGAGTTGTGCCAAGGCGTGGATGACACCGAGGCCTCGCTGGGTGGCACCGAGATGGCCGCGGCCCTGCTGGCGTTGATGCGCGAACGCAGGCGGAAAAGACCGCCGACAGCGTCCAGCAAAATCGCGCAATCGACGGCAGGCCTTCAAACCGACGTCGAGGCCGGCGACGCAACCGACGCCAGCCGCCACGGCGCAGCCGACATCCTGCTGATCACCGACGGCGAGGTCTGGGACACCCACGAGGTGATGATGACGGCGAGAGAGGCCGGGCACCGGATCTTTGCGATCGGTGTGGGCAGCGCGCCGGCCGAAGACCTGCTGAGACCGCTGGCCGAGTTCACAGGCGGCGCCTGTGAATTTGCCACGCCGGGCGAGGCGATGCAGGACGCCGCGCTGCGCATGCTGGCGCGCATCCGCCAGCAACCCTGGTCAGACCTGCGGGTGGACTGGGGCGCCACACCGCGCTGGCAACTGCCCTTGCCGGGCACAAGCTTCGGTGGCGACATGGTGCTGGCGTTGGCGGGCTTCGATGACTGCGCGCCGCCTGCGGCCAGCGTCACGCTGTTGGCCAAGGCGGCCGACGGCACAGAGCAACGGCTATCCTGCGCGCAGGCCGATGCGCCCTCGCCAGGCCAGACCCTGGCCAGGATCGCGGCCGCCAGGCGGCTGCCCGGCTTGCCCGGCGACGAGATCGAAGCCATGGCCCTGGCCTACGCGCTGCTGAGCGAGCGCACCCACTGCGTGCTGGTGCACCGGCGCGCCGGCGAGGACAAGGCGGTTGAACCCGCGTCCTTGCACCGGGTGAGGTCCATGCTCGCCGCGGGCTGGGGCGGCACCGGGTCGGTCGGCGGCACCAGGGTGGCGAACCAGATCTCTTACAGCCGAGCCCCCAGCGTCGCCTACAACGTGATGCCGAAGCCAGCCGTCGCCGCTACGAAGCAAAGCCTGGCGCTGCCGGTGCTGAATAACGTCGTCCAACGTCGCCGCGCGCCCGCGAAGCACGCCAGGACCACCGCCTGGCCCACGCTGTCCGTCCTTGCCAAACAGGTGGTGTACATGCTCGCCATCGACATGTTGCCCGGGGAACTACCCGCCGCGATGGCCGGCCAGGCCCTGCATCCGGCGCTGGCCGGCGCGGTGGCCGAGTTGCGCAAGATCCTCGACGACGCTCAGGTGTGGCTGGCGCTGGCTCTTTGGGTGACCCACCGCAGCAGCCACGACGGCAACCTTCACCTGGCGGCCACGCTGGCCAGCCACGCCTCGGCAGTCCCGGCAGCGCTGCGCGCCCGCGTGGCCGAAATACTGGAGCAGCACCTCGGCGCCTACGCCAGCGACGGCTGGGAGAGTGCGCGCATGCGCCGGCTGGCGGTGCAGATGCGGCAGGACTGAGCCGCGAACTGGCGTTCAAGCCATTTTCTGCGCGCCGCCGAGGGCAGCCAGAGCGCGACATCGTGCCCGCCTTGCAGCCACTCGAGGTTCCGCCCGTGCGTTCACAGGCTGGTCTCCGTTGAAGGACGCCACCTGACGCGCCGCGCAGCCTCAACGCTGCGCTCGGGCATACCGAAACCATGTGCTACGCGCGGGCCTCACTGTCAGAGGTGGAGAGAGGTGCCATTTATGGCATACGCAAACCAGTTGTTTTACGTATGACCTTCTGGCAGGATGATGTCCTGTCAGATGTGGAGCACTCCATGCCTTCGCCCCGAAAGTCCAACCAGCCTGTGCGCGTGGCGCTGTACGCCCGCGTCAGCACCACCGGCCAGACCACCGACAACCAGATGATCGAGTTGCGTGAGGTTGCCCAGCGCATGAACTGGGTCATCGTCGGCGAGTTCGTCGACCACGGCATCAGCGGCACCAAAGGCCGCAAGGACCGGCCTCAGCTCGATGCGCTGCTCAAGGGTGTCGCCCGGCGACAGTTCGACATGGTCGCGGCCTGGTCGGTCGACCGTCTCGGCCGGTCGCTGGTCGACTTGATCAGCCTGCTGCAAGAGATGCATGCGGTCGGCATCGATCTGTACCTTCATCAACAAGGCCTGAACACGACCACGCCGGCTGGCAAGGCCTTGTTCGCCATGATGGGCGTGTTCGCCGAGTTCGAGCACGGCATCATCAGGGAGCGCGTGCTGGCGGGCCTGACGCGGGCACGGGAAAGCGGCACACGCAGCGGCTTGCCGATCGGCAGACCCCGCGTCACCGGGGCCGTCGAAGCCGAGATAGCAGCGCTGCGCTCGACAGGCATGGGTGTCTGCAAGATCGCGAGGACAGCGGGGTGCGGCGTCTCGACGGTGCAACGAGTGCTTGCGGCTGCGGGCACCGCGGGAGCCAACGCATGACCAGGCTGCTGGCGGAGTGGTTGTGGCGCATCGTCATCGTGGCGCTGCTGGTCTGGATCGGTATCGAGGTGCACGCGCTGCACGAGGACATGATGGCACCGGAAGATGATCAACCGGGGACCACCGCGGCGCCTGCAGACCTGCGCGATGGCCAGGACCTATCGCTCAAGGGATCGCCCGTCTCGCACAGCCTGTGAAGCCACCAGGACATCCCGGCCCAGAGGCATCCGATGACACTCGGCTGCACCCTTGAGCGAAGCCGGCGATGATCTTCAGTTGATCGGCCGGCTCGGCGCCCCAGCCGCTTGAACAGCTACGGCGTCCGGGCGAAGACCACCAGGCTGCTCAGGCGGTTGTGGCGCAATGTCGCCCTGGTTGTCGGCTGTGACATCCGGGCCCTCATTCAGAGACGGCACCTCGATCGGCTCCGGCTTCCTGAAACGGCTGCGCACCATCGATATCAGCGCGCCCACCACCACCTGGTTGCGCTGCGTCTGGGCCGATCGCCGGCCGTGGAGCTGTGGACGGCCACTGCCGGATGCGCCGCCATGAAATTTGCAGCGTCGGTGGCCGATGCTGGCATACCGCATGCACGGCAGACCCGTGCTGCGCGCCTTCGCACCACATCGCTGGGACACGTGCGGCGCTGGCAGTAGTAGGTTTTCTATAGGGTTTCGCTCTGGAGAGTACTTCGCCATTTAATTTTCCCTATCAAAAGTGCAATATCAAGAGAAGAAGATCAGGTGACATGCTCGAAACTATGACTTGCGGGTCACAGTTCTACGCTGCGCGCTCTGCCAGGGATGCCGGTGAATTTGCCCAACCCACCGTGGCCCCGGTAACTGGCGAACCGTACTGGGCGGAACTTTCAGAACACAATGTTTGTGATATTTAACAACATAAGATTGCGTATACGAAACGTTCTATGTATGATGCCAGCATGTCAGTTCACCATCGCATTGCTGTATTCCGCGCCGAGGCAGGCCTGTCCCGAAAGGATCTGGCCGCACTCGTCGACGTCAACCCGCAAACCATTGGCTTCCTCGAGCGGGGTGACTACAGCCCGAGCGTGGAGCTGGCAATGAAGCTGTGTCGGGTTTTCAAGGTGCCCGTGGAGCAGCTGTTCTCCCTCGACCCCTTCCCTCCGCTCGCCGTCGAACTGGCCGCGCGCGGTACCACTTCTTCTGGAGCATCTTCATGAACCCGGCACGCAACCCTCGATCCTCATACCTGAACTTCAAGCCCGGCACGACCCGCATCCTGTCTGCGACAGCGCTGGTCTCGCTGCACGGCTCGTTCCTGCTCAAGTTTCTGCTCGTGCAGCCCATCCGCGGCCTTGAGTTGTTGGTCAGCGTCCTTGCACTGCTGGGCATGGTGACAGCGGTGCTCGTCGTCCTCTCCGCATACAACTTCCAGGCACACGCCCCGAAGGCACAGATAGACGAACGCGAGCTTCTCCAGCGCAACGAGGCGTACTTTCGGACGTACCAGTACATGATCTCCGCCGTGTTGCTGGGCTTGCTGATCATGGAGTTCTGGGAGCGCGTCACCGGTTGGACCATCAGCGTCCACCAGCTGGGCAATTTCCTGACGGTTCTGTTCTTCAGTGGCCTCGTCATGCCCGCCACGGTGCTTGCCTGGCAGGACCGCGAGGACCCAAGCGAGTGAGCGGCCCCACTTCACCTATGAAAATAGCATCTATTCAATCAAAGTTCCTGCATAAGTTCCGGCCCCCAGAGACCGCAGCACCTCGGCAACGTGCAATTGCAAAGGTGCCAGGGTCTGGCCGGGCCGTTTCAACTCGATCGCCCCGACGATGCCGCCGGGCAGGAAGACCAGTCGGTCGGGCACCCCGGCTTGGCCTGGGCTGGTCCACTTGAAAGACCGGCCGCCCATTGCCTGCACTCGGCGGGACAGGTGCTGCTCGACGGAGCGCTCTCTCACGATGCGGCCCCGCTGTCCCTGTCCCTGTCCCGCACCGTACCGCAATTTTCCCTCTCTACCCTATACAGTAGAGAATATATTTTCTGATGATAGCCTGAGCATATATATAAGCACATTTATTGTCCTATGCGTGTGATTTTTATGTTCTATTAGGTACAAGAGTACAGAAATATAAAATAGTGAATGAAATCAACAACTTATGGTTGTACCCAATGCCGTACCCAATGCTGTACCCCGTCCGAATAGTGCGGAAGGGGGACGGCATCCGCTACTGCATCCCCTCGAATTCGCGGAGCGGCGTCATCACGGTCACGGCAAAGGCAGCGCGCAGGCCATCGTCGTGAAGGCTTCGGGCTGTACCCAATGCATAAACCCTCTTCTTGATCCCGTTGATGCGAAGCTGCTTTACGAACTCGAAACCGGACTGCTGCAGCAGTCGGGTGAGCTGCCGGCTCTTGACCTCATGCCCCCGGCCTCGCAACTCGTTCGCCAGCCAGTCGGTGGTCACCACCTGGGCGCCGTCGAGGATGTCCTCGGCGGCCACGTCGGCGTCGCTGCGGCTCATCTGGATCACCGCCTCGCGCGTGCCGGTGGCCGGCGCCCTGCCCTCGGCGTCGAACTCAGGGCAGAGCACAACCTCCTCAGCCAGCCACCGGCGCAGCCCCCCGATGTTCGCCCAGGTGGCGTCGAACAGCCTGTCGTAGTAGCCGTCGGCTGCCATCCTGACGGCGTCGTCTGATGAGATGGCGCAGCGCAGGAAGAAGAAGCGCCGGTCGCCAGACCCGACGGGCATGCCGTCCGGGTGGTTGGACAGCAGCAAGTAGTTGGTGAAGTTGGGCACGGCGTAGGAGTCCTTGCCCTTGCGATGCACGTCGACGCTGTTGTTGGCGATGGGTCCCTTGAGCTTCTCCTCGGTCTCGAACAGGTGGCCCGACTGGTAGACCTCCTCGATGCCGACCACTGCGTTACCAGTACACCAGCCGTTGAAGGTGGACGTCAGGCTCGACCCGCTCAGGCTGCGCACGTTCTCGCTGCCCATCACGCAGGCCATCAACTCCAAGATGTAGGTCTTGCCGGTGCCCTGCGCGCCGTAGATGTAGGGCGCCCAGCGGATCTTCTTGCCGGGGAACCTGACGTTGTGCGCCATCCACGACAGCATCAGGCCACGCTCGCGATCGTCGGGAAACAGCAACTGCAGGTGCGCCTGCGCCAGGGCAATGGCTGCCTCACCCCCGGCCTCGCTCGCGGGCGTGCTGTCCTCGCGGTAGGTGTTGCCCCAGTCGGTGCCCAGCATCGTGAAGGTCTCGGCCAGGCCCGGGGCATAGCAGACACCGCCCACCGTCTGGATGTTCCCGATGCGCGAGGCAAAGTCGCTGGGCACCTCGCGCCGGATGTTGTCCCGCGACAGGGGCATCTGCATGCTGTTGACGATGTCGAAGCCGCGCGCGCTGTAGCTCTGCTTGGTGCGCAGGTTGAAGTAGCGGTCCCCGTCAGTTACGAACACCCAGTCGGCCAGCCACTCAGGCCCACCGATGGAGCCCCCGACCAGGCGATCCGGGCGCAGCCAGCCCCGCACGGTCGCGATGGGCAACTGCGCGCCGCCGGACAAGGCCTTGCCCCGGACCTGCAGCGCGCGTGCCAGCCGCTCACGCTCGAAGTCATGAAGGCCAAGGCCGCGCAGCTTGGGTGCCAGGTCGGTCTCGAGCAACTCGCAGGTGGTGCAGTCCTCGATGGCGCGCAGGGCGGACTGGAAACCGCGCTCGCGCTCGGCCGCCGCGTCAACGACGGCCACTGCGACGGGCTGTGCGATCGCCTCCTCCGCAGCGGCCTGGCGCTCCCCCTGCACGTCCTCCAGGCTGCGCGCCAGGTCGAGCATCGCCCTCTGGCTGGGCCACAGGCTCGGGTCGTCCTGCTCGAAGTCGGTCAGGCCCTTGTCCAGGTGGCCGAACAGGTGGTGCCGGCACAGGTCCCAGGTGTTGACCGCCCTGCCCTCGAACGGGTCGGTGGCGTGGCTGTTGTGGACGTGCTGCCCGTCGTCGGTGATGCAGGCCCCGCCCGGCGCGCCGCCGCCGCCCAGCCATGTCAGCCGGTGGCCACTGCCCTCCTCGAACTCGAAGTGCTCGCCCAGCAGTTCGTCCACCGCGCGCGTCGGCGGGTAGGCCCGGCAGAAGGCGCCGATCAGGCCAGGCTTGGCTTTCGGGTCGACCATGCCGGCGCGGCCGCCGCCGGTGCGCCTGGGCAGTTCATCCATCTCGGGCATCACCAGCGACACCTCGTCGCCCAGGATGCCGCGGATGAAGCCGCTGCGCTGGCGCACAGGGCACTCGATGCCCGGGTCGATGACGGGCGAGGCGGTGTAGTGGACCTGGACGGTGCGGAAGACGGTGATGTCGACCGGCGGCTTGTCACGGTCCGCCCAGATGGCGCGCGCCCAGGCCTCCAACTCCTGCCCGGTGCGCCGCTCATCGAGCCAGAACCAGATGTGCGCCTTGAGGATGTTCTCGTTGCCAGGCCTCCCCGCGCTGCTGGACAACTGCCAGTGGTGGCTGATGCCCAGGAACTGGTCTGGCAAGGTGCAGTTGATGAACTCGTCGACCGCCTCAGCAGGCTCGGCCACCGGGTCGTAGAGCATGGGTCGGAAGGCGTCGACGTCGAAGCAGACCCAGTGGTGGGCCTGCTCCTCGAAGTGCTCCAAGTCCCGGGTGGTCGCGACATGCTGGTCCGGGTAGGTCAGGTGCTGGCCCCGGATGACGCAGCGACGGGGCTGCTCCTCCAGGGTCTTGAGCACGCGCGACAGGTGCTCGATGCCGTCGACGTCGTAGTTCTCGACGGTGTAGTTCCTGGCTTTGTCGTAGCCCAGGATGCCGGTGGCAGTCCAGCGCTTGGTGAGCAGTGGGCCCTTGCTGGTGAGTACGGAGAGGGTGTCGCTCATGACAGGGCTTTCGTCTCGCTGTGCTTCAACATAGAACTGGGCGTCGATTCAGCATCGGACCACGCAGATATATCTTGGCAGGGATACACGTCGTCGGCCCGGCGTGGGTTCATTCGGAGGTTTACTGTGACGAGAATACCGACGGCGATAGATATGCTCTCCACCTGTTCCATCGGGCGATTTGGGCGGCCGAAGTTGGTGCTGTGCCTACGAGGTACGCGATCCTCAAGGGAACCATCTGCGTTCAAGAAGACTGTCATTACAGAGCGCTCCCCAGGTGCTTGCCGAGGATCGCCTGGCGTCGAGCGGGGGCATCGACGTAGCTTCGGGCATCCACAAGATCACGGACCACTCCGCGGACTTGGTCGTCGGTAAGTTGGGCGGCACGTGCGGCGACGACGATCTCGGTCTCCTCACGCAGCCAAGCTGAGCAGCGTTCACCCAGCTTAATCGGTGGAGGGAACGTTCCCGCGTTTATGTCGTTGTAAATTCCTGCGCGCGACTTGGGGTAGTAAGCAAAGACCTGCTTGGTACGAAGTAATACTTGATGCATTGGGTAGCCCTTGACACAGACGACATGGAAACTGCGCAATCGCAGCTCGTTTGTGTTCTGACACGACCGACCGATCAGGGGACTGACCGGCTGCATTGCGGCGGATATAAACCGGCGCATGCCGTGGGAAGTGACATAACCTTATATACGGCGGGGCAAGTAACTGCTGCGCCATCAATTTGGATGATGCCACAGATCTTCCAATGACGCAAATAGACACACCCAAAAGATATATAAGAATCGCATTTACCTGGTGAGCAACCAGATTAACTACTGCCCGTACTGAGGGCACTAGACCGCTTAGCGCGAGAAACAAGAAACATACTTCACGTCACGATGCGCAGGCGAGAAGTCTTGCCAGACAAGCACGTGCTGAGGCGTGGAGGGCGTTTAGTCTCGTTAAAAAACCTCTGCGCTTTCGCGACTGGTCGCCAACGTTGCCCGAGAACCTAGCCAGCTGTGACTGTTGCTTTCAACACGAAACGGCGAGGGACTGGTGTCTGCGCATCCCAGTGCCGTGGCGCTGGCGCGCACCCTTCTGGACTTAGGCCCGGTGCCAAGCCAGGGTTCCGCGTCTTCTGCTTCTGATGAAGGTCGACCGAGCGAGCCGGATGCGCAACCAGCGCGATGATCGCAACCCCCGCCAAGAGCACCCCGGAACGTGCATCGAGCCAACAGGCCACGCACAGCGCGGGACGCCCCGCGCCGGACCTCGCATCCAATGCTCAGGATTCTGTTGCCAATTCTGTTGCCAGAGGCCTCGGAAGCGGCCGCACAAAGAAAAACGGGCTAGCCCTTTTGGAGCTAACCCGTTGATCTGTTTCTTGTTTTTCTGGTGCGGCTGGCAGGAATCGAACCCACGACCCCTTGGTTCGTAGCCAAGTACTCTATCCAGCTGAGCTACAGCCGCGCAGCCTTAGACTATACACTGAAATTCTTGTTTCGGCTCAAGTCACGGCGGGCTTGATGCAAATAAGTCTGCGCCAGCCCGCGATCAGTCGATCTCACCCGCCGCCCGGTAGCAGGTGTTGGCACGTTCCTCGTCGCCTTGCTCGGCGGCGAGGCGTGCCAGCGAGCGCCAGGCACGGCGCCTCGCGTGGGCGGCCAGACCGGGGCTGTCGGCGGCCAGTTCCAGCGGCCGGCGGGCCTTGCCCCAGAGTTGGCGCTCGACCAGCGCTGCGCCCACGGCGGCCTGCACTGCCGCGTCGGTGGGATAGGCGCGCTGGGCTGCCTCGATGCGTGGCAGCCAGTCGGCCCCCATGCCGGCACTGGCGTCGGCCAGCGCCAGCGCCAGTTCGGCACGGCCTTCGGCATCGAGCGTCTCGAGCCGGTCCCACAACGGGCGCAGCCAGGCGCGGCCTTCGTCGGGCACGCCCAGGAGGGCGGCACGGCGGGCCGCCCGCGCGACGACAAAAGGATCGCGCTGGTCGGCGCTGTCAACCTGCTGCCAGGTGCGCCGCAACTGGTCGGCGTCGTGTGGCGTCTCCAGCGCCTCTATGGCCAGCGAGCGCAACAAGACCTTGGCGGCGGTCTTGGAAAAGGCCTGGTGGTTGGACAGCAGCCTGGCGGTGTGCAGCGCGTCGAGCGGGCGCCGCGCCAGCCGCGCCGCCTGCAACTTGAGCCGCAAAGCCTGGGTGCGGCGGGCCACGCCGGGCTGCAACTCGGCCAGCAGGCCCTCGGCGCGCGGGCCGTCACGGTCATCGAGCGCCCATTCGACGGCCAGCAGCCTCACGCCGTCGTCTACCGCGGCGCCGCCACCCCGTCGCGCGGTGCGCAATGCGGCGTTCAGCAACTCGTCGCGACGCACCTTGTCCTGCAGCCGGTGCAGGCTGCCGGCCGCCAGCAACTGGGCCAGCAAACCAAACTCGAGGTCGCCCGCCAGCGTGGGCACCTCCTGGCGCAAGGCGCTGGCCCGCACGGCCGCCTTGTGGGCCCGGCTGTAGCGGGCGCCGAAGTACTCGGCCTGGGCCTCGCGCAGGGCGGCATGGGCGGCGCGCTCGACGCGCAAGCCACGCCATTCGCGGGCCCGCGCCGGCAGGCCGATCAGGCGGTTGACCGCGTGCACCGCGGTCACCACCACGAAGCCGGTGCCCACTGCCGCCAGCAGGAAGAAGTTGAGCGACAGGTCGAGCCGCCAGCCTGCCCAGTAGAACGAGGCCAGGCCGTCGTTGTCGCCCAGGCTCAGGGCAGCCACCACCGCCGCCGTGAACAACAGCACCAGCCAGATGACGTTGCGCATGTCAATGACCTCCCGACGGGCGGTGCAGTGCGCGGGGGGGCAGGCACAGCATCTGGGCGGCCGGGCACTGCGCCGATCGACCGGACAGCACTAGCGCCCCGCCTGCGCCGCAGCCAGCGCCGCGAGCGATTCGTCGGGCCGGGGCAGGTTGAGCTGGCGCGCCTGGGCGCTGACCTGGCGCAAAAGCTCAGACATGATCATCACCCGGCGCGCGCCGCGGTCGAAGTAGCGGTCGAGCACGGCCTGGGCATCGCGCAGGTCGGACTGGACAGTGTCGAACTGCCGAGACAGCAAGGCCAGCCGGGCATTGAGCAGACGCAGCTTGAGGTTTTCGCGCAGGAACCAGGCCTGTTCGGGCGCCACCAGCATCGCCTCGGGGTTGTCGATGCGGGTGACGCGCACCAAACCCTTGACTTCACCCCAGACCCGGCCGCCGATGGCCTCCCAGCGGGCCTGCAGCCAGGCCCCCCATCGGTCGGCGCTGAACATCGGCGCCGACGCCGCTGCTGGCGCCGCCGCGGACGCGCCCTGACCCAGCGCCACGGCGCGCTGCTCGGGCTGGGCCAGCAAGGGCAGTTCGTCGACGCTGCGCACGGCCTCGTCGAGCTTGATGGTCAGGCTGGCGATGTCGGTGACGGCCACCGCCCGCACCCGGTCCAGATCACGCGCCAGGGCCCGGCGCGTGCGCTCGACGCGGGGCTGGTTCATGCGGGCCAGCCGCTCCTCGGCCTGGCGCAGCGCTGAAACCAGGGGCTCGGCACCGCCGGTGATGGCGGTTTGCTGAACCGCCACACGCAATGCGGCGTCGATGTCGGCCAGCACGTTCTCATCGCGCGATCGCGACAATTGCTGGATCAGTTCCTCGAGCTGGCTGCGCTGCAGCGCGGTCTCGGCCACCCGGCCCTCGAGCAGCAGCACCTTGGACTCGGCGCTGCGCGCGGCGTCCTGGGCTTGCTTGGCCAGCGCATGGGCTTCGATCGCCTGGCCCTGGCTGTCCTGCTGGCGCCGCACCAGTTCCTGCTCCAGCGTCTTGGTGCGCTGCTGGCCCAGCAAGGCCAGCGTGATCGCGGCCACGCTGATGGCGCCAAACACCGCCATGACGATCAATCCGCCGGTGTTCGACAGCGGCGAGGCGGCGGTCACGGCAGACTGGGCATCACTCGCCGCACGGGGCGCGCCAACTGTGGCCGCGGGAGCCGGATCAGGGGCCGGGTTGGGACCCGCCTCTGGCGCCCTATCGGGAGCCTTGGGGTCGGCAGCGGCGGCAGGTTGGGCGGTGTCGGTCACGGTCGAGGTTATTGTATCGACGGGCCCCGGGCTGGCGTCGGGCGCCATTCAGCGCGCGACCGGCCCAGACACCGGCAGCAGGGCCGCAGCCACTGCCTCGGGCGACGGCAGCACGGGCAACACGCTGCCGAAACCCAAGCGCTGCGCCGACTCGGCGATGCGCGGATGGGTGGCCAGCGCGCAGGCGCCTGACCATTGAGCGCCGGGCGCCAGCGCGGGCAGGTGGCCCAGCGCCTGACTGCTGGAGAACAGCCAGAGATGGGCTTGCGGTCGGGCCAGCGCGGCCCGCAGCAGCGCCAGGCCAGCGGCATCAGGCACCGGCAAGGTGCGCCGGTAAGCCTCGACAAAGTGCAACTGTGCGCCCTGCTGGCGCAGCGTGTCGGCCAGCCAGTCGCGGCCACCCTCGCCGCGCACGATCAGCGCCGACAGGCCACGCCAATCACGCCGGCCCTGCAAGACGGTCCACAGCGCCTCGGAGTCGAAGCGCCCGGACGCCTCGTGCGGCGTGACCAGCGCCCCCTCGGGCACACCGGCCTGCAGCAAGGCCCGCCGCGTGCCGGGGCCGGTGCCGGCGGCAATCACGCCGGCCGGCCAGGCCAGCCCGGCGGGACGCCGCGCGAAGAAGCGGTCGACCGCGCTGGGGCTGACGAACATCACCAGCACCTGCAGCGACAACTGCTGCCAGGCGGCGTCCACCGCGCCGGCGTCCGTCGGGCCGGCAATGCCCAGCAGCGGCAGCGCGGCTGCCGGCAGGCCCAGGCTTTGCAGCCGCGCCACCCATTCGTCGGCCTGCGGCTGCGGCCGGGTGACGATCACGCAGCGCGGAGCTTCAGCCGGGCCGAGGGCCAGGTGTGCAACGTGCGATGCGGGGCTGGCGGATGCGGCAGTCATGGGCGCGCCGCCGCCCGCCTCAGACCGGCGCTGCGGTCAGGTAGCCCTCGGCGCCCAGCGCGCGCAACTGGGCCGCCGCGCGCTCGCCCAGCGCGGTGGCAGAAGAGGTAGAGGCTGGGTCGCCAGACAGCGCTATCGCGGCCGAGACCCGGGTGCGCAGCAGCGGGCGGTCGGGCTGCTCGGCGTCGCCCAGCGCCGCATCGACCACCAGTTGGTCGCCGTGCCAGACCGCATGGGCGGCCAGCGGCATGCTGCAGCTGCCACCCAGGGCGCGCGACACCGCCCGCTCGGCGTGCACCGCCAGCCAGGTCGGCACGTGGGTGAGCTGGCCGAGTTGGTCGCGCAGCGTGGTGGCGTCGCTGCGCACCTCGATGCCCAGCGCACCCTGGCCGGCGGCCGGGATCATCGCCGCCTCGTCGAAGGTGGCGCGGATGCGCGTGGCCAGCCCCAGCCGCTTCAAGCCCGCCGCCGCCAGCACGATGGCGTCGAAGCCACCGTCGTCGAGCTTGCGCAGCCGGGTGTCGAGGTTGCCGCGCAAGGGCTCGATGCGCAGGTCGGGCCGCAGGCTGAGCAGTTGCACGATCCGGCGCAGGCTGGATGTGCCCACCACCGCGCCTTGCGGCAGCGCGGCGACAGACTCGAAATGGTTGGAGACCAGCGCGTCACGCGGGTCTTCACGTTCCAGCACGGTGGCCAGCACGAAGCCCTCGGGCAACTCCATCGGCACGTCCTTCAGCGAATGCACCGCCAGGTGGGCGCGGCCTTCTTCCAGCGCCACCTCGAGTTCCTTGACGAACAAGCCCTTGCCGCCGACCTTGCTCAGCGCCCGGTCGAGGATCTGGTCGCCGCGGGTGGTCATGCCCAGCAGGTCGACCGCCAGGCCGAATCGCGCGGCCAGCAGGTCGCGCACATGCTCGGCCTGCCAGAGCGCGAGCCGGCTCTCGCGGGTGGCGATCAGGAGGCGGTCCAGGGCGGCGGCGGCCAGCACTTGCGAGGATGAATGCGTCATGGTGGCCCGATTATCGCTAGGCACCCGCAGTACCGGCGCGCCGCGCTGGCCTTGCCGGCCCGAGCCGGCTACGATGCCGCCCGGCGACCTGAATTGGTAACCTTGTTACGTCACTGGAGAGTTCTATGACCCGAGCCGTCAACCCCGACAAGCCCGCTCGTCGCACGCCGAAACCCTCGGCCTTGCCCATGAAGATCAGCGACGCGGGGGACGCCGCGGCCAAGAACAAGCCGCTGATGGAGGACATCCGGTTACTGGGACGGATCCTGGGTGACGTGATCCGCGAGCAGGAGGGCAAGGAGGCTTTCGAGCTGATCGAGCGGGTGCGCCAGCTGTCGGTGGCCTACCGGCTGAAGAAGGACGCCTCGGCCGGCCGGGTGCTCGACCGGCTGCTGAAGAACCTGTCGGCCGACCAGACCGTCAGCGTGATCCGCGCTTTCAGCTACTTCTCGCACCTGGCCAACATCGCCGAGGACCGCCACCATGTGCGCAGGCGCCAGCACCATGACCGCCAGGGTCATCTGCAGGACGGCTCGCTGGCGCTGACCTTCGAGCGCCTGCACCAGGCCGACATCCGCGCCGCCGACGTGGCCCAGGCCCTGGCCCATGCCTACATCGCGCCGGTGCTGACCGCCCACCCGACCGAGGTGCAGCGCAAGAGCATCCTCGACGCCGAACGCGCCATCGCCGAGCTGGTGGGCGGGCGCGACGACCTGCACGGCGAGCGCGAGCGCGGCGACAACGAGGCGCTGATGCGCGGGCGCATCACCCAGCTCTGGCAGACCCGGATGCTGCGCTACACCAAGCTGACCGTGGCCGACGAGATCGAGAACGCGCTGAGCTACTACCAGAGCACCTTTCTGCGCCAGATCCCCAAGCTGTATGCCGAGATCGAGCAGCACCTGGCCGGCCATGCGGTGCCCAGCTTTCTGCGCATGGGCCAGTGGATAGGCGGCGACCGCGACGGCAACCCCAACGTCACCGCCGAGACGCTGCGCATGGCGCTGGCGCGCCAGAGCGAGGTGGCGCTGCGCTTCTACCTGACCGAGGTGCACGCGCTGGGGGCCGAGTTGTCGATCAGCCAGCTGCTGGCCGGCATCACGCCGGCGATGCAGGCGCTGGCCGACGCCTCGCCCGACAAGAACCCGCACCGCGAGGACGAGCCCTACCGCCGCGCGCTGGTCGGGGTCTACGCCAGGCTGGCGGCCACGCTGCACGTGCTGACCGGCACCGAGGCGCTGCGCCATGCGGTGCTGCCGCAAGACCCCTACGCCGATCCGGCCGACTTCCTGGCCGACCTGCGCGTGATCGAGGCCAGCCTGCAAAGCCACCATGCCCAGGCGCTGGTGGCGCCGCGCCTGGCGCCGCTGATGCGCGCGGTGCAGGTGTTCGGCTTCCACCTGGCCACCGTCGACCTGCGCCAGAGCAGCGACAAGCATGAGGCGGTGCTGGCCGAGTTGCTGCGCTGCGCGCGGCTGCATGCCGACTACTCGTCGCTGGACGAGTTGGCCAAGCGCGGCCTGCTGCTGGGCCTGCTCAACGACGCGCGGCCGCTGCGGGTGCATGGTGCGGCCTACAGCGAACTGGCGCTCGGCGAGCTGGCGATCTTCGAGACTGCGCGCGAGATGCTGGCGCGCTACGGCCGCGAGGCGCTGCGCCACTGCATCATCAGCCACACCGAATCGGTCAGCGACCTGCTGGAACTGCTGCTGCTGCAGAAGGAATGCGGCTTGATGACCGGCACGCTGGACGATAGCGCGCACTGCGCGCTGATCGTCGTGCCCCTATTCGAGACCATAGGCGACCTGCGCCAGGCCGAGCCCATCATGCGCGAGTTCTATGCCCTGCCCGGCATCACCGAACTGGTGGTGCGCGGCGGCGGCGAGCAGGACATCATGCTGGGCTACAGCGACAGCAACAAGGATGGTGGCTTCTTCACCAGCAACTGGGAGCTGTACCGGTCCGAGGTGGCACTGGTCGGGCTGTTCGGGCCCTTGCGCGTCGCCCACGGCATCACGCTGCGGCTGTTCCACGGCCGCGGCGGCACGGTGGGCCGCGGCGGCGGCCCCAGCTACCAGGCCATCCTGGCCCAGCCCCCGGGCACGGTGAACGGCCAGATCCGCCTGACCGAGCAGGGCGAGGTGATAGGCAGCAAATACGCCAACCCCGAAATCGGCCGCCGCAACCTCGAGACCCTGGTCGCCGCGACGCTGGAGGCCACACTGCTGCACGCCCAACCGGCGCGGGGCGCTGGCGGCCAGGCCGGCCGAGCCGGAGCGCCCAAGGCGTTTCTGGACGCCGCGGCGCAGATCAGCACGGCCAGCTACGCCGCCTACCGCCAACTGGTCTACGAGACGCCTGGCTTCACCGACTACTTCTTCGCCGCGACGCCGATCCGCGAGATCGCCGAGCTCAATATCGGCTCACGCCCCGCGTCGCGCAAGGCCACGCGCGCGATCGAGGACCTGCGCGCCATCCCCTGGGGATTTTCCTGGGGCCAGTGCCGGGTGGCGCTGCCAGGCTGGTGCGGCTTCGGCTCGGCGATAGCGGCGTTTCTGGGCCAGGGCGACGAGCGCGTGGCCAAGCTGGCGCTGCTGCAGAAGATGCACAAGCAATGGCCGTTCTTCCGCACCCTGCTGTCCAACCTGGACATGGTGCTGGCCAAGAGCGACCTGCGCATCGCCGCGCGCTATGTCGAACTGGTCGAGGACAAGCGCCTGGCCAAGCGCATCTTTGCCGCGATCCGCGCCGAATGGGACCTGACCCATGAGGCTTTGTCGCTGATCACCGGCGAGACCGAGCGGCTGCAGAGCAACCCGGCGCTGGCGCGCTCGATCGAGCACCGCTTCCCCTACCTAGACCCGCTCAACCACCTGCAAGTCGAACTGATGCGGCGCTACCGCAGCCGCAAAGAGGATGACCCGGCCAACGACCGTCTCAAGCGCGGCATCCACCTGTCGATCAACGGTGTGGCAGCGGGGCTGCGCAACACGGGCTGAGCCCGGACGCAAACAGTCCTGAGGACTGTTTGCGCCTGGCGAAGCGGCCGAGCTCTGCGAGGCCGTGGGTGCTAGCGCACAGCCCGGACTGGCGCCGCAGGCGCCTGCCACAGCCAAACGGCCGAGCTCTGCGAGGCCGTGGGTGCGAACGCACAGCCCGGACGCAACCAGTCCTGAGGACTGTTTACGCCTGGCGAAGCGGCCGAGCTCTGCGAGGCCGTGGGTGCGCGGGCACAGCCCGGCCTCAGCGCGCTGCCAGCAGCTCGCGCACCGCGGGCAACTGCCGGCGCGACACCGCCAGCCAGTCGCCGTTGACCAGTTGCAACTGCCAGCCTTCGTCGGCCTCATCGCCGGCGCGCCGCGCAAGCGCCCGCACCGCCGCCAGCGCCACCACGGCATTGCGGTGCACCCGCAGAAAGCCAGTCCCCAGGCGCTGCTCGAGATCGGCCAGCGCCTCGTCGAGCAGCCAGTTGCCGCGCACGCTGCACAAGGTGACGTACTTCAGCTCGGCCTTCAGGTAGAGCACTTCGGACACCGGCACGCGCAACACGCGGCCGCGGTCGCTGACCACGATCACCGGGCCGGCCACGCTGGCCAGCGGCTCGTGGGCGCGGCGCTGCGCCACCCGCAGCAAGGCGGCCTGCAGGCGCTCGCGCCGCACCGGCTTGGTCAGGTAGTCGGCGGCATCGACCTCGAAGGCGCGCAGCGCATGCTCGCCATGCGCGCTGACGAACACCACCCGCGGCGCGTCGGGCCGGCGGCGGATCTCGTCGGCCAGCTTCAGGCCGTTGCCACCCGGCATCACGATGTCGAGCAGCACCAGGTCGCAGCGCGTGACGTCGATCTGGCGCAGCGCGTCGGCCAGCGTGCCGGCCTCGCCCACCACCACCGCGCGCGGCTCGGCGCAGGCCTCGACCAGCCCGCGCAGCCGCAGCCTGGCCAGCGGCTCGTCGTCGACGATCAGCACCGTCAAGGGCGGCGGCGCGGGCAGCGCGCTGGCAGTCAGGTCAGGCGGGGCGCCGGTCACAGCGGCACCCGGATGCAGGCGCGGTACAGGCCGGCCTCGGTGCCGGTCTCGAGCGACCCGGCCAAGTCGTGCAGCAATCGCAAGCGCTCGGCCACATTGGCCAGCGCGATGCCGCTGCCCGGCCGCCCGGCCTCGTCGGGCAAGGTGTTGGTCACCCACACCTCGGCCATGCCGCGCAGCGCCCGGCTGCGCACGATGATGCGTCCGCCCGCCAGCGCCGGCTCGATGCCGTGGCGCACGGCGTTTTCCACCAGCGGCTGCAGCACCAGCGGGGGCAGCCACGCGGCCGCGGCCGCCGTGTCGAGGTCCCAGTCCACCTGCAAGCGGTCGCCGAAGCGCAGCTGCTCGATCGCCAGGTAGCGCCGGGCCAGGGCTATCTCCTCGTCCAGCGTCACCGCGCTGCCGGACTCGGCAAGCGCGACGCGAAACAGCTCGGCCAGGTCTTCCAGCACCGCCTCGGCCTGGCGCGGATCGACCTGCACCAGCGCCAGCGCGGTGTTCAAGGCATTGAACAGGAAATGCGGCCGGATCCGCGACTGCAGCTC
>CANGHK010000078.1 GCA_947453625.1 Burkholderiales bacterium
CACCCAGACCGCGCCGCCGAGCTTTTGCGCGGCTTCGACGGCTTCCTGCACGGTGAAGGCGGGGATGCCGCGCGGCACCGGCACGCCGAACTGGCGCAGGATGTCTTTGGCCTGGTATTCGTGGATTTTCATTGGGGCTCGCAGCGAGGGAGGGTGAGGCGCGCCCGGCAGCCACCGGGCAAGTCGTCGAGGCGCTGTCGGCAACGAGCGACCTGCCATCAGGGGCTCTACCGTCAACGGGGAACAAACCCACGCATTCTGGCATGCTGCGCTGCGGCAAAACCCCAGAACGGGCCGGGTCGGTCCAGCTGGAGGTGACCCGCTCAGGCTGACGGCAGCTCGCTGTCGAGTTCGTCGTCGAAGCGCGCACCGCCCTGCAGCACCTGGTGCACGACATCCATCGAGAAGCCGCGACCTGCCAGGAAGCGCATCTGCCGCATGCGGCCGGCGCTGTCGGTGGCCGGCGCGCCGTATTTCTTGCGCCAGACCTCGTTCGCCCGCCCCAGCTCGCTCTGCTGCAGCGATTGCCGCGCGTCGGCATCCAGGCTGAGGCCGTGCTGCTGCAACTCCTGCTTGATGCGCAGGTTGCCGAAGCGCGACTGCCGCGCATGGACGCGCGATTCGATGAAGCGCTCTGGCGACAGGTAGCCGCGCGATTCCAGCCACTGCAGCAAGGCCTCGACCTCTGCCGCTGGGTCGGTGTCGGTGTCGGGATAGAGCGACAGATCCAGTGACGGGTTCAGCAACGAATCCAGGCCCGCACTTGGACAGGCCGTCCGGTCTGCCGGGGCCCGCCTCGAGTCCCCATGCGCGTTGTGCGACAACAGCCGCAACAGCTTGGCGCGCAATTCGACGCGGCTGTGCTCGCGCTGCGCCAGCCATTGCAGCGCCCGCACCTTGATCGAGGCCGGCCTGGGGGGCATCTCGGCGCGCGCTGCTCAGGCGCCGGCAGACGCCGCGCGCGGTGTCTGCCGGGCCGGTGGCTTGGGCATCACTCGGCCGCGGGTGCGGCGGCGGGCTTGACCAGAGCGGGGGCCTGCAAGGGCACGCCCAAGGTCTCGCGCACCTTGTTCTCGATCTCGAGCGAGATGTCGGGGTTCTCGCGCAGGAACTCGCGCGCGTTGTCCTTGCCCTGGCCGATCTTTTCGCCCTTGTAGGCGTACCAGGCGCCGGACTTGTCGACGATCTTGGCCTCGACGCCGAGGTCGATGATCTCGCCCTCGCGGCTGATGCCTTCGCCGTAGAGGATGTCGAACTCGGCGGTCTTGAACGGCGGCGCCACCTTGTTCTTGACCACCTTGACCTTGGTCTCGCTGCCTATCACCTCTTCACCGCGCTTGATGCTGCCGGTGCGGCGGATGTCGAGCCGGACCGAGCAGTAGAACTTGAGCGCGTTGCCGCCGGTGGTGGTCTCGGGGCTGCCGAACATCACGCCTATCTTCATCCGGATCTGGTTGATGAAGATGACCATGGTGTTGGTCTTCTTGACGGTGCCGGTGAGCTTGCGAAGCGCCTGGCTCATCAGCCGGGCTTGCAGGCCGGGCAGTGAATCGCCCATCTCGCCTTCGAGCTCGGCCTTGGGCGTGAGTGCGGCCACCGAGTCGATGACGACCAGGTCGACCGAGCCCGAGCGCACCAGCGCGTCGACGATCTCGAGCGCCTGCTCGCCCGTGTCGGGCTGGCTGATCAGCATCTCCTGCAGGTTGACGCCGAGCTTTTGCGCGTATTGCGCATCCAGCGCGTGCTCGGCATCGATGAAGGCGCAGGTGCCGCCCAGTTTCTGCATCTGGGCCACGACCTGCAGCGTCAGCGTGGTCTTGCCCGAGGACTCGGGGCCGTAGATCTCGACCACCCGGCCGCGCGGCAGGCCGCCCACGCCCAGCGCGATGTCCAGGCCTAGCGAGCCGGTCGAGACGACTTCGATGGCCTCGACCACCTCGCCGGCGCCCAGTCGCATGATCGAGCCCTTGCCGAACTGTTTTTCGATCTGCGCCAGCGCGGCGGCCAGGGCTTTGGCTTTTTCGGTGTTCAGTGGTTTCACGGGTGCGTCCATTGCGGCTCTCCTGTTGCGAGCGCCAATTATGTTGAAGAACTGGATGTTTGTACAGTACTTTTTTGACGGCCTGCTCAGGGAAATCACCCCGCCAGTCTTGACTCAAGTCAAGACTGGCGGGGCAGCGAACTGCCTAGAATCCCCGGCTTGAAGCGGCCTCGTCCCAATAACGTGGTCTGCAGGAGACAAGCCATGCGAATTCTGATCGCTGAAGACGACCAAGTGCTGGCCGACGGATTGTTGCGCGCTTTGCGAGCCACCGGCTATGCGGTCGATCAGGTCAGCAGCGGCAGCGAGGCCGATTCGGCCTTGGCTTCGCATGAATTCGATCTGGTGATCCTCGACCTCGGCCTGCCCAGGATGCACGGCTTCGACGTGCTGCGCAAGATGCGGGGTCGGGGCACGTCAACGCCGGTGCTGATCCTGACCGCCGCCGACAGCGTCGAGCAGCGCGTCAAGGGCCTGGACCTCGGCGCGGACGACTACATGGCCAAGCCTTTCTCGCTGCAGGAACTGGAAGCGCGGGTGCGGGCGCTGACCCGGCGCGGTCTGGGCAGCGCGAGCAGCGTGATCAAGCATGGGCCGCTGACCTTCGATGCCACCGGGCGGGTGGCCTATATCGCCGACCAGATGATCGAGCTGTCGGCGCGCGAGCTCAGCCTGCTGGAGGTGTTGCTGCAACGCGCCGGCCGGCTGGTCAGCAAGGACCAGCTGGTCGAGCGGCTGTGCGAATGGGGCGAAGAAGTGAGCAACAACGCCATCGAGGTCTACATCCACCGCCTGCGCAAGAAGATCGAGCAGGGGCCTATCCGCATCGCTACGGTGCGTGGGCTGGGTTACTGCCTGGAGAAGGTTCCGGCCTGATCCCGGGGAGCGCCGGATCGCGTCCCGCGCAGGCCCTATGCTGGGCCCCGCCATGCCTCCTGCACACGATCTGCACCCGCGTCCGAAAGAGCAGCGGTCGCTGTTCGGCGAGATCCTGGACTGGATGCTCGCGCCGCTGCTGTTGCTGTGGCCGATGAGCGTGGCGCTGACCTGGATGGTGGCGCAGAGCATCGCCAGCCGTCCCTTCGACCGCGATCTGGCCGAGATCGCGCGCACCGTGGCGCGTCAGGTGGTGGTGGTGGCGGGCAGTGCCGACAAAGCCAGCGCGGTCCACCTGCGTGTGCCGGAAGTGGCGGCCGAGGTGTTGCGCACCGACGACGCCGAGAAGGTCTACTTCCAGTTGCTGGGTGCGCGCGGCGAGTTTGTCGCCGGCGAGCGCGACCTGCCGGTGCCCGACGACGGCATGATCACCCCCCAGGCGTTGAAGTACCGCGACGACGAGGTGCATGCCGATGCAGTGCGGGTGGCCTACCTGTGGCTGCCGGCCACTGGCGTGCCTGGCGAGCTGCCGCCGCTGGTGCAGGTGGCCGAGACGCTGGACAAGCGCTCGCGCCTGGCCACCGAGATCATCAAGGGGGTGATCGTGCCGCAGTTCGTGGTGCTGCCGCTGGCGGTGTTGCTGGTGTGGTTTGCGCTGGCCCGTGGCATCAAGCCGCTCAACGAGTTGCAGCAGCGCATCCGGCGCCGCGAGGCCAGCGACCTGAGCCCGTTGGCCGAACGCGACGTGCCCGAGGAAGTGGCGCCGCTGGTGGGCGCGATCAACGACTTGCTGGGCCGGCTCGACCAGTCGATGAGCGCGCAAAAGCATTTCCTGGCCGACGCGGCGCACCAACTGAAGACGCCGCTGGCTGGGTTGCGCATGCAGGCCGAACTGGCGCAGCGCGAGATCGACGCCGGCGAGCATGACCCGAAAGCCTTGAAGCGGTCGCTGCAGCACATCGCGCATTCGAGCGAGCGCGCGGCGCACATGGTCAACCAGTTGCTGGCTATGGCGCGCGCCGAGGCCAAGACCCTGAGCCGGCCGCCCGAAGCGGTGGATCTGGCCGCGCTGGCGCGCGAGACGGTGCGCGACTTCGTGCCCAAGGCGATGGACAAGCGCATCGACCTGGGCTATGAGGGCCCCGAGGCCTCGGCCGCCGGGACAGTCGGCGCTGCCGGCCCGCCGCTGGCCTGCATGATGGGCCAGCCCACGCTGGTGCGCGAGCTGGTGCGCAACCTGGTCGACAACGCGCTGCAGTACACCCCGGCCGGTGGCACCGTGACCGCGCGGGTGATGGACGATCCGTTTGGCCAGGTGGTGGTGCTGCAGGTCGAGGACACCGGACCCGGCATCGCCGAGGCCGAACGCCTGCTGGTGCTGCAGCCCTTCTACCGCGCGCTGGGCACCGATGTCGACGGCAGCGGGCTGGGGCTGGCCATCGTCAACGAGATCGCCCAGCAGCATGGCGCCGAGCTGGCGATCGCCGATGCCAGGCCGCGCGGCAGTGCGGCGGCCCAGGGCATGGGGCCGGGCACGCTTTTCACGGTGCGCTTCGCGCTCAGCCGGCGGCTGGCGCCAGGCGTCTAGCGCTGCATCAAGCCGCGGCTGCGGGCGATCGACATCAGCATGCCCAGCGCCAGGCCCAGCGTCACCATCGCGGTGCCGCCGTAGCTGATGAAGGGCAGCGGAATGCCCACCACCGGCAGGATGCCGCTGACCATGCCCATATTGACGAAGGCGTAGGTGAAGAAGCCCAGGCTCAGCGAGCCCGCCAGCAGCCGGGCGAAGACAGTGGGCGCCTGGCCGGCGATCCACAGACCGCGCAGGATCAGGAAGGTGAAGCTCAACCCCAGGCCGATGGCGGCCAGCAGGCCGAACTCCTCGCAGAAGGCGGCGAAGATGAAGTCGGTGGTGCGCTCGGGGATGAACTCGAGGTGGGTCTGGGTGCCGCTCATGAAGCCCTTGCCGGTGACGCCGCCCGAGCCGATCGCGATCATGCCCTGGATGATGTGGAAGCCCTTGCCCAGCGGGTCGGTGGTCGGATCGAGCAGGGTGCAGACACGCTGCTTCTGGTAGTCGCGCATGCCGTGCCACTGCACCTCGGGCTGGCACAGCGCGTCGCCGGTGACGACGATGGTGGCGACGGCGACGGCGCCCAGCAGCACCACCGGCACGATCAGCCGCCAGGACAGGCCGGCGAAGAAGATCACGTACAGCCCGGCCGACAGCACCAGCAGCGAGGTGCCGAGGTCGGGTTGTTTGGCGATCAGGCCTACCGGCACCAGCAGCAGCAGCGCGCCGATCACGAAATCGAGCAGGCGCAACTGGCCCTCGCGCTTCTGGAACCACCAGGCCAGCATCATCGGAACGCCCAGCTTGAGGATCTCGCTGGGCTGAATCACCAGCCCGACGTTGAGCCAGCGCGTCGCCCCCTTCTTGGTGACGCCGAACAGCGCGGTGGCCACCAGCAGCATCACACCCAGGGCGTAAAGCGGCACCGCCAGCGCCATCAGGCGTTGCGGCGGCACCTGGGCCACCGCGAACATCAGCACCGTGGCCAGCACCATGTTGCGGCCATGGTCGACGAAGCGGGTGCCATGGTCGTAGCCCACCGAGTACATCGTGACCATGCCCAGCATGGCCAGCACCATCACCACGGCCAGGATGGGCAGGTCGAATCCCGACAGCACCGGCCGCAGCCGGCGCCACAGCGAGGGACGGGCGAAGACCGCGCTCATGGTGTGCGCCCCGCGCCGACTGGCACGGCCTGCCGTCGTGCCGCCGCGGTGGCCGCCGCCGTGGCGGCCAGCAGGACCGGCGTGGCGCTGGCGGGCGCCGCCTGAGCGCCTGCCGCCGCCAATGACGGCACCAGCGCGGGCAGGCCTATCTCTTCCATCGTCACGTCCTCGGCGCGGCGCGGTGCGCCCATAGGCGCCACGCTGCGGCCCTCGCGGGTGGCCGCCATGTCCTCGGCGTTGGGCCACTGGCCGGCCAGCAGGTAGTCGAACACCCGGCGCGCGATCGGGGCGGCCGCCGCGGCGCCGAAACCGGCGTTCTCGACGATCACCGCCAGCGCGATGGTCGGCGCGTCCAGCGGCGCGAAAGCGGTGTAGAGCGAGTGGTCGCGTTGGTACTCCGACAGTCGCGCGGCGTTGTACTTCTCGTTGGCGCGTATGCCCACCGCCTGCGCGGTGCCGGTCTTGCCGCCGGTCTTGTAAGGCGCGCCGGCGAAGATCCGGGTCGAGGTGCCTTCCTGCGTGACGCCGTACATCGCGCTGTTGATCAAGGCCACATGCTCGGGCTTGAAGGCCAGCGGCGGCAGCGCCGCGCCGGCCACCGGGGTGGCGACATGGCTGACGACGTCGCGCACTTCGCGCACCAGGCGCGGCTCGAAGCGCTGGCCGCCCGAGACCAGCGTGGCCATCGCGCTGGCCATCTGCAGCATCGTGAAGTTGTTGTAGCCCTGGCCTATGCCCAGCGAGATGGTCTCGCCGGCATACCATTTCTGCTGCTCGGGTTTCTTGTAGGCGCGCTTTTTCCAGTCCGTGGACGGCAACAAGCCGGTGACCTCGCCCTCCAGATCTATGCCGGTCTTGCGGCCCAGGCCTATCGGATCGAGCTGGTCGTGCATCAGGTCGACGCCCATCTCGTTGGCCAGCGAGTAGAAGTACACGTTGCTCGACAGCACGATCGCACGCCGCATGTCCACCGGCCCCAGGCCCACGTCACCGTGGCTGCGGAACTCGTGGCCGCCGAAGTTGTAGCTGCCGCCGTCGTGAATGATGGCGCTCGGGCTGCGCTTGCCGCTGTTGAGCGCGGCCATCGCCAGGAAAGGCTTGAAGGTCGATCCCGGCGGGTAGGTGCCGCGCAGCGCGCGGTTCAGCAAGGGCTTGTCCATGCTGTCGTTCAGGCCGCGCCAACTCTCGGCGTCTATGCCGTCGACGAACAGGTTGGGGTCGAAGGTCGGTTTGCTGACGAAGGCCAGGATCTCGCCCGAGCGCGGATCGATCGCCACCAGCGCGCCGCGCCGGTCGCCGAACATCTGCTCGACCAGCGCCTGCAGCTTGATGTCTATCGCCAGCACCAGGGTGTTGCCGGGCGTGGCCGGGTGGCTCTTCAGGCGCCGCACGGCGCGCCCGCCGGCCGAGGTCTCGACCTCCTCGAAGCCGGTGGTGCCATGCAACTGCTGTTCGTAGTGCTGCTCCAGCCCGAGCTTGCCTATCACCTCGGTGCCGCGGTAGTTGGCCAGCACCTCGTCGTCCCAGTCCTCCATCGCGCGCTTCTCGGCGGTGTTGATGCGGCCGATGTAGCCGATCAGGTGGCTGCCCACCTCGCCCGCTGGGTAGCTGCGGAACAGCCGCGCCCGAACATCCACGCCGGGGAAGCGAAAGCGCTGTGCGACGAAGCGCGCCACCTCCTCGTTGCTGAGCCGGGTGCGTATGGGCAGCGACTCGAAGCTCTTGCTCTCTTCCTGCAGCCGCTTGAAGCGGCGCCGATCGCGTGGCTGCACTTCCAGCACCTGGGCCAGGCCATCGATCACCGCGTCGACCTCGCCCATCACCTTCGACGGCGTGATCTCCAGCGTGTAGGCCGAGTAGTTGGTGGCCAGCACCACGCCGTTGCGGTCGACGATCAAGCCGCGGTTGGGCAGCACCGGCACCACCGAGACCCGGTTGGCCTCGGCCTGCAGCGCCAGCTCTTCATGGCGGAACACCTGCAGCCAGACCAATCTCACGCCCAGCATGCCGAAGCACAGCAGCACGAACAAGCCGGCTACGACCAACCGGGTGTTGAAGCGGCCGAGTTCACGCTCGAGATTCTTCAGTTCGATCATGTGGGTGGTCTACAGCGGCCGATTCTGGTCCGGATCGGGCGCGCGGCGCTGCGGCGCCAGCAGCAGCAGCACCGCCACCGGCCACAACAGCGCCTCCAGCAGCGGTGCAGCCACCAGCCACCAACCCGGGAACATGCCACCGGCCGCCAGTCTGGCCAGCAGCGACAGCGCATGCGCGGCGAGGAACACCGGCAGCACATGCAGCGCCTGGGCCGGCAGCGAGAACCACAGCACGCGCCGGTGCACGGTGATCGCCAGATAGCTCAGCAAGGTGTAGGCCAGCGCGTGCTGGCCCAGCAGCGCGGCCTGGTGTACGTCCATCACCAGGCCGAAGCTGAAGGCCAGGCCCACGCCGACCCGGCGCGGCTGGTGCACGTTCCAGAACACCAGCACCAGCGCCAGCAGGTCAGGCGACGAGGGGTGGCGGCCCAGCGGCAGCATCTCCAGCAGCATCGCGCCCAGCAGCGTCAGCGCGATGAAGTGGGGTTTGACCGGCAGCAGCAGCTGGTCGGCACTGCGCGGCATGATCATCGCGACAGTTCCTCGCCCCTGGCGGGCTGGCCTGGCCTTCCGACCGCGCTGGCCCGGGCGGCTGACTTTTCAGCGGCTTTCGCGGCCGCCCGGTCCAGCGGCTGGGGCTCGGGCCGCGCCGGCATCTGTCGGCCCATGGGCTGGAGCACCAGCAGGTGGCGCACGCTGTCCATCGCGGCGGCGGGCGTCAACACGATGCGGGCGAAGCCGGCGTCCGAGCGCCGGTCGACCCGGCTGACCTTGGCCACCTGCAGGCCGGGCGGGTAGACGCCGTCGACGCCACTGGTGGTCAGGACGTCGCCCACCTGCACATCGGCGTTGCCGGCCATGAAGCGCAACTCCATCGCGCTGCCGCCTTCGGCTCCGCCGAAGGCCGCGCCGCGTTGCTGGGTGCGGGTGTTGAGCACGGGAATTGCCGCGTCACGGTCGGTCAGCAGCGTGACCACCGCGCTCAGCGGGTAGACCTCGGTGACCTGGCCGAGCACGCCTGACTCGACGACGGCCGGCGCGCCGGCCAGCACGCCCTGGCTGGCACCGCGGTTGATGAACACCTTGCGCGAGTACGGGTCTCCCGCCTCGTACAGCATCTCGGCGGCGACAGAACGCACCTGCAGCGCGGGCCGCAGGTCCAGCAGCGCGCGCAGGCGGGCGTTTTCGCTCATCAGCTGGTCCATACGGGCCGCGCGCTCGGACTGCTGCGCCAGCTGGCTGCGGGCGGTGTTCTCGGCCGACTGGGCGGCCTTGACCCCTTGCAGGTAACGCTGGCCATTGCCCACCAGGTCGACCGGCATCTGCAGCACGCGTTGCACCGGGAGCAGGCCGGTGGCCAGCACCGCCCGCAGCGGCAGGGTGATGCGCCAGCGGGTGTCAGCCGCCATCAGGAAGACCGCCAGCGCCGAGAACAGCGCCAGCTTGGTCAGCGCCGACGGACCCTGTCGAAAGAAGGGCGGTGGCGTGCGGTCGATGTTGCCCAGCGGCATGGTGGCTCAGCAGCTCCGCGACGGGTGGGCGAACGGCAGTAGGTGCGGCAGGAGGGTGTCGAACTGCGGGGTGCAACTGCAACTCCAGCCCCGGTCGCACCGCGCCGGATCGGACACCCGGCTTATTCAGAGGTAAAGATAGACCCCAGCCGCTCCATACGCTCGAGCGCCATGCCGCAGCCGCGCACCACGCAGGTCAGCGGGTCCTCGGCCACAAGCACAGGCAGGCCGGTCTCCTCGGCCAGCAGCCGGTCCAGGTCACGCAGCAGCGCACCGCCGCCGGTCAGCATCATGCCGCGCTCGGCGATGTCGGCGCCGAGCTCGGGCGGGGTCTGCTCGAGCGCGTTCTTGACCGCCGAGACGATCTGGTTGAGCGGGTCGGTCAGCGCCTCCAGGATCTCGTTGCTGCTGATCGTGAAGCTGCGGGGCACGCCCTCGGACAGGTTGCGGCCCTTGACCTCGATCTCCTTGATCTCGCTGCCGGGGAAGGCCGAGCCTATGCTCTTCTTGATCAGCTCGGCGGTGGGCTCGCCGATCAGCATGCCGTAGTTGCGGCGGATGTAGTTGATGATGGCTTCGTCGAACTTGTCGCCGCCCACCCGCACGCTACCCTTGTAGACCATGCCGCCCAGGCTGATGACGCCGACCTCGGTGGTGCCGCCGCCGATATCCACGACCATCGAGCCCGACGCTTCGGACACCGGCAGGCCGGCGCCGATCGCCGCGGCCATCGGTTCCTCAATCAGGAACACGTCGCTGGCGCCGGCGCCCAGCGCCGATTCGCGGATCGCGCGGCGCTCGACCTGGGTCGAGCCACAGGGCACGCAGATGATGATGCGCGGGCTGGGCCGCAGCAGCGAGCGCGGGTGCACCATCTTGATGAATTGCTTGAGCATCTGCTCGGTGACGGTGAAGTCGGCGATCACGCCGTCCTTCATCGGCCGGATCGCCTCGATGTTGCCCGGCACCTTGCCCAGCATGGCCTTGGCTTCCTTGCCGACGGCCTGGATGGTTTTCTTGCCTTGCGGTCCGCCTTCGTGGCGGATCGAGACCACAGAGGGCTCATCGAGCACGATGCCCTTGCCACGCACATAGATCAGCGTGTTGGCGGTGCCGAGGTCGATTGCGAGATCGGTGGAGAAGTAGCTGCGCAGGAATCCGTACATGGGACTGTCAGGCGATCAGTAAATTTGGCGGGCTTGCGACCGCACACAGGGGAACGGGGTGGCCGCAGGACGGGACGGTCATGGGTTGTCCAAGACAAGCCCGATGTCGCTGCAAAGCCGACACATCGGGCAGCAGGTCAATGGCGAGCGGTGTTGTGAACCCGTTGGTTGTTGCATTCACCTGTGATTCGGCACTGGTCGCTGCCCTGGACAGGCCCGATGACTGATCGCCTAGGCTGGAATATATAGTCGGATAATACCCCATCACCCCTGGTTTCCCCGATCGGGCCACCCGCTGCAGGACCTCACTCTCCATGGCCTTGACCCCGCAGGACACCAGCCGCATCGCGCAGTTGGCGCGCCTTGAACTCTCGCCCACCGAGGCGCCCGAAATGCTGGCGCAGCTCAACGACTTCTTCAAAGTCGTCGAGCAGATGCGCGCCGTCGACACTTCGGGGGTCGAGCCGCTGTACACGCCGCTGTCGGCGGTGCAACTGGTCAGCTTGCGGCTGCGCGACGACGCCGTCACCGAAACCGATCAGCGCGAGGCCAACCAGCGCAGCGCGCCGGTGGTCGAAGACGGGCTGTTTCTTGTGCCCAAGGTGATTGAATGATGCTCCATGAGATGGGCGTTGCCGCGCTGCGGCGGGCGTTGGCCGCCAAGTCGGTGTCGAGCGAAGAGTTGGTCGGGCACCTGCTGGCCCGCATCGCGGCCGAGAAGTCGCTGGGCGCTTTCCTGCATGTCGATGCTGAGGGCGCCAGCGCCGCCGCGAGGGCGGCCGACGCGCGCCGCGCCGCTGGTGACAGCGCCCCGTTGCTGGGCATCCCGATCGCCCACAAGGACGTCTTCGTCACCGCGTCGATGCCCACCAGCGCCGGGTCGAAGATCCTGGCCGGCTACCGCAGCCCTTTCGATGCGACCGTGGTGGCGCGCCTGGGCGACGGTGAACCTGGCCATGCCCCCGGTGCCGGCGCGATCAGCCTGGGCAAGCTCAACTGCGACGAGTTCGCGATGGGCTCGGCCAACGAGAACTCGGCGTTTGGCGCAGTGCTCAATCCCTGGGACCGCACGCGGGTGCCTGGCGGCTCGTCGGGCGGCTCGGCGGCGGCCGTTGCGGCCCGCCTGCTGCCGGCGGCCACCGGCACCGACACCGGCGGCTCGATCCGCCAGCCGGCCAGTTTTTCCGGCATCACCGGCATCAAGCCGACCTACGGCGTGTGCAGCCGCTACGGCATGATCGCCTTCGCCTCCAGCCTGGACCAGGCCGGCCCGCTGGCCCGATCGGCCGAGGACTGCGCGCTGCTGCTGTCGGCGATGAGCGGCTTCGACGAGCGCGACGCCACCAGCGCCCAGCGCCCGCCGCAGGATTTCCACGCCCAGATGCTGCAGTCGCGCGATGGCGTCAGCAAGGCGCTGCCGCTGGCCGGGCTGCGCATCGGCCTGCCGCGGGAGTTCTTCCCCGCCAACCTGGCCAGCGACGTGGCCGCGGCGGTGCACGCCGCGCTGGCCGAGTTGGAGAAGCTCGGCGCCAGCCTGGTCGACGTCAGCCTGCCGCGCACCGAACTGTCGATTCCCGTCTACTACATCATCGCGCCGGCCGAGGCCAGTTCCAACCTGAGCCGTTTCGACGGCGTCAAGTTCGGCCACCGCGCGACCCAGTACAGCGACCTGGCCGACATGTACCGCAAGACCCGTTCCGAAGGCTTCGGGCCGGAAGTCAAGCGCCGCATCATGATCGGCACCTACGTGCTGTCGCATGGCTACTACGACGCCTACTACCTGCAGGCACAGAAACTGCGGCGCATGATCGCCGACGACTTCCAGCGCTGTTTTGCCGACTGCGACCTGATCGCCGGCCCGGTGGCGCCCAGCGTGGCCTGGAAGCTGGGCGAAAAAGGCAACGACCCCATCCAGGCCTACCTGGCCGACATCTTCACGCTGCCCGCCAGCCTGGCCGGCCTGCCCGGCATGAGCCTGCCTGCCGGATTCGGCGCGCAGGGCATGCCGGTGGGCCTGCAGCTGATAGGCAACTACTTCGCCGAAGGCCAACTGCTGCACGCCGCGCACGCGCTGCAGCAGGCCACCGATTGGCACGCCCAGGCGCCTGCCGGTGTCTGAACCCCTGATCTGAGCCCATGCACACCGCTCCCCTGATTCGCGGCTACGAGGTCGTCATCGGCCTCGAGACCCATGCCCAGCTCTCGACCCTGAGCAAGATATTCTCCGGCGCGTCCACCGCTTTCGGGGCCGCGCCCAACACCCAGGCTTGCGCGGTCGACCTGGCGCTGCCGGGCACGCTGCCGGTGATGAACCGCGCCGCGGTCGAACGCGCGATCCGCCTCGGCCTGGCGGTGGGCGCCAAGGTGGCGCCGGCGTCGATCTTCGCGCGCAAGAACTACTTCTACCCGGACCTGCCCAAGGGCTACCAGATCAGCCAGTACGAGACGCCGGTGGTGCAGGGCGGCAGCGTCAGCTTCGTGCTGGCCGGCCAGCCCCGTACCGTGCGCCTGACGCGGGCCCACCTCGAGGAAGACGCCGGCAAGAGCCTGCACGAGGACTACCACGGCCAGACCGGCATAGACCTGAACCGCGCCGGCACGCCGCTGCTGGAGATCGTCACCGAGCCCGACATGCGGTCGGCCGCCGAGGCGGTGGAATACGCCAAGGCCTTGCACGCGCTGGTGATGTGGCTGGGCATCTGCGACGGCAACATGCAGGAAGGCAGCTTCCGCTGCGACGCCAACGTCTCGGTGCGGCGCCCGGGCGCGCCGCTGGGCACCCGGCGCGAGATCAAGAACCTGAACTCGTTCCGCAACATGGCGCAGGCGATCGACTTCGAGATCAACTGGCAGATCGACCAGATCGAGGACGGGCTGGCGATCGCCCAGGCCACCGTGCTGTTCAACCCCGACACCGGTGAGACCCGGGCCATGCGCAGCAAGGAAGACGCGCATGACTACCGCTACTTCCCCGACCCCGATCTGCCGCCGCTGGTGATCGCACCGGAGTGGATAGAGGCCGTGCGCGCCACCCTGCCCGAATTGCCGGCGGCGATGGCGCAGCGTTTCCAGCAGCAGGACGGCCTGACGCTGGACGATGCCGCGGTGATGACCCAGAGCCTGGAATTCGCCCGCTTCTACGAGTCGGCGCGAGACGCTTGCGGCAACCCCAAGCTGGTCGCCAACTGGCTGATGGGCGAGGTCTCGCGCCGGCTCAACACCGAGGGCAAGACCATAGACCACAGCCCGGTCGGCGCGGGCCTGCTGGCCGCGCTGATCCGGCGCATCGTCGATGGCACGGTCAGCCACAGCGCCGCGCGCAAGGTGTTCGACACGCTGTGGTTGGCCGAGAGTGGGGCGGATGCGGCGGCCGAACCGGCGGCGCAAGTCGATGCGCTGATCGATTCCCTGGGCCTGAAGCAGATGAGCGACAGCGCCGCGCTGGAGGCCATCATCGACCAGGTGCTGGCGGCCAACCCGAAGTCGGTCGAGGAGTTCCGCGCCGGCAAGGACAAGACTTTCAACGCGCTGGTCGGCCAGGTGATGAAGGCGTCCAAGGGCAAGGCCAACCCGGCTCAGGTCAACGACCTGATGCGCCAGCGCCTGGCCTGACGCGGCCCGCCTGGCCTGTTCACTGCACGGTGCCGCGCAGCGTCGCCGTCGGCAGCGCGCCGGCGCTGGCCCGGGCATCGATCGCCGGCGCCGGTCCCAGCGAGCCCGGCGCGGCGCCGGCCCACAGCTGGCGCAAGCGGTCCAGTTCGACGTCGTGCAGCCGGTTGATCCGCACCAGCTCGGCCTCCTGGTTGGCGGCAGCGGCACGCTGGGCTTCGACGCCCGCGTCATTGGCGTCGAACAGCTGCTTCAGGCGCAGCGGCAGTGGGCGGCCCTTGTAGAACTCGGCCTCCTCGATCAAGGGCTTGCGCTCGGCCGCCAACTCCTTCAAGCGCTGCTCGGTGGCCCGGGTGGCCAGCCGCACGGTGTCCAGTGCCGCCTCGCGCGACCTGCGGTGCGCCGCCTCGTTGGGAAAGCGCGCCACCAGGTTGCGGTCGCGCCGCACCGCATCGGCCTGGCCGGCCCGGGCCAGCTCGGCGCGGCGCTCGGCCGCTTCGCGCTCGGCGCGTTCATCGGCGGTCAGCGCGGGCGGTATCACGCGCCTCACCGACCCGTCGCGGTTGAGCACCCGCTGCTCGCGGCCTGTGCAATCGGCAATCGGCCGGTCGGATGTCAGGCGCTGGCCTTGCGCGTCTATGCAGCTGTAGATGGCTGCACTGGCCGGCACGGCGGCCTGCGACCAGGCGGCCTGTGGCACGATCCCGGCCAGCAGGCTTGTCGCGACCAAGCAACGGTGAAGCGCCAGACTCAAGTCACACCCCGTACCGATCGCGGTAAGCCGCCACGCGTGGCAGATGCGGCGCCAGTTCGGCCGCGCTGGAATGGCTGAGATAGTGCAGCAGGTCTTGCAGGGTGGCAATCGCCGCAACATCCAGTTTCAGCTCGTCCCTGACGTATTGCACGGCCGACCAGGGCTTGTCGATGCCGTCCTCGCTGGCCTTCTCCTGCCGGTCGAGTGCGATCACCACCGCGGCCGGCGTGGCGCCGGCCGTGGCGATCATCGCGATCGACTCGCGCACCGAGGTGCCGGCCGAGATCACGTCGTCGACGATCAGCACCCGGCCGCGCACCGGCGCACCCACCAGGGTGCCGCCCTCGCCATGGTCCTTGGCTTCCTTGCGGTTGTAGGCGAACGGGACGTTGCGGCCCAGCCGCGCCAGTTCGATGGCCACCGCCGCGGCCAGCGGGATGCCCTTGTAGGCCGGGCCGAACAGCAGGTCGAATTCCAGGCCCGAAGCCAGCAAGCGGCGTGCATAGAATCCGGCCAGACGGCCCAGCTTGGCGCCGTCGTCGAACAGACCGGCGTTGAAGAAGTACGGCGACAGCCGCCCCGCCTTGGTCTTGAACTCACCGAAGCGCAACACCCCGGCCTCGACGGCGAACTGCACGAACTCCTGCGCCAGCGGGCTGCTGGTGCGGTGGTCGCTGGAGAGGGCTTGGTTCATGGAGATCCCTTGGCTTTTCGACTGATCACACTCAACCTCAACGGCATCCGCTCAGCGGCCAGCAAGGGCTTCGTGGAATGGGCCGCCCAGGCGGGCGCGGATTGTTTGGGAGTGCAGGAGCTCAAGGCCCAGCACGACGATGTGGCCGGTCGCTTCGACAACCTGGCCGGTTTACAGGGGCATTTTCACTTCGCGCAGAAAAAAGGCTATTCCGGTGTCGGTGTCTACAGCCGCAAGACGCCAAGCGAGGTGATCATAGGTCTGGGCGATGAGGGCTTCGACGCCGAGGGCCGCTATGTCGAGACGCGTTTCGACACCCCGCAGCGCAAGCTCAGCATCATCAGCTGCTATTTTCCCAGCGGCTCGTCGGGGGAGGAGCGGCAGGCGGTCAAGTTCCGCTTCCTCGACCACGTCTACCCGCACCTGCTGGCCTTGAAGGCCGAGCGCGAGTTCATCCTCGTGGGCGACGTCAACATCGCGCACCAGCCGATCGACCTGAAGAACTGGAAGGGCAACCAGAAGAATTCGGGCTTCCTGCCCGAGGAGCGCGGTTGGATGACCCGCCTGCTCGGCGAGGCCGGGCTGGTCGACGTGTTCCGCCAGCTCAACCCGCACCCCGAGCAATACACCTGGTGGAGCAACCGCGGCCAGGCCTGGGCCAAGAACGTGGGCTGGCGGCTGGATTACCACCTGGCCACGCCGGGCCTGGCGGCGCTGGCCAGTCGTGAGGCCATCTACCTCGACCAGCGCTTCTCGGACCATGCGCCGCTGACGGTCGACTACGACTTCACGCTCTGACGCTTGAGTTCAGGCCGGCGTTTCGCCGGGCACGGGGCCTTGATGGAGGGATTTGCCCGGGTGAACCCCGCTGCCCACGATCCTATACTGCCCACCCCGGCTCTCGCGCTGCCTCTCGTCGTCGACCTCCGCACCCATGCAACCCGTGCTGCACAGCCTGCTGGAGACAGATCTCTACAAGTTCACGATGTGGCAGGCGATGCTGCACCGCCATCCGCAGACGCAGGCCGAGTACATCTTCATCTGCCGCAACGCGCGCGACTACCCGCTCACCCACCTGATCGCCGAGATCAACGAGCAGCTCGACCACCTCTGCACGCTGCGCTTCCAGCCCGACGAACTGGCCTACCTGCGTGGCCTGCGCTTCATCAAGAGCGATTTCGTCGACTTCCTGCGCATCTTCCAGTTCCAGCGCGACTTCATCGAGGTGCGCGACAACCAGGGCACGCTGGAGATCGTCGCGCGGGGTCCGCAAGTCCATGTGATGGCCTTCGAGATCCACGTGCTGGCGATCGTCAACGAGCTGTACTTCCGCCACTTCGACCAGGCCGCGGCGCTGGCCGAGGGCCGGCGCCGGCTGGCCGAGAAGGTGCAGATGCTGCGCGCCTTCAGCCGCGAGCCGCGGCGCCGCAACCCCTTCGAGTTCTTCGACTTCGGCGTGCGCCGGCGCTACTCGGGCGCCTGGCACCGCGAGGTGGTGTCGACGCTGGCGCGCGAGGTGCCCGAATATTTCAGGGGCACCTCCTGCGTGCTGCTGGCACGGGATCTGGGCCTGGTGCCGATAGGCACGATGGCGCACGAGTTTCTGCAGACCTACCAGGCGCTGGGCGTGCGCTTGCGTGACTTCCAGAAAGCCGCGCTCGAGGCCTGGGTCCAGGAGTACCGCGGCGACCTCGGCGTGGCGCTGACCGACGTGGTCGGCATGGACGCTTTCCTGGCCGACTTCGACCTCTACTTCACCAAGCTGTTCGACGGCCTGCGCCATGATTCGGGCGATCCGGTGGTCTGGGGCGAGAAGGCGCTGGCGCATTACGCCCGCCTGCGCATCGACACCCACACCAAGCGGCTGGTGTTCAGTGACGGCCTGAACCTGCCCCGGTCCTTCGGCCTCTACCGCCACTTCGCCGACCGCACCCAGCTGGGCTTCGGCATAGGCACCAACCTGACCAACGACATGGGCCTGCACACGCTGCACATCGTGATGAAGCTGGCGCACTGCAATGGCCAGCCGGTGGCCAAGCTGTCGGACTCCCCCGGCAAGATCCTGTGCGACGACCAGACCTTCCTGGCCTACCTGCGCCAGGTCTTCAACGTGCCCCCGCTGGAGGCGCAC
>CANGHK010000079.1 GCA_947453625.1 Burkholderiales bacterium
CAAAAGCCGCCGACGGCTCCTCCTTTACCTGCGCAGAATACGGCAGCCCGCCCTGACGCTCGATCGGCACCGTGGCGCGCGCGGAGTCTTTCAACTGTTGGCACGCACCAGCGCATCCAGGACGAGGGCGCCGGGTGGCCGGATGCCGTAGGTAGAGGAGGAGCCGGCGGCTGCTTTTGCCGGCGGCGGGGGACACGGAGGCAGCCGGCCACCCGGTGAACTCGGCCTCGCACGCGGCCTAACGACGCCTGACTCGCCGGCGCCAAAGCAGTCCGTCGGAAGGTCGGCAATGTGCCCGATGCGGTCAGTCACCCCCGCCTCACCCGCTCAGACCCACTATCAATCCGCCGGCCGCAACTTCTTGACCTCGGCGTCGCTGGGCTGGTACTTGGCGCCATCGAGGTAGACATAGTCGACCATCGTGCCCTTGCCCTTGTCGTTCTTGGTCTTGCCGACATAGGCGCCCATCGTCGACTGGTTGTCCTGCGTCCGGTACACCGTCTTGCCAAACGGCGTCATCAGCTCCAGGCCCTTGAAGGCGACGACCAACTTCTCGGTCTCGGTGCTCTTGGCCTTGAGGATGCCCGCGGCCAGCGACTTGATCGCGGCATAGCCCACCACCGAACCCAGCCGCGGATAGTCCTTGAACTTGCCGTGGTAGGCCAGGAAGAAGGCCTTGTGCTCGGGGGTCTGGATGCCGTACCAGGGGTAGCCGGTGACGACCCAGCCGTTGGGCGTCTCGTCCTTCAGCGGGTCCAGGTACTCGGGCTCGCCGGTCAGCATGCTCACCACCTCGCGGCCCTGGAACAGGCCGCGGGTATTGCCCTCGCGCACGAACTTGCTCAGGTCGGCGCCGAACAGCACGTTGAAGATCGCGTCCGGCTTGGCGTCGGCCAGCGCCTGCACCACGCTGCCGGCATCGAGCTTGCCCAGCGGCGGCGCCTGCTCGGCGACGAACTCGACATCGGGCTGCGCCGCCTTGAGCAGCGCCTTGAAAGTGGCCACCGCCGACTGGCCGTACTCGTAGTTGGGATAGACCACCGCCCAGCGCTTTTTCTTCAGCTTGACCGCCTCGGGCACCAGCATCGCCGACTGCATATAGGTCGACGGCCGCAGCCGGAAGGTGTACTTGTTGCCGCTGCCCCAGACGATCTTGTCGGTCAAAGGCTCGCTCGCCAGGTAGAAGAACTTCTTCTGCTTGGCGAAGTCGGCCAGCGCCAGCCCGATGTTGGACAGGAAGCCGCCGGTCAGCACGTCGACCTGCTCGCGCGAGACCAGTTCCTCGGCAGCGCGCACCGCGTCGCCCGGCGCACCGTTGTCGTCGCGCGTGATCAGCACCAGCTTCTTGCCGTTCAGGCCGCCAGCGGCGTTGATCTCCTCGACCGCCAGCTCCATGCCCTTCTTGTAGGGCTCGAGAAAGGCCGGCTGCACCTTGTAGCTGTTGACCTCGCCGATCTTGATCACACCCTGGGCCAGCGCCGGGGCGCTGGATACAGCCGCCAGCGACAGCAGCGCGGCGGCAAGCAAGACTCTCTTCATGCGGTAATCCTCAAAAAGTGGCGAAAGTGGCAAAACGGTAGCAGAGACTTCAGGCGCGACGGGCCGGCGCATCATCGAATCAACGAATCAGCGCAGCCCGTCCTCGCCCTTGATTTGATCGACCGCCAGCCCGCCTATGCGCGCCAGCGGCCGGCCGCTGGCGGTGACCGCCACCGCCACGACGATCTCGTTGGCACGCGGCGCATCGCCTATCCTGGCCTCGATGGCGTCGAAATGGCTGCGCACGAAGGCCGCGTCCTTGTGGCCCAGCGGCACGTCCACCGCGGTGCCCAGACCGCCTTGCTTCTTGGCCGAAGGCACCAGCGCGGCGCCTTTTTCAACCGCGATGCGCAGCGGCGCGCCCAGCTTGGGGTGCAGGATGGCCGCCGCATGTTCCAGCTCGCCAGCCTCGCCGACGATGGCCGCCTTGCCGTAGCTCTGGGCTTGCGGCGGCGCGATGCCTAGGGCCTGCACGCAGCGCTCGCCCAGCAGGCCGCCGAGTTCCTCGCCGATCGCGATCAAGGCGTCCAGGTTCTCGGCGTAGTGGCCAGCGTAGGGGTTGGCGATCACCGCCATCGCCAGCGCGCGGCGGGTCGGCGGCACGACGTCGCGGCCCATCTCGCGGTGGATCTCGTCGACCTGCACGACGAGTTTGCGGACATAGCTTGGGATGTCTGTGGTCATGTTTGGTTTCTCCGGGCCGGTCAGCGCTGACCATCCCATTTGTCGATGGCCTCGGCCGCCAGCCCGCCGACCCGGGCATGGACCCGCGGCCCGGTGCTCATCGCCAGGATCAGCACGATCTCGTCGGCGCGCGGCGCACCGGGCACCCGCACTTCGATCGCGTCGAAATGGCTGCGCACATAGCTGGCGTTGATGTGGGTCAGCGGCACGTCCAGCGTTGCGCCAGGGCCGCCGACCTTCTTGGTGCTGGGCACGATGGCCAGCGCGTTGCCGCTCTGGCCACCACTCGACACCCCCTTGGCGTAGGCGGCTGCGTCGCCCTTCCAGCCCAGCAACTCGCGCATCGCGTAGCCGCCCGGCACATGCCACAGCGCGCCATGCTCGAGTTCGCCGGCGGCGCCGACGATCGCGCCCTTGCCATAGCCCTGGATGCGGTCTGCAGGCACGTCCAGCGCGGCCAGCAGGCGCCGCGCCAGATCGAGCCCGACAGGATTGAGCGCGGCCATCATCGGCAGGATGTCGGGCTCGTAGCGGCCGGCGTAGGGGTTGGTCAGCACCGCCGCGATAGCGCCCCGGCGCAGCGGCAGGGCCGCGCGCGGTCCGCCCTCGTGGAAGATGTCCTCGACCTGGGTGACGATGCGGCGGATGTCGATGAGGTTCATGGGCGGGTTTCTGGGAAAAGGGGCAAAACCTGGAAAAACGTAGCAATTACCGAACCAGGGCCGGCGGCGCTTCGGCCTTCAGGGGCATCAGGGGTATCAAGGGCAGCAAAGGCAGCAGCGTCCCCTGGCAGGCCAGCAGCACCGCATGCACCAGGCCGCGCGCCTGCAAGCGTGTTGCGCAGGCCAGGCCGCGCTGCAAGGCCTGCTGGACCTGGGTCGGCGCCAGCGGCGGCACGTCCACCGTCACGGCGATGGCGCCCAGGTCGCTGTCGTCGCGCAGGCTGTCGGCGGGCCGGCGCACGATGAGGCCATCGTCCACATCGACCGCGTTGGCGATCACCGTGGCGGCGGCGTCGGCCATCGCGGCGCTGGCGGCCAGCACGGTGACGCTGTCGGCGATGCCGCGCGAATGGCTGCGCCCGCGCCAGCCGCTGGTGGCCACGCCGCGCACCGGGTCGTCGAAGCGCACCGAGAAAGCGGCATCGGTGGCCAGCGTGCCAGCCGCGCCATCGAAGCGCGCCAGGTCGGCAAACAGGCCGACGCGGGCCACGCTGCCCGGCGCCAGATGCAGCGCGATGTCGCCGCCGTTGTTGACCCAGGCGCGCGTGATGCCGGGCCGCTGGTAGGCCGCGATCAGGGCCTGGGCCACCGCACCGGCCACCGCCGCCATCGGGGTGATGAAGCCCTGGGCTTCGGCCACCAGCGGCGCGCAGGCCGACCACATCCGGCGCGCAATGTCGCCGCGCAGGCCGCAGGCTTGGGCGGCGCCGTCCACCGGCAAGCGCAGTTGCGGCAACTCGGCCACCAAGCCGTCCAGCACCGAGGCGAAGCGGCCCCAGGCCGCCGCATGCGAGGCCTGCACGGCGTCGGGATCGCCTTCGGCGCCGATGACGATGTCGATCGGGCCGTGCTGGAAATGCCAGCGCCCGCCGGGCAGAACGCCGCGTTGCGCCCCGCTCATCGCGCTGCGCCGGCCCACGCCATCAGGCCCGCCCTGGCAACGCATCCGCCGGCAACGCATACAGCGGCCAGGGGTTGCCGGCGGTCGGGGCGACGAAGCGCCTGGCCGTGGGCGCGCCGTCGGCGTGCCAGGACCCGCTGGCCAGCACCTGGGCCAGCGGCCGCACATAGGCCATGTGGCCACCCAGCGCCTGGTAGTCAGCCAGGCGCAGGCTGAACTCGATGGGCGCGACGATGGCCGGCGTGGGCACGGTGCCGAAGCTGTGGTCGGGCATGCGCAGCACGTCGACCATCAGCGTGATGCCCCCGCCCGGCCAGACATAGACCGGCGCCCCGCCGCAGGTGACCGTCACCCGCCCCTGCTGGATCGCCCGGGTCAGTTGCACCGGGTTCTCGGTCACCCCGGCGCGCAGGCTGCCGCCGGCCCCGGCGACGAACAACACGCTGGCCAGCGAGGGCTCGCAGTTCTCGCCGATCCGGTCGACGATGGCCTGTATCGCCGCGGGCATCAGCGCGGGCTGCGGCGCGAGCGCCGCGTCCAGCACGAACCAGGCCGCATGCTCGCCGGTGGTGCTGACCATCAGCAATCGCTGCCCCGGCCAGGCCAGCGCCGCATCCCAGCCCTCGACGATGGCCAGCGGATCGACCAGGTCGGTGCCGCCCCAGCCAGTGCCAGGGTTGGCGACCTGAAAATAGCGACCCGGCGTGCTCTTGCGCCCGCGCAGCTTCAGCCCCGAGGGACGCAGGCCCAGGCAATGCCCGGCCTGGTGCTCGGTCAGCACGCCGGTGATGTGGTCGTCGACCACCACCACCTCGTCGACCAGACCGGTGAACTGCTGGGCGAAGATGCCCACCGTGGCCGAGCCGCAGCCCACCCGCATGCGCTGCTCGGGCACGCCGTCGACGACCGGCGGCTGTCCGGCCTGCACCCGCACCTGGGCCCCGCCGTCGATCGTGAACTCGACCGCCTGCTTGTTGCCCAGGCGCTGCATCATCGTCACCGTGACGCGGCCCTCTTTCTTGCTGCCGCCGGTGATGTGGTGCACACCGCCCAGGCTGAGCATCTGCGAGCCGTACTCGGCCGTGCTGACATGGCCCACCACCTCGCCGTCGCAACGCACGTTGGCCTGCTCGGGGCCGAGCCAGCGGTCGGTGTCTATCTTCACCTTCAGGCTGCAGTAGCTGAAGATGCCCTCGGTCACCACGGTGACCATGTCCACGCCGTCGGCGACCGACGAGACGATGAACGGCGCCGGCTTGTAGTCGGGGTAGGTGGTGGACGCGCCGACGGCGGTGACGAAGATCCCCGCCCCGGTGTCTGACGATTCGACCGCTGGCGCTTCGCCTTGCGTGGCGGGCTGCAGGAAGGGCACCAGGCCGGCCTCGCCGGGCGACGGGTCGCTGGGCAGGTCGCCGACCGAACCGTCCATCTGCCGCCGGCGCAGCATCAACACCGGGTCGACCCGCACCAGCAGGCCGTCCTGGTTGGCATAGCGGTCGCAGGCGCCGACCCGGCCGTCGCTGATCTGGCACAGCACCGGACAGGCGTTGCACTCGATCTTGTGCGCGGCCATGCGCTCGTTGCGCGGCCCGCTGCGCCATGCGGCCCCCAGGCCGTCGGCCTTGCGCTGTTCCTGCTCAGCCATGCCCCGGTCGCCCCTCGTCCGACGCAGGCCCGGGGCCCCGGGGAGAACCCTTGGCCTCGGGCACAATTGCGGCCCGGCAACGGACGCCAGCCGGGACTCTTATTTCATGTAGTGTCTGCTTAACCAACATGCCGCCGATGCTACATTCGCGCCGCGGGCGACGCAAGGGCTTGCAGGCCGTCGGTAGCCGTCGGACTGCCCGAATCCGCTGACGACCCACCGCCCGCCACGCCAGAGCCATCCCAGAAACAGGTCAACCCAAGCCCCATGAGCGCCTTCCATGACGAAACCGTCCTCAGCGTCCACCACTGGACCGACCGGCTGTTCTCCTTCACGACCACCCGCGACCTGTCGCTGCGCTTCCTGAACGGCCATTTCACGATGATCGGCCTGCGCGTCAACGGCAAGCCCTTGCTGCGCGCCTACAGCGTGGCCAGCCCCAACTACCAGGAGCACCTCGAGTTCCTCAGCATCAAGGTGCAGGACGGCCCGCTGACGAGCAAGCTGCAGCACATCCAGGTCGGCGACAAACTCGTCGTCGGCAAGAAGCCCACCGGCACGCTGGTGATCGACTACCTGCTGCCGGCCAAGCGCCTCTACCTGATGAGCAGCGGCACCGGTCTGGCACCGTTCATGAGCATCGTGCGCGACCCGGCCACTTACGAGAAGTTCAGCGAAGTGGTGCTGGTGCACGGCGTGCGCGAGGTGGCTGAGCTGGCCTACCACGACTACCTGACCAACGAGCTGCCCCGCGACGAGTTCCTGGGCGAGATGGTCAGCCAGCAGTTGCGCTACTACCCCACCGTCACGCGCGAAGCCTTCCGCAACACCGGCCGCATCACCGACCTGATCGAATCGGGCAAGCTGTTCACCGACCTCGGCGTGCCGGCGATCAACCCGGCCGACGACCGGGTGATGATCTGCGGCAGCCCGGGCCTGCTGCGCGATTTGAAAGGCCTGCTCGAAGTGCGCGGTTTCAAGGAGGGCAACACCTCCAAGCCGGGCGACTTCGTGATCGAGCGGGCCTTCGTCGAGCAATAGCCGGCGATGGCCAACGGCGACGACCCGACCGCGGCACCCCGGGACCCGCCCGTAGCCCGCCGCCGCCGCGCCAAGCCCGCGGCAGACGCCACAGCCCACGCCGTGGTGGCCACCCCGCCCGCCGCGCCTGACAAACCCCCAGGCGTTCGCGCCCTGGCCGCCCAGGCCACGCGCGAAGCCATCCTGGGCGCGGCCACCCGGGTCTTTGCCAAGCAGGGATTTGCCGGCGGGCGCATCGAGCAGATCTCGAAGGCGGCCCGGTCCAACGACCGGATGATCTACTACTACTTCGGCAGCAAGGAAGCGCTGTTCGTGGCCGTGCTGGAGGACACCTACCGCCGCTTCAACGAGGCCGAGTCGGCGCTGGTGCTGGACACCCGCCGGCCCGAGGCCGCGCTGACCGCAGTGATCCGCTTCGTCTGGCTGTACTACCAGCAGCACCCCGAGTTCATCACCCTGCTCAACACCGAGAACCTGCTGCGCGGCCGCCATATCGCCACCAGCCCGCAGGTGCGGGCCTACTCGTCGCCGGTGCTGGCGATCACCGACAAGGTGCTGCGTAGCGGCGCGGCGCTGGGCGTGTTCCGGGCCGACCTGTCGGCGCGCGACGTCTACCTGATGATCGCGGCGCTGGCGTATTTCTACCTCGGCAACCGCTACACGCTGTCGTCCTTCCTGGGCGAGGACCTGCAGGCCGCCGGCGCGCTGGCGCATTGGGAGGCCTTCGTGATCGACGCCGTCCAGCGCGCGGTGCGCGCCGACGCGGGGTCCTTGCCGGCTTGAGGGAATCGCCGTCTTCATGTAGCCTGCACTTCATCAAACTCTGGAGATGCAGCATATGGCAGACGTGGCAAGCGGTGGAAAGTCGGGCAAGGTGGTGATACGCAACATCGGGTTGCTGCTGTCGGGCGACCTGGACCAACCCATACTCGAGGCCGACACGGTCGTCGTGGTGGACGGCATCATCACCGCGGTGGGGCGCGAGAAGGACTGCGACACGGCCGAACCCGCCACGCTGATCGACGCCCGCGGCGGCTGTCTGGCCCCCGGCCTGATCGACAGCCATGTGCACCCGGTGTTCGGCGACTGGACGCCGCGCCAGGGCCAGATCGGTTGGATCGACAGCAGCATGCACGGCGGCGTCACGACGATGATCTCGGCCGGCGAAGTCCATCTGCCGGGCCGGCCCAAGGACATCGTCGGCCTGAAAGCGCTGGCGATCACCGCGCAGCGCGCTTTCGACAACTTCCGCCCCGGCGGCGTCAAGGTGCTGGCGGGCGCCCCGATCATCGAGCGTGGCATGGTCGAGAGCGACTTCGCCGAGTTGGCCGCGGCCGGTGTCACGCTGCTGGGCGAGGTCGGGCTGGGCTCGGTCAAGGCCGGCTACGAGGCCAAGGAGATGGTGGCCTGGGCGCGCAAGCATGGCATCCAGAGCACCATCCACACCGGCGGCCCCAGCATCCCGGGCTCGGGGCTGATCGACAAGGACGTGGTGCTGGAGGCCGACGCCGACGTGATCGGCCATATCAACGGCGGCCACACCTCACTGTCCGAGGCCCATGTCTGCGAGCTGTGCGAAAAATCCAGCCGGGCGATCGAGATCGTGCACAACGGCAACGAGCGGGTGGCGATCGCCGCCGCCCAGGCCGCGCTGCAGCTCAAATGTCCGCACCGGGTGATCCTGGGCACCGACTCCCCCGCGGGCTCGGGCGTGCAGCCGCTGGGCCTGCTGCGGCTGATCGCGCTGCTGTCGTCGCTGGGCCGGATTCCGGCCGAACTGGTGTTCTGCTTTGCCACCGGCAACACCGCCAGGCTGCGCAAGCTGAACTGCGGGCTGGTCGAGGTCGGGCGCGACGCCGATTTCGTCTTCATGGACCGGGCCCAGCACAGCGCCGGCCGCACCCTGCTCGAGAGCGTCGAACTGGGCGACATCCCCGGCGTGGGCATGGTGATGATCGACGGCCTGGTGCGTTGCGGACGCAGCCGCAACACGCCACCAGCGCATGAGATACCGCAAGTGATGAACGACCACTGACCCGGCTGGCGGCGTGATACTGGGCGGGCCTCACCGGAGATCCGCATGGACAGCCCGCACCCGCCGTCAGCCGCCGAGCAAGGCGAGGCCGATTCGCGCGCGCTGATCGCTCGATTGGCCGAGTTGGTCGCCGCCAAGATGCCGCCCGAGCAGGCCGGCGAGGCGGCCGAGTTCACGCGCCAGTACTACGCTCAGGTCGCGCCCGACGACCTGGCCGAGCGCACGCTGGCCGACTTGTACGGTGCGGCGCTGTCGCACTGGCATTTCGCGCGCGTCTTTGCCGGCGGCGCGGCCAAGCTGCGGGTCTACAACCCGCGCCAGGGCGAGCATGGCTGGCAATCGACCCACACCGTGGTCGAGATCGTCAACGACGACATGCCCTTCCTGGTCGACTCGATCACGATGGAGGTCAACCGCCAGGGCCTGACCCTGCACCTGATCGTCCACCCGGTGATGAAGCTGCGGCGCGACGCCGAGCACCGACTGACCGGCCTGGCGCGCCAGCGCGACGAGCCCGAAGGCCGCTTCGAGTCGCTGATCCATGTCGAAGTCGACCGCCGCACCGACCCGGCGCGTCTGGCCGCACTGCAGTCCGGCCTGCTGCGCATCCTGGCCGACGTGCGCGCCGCCGTCGAGGACTGGGGCGCGATGCGGCGCGCAGTGCAGGGCAGCGCAGCCCTGCTGCGCCAGACCGGCGCCCCAGTGCCGGCCGAGGACCTGGCCGAGGACCTGGCCTTTCTGGACTGGCTGGCCGACGGCAACTTCGCGCTGCTCGGCCAGATCGATCACGACCAGGTCGAGCAGGACGGCGATGTCGCGCTGCGGCGGGTGGCCGACTCCGGGCTGGGCATCCTGCGCAGCGCTGTTCTCGCCGATGCCGAGACCGCCACCGGTTCGGCCCCGTTCGCCGCGCTGCCGACGGCTTGGCGGGCAAGCGACGCCAGCGTGCTGGTGCTGAGCAAATCCGACACCCGCTCGACCGTGCACCGGCCGGGCTACCTCGACTGCGTCGACGTCAAGCGCTTCGACGCCCAAAGCCGGGTGCTGGGCGAGCGGCGCTTTCTGGGCCTGTTCACGTCCACCGCCTACAACGCCAACCCGGCCGACATCCCTCTGCTGCGGCGCAAGGTGGCCGCGCTGGTCGAGCGCGCCGGTTTCCTGCCCGGCAGCCATGTCGCCAAGGCACTCGTCACGGTGATCGAGCAGTACCCGCGCGACGAACTGTTCCAGACCGAGGTCGATGCGCTCTACCCCACCGTGATGGGCATCCTGCGCCTGGGTGAACGCCAGCGCACGAGGCTGTTCCTGCGCCGCGACAGCTTTGGCCGCTTCACCGCCTGCCTGATCTATGTGCCGCGCGAGAACTTCAACTCCGAGTTGCGCGCGAGCATGCAGGCGCTGCTGAGCGCGGCGCTGAACGGCGTGTCGTCGGAGTTCTCGGTGCAGTTCGCCGACTCGCCGCTGGCCCGCGTGCTGATCACCGTGCACAGCGCGGGCGGCGCCGCGCCGCGAGTCGACGCGCGCGAACTCGAGCGCCGGCTGGTGCGCGTGGCCAGGCGCTGGGAGGACGAGTTGCGCGAGGCCTTGCTGGAGGCCTGCGGCGAGGAGCGCGGCAACAGCCTGTACGAGCGCTACGCCTGCGGTTTCGCCGCCGGCTACCGGGACGAGCATGCCCCGGCGGTGGCGGTGCGCGACATCGAGTTGATGGAGACGCTGGACGGCCCCGACGCACTGGCGATGAGTCTGTACCTGCCGCTCGAGGCGCCGCACGGGCATCTGCGATTCAAGCTGGCGCGGTCCGGCCAGCCCGTGCCGCTGTCGCAAAGCCTGCCCATGCTCGAACACATGGGCGTGCAGGTGCTGGAGGAGCGGCCTTACGCGATCCAACGCGCCGACGGTCAGGTCGGCAGCACCCTGTGGCTGGACGACTTCGGCCTGCGCGTGCCGGGCGTCGAGGAGATCGACATCGACGGCTTGCGCGCGCGCTTCCAGGACACGGTGGCCCACACCTGGCGCGGCGACAACGAGAACGACGGCTTCAACCGCCTGGTGCTACTGGCCGGGCTGGACTGGCGCGGCGTGGGCGTGCTGCGCGCCTATGCGCGCTACATGAAACAGGCCACCGCCACCTTCAGCCAAGCCTATATTCAGCAGGCGCTGGCCACCCATCCGGCGATCGCCGCCGATCTGGTGGGCTTGTTCACCAGCCGCTTCGACCCCGCGCTGGCGGGTGACCGGCAGTCAGCCTGCGCGGCTGTCGCCGCACGCATCATGGCCGCGCTCGACGCAGTGGCCAACCTCGACGAGGACCGCATCCTGCGCCAGTTGCTGGCACTGGTCCAGGCCACGCTGCGCACCAACTTCTTCCAGCGCGGCGCCGACGGCCGAGCCAAGCCGGTGCTGTCGTTCAAGCTCGACCCGGCGCATCTGCCCGGCCTGCCCGAGCCGCGGCCGATGTTCGAGATCTTCGTCTGCTCGCCTCGGGTCGAGGGCGTGCACCTGCGCTTTGGCCGGGTGGCGCGCGGTGGGCTGCGCTGGTCCGACCGGATGGAGGACTACCGCACCGAGGTGCTGGGGCTGGTCAAGGCGCAGCAGGTCAAGAACGCGGTGATCGTGCCGATGGGCTCGAAAGGCGGCTTCGTGCTCAAGCGCCTGCCGGCGGCGGCGGCCGGCGACCGCGACGCGCTGATGAAGGAAGGCGTTGCCTGCTACCAGGCCTACCTGCGCGGCCTGCTCGACCTGACCGACAACCGACCGGGCGGCAAGGTGACGCCGCCACCCGACCTGGTGCGCCACGACGCCGACGACCCCTACCTGGTGTTGGCCGCCGACAAGGGCACGGCCAGCTTCTCCGACATCGCCAACGGCGTGGCCGCCGAGTACGGCTTCTGGCTGGGCGACGGCTTCGCCTCGGGCGGCTCGGCCGGCTACGACCACAAGAAGATGGCCATCACCGCGCGCGGCGCCTGGGAGAGCGTCAAACGCCATTTCCACAGCCTGGGCCGGGACACCCAGACCCAGCCCTTCAGCGTGGTGGGGGTGGGCGACATGAGCGGCGACGTGTTCGGCAACGGCATGCTGCTGTCGCGCCAGATCCGGCTGCTGGCCGCCTTCGACCACCGCCACATCTTCATCGACCCCAGCCCCGACGCCGAGGCCAGCTTTGCCGAGCGCGAGCGCCTGTTCGCGCTGCCGCGCTCGTGCTGGGCCGACTACGACGCCAGCCGGATCTCGGCCGGCGGCGGCGTCTGGCCGCGCAGCGCCAAGGCTATCGCGCTGTCGGCCGAGGCGCGCCGCGCGCTCGGGATGACCGACGGGCAGGGGTTGGTGGACGGGTTGGTGGACAGCGTCGCGCACCTGACCCCGGCAGAGCTGATGCAGGCCATCCTGCTGGCGCCGGCCGACCTGTTCTACAACGGCGGCATAGGCACCTATGTCAAGGCCAGCGGCGAAAGCCATGCCGACTGCGGCGACCGCGCCAACGACGCGATCCGCGTCAACGGCGCCCAGCTTCGCTGCAAGGTGGTGGCCGAAGGCGGCAACCTGGGCTGCACCCAGCGCGGACGGATCGAGTTCGCGCTGCGCGGCGGCCTGATCAACACCGACGCGATCGACAACTCGGCCGGCGTCGACTGCTCGGACCACGAGGTCAACATCAAGATCGCGCTCGATGCGGTGGTCGCCGAGGGCGAACTCACCGCCCGCCAGCGCGACAAGCTGCTGGCCGAGATGACCGACGACGTGGCCGCGCTGGTGTTGCGCGACAACCGCTTCCAGAACCAGGTGCTGGCGCTGGGCGTGGCGCAGGGCGCGGCACTGCTGGACGAACAGGGCCGAGCGCTGCGCCACCTGGTGGCCTGCGGCCGGCTGAACCGCAAGATCGAGTTCCTGCCCGACGACGAGACACTGGCCTTGCGTCGCGCCGCCGGTCTCGGGCTGACCGCGCCCGAGTTGGCGGTGCTGCTGGCCTACCAGAAGATGGCGCTCTACGACGAGTTGCTGGCCTCCGACCTGCCCGAGGATCCGGGCATCGCCGGCACGCTGGCGCGCTACTTCCCGCCGCTGCTGGGCCAGCGCTACCCGGCAGCACTGCAGCGCCACCCGCTGCGGCGCGAGATCATCGCCACCCATGTCGTCAACAGCATGGTCAACCGGGTCGGGCCGACCTTCGTACACCGGCTGCAGGAGGAGACCGGCGCCACGCCGCCCGACATCGTTCGCGCCTACCTCGGCACACGCCAGGTGTTCAACCTGGTGTCGCTGTGGCGGGACAACGAGGCGCTGGACCACAGCGTCGACGTCAAGACCCAGAACGCGATCGTGCTGGCCAGCGTACGGCTGATCGAGCGCTGCACCGTCTGGCTGCTGCGCGAGCGCGCCACGCTGCGCGACCTCGATGCCATGCTGCAACGCTTCGCGCCGGGCGTGGCCGAGGTGGGCGCCGGGCTGGACCGATGGCTGATGCCCCAGGAATGCGCCGCGCTGGCGGCGCAGACCGCAGCGCTGGTGGCCCAAGGCGTGCCGCAGGCGCTGGCGCAACGCGTCGCGCGGCTGGACGGGCAGGTGGCCGGGCTGGACATCGTGCAGGTGGCCGCCGAGTTGGGCGCAGCGGTCGAGACCGTGGCCGGCGTCTATTTCGGCGTCGGTGGCCGGCTCGACCTGGGCTGGGTGGCGCAGCAGATCGCCGCGCTGCCGGCCGACAGCCACTGGCAGGCGCTGGCGCGGGTGGCGATGCGCGACGACTTGTCGCTGCTGGCGCGCGAGTTGGCGCGGTCGGTGCTCGGGTGCGGCTCGACCGGGGACGGCGAACCGGCGGCCGACCCCGGCGCGCTGGTCCAGGCCTGGCAGGCCAGGCGAGAAGCCCAGGTCGCGCACTGCCGCCAGTTGCTGACCGACCTGCGCCCGACCCCGGCCTTGGACATGGCGATGCTGTCGGTGTTGCTGCGCGAACTGCGCGCGCTGGTCTGATCGGCCGCGGCGCCCGCCGGGATGGCCAGCCCGGCCGGCTGCAGGCCCTGGCAGCGCGTCACTCCAGCGCGATGTCGACCACGAACGCCAGGCTGCGGCCCCGCGTGTTGTCGGCGTCGGCAGCGATCGCCACGCCCACCAGCGGCGGCAAGGTCTTGGCCTCATCGCCGAACAGGCGCAGGAAATCGGCTGCCACGTCGCGCTGTTCGGCCACCCAGCCGCGCAGCGGCGCCTCGGGGCCGCGCAGAACGATGGTCCGGATGCGGCGCGTGAAGGCGTTGTCCAGCACCGTGCCGGGCGCCAGGCGGTTGTCCCAGACATAGCAGACACTGGCCGACGGCAGGGATTCACCCGCGCCCAGGCGGGCCAAACGCAGCAACTGGCGCTCACCGAAGGACAGCGCCGCAAGCGGCAGGTCGAACATCGCGCAGACCTTGACCGGGCTGTCGTCGCCCTCCTTCAGACGCAGATCGGCCGCCGGATTCGGCTCGTCCAGGCGCCAGCGCCAAGACAGGTTGCGCGCGGACTGGGGCGGATTGAGCAGCGGGTGCACCAGGTTGCCGTAGGACGACGCGGCGTCCACCCGCAACACCCGCTGGCCGTCCAGCGTGACGGCCGAAAAGCGCGTGAAGGGCTTGCTCTGCTTGGGCAGACCGACGACGCGCCAGGGCGTGGCCGGCGCGTCCATGGACCCCGCCGGCGGGGTCAGCAAGGGCTGGGGCATGCGCAGATCGGTGCCACGCTGGGCCCAGGAGGCAACCAGACTCAGTAGCAACAAGGCGCTGACCGCGTAACGCCTGCCGCCCCAGATTCCTGTCGATCGCATCACCGCGGTCTCCAAGTGCCCGCCAACTGGCGTGCACGCTGGCCCCCATTGTCAAGCCGCGCGGCGCTGCAAAACCCAGCGCCAGATCAGCAAACCAGGCCGGCCAGAGGCCGTTCGCGGCAATACAGGCCCGCGCCTTTGCGGCGGGGCTCGTGAGGCCTCAAGAGCTTGCCCGCTTGCAGGCGGGCAGAGCCTTCGCCAGCCACTCGCGAGCGCGCAGGCGCTCGGTCCGGACTCAAGAGCTTGCCGGCAAGCATGCCGGCAGAGCCTTCGGCAGGCACTCGCAAGCCCGCAGGGGCTTGCTCGGTCCAGCCTTAGCGCGGGGCCATGCGGATCGCGCCGTCCAGGCGCACGCTCTCGCCGTTGAAATAGCCGTTGGTGACCATGAACTCGGCCAGTGCGGCGTACTCGTCGGGGTCGCCCAGCCGCTTCGGGAAGGGCACCGAGGCCGCCAGCGCCTCCTTGACCTTCTCGGGCGCACCTTGCAGCAGGGGGGTGTTGAACAGCCCCGGCAGGATGGTGTTGACGCGGATGCCCTCGCCCATCAGGTCGCGCGCGATCGGCAGCGTCATGCCGACCACGCCGGCCTTGCTGGCGGCGTACGAGGCCTGGCCGATCTGGCCGTCCTGCGCCGCCACGCTGGCGGTGTTGACGATCGCGCCGCGCTCACCGCCGTCCAGCGCCGGCAGGCTCAACATGCCGGCCGCGCTCTTGGCGATGCAGCGAAAGGTGCCGATCAGGTTGATCTGGATGATGCGTTCGAAGTTGGCGGTCGGGAAAGCCCGGATCTCGCCCGTGGTCTTGTCGCGGCTGGCGGTCTTGATCGCGTTGCCGGTGCCGGCACAGTTGACCAGGATGCGTTCCTGGCCGTTGGCTGCACGCGCTTTGACAAAGCCGGCGTCGACCGAGTCTTCCTTGGTCACGTCGACATGGCAGAACACGCCGCCGAGTTGCGCCGCCAGCGCCTCGCCGGCCTCGGCGTTGAGGTCGAACAGCGCGACCTTGACGCCGGCCGCGGCCAGCCGCCGCGCGGTGGCCGCGCCCAGGCCCGAGGCGCCACCGGTAATCACAGCCGAAATCGTTGCATCGAGTTTCATGTCAGGCACTCATCCAGTTTGAAAACCAGCACGCTAGCCGCCGCATCCTTGCCCCGCCATCGTCCGAATCGACGAAGTTGCCGCCGCCACCCGGCGCTGATGCGATCCTGATGCCAACACTGCTACCGTGCAAGCCATGTCCACCCTGCCCATTCTCGACGCACCCCAGGGCCGCGGGCCCGGCGCCACCGCCTGGGCCGGCGGCCTTTCATGCTGGGCCCTGGGCTGGGCCGCCCTGCTGGCGCTCGATGGCCAGATCGACCTGGCGAACCAGGCGATGCTGCTGGTGCTCAGCGCCGCGACGGCCTCGCTCTGGCTGCCGGCACTGCCCGCGCTGCTGATAGGCACGCTGGCGGTGGGGGCGTTCAACTGGCAGTTCGTGCCGCCACGCGGCACCTTCGCCGTCGAGGGCCACCAGAACCTGTTGCTGCTGGGCGCGATGTGGGGGGTCAGCAGCGTGATCACCAGCCTGGTGGGCCGGCTGCGGGCTCAGGCACACCTGGCCTTGCAGCACCAGCAACGGGCCGAGCAGTTGCGTGGCTTGAGCGAATCGCTGCGCGACGCCACCGAGCCGCTGGCCCATGCCGGCGCGCTGCAATCCATGCTGGCAGCGCTGTCGGGCGCGCCTGCTGCCTTGCTGCTGTGCCGCGACAACCCGGCCGATGCCAAGCCCGACAACGCCGCTCAGACCACGCTGCGCCTGGGCGACACCGATGCCGACGAAGCGGCCGGCCTGTGGCACTGCCTGCGCCAGGGCCAGGCCATGGGCCCGGGCAGCGGCCACCATGAGTCGCTGGCCCAGTGCTACCTGCCCTTGCGCGGCCGGCAAGCCACGCTGGGCGCGGCCGTGCTGCGCCTGCCGATGGCCGCACGCGCCGACGACCGCCTGCGCGCCCATGCCCAGGCCTTGTGCGACCAGATGGGGGTGGCGCTGCAGCGCATGGCCGGCGCCCGGGCCGAGCAGCGGGCGCTGGCCCAAGCCCAAATGCAGGCGGTGCGCAACGCCTTGCTGGCCGCCATCTCGCACGATTACCGCACCCCGCTGGCCACCATCCTGGGCGCAGCCTCGTCGCTGCAGGACCAGAGCGAGCGACTCGACCCGGCGCAGCGCCGCAGCCTGGCCGAGCGCATCGTGCAGGAGACCGAGCACCTCAGCCGCCTGACCGACAACACGCTGCAGCTCGCCCGACTGGACGCACCCGGCGTGCCGCTGCGGCTGGACTGGGAGTCGGCCGAGGAGATCGTCGGCACCGTGTTGCGCCGCGCACGCCTGCGGGCGCCGCAGCGCATGTTGCGGGCCAGGCTGGAACCCGGCCTGCCGCTGCTGCGTTGCGACGCGCTGCTGCTGACCCAGATGCTGGACAACCTGGTGCAGAACGCGATGGACCATACGGCGCCCGAGACACCGATAGAGATCCTGGTGCGCCGTGACGGCGAGGGCAGCAGTCTGGTGCTGGCGGTGCGCGACCGGGGACCAGGCGTGGCGCCGGCCTGGCGCGAGCGGATCTTCGAGGTCTTCCAGCGCGGCCAGGATGCGCCGCAGCGGGCCGACGCCCCCGGACGGCGCGGCGCCGGCGTCGGCTTGGCGGTGTGCCGCGCGATCTCCAGAGCCCATGGCGGCGAGTTGCGGCGGCGCAGCCGCAACAC
>CANGHK010000080.1 GCA_947453625.1 Burkholderiales bacterium
AGCATCGCCCGGTATTCCTCTCGGGTGGCGATGCGCGGGTTGGTCTTGTGGCAGTGGTCGGCCATCGCGCCGGCTATCACGCGCTCGAACAGGTCGGGCGTCACGCCCATCGCCGCCAACCCGCTGGGCAGGCCCAGCCTGGCGTTCAGGTCGCGGATGGCCTGGGCCAGTTCGGTGCCTTGCGCGTCGCAGCCGGCCAGGCCTATCGCCTGCGCCATGCGCTGCAGCCGGCGCTCGCGCTGCATGCTCTCGGCCGGGGCGTTGAACAGCACCACCGCCGGCAGGAACATCGCGTTCAGCGTGCCATGGTGCAGCCGCGGATTGACGCCGCCCAGGCTGTGGCTGAGCGAATGCACGCAGCCCAGGCCTTTCTGGAAGGCCATCGCGCCCTGCATGCTGGCGCTCATCATGTTCCAGCGCGCCTCGCGGTCCTGGCCGTCGCGGGTGGCGCGCTCGATGTGGGCCCAGCCGCGCGCCAGACCGTCGAGCGCGATGCCGTCGGCCGGCGGGTTGACCGCCGGGGCCATGAAGGTCTCCAGGCAATGGGCGATCGCGTCCATCCCGGTGGCCGCGGTCAGTCCGGGCGGCAGGGCGAGCGTCAACTCGGGGTCGAGGATGGCCGCCTTGGGCATCAGGGACCAGCTGTGGAAGCCCAGCTTGCGGCCATCGTCGACGATCACGATCGCGCCGCGCGCCACCTCGCTGCCGGTGCCCGCCGTGGTGGGCACGGCGATCAGCGGCGCGACGGCGTCGGTGATCCTGGCGCTGCCGCCCTCGATCGTGGCGTAGGTCTTGAGCTCACCCGGGTGCGTGGCCAGGATCGCCACGCCCTTGGCCAGGTCGATGGAAGAGCCGCCGCCCACCGCGATCAGGCCGTCGCAGCCGTTAGCCTGGTAGACCTGCACGGCGGCGCGTACTGCGGCCTCGGTCGGGTTGCTCGGCGTCTGGTCGAACACCGCGTGGGGCAGGGCGCCGAGCGCGGCCAACGCGATGTCGAGCACGCCGGCGGCGCGCACACCGGCGTCGCTGACGATCAGCGGCTTCTTCATGCCGATCCGCAGGCATTCCTCGGGCAGGCAGCGCACCGCGCCGTGGTCGATTTCGATCTGGGTCAGGTAGAGGATGCGGGCCATGGGCGGGTCTCCGGTCGGGTTGAAACAAGCCCGGCAGTATGCTTCGGCCCCCCTGCGCAGCGTGGATCCTTGGTGACAACTCAGCTCCTGAGCCCGGCGATGGCCGGCCTGCTAGACCGCATCCGGCGCGTGCAACGCGTGCCGTTCCACGCCATGACGCCGGCCGAGGCGCGCGTCGCCTACGACAAGGCCGCCGAGGTGCTGGAGCCGCCGCGGGCAGCGCTGGCCCGGGTGCAGGGCTGCAGCGTGCCGGCGGCCGACGGCACGCTGCTGCCGGCCCGGCTCTACGCCCCCAGCCATGCCCGGCTGCCGGTGCTGCTCTACCTGCACGGCGGCGGCTTCGTGATCGGCGGCCTGGATACCCACGACAGCCTGTGCCGCCAGCTTGCGCTGCGCTCGGGCGGCGCGGTGCTGGCGCTCGACTACCGGCTGGCGCCCGAGCACCGCTTCCCCGCCGCGGTCGACGATGCCTGGGCGGCGATGCGCTGGCTGCGGGGCGTGGGGGCGGACCAACTCGGCCTGGACGGTGCCCGGCTGGCGGTGGGCGGCGACAGCGCCGGCGGCACGCTGGCCGCCACCTGCGCGATCCACGCCCGCGACCTCGGCCTGCCGCTGGCGCTGCAGTTGCTGATCACGCCCGGCACCACGGCGCATGCCGACACCGCCTCGCACAGGCTGTTCGCCAACGGCTTCCTGCTCGACAGCGCCAGCGTGGCCTGGTTCTTCGACCACACCATTGCCTACCACCACCGCCGCGACTGGCGCTTCGCGCCGCTAGAAGCCGAGGACCTGGACGGCGTGGCGCCGGCCTGCCTGATCCTGGCCGAATGCGACCCGCTGGTCGACGAGGGTCTGGCCTATGCCGACCGGCTGCGACTGGCCGGTGTCGCGGTGGCGCTGGAGTTGTACCGCGGCTTGACGCATGATTTCATCAAGATGGGCCGGGTGCTGAAGGAAGCTGCGCTGGCCCAGGCGGCCGCGGCCGCCGCCCTGCAACAAGCCTGGAGACTTTGACCCACCATGACGTCACGCGCCGATTTCCGCCACCTCGAACGCCTGCGGGTGCGCTGGGCCGAGGTCGATCTGCAAAAGATCGTCTTCAACGGCCATTACCTGATGTACCTGGATACCGCGGTGGCGGGCTGGTGGCGGGCGATGGCGCTGCCCTACCACACGACGATGGACGCGCTGGCGGGCGACCTGTACGTGCGCAAGGCCACGCTGGAGTACCTGGCCTCGGCCCGCTACGACGACCAGATCGATGTCGGCATCAAGACCCTGCGCATCGGCAACTCGTCCATCCTGATCGGCGGCGCGGTGTTCCGCGGCGACGAACTTCTGGTCAGCGGCGAACTGGTCTATGTCTTTGCCGATCCGGCGACCCAGACCTCGCGACCGGTGCCCGCGCCGCTGCGCGATGTGCTGGTCGCCTTCGAGGCCGGCGAGCCCATGCTCGATATGCGCCTGGACAGCTGGGACCGGCTGGGGCGCGACGCCGCGGCGCTGCGCAGCGCGGTCTTCGTGCAGGAGCAGAAGATCCCGGCCGAGCTGGAATGGGACGCCGCCGATGCGCTGGCCGTGCACGCGGTGGTCTACAACCGCTTCGGTGTCGCGCTGGCCACCGGCCGGCTGCTCGAGCACCGGGACGGCGTGTCCAAGATAGGCCGGATGGCGGTGCAGGCCGGCCTGCGTGGCAGCGGCATAGGCCGGGCGGTGCTGGAGGCGCTGGTCGAAGCGGCGCGCGAGCGCGGTGACCGGCAGGTGCTGCTGCATGCGCAGACCTCGGCGGTCGGCTTCTACCGCCGCGCCGGTTTCAGCCCCGAGGGTCCGGTGTTCACCGAGGCCGGCATCCCGCACCAGGCCTTGCTGCGCGGACTTTAGGGCTTTGCTCCGGCAGTTCAGGCCAGCGGCTCGAAAACCTCGTTGTGCCGGGGCAAGCTCAGGGGCAGGCGGCTGGCGGCCAGGTCGAGCGCGGCCTGCAGCGCCAGCGTCACGCCGCCGGCATAGGTCTCCATCAGCGTGACCCGGCCTTCGTTCAGTTCGGGTCGGCGCAGCAAATCGGCCTGCAGCCCTGGATGGGCGGCCACCAGCGTGGCTTGCATCGCGCGCACGGCCGCCACCGAGGCGGCCAGGTCGGACTCGGCCACCTGGTAATAGACATACAGGTGCCGCTGGGTGGCGTGGTCGGTCATGCAGCGTCGGCCGGGATGGCGTAGGGCAGGGCGTCGGGCAGCAGCAGCGGGCCATCGGCCGCGCCGGCATGCAGGCTGCCCGAGGCCAGCGCCGCCAGCTTGATCTCCACCAGCGCGCTGCCGCCGCCGCCGGGCCGCGGCGCGGCCAGCGCCACCTGGCCGGCCGGCTGGCCGGGATCGTCACTGTGGAACACCTCCTGGCCCGGCCTCAGGTCGGCGGCGCTGTCGAACAGCATCGCCCGGCGCTTGAGCGTGCCGCGGTACTGGCTGCGCGCCACCACCTCCTGGCCAGGGTAACAGCCCTTCTGAAAATTGACCCCGCCGACCAACTCCAGGTTGACCATCTGCGGCACGAACTGCTCGACCGTGGCCGCGACGATGCGCGCCACGCCGCTCTTCACCTCCAGCCATTGCCACTGCGCCGGCGTCAGCGGCTCCAGCACCGCCAACGCCGGAGCCGCCGCCGAAATCGCAGTCTCAGTCACAGTCGCGATCGGCTGGGCCATCAGGAAGCGCGGCTGGGCGTTCGCATCGGGCAGGCGGATCACCTGGCCCGCCGCGCTGGCGAGCACGGCCCAGGGCGCGGCCGGTGCCGACTCGCCCAGCGCCTGGGCCGCGGGCGCGCCAGCCAGCCCGAACAAGGCGATCTCGGCCGAGGCATCGCTCAGCTTGCACTTGGCGCGCATCACGAACATGGACAGCCGCTTGAGCGTGGCGGCCAGCAGGTCGGCGCTGCAGGCCAGGTAGAAGGTCTGCGGGTCGGTGCGCCAGACCACGAAGCTGGCCAGCAGCCGGCCCTTGGCGGAACAGTAACCGGCCAGCCTGGCCTGGGTCTCGGACAACTGCGCCACGTCCTGGGTCAGCTGGCCTTGCAGAAAGCTGGCGGCGTCCACGCCTTGGGCGCGGATCACGCCCCAATCGGCCAGGCGCAGCGCGCCGTTCAGGGGGGGGAGGGTGTTCATGGCGCCGATTATCATCACGCTCCCTTCTCTTCGTTGGCGTGCAGGCGCTTGGCCCCAGGCCCCCTGGGCCGATGCGCGCGCTGGTCGCATGAAAGCCTGGCGCACTGTTTTCCTGTCCCTGCTGATCGTGCTGGCCGCCGGCACGGCCGTCTGCGCTGCCGCCGTCTGGTGGTGGCTGAACCACCCGATGCCGCTGATCGCAGCCGGCGTCGAGCTGTCGATCGAGTCCGGCACCGCCCCGCGCGAGGTGGCTGCGGGCTGGGTGCGGGCCGGCGTGCGGGCCCCGCCTTGGGCGCTCTACCAGTGGTTCCGCTGGAGCGGCCAGGCCAGGCGGATCCGCGCCGGCAGCTACGCGCTGGAGCCCGGCACCACGCCGCGCACGCTGCTGGCCAAGATGGTGCAGGGCGACGAGGCCTTGGAGCGGGTGCGCCTGATCGAGGGCTGGACCTTCCGCCAGTTCCGCGCCGAACTGGCCCGTGCGCCGCAGCTCAAGCCCGCCAGCGCCGCCCTCAGCGACGACCAACTGATGGCCGCGATAGGCCAGCCGGGGCTGGCGCCCGAGGGCCGGTTCTTTCCCGACACCTATCTGTTCAGCCGGGGCGTCAGCGACCTGACGGTGCTCAAGCGGGCAGCGATGCTGCAGCGCCAGCGGCTGGAATCGGTCTGGGCAGCCCGCGCCGCCGGCTTGCCGCTGCAAAGTGCCGAGCAGGCGCTGGTGCTGGCCTCGATCATCGAGAAAGAAACCGGTCTGGCCGCCGACCGCCGCAAGATAGCCGGCGTCTTCATCAACCGGCTGCGTATCGGCATGCCGTTGCAGACCGACCCGAGCGTGATCTACGGCCTGAGCGATGCCGTGGGTCTGGCCTTCGGCGGCAAGCTGCGCAAGCGCGACCTGCAGGCGGACACGCCGTTCAATACCTACACCCGCGCCGGCCTGCCACCCACGCCGATCGCGATGCCGGGCCTGGCCTCGCTGCGCGCGGCGGTCCAGCCCGAGGCCACCCGCGCCCTGTACTTTGTGGCGCGCGGCGACGGCAGCAGCGTCTTCAGCGACGATCTGGCCGCGCACAATCGGGCGGTGAACCAATTTCAACGCGCCCAACGCCCACCGCCCAAGCTGGGCGGCACGACCCGATGAGCGCCCCTGGCTTGTTCATCACCTTCGAAGGCATAGACGGCGCCGGCAAGTCCTCGCACATCGAGACGCTGGCGGCCTGGCTGCGCGCGCAGGGCCGCGAAATCCTGCTGACCCGCGAGCCCGGCGGCACGCCGCTGGCCGAAAGCCTGCGCGAGCTGTTCCTGCACCACGCGATGGACGCGCTGACCGAGGCCTTGCTGGTGTTCGCCGGCCGCCGCGACCATTTGCGCACCGTGATCGAACCCGTCCTGGCGCGCGGCGCGGTGGTGGTGTGCGACCGCTTCACCGACGCCACCTTCGCCTACCAGGGCGGCGGACGCGGTTTCGACCGTGCCGTGCTGGCGCAACTGGAGAACTGGGTGCAGCGCAGCGCGACCGGCCCCGACCGCGTTCGGCAGCCCGATCTGACGCTGTGGTTCGACCTGCCGGCGCCGGTGGCCGCGGCGCGCCGGTCAGCGGCGCGTCCCGCCGACCGGCTGGAGCGCGAAGACGGCGCCTTCTTCGAGCGCGTGCGCGCGGCTTACGCCGAGCGCGCCTTGGCCGCGCCGCAGCGCTTCGCCCGCATCGACGCCGACCAGCCGCGCGACGCGGTGTGGGACCAGGTGCGCCAGGCGGTGTCGGCCCATCTCCGTGGACGGTCCGCATGGTGACCCGGATGGCCGCCCGCCCGGCCAAGGACAGCGCGCCCTCGGTGCAGATCGGCGTCGGCCCGGATGGCGTCCTGCCGCTGCCCTGGCTGGACGCCGCGCTGGCGCAGGCCGGCACGCTGGCCGGTGCCCATGGCCTGCTGATCCACGGCCAGGCCGGTGGCGGCCACCTCGAGCTGGCCCTGCTGCTGGCCCAGACTGCGCTGTGCGAGGACCCGGCCGCCGTCCAACGCCAGCGGCCTTGCGGGCGCTGCGGCAGCTGCCACCTGGTGGCCACCCGGGTCCATCCCGACCTGCTGCTGCTGCTGCCCGACGCCTTGCGGGTGCAGCGGGGCTGGGTCGACGACGACGACAGCAAGCTCAACAAGGCCGACGCCAAGCCCAGCCGCGACATCCGCGTCGAGCAGGTGCGCCTGGCCATCGCCTGGGCCCAGCAGACCAGCGGGCGCGGGCGCGGCAAGGTGATGGTGGTGCACCCGGCCGATGCGCTGAACGGCCCGGCGGCCAACGCCTTGCTCAAGACGCTGGAAGAGCCGCCCGGCCGGCTTCGCCTGCTGCTGACCAGCGCCGACCCCGAGCGCCTGCTGCCCACCGTGCGCAGCCGCTGCCAGCGCGTGCCACTGGCGCTGCCCAGCGCGGACGCCGCGCTGGCCTGGTTGCAGGCGCAGGGCGTGGCCGATCCGGCGCCGCTGCTGCGCGCGGCAGGTGGCAGCCCGCTGGAAGCCCTGGCCTGGTCCGAGGAGGGCGTCAGCGCCGGGCTGCTGGCCGAATTGCCGCGCCGCGTCGCCGCCGGTGATGCCAGCACCTTGGCCGGACGGCCGATCCCGCGGGTGGTCGACTGGCTGCTCAAGCTGGCCCACGACGCCCAAGTGGCGGCGCTGGGCGGGACGCCGCGCTTTTTTGCCGCCGACCAGTTGCCGGCCCGTGCCGATCTGGCGGCGTTGCGGGTCTGGCAGCGCAGCCTGCTGCGCACCGCACGGCATGACGAGCATCCCTGGAATGCAGGCCTGCTGATCGAGTCCTTGGTGACGCAAGCCGCGGCGGTCTGGCCCCAGCCTGGCGCGGCCCGGCGCACGGGCGGCGGGTCCTCGCTACACTCCCAGCGATGAGCGATACCCTCAGCGCCGGTCTGTCGCCGGTGTCGCCAGCCTCGCGGCCCAGCGTGATCCAACTGGTGTTTCGCGAGAAGGGCGCACTGTACGCGGCCTATATCCCGCTGTTTACCGGCGGCGGCTTGTTCGTGCCCACCACGCGCAACTACCGGCTGGCCGATGACATCTACCTGCTGCTGTCGCTGCCCGACGACCCCCAGCGCTACCCGGTGGCGGGCCGGGTGGCCTGGATCACGCCGGCCAATGCCTCGGGCGGCCGCACGCAGGGGGTGGGCGTGCGCTTTCCGGCCGACGACAAAGCCAGGATGCTCAAGCAGAAGATCGAAGAGATCCTGGGCACGCAGATTTCTTCCTCCAAGCCCACCCAAACGGTGTAGTTCGGGTGTTATGGGTGTGGTGCCACCCGTTCCTGCGCCGCCCGCCCCGACCCCGCTCCCACGCTAACCGCCTCCCGATGTACGTCGATTCACACTGCCACCTGAGCTTTCCCGGACTGCACGACCGCATCGACGCCTTGCGCGCCGACATGGCCGCAGCCGATGTCGACCGGGCGCTGGTCATCTGCACCACGCTGGAAGAGTTCTCCACCGTGCATGCGCTGGCCCTGGCGCATGACAACTTCTGGTGCTCGGCAGGGGTGCACCCCGACAACGAGGGCGTCGAGGAGCCCGATTTCGAGCGCTTGCAGGCGCTGGCGCTCAAGCCCCGTGTGGTCGCGGTGGGCGAAACCGGGCTGGATTACTTCCGGCTCAACGGCCGCACGCGCGACGACATGGCCTGGCAGCGCGAGCGCTTCGCCGTGCACATCGCCGTGGCGGGCGCGGTGGCCAAGCCGCTGGTGATCCACACCCGCAGCGCATCGGCCGACACGGTGTCTATGCTGCGCGATGCGCAGGCGCAGGCCGGCGGCGCGTTGACCGGCGTCTTCCACTGCTTCACCGAAACCCTGGATGTGGCACGTGCCGCGCTGGACCTGGGCTTCTGCATCTCGTTCTCCGGCATCCTGACCTTCAAGACCGCACAGGACTTGCGCGATGTGGCCGCCTTCGTGCCACTGGACCGCTGCCTGATCGAGACCGACAGCCCCTACCTGGCGCCGGTGCCGCACCGTGGCCGAACCAACTCTCCCGCCTGGGTGCCGCATGTGGCGGCCGAACTGGCGCGCGTCAAAGGCCTGCCCGTCTTGGCAGTGGCCGAGGCCACCAGCCGCAACTTCGAACACCTGTTCAAACTGCCGCGCCCGCCGACAGCGTCCCAGAATGTTCAGAAAGTACTTTAGATTCATCGTCTATCTGCTTCTGGCGATTGGCATTTCAAGCGCCAGGGCTGGGTCTTACGAGGACTTTTTCAAGGCTGTCACGGTGGACGATGCGCGCACCGTAGCGGCCTTGCTGGGGCGCGGCTTCGACCCGAATTCGCGCGACGAGCAGGGCCAGATGCCGCTCTACCTGAGCCTGCGCGAAGGCTCTTTCAAGGTGTCGGCCGTGCTGCTGGCCCATGCCCAGACCCGGATAGACCAGGCCAACGCCGTGGGCGAAACCGCGTTGATGATGGCCGCGCTGAAAGGCCACACCACCTGGGTGCAGCAACTGCTGGACCGCGGCGCCCGGCTCGACCCCGCCGAGCCCAAGGCCTGGACCGCACTGCACTACGCTGCCTCCGGGCCCGAGCCAGGCACTGTGCAATTGCTGTTGGCGCGCGGCGCCCGCATCGATGCGGCGTCGCCCAACGGCAGCACGCCCTTGATGATGGCGTCGCGCTATGGCCATGAGGATGCCGTGCAACTGCTGCTCAAGCAGGGCGCCGACCCCCGGCGACGCAATGACTTGAAGCTGAGCGCCGCCGACTTCGCCCGCCAGGCCGGACGCCAGGCCCTGGCCGAGCGCCTGGAGCAACTGGCCCGCTGAGTGCGCTGGATCAGCGGCGAGGAGAAATCCTACCCGCATCGCAGCAAAACGCTGACAGCCGACCTGTCGTTCGGCTGACTGCTGCGGCGCGCCTGCCGGTTCTACAGTGGACTCACAGGCGATCGGCCCGGCTCGACGCGAAAGGACCCCCATGCAAACCTTGTCTCGCCCTATCAACCCCTTCGCGTCGATGCTCGATCCTCAAGCGGTGATGGCCCAGGTCGAACATTCGGAGCGGCTGGCGCGGCTGACGCGCCGGATCTGCCGGCCCCTGGACAAGCCGCTGCTCGGCATGGCGTCAGACCCGGCCGACGAAGTGGGCGAGGGCGACGCCTGTGCCGGAGACGGCGACGCCGGCTGAATGCCATGCGCCGCAACCGCTTGGCCCTGCTGGTGCTGCCGGCGCTGCTGCTGATCGGCTGTGCGGGCATGATCGACGTGCAGCCCCTGGCCACCGGTCGGGTCACGGTGGCAGCCTATGCCTTGCGGGGACCCGAACTGGCGGGCTTGCGTCTCGAGGCCACCAGGCTGTGCCCGCTGGGCGGTGAAGTCCTGCGCCTGGCGGGCCGGAACCAGCGTCCGGTCGACCCGGCGGAGACGCGGCGCGATGTGATGGACATCGCCCGCGAACTGTTCGATCCGCCCCAACGGGCGGCCCAGTTGGTCGTCATGTGCGCCGAAGCGCCGGACGCCGCTTTGCTGGCGGCGCGGGTCACGCCCGCCGATCCCGCGGTACCGGCCGGCGCGCCACTGCCATTGCCTATGGGTCCGATCGCCGTCGAATGGTGAACCGCCAAGCCGACACCCTCAGTCGTCGTCCCCGTCGAGCAGCCGGGCCGCCTTGCTGCTGACGGCCTCGGCCGATCTGAAATAGGCGACCACCGCCGCGACCGAGGCGTGTCCGGTCAGCGCCATGGTTTCGCCTATCGACACGTTCTGCCGCGCCGCCTCGGTGACGAAGCCCGAGCGCAGCGAGTGGGCCGAATAGTCCGGGTCCAGACCCGCCAGCGCCGCTCGCTTCTGGACGATGTCGCGGACCGCGGCCGGTGACAGCGGCTCGGCCACGGTGTCGCCGGGCCGGATGCGCCGGAAGATGGCACCCGAGCCTATCGCGCTGCGTGCCAGCCACTGCGCCAACGCATCAGCGGCCTGGCCGACGATGGGCTTGTCCTTGTCGAGACCGCTGGACCCGGACGGGTTGGTCTTGGAGCGGTCGAGCGTGAACAGGTAGGCGCGGTCGCCGACCTGCCTGACATTGTCCAGCGTGGCCATCGTCACCTCCGATCGCCTGCGTCCGCCGCTGGCCCAGGCGAACAACAGCAGCGCGCGATCACGCACGCCGCGCAGCGAGTCGTCGCAGGTGGCCAGCAGCGCTTCCAGCGGCTCACGCGTCAGCGCCGCCTTTTTGTCCGGCACGACGCCTCGCTTGGAATAGGCCCGGCGCGTCTTGGCCAGCAGTTCGCGGACCCGGGGGTCCTGGCAGGGGTTGTGCGCCGCCTTCAGTTGGTGGACCTTGGACAGCACGCTGATGCGCAGCCGCAGCGTCGCGAGGGCAGGCGGGCCGGTCACGGCCTTGTAGCCCGCGCGGACCAGTTCGTGGTCTATCGCCGGCGGCAACTCGCAGCCCAGGCCCGCCTCGGTCTTGCGTTCGGCATGGTCGACGATGAACTGCAGCACGACCGGCACCGGCACCGGCAGCGCGATCGGCTGGCGGTAGCGCAACCAGAACCACGCCGCCCAGTAGCGCAGCGCGGTCTGGTAGCTGCGCACCGTGTTCTGCGACTCGCCTTCAGCCAGCAGATCGCGCATCGCATCTTCGGCCAGCGGCGCGAGTTGTTCGGGATCGAGTGCGACGGTGACGAGTGCGAGCGCATCGACCGGCACCAGCGGGTGGCGGCTGCGCTTGAGGGGAGGGGAGGGCATGATCTATTTTATGTGATGTAAAGTGTATTCTGTGTGATATCATACAAATATTGTCTTCAGGTCACGATAACTATTAATTATCGTTGTCTGGCGTGGAGCGTCACACTCAAAAATCGCCCGAGGTCCCGCATGCGCACCGGCATCACCGAAACCGACGTCTGGAACGCGGCTGACGCGCTGCTGCTGCAGGGCGCGCGGCCCACGATCGAGCGCGTGCGCCAGCAGATTGGCCGCGGCTCGCCCAACACCGTCAGCCCGCACCTCGACACCTGGTTCAGGCACCTGGGCGCCCGGATCCAGGATCCCGGGGCTTTCAGTGCGGCGCCGGCTGCGCCTGATCCGGTCCAGCGGCTTGCCGCGCAGCTCTGGGAGACCGCGCTGGCCACCGCGCGCGGCGAGGCCTCGGCACTGGTCGCGGCCAGCCTGGCGTCGGCGCAGGCCGCGGTGGCCCTGGCGCAGGAACAGGCTCAATCGGCCGCGCAAGACGCCACGCAGGCGCGCGAACAGGCTGCGGCGCTGGCCGGCGCGCTGGCGTCCAGCGATGCCGCGCTGGCGGCCGAGCGTCAGGCGCATGCGGTCACCTGCGCAAGACGGGATGACGCGCGCGCCAGCTTGGCCGGGCTGCAGGCAACCCAGGCCCAGGCAGCCGCGCAGTCTACTGAGCAACTGCGCCATGCGCAGAGCCAGGCCCAGGCCGCGGACGACCGCGCCAGCGCCACCGAGCGCCGGGTCGCGCTGGAGCTGGACCGGGAGCGCATGGCGCGAATCAAGGCCGACAAACGCGCGTCAGCGCTCGAGACCGCGCTGGACGCTGAGCGCCGGGCGGCGGCGGCCCACCGCGAGGCCCAGGCCGGCGCGCTGGCCGAGTTGGGCACACACGCCGAACAAATCGGGCGCGAACTGCTTGCCCAGCGTGAGGCGCGCGCCGCCTTGGCCGACAGTCTGGCTGCTCGCGAACTCGACGCCTCACAACAACGGCGTGAGGCCGAGCTCGCGCGCGGCGAAGCCGCGGCGATGCGTCTGGCGGTCGAGCAGCTCGGCCGGCAGTTGCCAATCAGCGTCGGCGCCCGCGCGGCCGCCAGGAGACGGCTGACGCGCCGCCCCTGAACCCCCGAGCGCGCCGCTCCGCGGCCGCCATGGCTGACCCAGGTCAAGAGCGGCACCCCAGACCTTGCGTGGCCCGGCATAAATAAGCCACAATGTATATTATGTAAAGTAAACACTGTATGGCATAATGCATCCCACTGGGCCGGATCCTGTATTCAGCCGCAGTGTCGTGCAGATCCCTGCACCGCCACTTCAACGCCCAATCTCACCCACGCCATGGCCAAAGCCGATACCAAGACCTCCATCGATTCCGACGGCCTGCGTTACCGCAGCAAGACGCCGGGTTCTCCGTTCACCGCGGCTGGCGCCTTCGGCGCGGCCACGATGTCTTGCTTTCTCTGTGGCAAGCACCGGCCGCGCAGCTTGCTGAAATCGCGCCGCCTGCTGGGCAAGGCGCAGTTCGTCTGCTCGCCGACCTGCAAGGAAGCCGACGCCGAGACCAGCGCCAAGCCCTGACCGGTTGGCTGGACCGGCGCCGGCCCGGCCCGTCTCGCACCCCGCCCGCGCCTGACCCGCGCCGGCGGGGTTTTTTCGTGACGAACCGCATCGGGTTGGCTGGCTTGTACACGCCAGACCTTGGTGATCACGCCGTACCGCAACGCGCTCTACAGGCGCAGCTTGCAGCCTTGGCGGGCCAAGCCCTGACCCGCACCCTGCCCTGAACCCGGCGGCCGCGACAGTCCATTGCCGCAGCCGCCATGTGGGTTCACCGGTACATGCCTGATGACTAGGCCCGGGCGTCGAAGCCCAGGATGGCGCGCGCCACCTGACCTATAGCCATCACCTCGTCGACCGCGCCCAGCGCGATCGCTTCCTTGGGCATGCCGAAGACCACGCAACTGGCCTCGTCCTGGGCGATGGTGCGAGCGCCCTGGTCGTGCAGCCGCTTCATGCCGCGCGCACCGTCGTCGCCCATGCCGGTGAGCAAGATGGCCAGCACGTCGCTGCCGGCGCAGTCTGCCACCGAGCGGAACAGCACGTCGACCGAGGGCTTGTGTCGGTTGACCGACGGGCCATCGATCACGACCGCGAAATACTGGCCGCCAGCCTTGCGCAACTGCAGGTGGCGCCCGCCCGGCGCGATCAGCACCACGCCGCGCTCCAGCCTGTCGCCGTCGCGCGCCTCGCGCACGTTCATCGCGCAGTGGCCGTCCAGCCGCTGGGCGTACATCGCGGTGAATTTTTCGGGCATGTGCTGAACGATGGCGATGCCCGGGCAATCGGCAGGCAAGGCCATCAGCACGGTCTCGATGGCCAGGGTGCCGCCGGTCGAGCTGCCCAGCACCACCGGCTTGTTCATCGCCAGCCCCTGCACGCCGGCCATGCCGGGTCGCGGCATCGGCACCGTCCCGACACCGGTCTGGCGGGGCTGCGCCTCAGCCCGGACCTGGGGGCGGGAACGCGCCGCAAGCTTCAGCGTCTGCAGCAGTTCGCGGCGTGAGTCCTCGAGAAACTGCCTCAGCCCCAGCCGCGGCTTGGCCACCACGGCCACCGCGCCGGCGGCCAGCGCCTCCAGCGCCACCTTGCTGCCGCGTTCGGTCAGGGTCGAGCAGATCACGGTCGGTATCGGTGTCTCGACCATCAGTTGGCGCAGAAAAGTCAGGCCGTCCATGCCCGGCATCTCGATGTCGAGCAGCAGTACATCGGGCCGGCACCTGCGTATCACCGGGCCGGCGATCAGCGGATTGGGCGCGCTGCCGATCAGCTCGACCTCCGGATCGCCTTGCAGCAGGTGCATCAGCGTCTGCCGAACCACGGCCGAGTCGTCCACGACGTAAACCTTGATGGCCATCAGGCCTCCTCAGATAGGGACCGCGATGACTTGCGGCAGGTTGGGCCCGACGGTCCAGGCCAGGCGGCGGTAGGCGGCGCCACCAACGTCCTCGAGCAGCACAGGCACGCCGTCGTGCGCCAGCGCGTCCAGGGCCCATTGCGCGTTATCGTCGCCCACATGCGACCGGCTGAAGATGTCGGGAAACATGTTGCCGCCGCCCACGACATAGGCATCGCACAGCGTCGGCTCGATGCCCCGCGCGCGCAGCAGCCGGTACATGGTCGCCAGCGCGACATCGGCATGGGCACCGCTGGCGCGTGCCGAACTCGACGCCGGCTTGCTGTGGACGATGTGGCACATCGCGCCGACCGTGCGCCGCGGATCGGTCAGCATGATCGAGACGCAGGAGCCGAGCAGGGTTACCAGCCGGTCACCGCGGTCGGCGCAGACCACGTCGCCCGGATGCAGCATGTGCATCACGCCAGCGTCGGTGGGCGTCTGGCTCACCCGGCCACCTTGCGGAATGCGCCTGGGGTCAGTGACTTCAGCGGCGTGTCGCAGGGCACGCGACCCTCGGCGGTGCCGATGAAGAACAGGCCGTTCGGCCGCAGCTGGGTCAGCACGCGGTCGACCACGGCACGCTTGGTTGGCGGGTCGAAGTAGATCAGCACGTTGCGCAGCAAGACGACGTCGAACGGCCCCAGGCCCTCGATCGCCTCGCACAGGTTGAGCTGGCCAAAGCGCACATGCCTGCGCAGCGCCGGCTGGATCTGCACCAGGCCCTCGGAGTCCCCCTCGCCACGCAGGCAGTGGCGCCTGAGCCGCTCGGGCGAGACATGGCGCAGCCTGTCGGCCGGGTAGATCGCATCACCCGCGCTGCGCAGCACGCGGTCGCTGATGTCAGTGCCCAGGATCTGCCAGTCGCTGCCGATGCGGCCTTTCTGCTCCAGTTCGGCCAGCAGCATCGCGACGCTGTAGGCCTCGTCGCCGAAGGACGAGGCGGCGCTCCACACGGCCAGCGAACGCGGCTTGCTCGCAGTGAGCTCGCGCTCCAGCAACTCGTAATGCGCGGGCTCGCGAAAGAAGTAGGTCTCGTTGGTGGTGAGCAGGTCGACCGCCATCTGGAACTCTCCGCCGTCCTGGCCGCCGGAGATCAGCGCGAAATATTCGTCGAAGCCTTCCAGCCCCAGCCGCTGGATGCGCGAGGACAGGCGCGAGGAGACCAGCGGCTTCTTGCTGTCGGAAAACGACAGGCCGATGGCCGAATACATCAGGGCGGTGATCTTGCGGTAGGTGTCGTCTTGGAGCGCTTGCATCGGGGGTCTCGGGTTGTTGGCCTTGCGTCAGCGTTGGCAACCGCTCCGCGTCGGCGCTCGGCCAGCCAGCTTCGCGGAGGGTGTCGGCGGCCAGTCCTGCGCCGCATGAAGGGTCGGGCGTCGCTCCAGGCAGCTCGCCGGCATCGGCAGCATGGCCAGGAGTGGTCGGGTCTGCATCGTCGGCGCCTCAGCGGGGACGGATGCTGCCGCCCGGGGCCGGCGCGCGCGCGCGTCGCCGAGCTTGAAGAAGGCCACCGACTGCTGCAATTGCTCGGCCTGTCCGGACAGTTCCTCGCTGGTCGCGGCCAGTTCCTCGGACGCCGATGCGTTCTGCTGGGTGGCCATGCTGAGCTGGCCCATCGCGCTGCCGATCTGCGTCACCGACTGGCTCTGCTCCCGCGAGGCGGCGGCGATCTCCTCGACCAGTTCGCTGGTCTTCTGGATCGAGGGCACGATCTCGTCGAGCAGCTTGCCGGCGCGCTCGGCGGTCGACACGCTGTTGCCAGCCAGGTCACCGATCTCCTTGGCTGCTTCCTGGCTGCGTTCG
>CANGHK010000081.1 GCA_947453625.1 Burkholderiales bacterium
AGCGAGGTGGTCCCACTCCTTCCCATCCCGAACAGGACAGTGAAACGCCTCTGCGCCAATGATAGTGCGGGTTCCCGTGTGAAAGTAGGACATCGTCAGGCTAATATAAAGCTAACCCCCGATCAGCTTTGATCGGGGGTTTTCTTCGTTTCGGTACCGATGATTTGATCTGATACGTTTGGATTCGGCAGAAGTTGCTCAGCCCGCTGGGTGCAACACGCCCAGGATACGGTACCCGGTCGCACCAGTGACCGAGGGACAGTTAGACGTCAGGCGATTGGTGAAAGCTTGTGCAAGCCAGGCGAAAGCGGTAGCTTCGACCTGCATAGGCGGTAAGCCAGCCTGGTCGGTCGACAGCACGTCGACACCGGGCAAATTGAGTGCCAAGCGACGCATCAGATGGCGGTTGAGTGCGCCTCCGCCGCATACCAGCAGACGAGCCGCATCGGGCATGTGCTGGCGCAGTGCATCAGTGGCCGCCACCACCGTGAATTCGGCCAAGGTGGCCTGGACATCAGCGCTTGAGCGAGACGTGAGCTCTGGCAGTTCACGCAGCGCCGCATCGAGCCACTCTGCGTCGAACAGGTCTCGGCCTGTGCTCTTGGGCGGAGATCGGCACAGAAATGGCTCGGCGCAAAGTCGGCTCAGCAGCGTGTTGTCGACTTCTCCGCTCTGTGCCCACCGTCCGTTGTCGTCGTAGGCGAGGCCCAGGTGGCGTTCGCACCACATGTCGAGCAACAGGTTGCCTGGACCGCAGTCGAAGCCACCGACGCTGCCATCGGCGCGCAGCAACGTGATGTTGCCTATGCCGCCCAGGTTCAGCACGGCTTGCGGCACTCCGGGTTGCTGGAAGGCTGCGGCGTGAAATGCCGGCACCAGCGGGGCCCCTTGGCCTCCCGCTGCGACGTCTCGGCTGCGGAAGTCGCACACCACGTCCACGCCACAGAGCTCTGCCAGCAGCGCTCCGTTGAGCAATTGCACCGTGTAGCCCAGGCCGTCGAATTCGCCGGGTCGGTGGCGCACGGTCTGGCCATGCGCTCCGACGGCACGGACTTCTCTCGCACCTATCGGGGCTTGTTCGAGCAGTTCGTCGATCGCCCGTGCATAGCTCAAGCTCAGGGCATTGGCCGCCAGTGCGGCCTGGTGCAGTTCGTTGTAGTCGCTGCGGTTCAGCGCCATCAAGGTGTTCCGCAAAGCCGGTGGGAAGGGCTTGTGCACATGGCCGTGCACCTGCACCGGTCTGTCGGGGACGTCGAAAGACACCAGGACGGCATCTACGCCGTCCATCGAGGTGCCCGACATCAGGCCTATGTAGCGCTCATCCACGGGGCCAGAGCCTCCAGGTCGCCATGAGACTGGCCGTCGCCGGCGCTGTTGCCGCGCGTTGAGCACGCCGCAGCGCTCACTCCGCGTCGCCGCGGAAGCCGGACAGAGACTCTGCCGCGCTGAGCTGGCTTTGTGCGGCGGCAGCAAGCTGGTGAAAACGCGGACGCGCAGCCGCCTCGAGCACCAGACTCTCGCTCTCACGCGCTACCCGCACGGGGTCTTGATACTGACCGTTGACCCTGAATTCGAAATGCAGGTGAGGGCCGGTGGCCCACCCTGTCGCGCCGACCGCACCAATCCGTTGACCCTGATCGACGCGCTGGCCTTTGCGGACATCGATTCGGCTGAGGTGGGCATAGACCGTGCTCTTGCCATTGCCGTGCGACAACTGCACCACGTTGCCATAGCCGGTCTGCTGCCCGGCCAGTTCGACCACGCCGTCGCTGACGGATCTGACCGAGGTGCCCACCGGTGCGCCGTAGTCCACGCCATGGTGTGCCCGCCAGCTCTGCAGGATGGGATGGAAGCGCATCGCGAAACCCGAAGTGATGCGGGAAAACTCCATTGGACTGGCCAGGAACGATCGGCGACGGCTGACGCCGTCGAATCCGAAGTAGCCGCCTTTGGACTTTCCGCTGTCCTGGAACCACAAGGCTTGCAACGTGCGGCCGTTGTTGATGAACTCCGCGGCCACGATTCGGCCGCTGCCGCCGTTCCAGGCGATGGCCTGGTCGTCGGCGGTCAGGGTCTCGAAGACGACGCTGAAGGTGTCGCCCTTGCGCAGCTGGCGGTGAAAGTCGATGTCGCCCGAAAAAATGTCGATCAGCTGGCTGGCGATGGCATCGGGCAATTTGGCGTCGTCGGTGGCCGACCACAGCGAACTGCGTACGGTACCGCTGCCCAGTCGCACCTGAGGCACCAGCGCGGCGGTCTCTAGCTTGGTGAGGAATCGACCGTTGGATCGGGCCAATGTCAGCCGCGTGAAATGGCTGCCAATGCGGTTGGCATCGAGTGCCGGAAAACGGGCCACCAGCTCGGTCAGCGTGCCGTCGGCGGCGGTTCTAACCTGCACCATCTTGCCCGCGTGGCCGTCAAGCAGGCGTCTCGCGTCCCGGTCCGTGCGCATGAAAGCTGCCGCGCCGGGGTCGCTGACCCCCAGCCGGCTCAGCAGGTTGTCTGCCGTGTCACCTGCGCGGGTCAGGTCGCTGCGATTGAGTTCTATGCTGCGTTCGGCCAGATACCCAAGCTGCTGCTCCAGGCCAGGGATGCGCAGTTCTTCGGTCACCAGCCGCTGCGGCAACAGCGCTGCGTCGGGCGCAAAGGGTGCGATGCCAAAAGCCGTGACGGCGAAGCTGGTCAGTACGGCAAGCACCGCTGCGGCGATGCGGCGAGGATGCCGAAGCGCCGCTGTCCGGCATTGGCTCAGCCATTTTCTTGCAATAGAAGGCGACGGATCCAAGGCGATGAGTTCCGAAGGGGGCCGAACCCGACAACGGATTGACCTTGTTTGACATGGCCGTGCCGCGAAGGCGCTGGCCTGGCGAAGAGCGTCTAGGGGCCGTGCCCCTAGAATTGCGGTGTTGCCGCAGCGCTTGTCTGACCGCTGCTTCCGTGACCGGTGTCTGTAGCTTGCACCAGCCCGCAATGCCCTGGATGGGCCGAGTATACCCAGCCCGCCGCCGCCCCTTGTTGGGGTCACGCCCTCATTTCGCCGACCATGCAACCCACAGCACTTCCCGCCGACGGCGGCCCTTTTGCCATCACCGACAGCGTTCTGGCGGCGATGGAAGTCTCGCGCCGCCATTGCGAGGAATTGCTGCCTGAAGCCGATTGGCTGAGGAAGCTGGCCCGCTCCGAGGCCACCGGCCAGCCCTTGCGCATCAAGTTGGGGCTGGACCCGACCGCGCCCGACCTGCACATCGGCCACACCGTGGTGCTCAACAAGATGCGCCAGTTGCAGGATCTGGGGCACCAGGTGATCTTCCTGATAGGCGATTTCACATCGATGATCGGCGACCCCTCGGGCCGCAACAGCACGCGCCCGCCACTGACGCGCGAGCAGATCGAAGCCAATGCGCAGACCTACTACAAGCAGGCCAGCCTGGTGCTGGACCCGGCGCGGACCGAGATCCGCTACAACAGCGAGTGGAGCGATCCGCTGGGCGCGCGCGGCATGATCGAGTTGGCGGCGCGCTACACCGTGGCGCGGATGATGGAACGCAACGATTTCCACGATAGGTTCAAGGCCAACACGCCGATCTCGGTGCATGAGTTTCTCTACCCGCTGATGCAAGGTTACGACTCGGTCGCGCTCAAGAGCGACCTTGAACTCGGTGGCACCGACCAGAAGTTCAACCTGCTGATGGGGCGTCACCTGCAGCAGGAATATGGCCAGGAGCCGCAGTGCATCCTGACCATGCCGCTGCTCGAGGGGCTGGACGGCATCGATAAGATGTCCAAAAGCAAGAACAACTATGTCGCGCTGACCGAGCCGGCCAACAGCATGTTCGCCAAGGTGCTGTCGATCAGCGACGTGTTGATGTGGCGCTGGTTCGCCTTGCTGAGTTTCCGCAGCCCGGCCGAGCAGGCCAAGCTGCGGGCCGAGGTCGAGGGTGGCCGCAACCCGAAGGACGCCAAGGTGATGCTGGCGCTCGAGTTGGTGACGCGCTTTCACAGTGCCGTGGCGGCCGACGCTGCCGAGTCCGATTTCGAGAACCGGGCCCGCGGCGGCATCCCTGACGAGATGCCCGAGCTGAGTCTGCAAGGCGCCCCGATGGCGATAGGCGCTCTGCTCAAGCAGGCCGGGCTGGTGGTGTCGGGCAGCGAGGCGCTGCGCCTGGTGGAACAGGGCGGCGTGCGCATCGATGGCTTCGCGGTCAGCGACAAGGCGCTCAAGGTGCAAGCCGGCACCATGGTGTTGCAGGTGGGCAAACGCAAGTTCGCGCGTGTGACGCTGAGCGTCTGACGCCACCGGTCTTGTTGCAGCGCGAGCACGGCATGCAGGTCAGCGCCTACCTCAAGGTCTCGATCGCCGTTGCGGTGGCCACGATCGCGCTCAAGACCGGCGCCTGGTGGCTGACCGACTCGGTGGGCTTGTTGTCGGACGCGCTGGAGTCGCTGGTCAACCTGGCCGGCGCGATCTTCGCGCTGATGATGGTCACGGTGGCCGCGCAACCCCCGGACGTCGACCACCCCTACGGCCACCACAAGGCCGAGTACTTTTCCAGCGGTTTCGAGGGCGTGCTGATCCTGGTGGCGGCGCTGGCGATCATCTGGGCGGCGCTGCACCGCTTTGCCGAGCCGCAGCCGCTGCAAGCACTGGGCTGGGGTATCGCGCTGGCGATCATCAGTTCCGCGATGAACGGCGCGTTGGCCTGGGCCATGTTGAGCAAGGCGCGCCAGCACCGTTCGATGGCGCTGGAGGGCGATGCGCGGCACCTGATCACCGATGTCTGGACCTCCGCCGGCGTGGTCGTCGGACTGCTGGCGGTGCAGGCTACCGGCTGGCTGTGGCTCGATCCGGTGCTGGCGATCGCCGTGGCTGCCAACATCGCGCGCGAGGGGGTGATGCTGGTCTGGCAGTCGGCCGATGGCTTGATGGACCAGGCGCTCGAGCCCGATATCCGGGCCGAGATCGACACGACCCTGGCGGGATTCGCCCATCGCACGATCCGCTTCGACCATGTGGTGACGCGCCGCGCCGGCCAGCGCAGGTTCATCGACATGCACATGCACATGCCCGCCGCCTGGTCGCTTGGCCGTGCCGCGACCCTGCGTGGCGCCGTCGAGCAGGCGCTGATGAGCGCGGTACCGGGGTTGCGCGCCAGCATCCAGTTGCTGCCCATGGACGTCGAGGCGCATTTCGACGATTCCAAGGACTTGCTTTGAGGTCGGCGCCGTGATCGCCCTGGTGCAGCGGGTGCTAGAGGCGCGGGTGGCGGTCGCGGGCCAGACCGTCGGGCAGATCGGCTCCGGCCTGCTGGTTCTGGTCTGCGCCGAACCGGCAGACACCGAACTGCAGGCCGCCAAGCTGGTCGACAAGTTGCTGAAGCTGCGCATCTTTGCCGATGCGGCGAGCAAGATGAACCGCAATGTGGTCGAGGCCGCGGGGGGCCTGCTGATCGTGAGCCAGTTCACGCTGGCGGCTGACCTGTCCGCCGGCAACCGGCCCAGTTTCACCGGCGCGGCCGAGCCTGTGCAAGGTCTTGCGCTCTACGATGCCGTGCTGCGCATCGCCCGCCAGCGCCATCCGGTGGTGGCGGCGGGCCAGTTCGGCGCCGACATGCAGGTCAGCCTGGTCAATGACGGGCCGGTGACGATCCCGTTGCGCATCACGCCCTGACACATGCCCGCAAGCGGCGCCGGGCTCGGCATTGCATCCGCCTTTGCGGCGGCGCAGCGTCAGTCGGCGTATTGCCCTGCAGCCTTGATCACCGGGCCCCACTTGCCGATCTCAGCCTCGACGAACTTCCTGTGCTCGGACGTGCCGAGCCGGCTGTCGGTGATGATCACCGCGCCCAACGCCTCTTCGCGCTTGATGAATTCAGCGTCTTTCAGCGCCGCCCGCAACGCGCTGTTGAACTTGTCCACTGAAGCCTTGGGCGTGCCCTTGGGGGCGTACAGCCCGTGCCAGATCGCGACGTTGAAGCCTTTGAGCCCGGCTTCGTCGAGGGTGGGCAGCTTGGCCAGCGCGGGCGTGTGCAGGCGCTTGGCGGTGGTGACGCCAAAGGCCTTGACCTTGCCGCTTTCGATCTGCTGGGTGGTGTTGGTCGTCTGGTCGCACATCAGGTCGACCTGACCGCCCAGCAAGTCGGTCATCGCCGGCGCCGTGCCCTTGTAGGGCACGGTGGTCATGTCGACCTTGACGCTCTGCTGGAACAGCAGGCCGCAAAGGTGTGACGCTGCGCCCAGCCCGGCGTTGGCCAGGTTGATCTTGCCCTTGTTGGCGTCTATCCACTTCAACAGCTCGGGCATGGTGCTGGCCGGCAGCGTGCTGCGGCCGATCAGCGTCATCGGCACCTCGTTGACCATGCCCAGGTACTCGAAGTCACCCAGCGTGTCATAGGGCAGCTTGCGGTAGAGCGCCGGCGCCGTGGCCATGCCGATGTGGTGCAGCAGCACGGTGTAGCCATCGGGTGAGGCCTTGGCCACCTTGGCCGCACCCAGCGTGCCGCCCGCGCCGCCAACGTTCTCGATGATGATGGTCTGGCCGAGTTGCTTGCGCAGCACCTCGCTCAGATCGCGGGCCACCTTGTCGGTCGGGCCGCCAGCGGCGAAAGGCACGACGATGGTGATCGGCTTGTCGGGGTATTCGGCCCAGGCGGCCGTTGCGGAGGCGAGCATCAGCGCCGCGGAAATCAGGGTCTTCATCGAGGGATCCTCAGCCAGGTTGAACAGTCATCCCCAATGCTAGGGCGGTCAGGTCAGGTCTGCCGTGCCGGTAAATACCTACGCAACACCGCCGGCACCGCGGTTTGTCCTGCCTCAGGCATAGCTGCGCGCGTCCTCGATCACCTTGCCGTCGTTGGGCAGGCTGCCTGCGGCCGACAGCACCACCTCGGCGCGCAGCTTTGTCACGTCACGCACGCTGGCGGCCACGGCATGGGTCAGGCCCTCGATTGCGCCGGCCAGCCCTGGCTTCAACTCCAGTTTCAGCGTCATGCGGTCGTTGGCCATCTCGCCTTCCACCACCAGCCTGGCCTTGGCGATCTCGGGGTGGCGGCGGGCCACCTCGGCCACCTGGCCGGGATGCACGAACATGCCCCGCACCTTGGTGGTCTGGTCGGCCCGGCCCATCCAGCCCTTGATGCGGGTGTTGCTTCGGCCGGTGGGGCAGGGGCCGGCCAGCACCGCCGACAGGTCGCCGGTGCCGAAGCGCACCAGCGGGTAGTCGGGATTGAGCACCGTGACGACGACCTCGCCCACCTCGCCGTCGGGCAGCGGGTCGCCGGTGCCGGGGCGCACGATCTCGAGCACGATGGCTTCGTCGAGCACCAGGCCCTCGCGGGCGGCGGTTTCAAAGGCGATCAGCCCGGCGTCGGCGGTGGCGTAGCTTTGGTAGGTGTCTATGCCGCGCTCGGCCAGCCAGTCGCGCAAGGACGGCGGGAAGGCCTCGCCACCGACCATCGCCTTGCGCAGGCTGCCGATAGCCACGCCGGTCTCGGCCGCCTTGTCAACCAGGATCTTCAGGAAACTGGGCGTGCCGATATAGCCTTGCGGTCGCAGATCAGCGACGGCCTGCAGTTGCAGTTCGGTGTTGCCGATGCCGCCGGCGAACGTCGTGCAACCCACCGCGTGGGCGCCGGACTCCATCATCGATCCGGCCGGCGTGAGGTGGTAGCTGAAACTGCAGTGCGCCAGGTCGCCGACGCGGAAGCCAGCGGCGAAGATCGCACGCGCCATGCGCCAGTAGTCGGGCGCGGTGCCTTCGGGCTCGTAGATCGGGCCGGGGGACTGGAACACGCGCCGCGCGCCCTGACCGGCCCGCAGCCCGCGCCAGCCTATGGCCGAGAAGCCACCAAACGGATCTTGAGCCCGGAGCGCCTGCTGCCGCTCCAGCAACTCATGTTTTCGCAGCACCGGCAGCCGGGCCAACGCGGCGCGGGTGGTGATGCCGCTGGCGTCGACAGCGGCCAGCGACTCGGCAAACGCGCTGGTGCTGCGCTGCGCCTGCGCGATGTGGCCGGGCAGCGCAGCCAGCAGGGCGGCTTCGCGGACAGCGGGGTGACGCTGCTCCAGGTCATCAAAGAAGTCAGTCATCACGGTCGCTCCACTGCGCCAGTTGTTTTTTCAGGTCTGCGACAAAGTCGCGGGCGTCGGCACTGCTGCGCAGCACCTTGTCCATCCATTCCGGGCCGGTCCGCGATGGCCGCTTGACGCGCGCGGCGCGCAGCACCTCACCGTCCACCATCGCCCTGGCGATCACGTTGCCGCGCCGCTCGAAACAGCCCGCGCGCTCGGTCAGGCCCAGTCCGCGCAGGTCGCGCTGCAACTGCTGCAAGGCCGCCGCGGGCTTGAACGGTGGCGCGGCAAAGCCGAGGTCATCGGTCATGCGGGGGGCTCCGGCCCAGCTTCAAGCCAGCCAGCGCTTGCGGCGCTTGTAGCTCTTGGCATCCTTGAAGCTCTTGCGGTCGCCGCCGCCCATACCGAGGTAGAACTCCTTGACGTCCTCGTTCTCGCGCAAGTCCTTGGCCACGCCGTCCATCACGATGCGGCCGTTCTCCAGGATGTAGCCGTAGTCGGCGTAGCGCAGCGCGATGTTGGTGTTCTGCTCGGCCAGCAGAAACGTCACCTGCTCTCGGGTGTTCAAGTCCTTGACGATCTCGAACACCTCCTCGACGATCTGCGGCGCCAGGCCCATGGACGGCTCGTCGAGCAGCACCATCTTCGGGTTGCACATCAGCGCCCGGCCGATCGCGCACATCTGCTGCTCGCCGCCCGAGGTGTAGGCGGCCTGGCTGGTGCGGCGGGTCTTGAGGCGCGGAAAGTAGTTGTAGACCTTCTCCAGCGTCTGCGCCACCGCGGCCTTGCCGTCCTTGCGGGTGTAGGCGCCGGTCATCAGGTTTTCCTCTATCGTCAGGTGGGCAAAGCAGTGCCGGCCCTCCATCACCTGGATCACGCCACGGTCCACCATCTGGGCCGGGCTGAGTTGTTCGATGCGCTCGCCACGTAACTCGATGCTGCCCTTGGTAACGTCGCCCCGCTCGGCCCGCAGCAGGTTGCTCACCGCGCGCAGCGTGGTGGTCTTGCCCGCACCGTTGCCGCCGAGCAGCGCCACCACCTTGCCTTCCGGGACGCTCAAGGACACGCCCTTGAGCACCAGGATCACATGGTTGTAGATGACCTCGATGCCGTTGACGTTGAGAAGGATGTTCGGTGTGCTCATCAGGTGCCTTTGTCTCATCGAAGCGTCGCGCGCGGCGCTTTGATGAGGGCCCCGGCTGGGGCCCTCGGCCGTCAGGCCATCAGCTCTGGCAATCTGCGGGTGTGCGGCGCGTCAGCTTCTTGTCGCCGGCATACTTGTCGGCTGCGGCCTTGACCATCGGCTTCAGGATCTGGTCGTCGGCCTGGTACCAATCGGCGCCCAGGTTCCACTTGGCGCCGTCCCAGGTCTGCACCCGGGCCCAGGTCGACCCCATGTGGTCCAGGCAGGAGGTGCTGACCGGACGGATCACGCCGGTCAGGCCCAGCGTGGCCAGTTTCTTGTCGTCGAGCGCCAAGTTCTCCAGGCCCCAGCGCACCTGCTCGCCGGTCATGACCTTGCCCTTGCCGAAGCGCTCCTGCGCACGCCGCACCGCCTCGATCGCCATCGCCTGGATGATCACGCCACGGGTGTAGAGCACAGTACCCACTTCGTCCTTGGGCCCCGTGCCCTGGCCCTTGTCGTGCACCAGCTTGAGGATGTCCTGGATCACCTTCGGCGTCTGGCCCGAGGTGTTCAGCGCCAGCGCGTTGTAGCCCTTGGCGCCTTCGCCCACGTCCCTGACGTCGGGTTCGGCACCGGCCCACCACACGCCGTACATCTTGTCGCGCGGAAAACCGGTGGCTTGGGCCTCTTTCAGCGCGGTCGAGTTCATCACGCCCCAGCCCCACAGCAGCACATAGTCGGGCTTTTGCTGGCGCACCTGCAGCCAAGCCGACTTCTGCTCGACGCCGGGCGCAGTGACCGGGATCTTGGACAGTTCGAAGCCGTGGGTCTTGCTGCGCTCCTCCAGCAGCGGGATAGGCTCCTTGCCGAACGGGCTGTCGTGGTAGACCAGCGCGATCTTCTTGCCCTTGAGCTTGTCCAGCCCGCCTTCCTTCTTGCCCAGGTGCTGGATCAGGATGTCGGCCGCGGTCCAGTAACTGCCCATCAGCGGGAAGTTCCACTTGAACACGCCACCGTCCTGGCTGGCGGCCAGGCCGTAGCCCATGGTGATCAGCGGGATCTTGTCGTTGGGCACCTTGTCGGTCAGCGCGAAGGTGATGCCGGTGGCTTGCGGGTCGAACAGCGTAGCGGCCTTGCCCTTCAGGCGCTCGTAACACTCGACACCCTTGTCGGTGGCGTAGCCGGTCTCGCATTCCTCGTAGGTGATCTTGACGCCGTTGATGCCGCCGTCACGGGCGTTGATCATCTTGATGTAGTCTTGCTTGCCGTTGGCCCAGGGCGTGCCGTTGGGCGCGTAGGGGCCGGTGCGGTAGACCAGCAGCGGGAAGAACTGCTCCTTGGCCTGCGCAAACGCGGGTGTCGCCAGCATGGCGCTGAGGCCGCTGGCCAGTACGGCCAGGGTGAGGGCGATGGATTTGAGTGTCATGTCTGCCTCCAGGGTTGGGTCGGGGTTGGTGAAACAAGCAGCCGCCGCGGAACCGGCTCTGCCGGGCCGCTGGCGGCGCCCCCTTGAGGGGGAGCGCCGCAGGCGCTTCGGGGGTGGGACATCAGTGCGGGAAGGGCCAAAGCCGCAACTTCTCGCGGCCGGTGGACCAGAGTCGGGCGATGCCATGCGGCTCGACGATCAGGAAGAACACGATCAGCGCGCCGAAGATCATGGAGGTCAGGTGCGAGGCCAGCGCGGTGTCGATCGGCAGGCCGAAGTAGGCCGGCAGCGTATCGAGCAGGATGGGCAGCAGCACGATGAAGGCGGCACCGAAGAAACTGCCGGCGATCGATCCCAGGCCGCCGATGATGACCATGAACAAGAGCTGGAACGAGCGGTCGACCGAGAACGCCGCCGGCTCCCACGAGCCCAGGTGCACGAAGCCCCACAGCCCGCCGGCCACGCCGACGATGAAGCTGCTGACGGCAAACGCGGTGAGCTTGGCGTAGACCGGGCGGATGCCGATCACTGCTGCGGCCACGTCCATGTCACGGATCGCCATCCACTCGCGGCCGATGTTGCCGCGCACCAGGTTCTTGGTCAGCAGCGCGAAGACGCAGACGAAGGCCAGACAGAACAGGTATTTCTGCACCGGTGTCTCGATAGTCATCCCCATCACGTTCAGGCCGGCCACGCTGACCGAACCGGACGACGAGTCGTTGGTGAACCACCGGATGCGCAGAAAGGCCCAGTCGGTGAAGAACTGCGCCGCCAGCGTGGCCACCGCCAGGTACAGGCCCTTGATGCGCAGCGACGGGATGCCGAACAGCACGCCGATCACGGTGGAGCACAGCCCGCCCAGCAGCAGTGCGGCGATCAGCGGCATGCCCGGCACACGGACGGAGAAGTTGTAGGCGCCATAGGCGCCGATCGCCATGAAGGCGCCGGTGCCCAGCGAGATCTGGCCGCAGTAGCCCACCAGCACGTTCAGCCCGATGGCCGCCAGCGACAGGATCAGGAAGGGAATCAGCACCGCGCGGAAGGTGTATTCGCTGGCCAGAAAGGGCACGGCGACGAAGGCCAGCGCGACGAGGGCCAGGATCAGCACCCGATCCTGCACGATCGGGAAGATCTGCTGGTCGGCGCGGTAACTGGTCTTGAACTGGCCGTTCTCACGATAGAGCATGTTGTTGTCCTTGTCGGCTCAAACGCGGTCGATGATCTTCTCGCCGAACAAGCCCTGCGGCCTGACCAGCAGCACCAGCAGCGCCAGCACATACGCAAACCAGATTTCGATCCCGCCGCCCAGCATCGGGCCGATGTAGACCTCGCTCAGCTTTTCGCCGACACCGATGATCAGGCCGCCGATGATCGCGCCGGGCACCGAGGTCAGCCCGCCCAGGATCACCACCGGCAAGGCCTTGAGCGCGACTTGCGACAGCGAGAACTGCACCCCCAGCTTGCTGCCCCAGATCATGCCGGCCACCAGCGCGGCAAAGCCCGCCACGCTCCAGACGATGACCCAGATGTGGCGCAGCGGGATGCCTATCGACTGCGCGGCCTGGTGGTCGTCTGCCACCGCGCGCAGCGCCCGGCCGGTGGCCGTCTTCTGGAAGAACAGGCTGAGCGCGCCCACCAGCGCGGCGGCGATCAGCGCGGCGTACAAGTCTTCCTTGTTGACCAGCACGCCACCCTCGAAGACCTTGTCGAACAGGAAGATCGGGTCCTTGGGCATGCCGATGTCGATCTTGTAGATGTCGCTGCCGAACAGGGTCTGGCCGAAGCCGTCCATGAAGTACGAGATGCCCAGCGTGGCCATCAGCAGCGTGATGCCCTCCTGGTTGACGAGACGGCCCAGCACCAGGCGCTCTATCAACCAGGCCACCACCACCATCACCGCCATCGCGCCTACAAAGGCCAGCGCGATCGCCAGCAGGTGGTTGCTGAAGCCGAACCACTTGGGGAACCACTCGGCAAAGCGCGCCATCGCCAGCGCGGCGAACAACACCATCGCGCCCTGGGCGAAGTTGAACACCCCCGAGGCCTTGTAGATCAGCACGAAGCCGAGTGCGATCAGTGAATACAGCATGCCGGCCATCAGGCCGCCAAACAGTGTTTCGAGGAAAAATCCCATGGTGATGGCCTCAGCAATCCGGCGTGCCGACGTGGCGTTGATCGAACCAAGCGACCGCCGCGGAACCGGCCTTACCGGGCCGCTGGCGGTGCCCCTTTGAGGGGGCGCGCGAAGCGCGTAGGGGGTGGGTCATGTCAGTGTGAGGTGCCGAGGTACGCGCTGATCACGTCCTCGTTGTTGCGCACCTCGTCCGGGGTGCCGTCGCCGATCTTCTTGCCGTAGTCCAACACCACCACCCGGTCGCTGATGTCCATCACCACGCCCATGTCGTGCTCGATCAGCACGATGGTGGTGGCGAATTCGTCGTTGACTTCCAGCACGAAGCGGCACATGTCCTGCTTCTCCTCGACGTTCATGCCGGCCATGGGCTCGTCGAGCAGCAGCACGCTGGGCTCCATGGCCAGCGCCCGGCCCAGGTCGACGCGCTTTTGCAGGCCGTAGGGCAGGCGGCCGACCGGCGTCTTGCGGTGCGCCTGGATCTCGAGAAAGTCGATGATGTGCTCGACGAACTCGCGGTGCTGCTCTTCCTCGCGCGCGGCCGGACCGATGCGCAGCGCCTGCAGGAACAGGTTGCTCTTCATCTTCAGGTTGCGGCCGGACATGATGTTGTCGATCACGTTCATGCCCTTGAACAGCGCCAGATTCTGAAAGGTGCGCGCCACCCCCATCTCGGCCACCTGGCGGCTGCTCATGTGGCTGAAGGTCTGGCCGCGGAAGGTGATCGAACCCTGCTGCGGCGTGTAGACGCCGTTGATGCAGTTCAGCATCGAGCTCTTGCCCGCGCCATTGGGGCCGATGATGGCGCGGATCTCATGCTCGCGCACATCGAAGCTGATGTCGGTCAAGGCCTTCACGCCGCCGAAGCTCAAGCTGATGTTCTTGACGTCGAGGATGACGTCGCCGCTGCTGCGGGCCATGGGTTCTGCCGCCATCTCAAGCCACCTTCTTCATCGCCGGGAATGTCTTGACGTCGACGATCTTCAGCGTCGCCGAGACCGAGCCGCTGCGGCCGTCTTCGAACTTCACTGCCGTCTCGATGAACTGTTCTGACTTGCCGCCGTACAGCGCCTCGACCAGCAGCTGGTATTTCTCGCTGATGTAGCCGCGCTTGACTTTGCGGGTGCGCGTCATCTCGCCGTCATCGGCGTCGAGCTCCTTGTGCAGCACCAGGAAGCGGCTGATCTGGCTGGCCGCCAGCAGCGTGTCCTGCGCCAGGTCGGCGTTGACTTTCTCGACGCAATCTCGGATCAGGTCGTAGACCTCGGGTTTCTGCGCCAGATCGGCGTAGCCGGCGTAGGGCAGGTTGCGCCGCTCGGCCCAGTTGCCCACAGCCTCGACATCGATGTTGATGAAGGCGCAGACCACGCTGCGCTGGTCACCGAAGGCCACCGCCTCCTTGACGTAGGGGAAGAACTTGAGCTTGTTCTCGACATACTTGGGCGCGAACATCGCGCCGTCGTTGGCGCCGCCCTTGATGCGGCCCACGTCCTTGCAGCGGTCGATGATCTTCAGTTGGCCGCGGGCGTCGATGAAGCCGGCATCCCCGGTGTGGTACCAGCCGCTGGGCTCCAGCACCTCGGCGGTGGCGGCCGGGTTCTTGTAGTAGCACTTGAGCAGTCCGGGCGACTTGACCAGGATTTCGCCGGCATCGGTCAGTTTGATCTCGACCCCGTCGATAGGCACGCCCACGGTGTCGGCGAACACCGCGTTGTCGGGCTGCAGGCAGACCAGCACCGCAGTCTCGGTCGAGCCGTAGAGCTGCTTGAGGTTGATGCCTATCGAGCGGTAGAAGGTGAACAGGTCGGGCCCTATCGCCTCGCCGGCGGTGTAAGCCACCCGCACCCGGCTCATGCCCAGCGAGTTGCGCAGCGGACCGAAGATGGCCAGGTCGCCCAGGCGCCACTTCAGCGCGTCCAGCCAGCCCAGCGGCTTGCCGTCCATGCGGTCGGGGCCGACCCGTCTGGCCACCGCCATGCTGGCGTGGAACAGCCATTTCTTGATGCGGCCGGCGTCCTCCATGCGGATCATCACGCTGGTCAGCAGGCCCTCGAAGATGCGCGGCGGCGCAAAGTAATAGGTCGGACCGACTTCCTTCAGGTCTATCGTCACCGTGGCCGCGGATTCCGGGCAGTTGACGATGTAGCCGCAGGCCAGCCACTGGGCATAGCTGAAGGTGTTCTGGCCCACCCAGGCCAGCGGCATGTAGGCCAGCACCTCCTCGTGGGCGCTCAGCTTGTCGAAGCGCGCACCGGCCTGGGCCCGGTCGAGCAGCGAGCCATGGGTGTGGACCACGCCCTTGGGGTTGCCGGTGGTGCCGGAGGTGAAGAACATCGTCGCCACGTCGTCCGGCTTGGCGCTCGCCACCGCCTCGTCGAAGAATCCGGGCCTGCGCAGGTCGGCGGCCCGGCCTTCGGCGATCAGCGCGTCGAGCGAGGCCAGGCCGGCCTCTTCGTACTTGCGCAGGCCGCGCGGGTCGTCGAACCAGATGCGGCCCAACAGCGGGCACTGCTCGCGTATCTCCAGCAACTTGTCGACCTGCTCCTGGTTCTCGACGATCGCGAAGGCGACCTCGGCGTTGCTGATCGGAAAGACGAACTCGGTGCTGGCAGCGTCCTGGTAGAGCGGGATGGGCACCGCACC
>CANGHK010000082.1 GCA_947453625.1 Burkholderiales bacterium
GAAAAAGCCCGCGGCATCACGATCAACACGGCGCACGTCGAATACGAGACCGCGAACCGCCACTACGCCCACGTCGACTGCCCCGGGCACGCCGACTATGTGAAGAACATGATCACGGGTGCGGCGCAGATGGACGGCGCGATCCTGGTCTGCTCGGCCGCCGACGGCCCTATGCCCCAGACCCGCGAGCACATCCTGCTGGCGCGCCAGGTGGGCGTGCCTTACATCGTCGTGTTCCTGAACAAGTGCGACATGGTCGACGATGCCGAGTTGCTGGAACTCGTCGAGATGGAAGTTCGCGAACTGCTCGACAAGTACGATTTCCCGGGCGACGACACCCCGATCATCCACGGCAGCGCCAAGCTGGCGCTCGAAGGTGACACCGGCGTGCTGGGTGAGCAGGCGATCTTCAAGCTGGCTGACGCGCTCGACAGCTACATCCCGACGCCCGAGCGTGCTGTCGACGGTGCCTTCCTGATGCCGGTCGAGGACGTGTTCTCGATCTCGGGTCGCGGCACCGTGGTGACGGGCCGGATCGAGCGCGGCATCATCAAGGTCGGCGAGGAAATCGAGATCGTCGGCATCCGTGCCACGCAGAAGACCACCTGCACCGGCGTCGAGATGTTCCGCAAGCTGCTCGACCAGGGCATGGCGGGCGACAACGTCGGCATCCTGTTGCGCGGCACCAAGCGGGAAGATGTCGAGCGCGGCCAGGTGCTGTGCAAGCCCAACAGCGTCAAGCCGCACACCCACTTCACGGCCGAGATCTACGTGCTGAGCAAGGAAGAGGGCGGCCGCCACACGCCGTTCTTCAACAACTACCGTCCCCAATTCTACTTCCGCACGACGGACGTGACTGGCGCGGTCGAACTGCCCAAGGACAAGGAAATGGTCATGCCTGGCGACAACGTCAGCATAACGGTCAAGCTGATCGCGCCGATCGCGATGGAAGAAGGACTGCGCTTCGCCATCCGTGAAGGCGGACGGACGGTTGGTGCCGGCGTGGTGGCCAAGATCATCGCCTGAAGAACGGGTCAAACAGGTTCGAGCAGCAGGGGCATAGCTCAATTGGCAGAGCGTCGGTCTCCAAAACCGAAGGTTGGGGGTTCGATTCCCTCTGCCCCTGCCAGGCACGGACCATACTGAAAGCGATTCGCGGCACCATCTGGACGCGATTTGCATCCAACCAAGCCCGACCCGGCTCGGCCCGCAGGCTTTGAACAGCCCGGCGGGCCGTTGCTGCTGTTGGGCTTGCCTGGCGCAAGCCCTTGTTTTCGAGGGTTCTCCTCGGGCGTGAGAAACGAAAGACATGGCAAGCAACACTCAAGTCGAGACGGTTTCAACAGGCGCAGACCGGGCCAAGCTGGTCGCTGCTGCGGCGCTGCTGGTGGCGGGCGTGGTCGCCTACTACCTGCTGGGCAAGCAAGACCTCTGGTTGCGCGTGCTGGCACTGCTGGTGCTGCTGGCGGGCGCGGTGGCCATGTTCTTCACCTCCGAGTCGGGCAAGCAGTTGATCGCTTTCGGCCGCGACTCGGTGCGCGAAACCAGGAAGGTCGTCTGGCCTGCCCGCAAGGAGGCGATGCAGATGACGGGCTATGTGTTCGCTTTCGTCATCGTGATGGCGCTGTTCCTGTTCCTGACCGACAAGACGCTGGAATGGGTGCTTTACGACCTGATCCTGGGCTGGAAGCGCTGAAAAGGTAAGCCATGAGCGAATTGATACCCGAAGTTGCGGCCCAGGCGCTGCCACCTGCCGCGCCCGTCTCGAATCTGCGTTGGTACGTGGTGCATGCCTATTCGGGCATGGAAAAAGCGGTCGAGCGCAACATCCGCGAGCGCATAGAGCGTGCCGGCATGCACGACAAGTTCGGCCGCATTCTGGTGCCGACTGAAGAAGTGATCGAGCTCAAGAACGGCAAGAAGTCGGTCACCGAGCGCCGCTTCTTCCCAGGTTATGTGCTGGTCGAGATGTTGATGGACGACGAGTCCTGGCACCTGGTCAAGCACACCAGCAAGGTCACCGGCTTCGTTGGTGGCGCCAAGAACCGTCCGGCGCCGATTTCCGAAGCCGAGGTGATGAAAATCGTCAACCAGATGCAGGAAGGTCTGGAAAAGCCGCGGCCCAAGGTCGAATGGGTGGTGGGTGAGTTGGTCCGGGTCAAGGAAGGCCCGTTCACCGACTTCAACGGTGCGGTCGAGGACGTCAATTACGAGAAGTCCAAGGTCAAGGTCTCGGTCACGATCTTCGGGCGTGCCACCGGCGTCGAACTCGACTTCGCGCAGGTTGAGAAGGTTTGACGAGCGAAGCTCGTCAAACTTCGTCGAAGGCCCGCAGGCAAAGTCTGACGGGCGCATCGCCGAAGACAAAGTCTTAGTTTCCATCGGCAGGTGATGTGGCGCGGCCCGGCGCCACCTGCCGAATCAGCAAGCGGGTCGCAATGACGAGGAGCTGTTTGAAGGTCTGACCTTCGCAGCGATTGAACTCGAGGAGCCTTTCATGGCAAAGAAAATCGTCGGCTTTATCAAGCTGCAAGTTCCCGCGGGCAAGGCCAATCCTTCGCCCCCGATCGGCCCGGCGCTCGGCCAGCGCGGTCTCAACATCATGGAGTTCTGCAAGGCGTTCAACGCCCAGACCCAGGGTATCGAGCCCGGTCTGAAGCTGCCGGTGGTGATCACCGCCTACGCCGACAAGTCCTTCACCTTCATCCTGAAGTCGCCGCCTGCCAGCGTGTTGCTGAAGAAGGCCGTCAAGATCGACAAGGGTTCGGGCCGCCCGCACCTGGAGAAGGTCGGCAAGATCACCCGCGAACAGCTGGAAGAGATCGCCAAGATCAAGATCAAGGACCTGACCGGCGCCGACATGGATGCCGCAGTGCGCACGATTGCAGGTTCCGCCCGTTCGATGGGCATCACGGTGGAAGGGGTCTGACATGTCCAAGCTCACCAAGCGCCAGAAGACGGCCGTCGGCAAGGTCGACTCGCTCAAGCTCTATGCCTTCGATGATGCGATCGCACTCGTCAAGGATTTCGCCCTCGCCAAGTTTGACGAATCGATAGACGTCGCGGTGCAACTCGGCATCGACGCCAAGAAGTCGGACCAGGTCGTTCGCGGCGCCGTCGTGTTGCCCAACGGCACGGGCAAGACCAAGCGCGTGGCGGTGTTCGCCCAGGGCGCCAAGGCTGACGAAGCGCGCGCTGCTGGCGCCGACATCGTCGGCATGGATGACCTGGCCGCCGACATCAAGGCCGGCAAGCTGGACTTCGACGTCGTGATCGCTTCGCCCGACACGATGCGCGTGGTCGGTACGCTGGGCCAGATCCTGGGCCCGCGCGGCCTGATGCCCAATCCGAAGGTCGGCACCGTGACGCCCGACGTGGCGCAAGCGGTGCGCAACGCCAAGGCCGGCCAGGTGCAGTTCCGGGTCGACAAGGGCGGCATCATCCACGGCACCATCGGCCGCCGCTCGTTCGACAACGACAAGCTCAAGGGCAACCTGGCCGCGCTGCTGGACGCGCTGAGCAAGGCCAAGCCGGCGTCGAGCAAGGGTGTCTACCTGCGCAAGCTGGCGGTGTCGTCGACCATGGGTGTGGGTGTTCGCGTCGACATGCAGTCGATGGCGCCCGGCGCCTGAAGCATTGAGAGCGCCCGCGCCGGTCTAGCGCGAACGCTTGAAGAGTTTGGTGGGCCGCCACCGGTGCAAGCCGGTGGTGGGCCATCCAAGACCGCTGGCGAGGCTTGACGCCTCTTAATCGATCGAGCGCCGTCGCAAGACGGTGGTAGGTCGGCCAGCGCAGATGGCGGTCCCGCCTGAAGGAGTCGGTTCCGGGGTGCAAACCCCGGGGTGCCGGATGCCAGAGGGTTTGGTCGCTGCAACCCCGGTGCGCCTGAGGGTTGACACGGCCGAGTGCCGTGCCGGCCCGAAGGCGCGATTTTGTGAGGAGCAGACCTTTGAGTCTCAATCGCAACGAGAAGGCAGCCGTGGTCGCGGACGTGTCGGCGCAAGCCGCCAAGTCCCAGACCCTCGCGTTGGCCGAGTACCGTGGCCTCACCGTTGAACACCTGAACAAGTTGCGCCGCGAAGCGCGCGAGAAGGGTGTGTATCTTCATGTGCTGAAGAACACACTGGCTCGCCGTGCCGTGGCGGGAACGCCGTTCGAGGTGGCATCGGAGAGCATGTCTGGCCCGCTGATCTACGGATTTTCCGAAGACGCGGTCGCCGCGGCCAAAGTCATCGCCGACTTTGCCAAGGGCAACGACAAGCTGGTCATCATCGGGGGTGCGTACGCCGGCAAGTCGCTGGATGCCAACGGGGTCAAGGCCCTGGCGGCGATCCCGAGCCGTGAAGTGCTGATCTCCCAGATCGCAGGCCTGCTCAAGTCGCCGATCCAGCGATTTGCAGCCGTGCTGGCGGCCCTGGCCGAGAAGAACGCACCCGCGGATGCACCGGTGGTGGAAGAAGTGGCTGCCGCCGCCGACGCCGCACCGGCTGCCGAGGCGCCAGAAGCGCCCGCTGCCGCCTGATCGCGCGCCAGCATCAACACCCCAACCACTCTTTTGAATCGAGAAACCCAAATGGCATTCGATAAAGACGCATTCCTGACCGCCATGGACAGCATGTCCGTGATGGAACTCAACGACCTGGTCAAGGCCATCGAAGAGAAGTTCGGCGTGTCCGCCGCTTCCATGGCCGCTCCGGCTGCAGGTGGCGGTGCCGCCGCCGCCGTGGTCGAAGAGAAGACCGAGTTCAACGTCATGCTGCTCGAAGCCGGCGCCCAGAAGGTGCAGGTCATCAAGGCCGTGCGCGAACTGACCGGCCTCGGCCTGAAGGAAGCCAAGGACCTGGTCGACGGCGCTCCGAAGGCTGTCAAGGAAGCGATTCCGAAGGCCGATGCCGAAGCAGCGCTCAAGAAGCTGCTCGACGCTGGCGCCAAGGCAGAGATCAAGTAATCCTGCGTTTTTGCGGGGCTGGCAGGTGCTTTCGGGGCCTGCCAGCCTTTTGCAATTCAGGGCTTAGGCCCTGGAGACCACTTGAGAACGCCATCCGGGTTATTCTGTAGGGCTTTCTCAAGTGTTCTCTGAACCGACTGCAGAGAACCAGTTTGGTCGGACTCCGGTGCAACGCCGGGGTTGTCCGCCAGCGGCTGGTAGTGGCCAGCCACCAAGCTTCGGGCCGTCCCCCTCACCTGCTGAGCGACGACGCGCACCCGGTGCCAGTCGCCGCCGAGACATCGACCCGGGCCCTGGTTGATGTCATCGAAACGGAGTATCCATGGCGCAAGCAACCCCCTACAGCTATACCGAGCGCAAGCGAATTCGCAAGAGTTTCGGCAAGCGCGCGAACGTCTTGAACGTTCCCTACCTCCTGACCATGCAGCGCGAGGCCTATGTCGCCTTCCTGCAAAAAGACCTGCCGCCGTCCAAGCGCAAGGCCGAAGGCCTGCAGGCGGCGTTTCTCTCGGCCTTCCCGATCGTGTCGCACAACAACATGGTCGAGATGAAGTTCATTGAGTACAACATCGCGAAACCGCCGTTCGACGTGCGGGAATGCCAGCAGCGCGGTCTGACCTTCGCGGCGGCCGTGCGCGCCAAGCTGCAGATGATCATCTATGACCGCGAGTCGTCGCCGGCCAAGGTGGTCAAGGAGATCAAGGAGCAAGAGGTCTACATGGGCGAAGTGCCCTTGATGACCGACTACGGCTCGTTCATCGTCAACGGCACCGAGCGTGTGATCGTCTCGCAGTTGCACCGCTCGCCCGGCGTGTTCTTCGAACACGACAAGGGCAAGACGCACAGCTCGGGCAAGCTGTTGTTTTCGGCCCGGATCATTCCCTACCGTGGTTCATGGCTGGACTTCGAGTTCGACCCCAAGGACATCCTGTACTTCCGGGTCGACCGCCGCCGGAAGATGCCGGTGACGATCCTGTTGAAGGCCATCGGCCTGAACAACGAAGCCATCCTCGCCAACTTCTTCGACTTCGACAGCTTCCGGCTGATGGACGTCGGCGCGCAGATGGAATTCGTTCCCGACCGCCTGAAGGGCGAAGTGGCACGCTTCGACATCACCGACAAGGACGGCAAGGTCGTCGTCGAGAAGGACAAGCGCATCACCGCCCGCCATGTGCGCGCGCTCGATACCAACGGCACCCAGTTCGTCTCGGTGCCCGAGGACTATGTCGTCGGCCGCATCATCGCCCGCAACATGGTGGACGCCGACACCGGCGAGATCATCGCCAAGGCCAACGAAGAACTGACCGACCTGCTGCTGAAGAAATTGCGCGCCGCAGGCGTCAAGGAAATCCAGTGCCTGTTCACCAACGAGCTCGACCAGGGCGCCTACATCAGCCAGACGCTGGCCGCTGACGAGACCGCCGACGAACTGGCCGCCCGGGTGGCGATCTACCGCATGATGCGCCCCGGCGAGCCGCCGACCGAAGACGCCGTGCAGGCGCTGTTCGGCCGCTTGTTCTACAACGAAGACACCTACGACCTGTCGCGCGTCGGCCGCATGAAGTTCAACGCCCGGGTCGGGCGTGACGTGCCCGAAGGCGCGATGACGCTGAACAACGAGGACATCCTCGACGTCGTCAAGATCCTCGTCGAACTGCGCAACGGCCGAGGCGAAGTCGACGACATCGACCACCTGGGCAACCGGCGCGTGCGTTGCGTCGGCGAACTGGCCGAGAACCAGTACCGCAGCGGCCTGGCCCGGATCGAGAAGGCCGTGAAGGAACGCCTCGGCCAGGCCGAGACCGACGCGCTGATGCCGCATGATCTGATCAACTCCAAGCCGATCTCGGCGGCGTTGAAGGAGTTCTTTGGTGCCTCGCAGCTGTCGCAGTTCATGGACCAGACCAACCCGCTGTCCGAGATCACGCACAAGCGGCGTGTCTCGGCCCTCGGCCCGGGCGGCCTGACGCGTGAACGCGCCGGCTTCGAGGTGCGCGACGTGCACCCGACCCACTACGGCCGCGTCTGCCCGATCGAGACCCCGGAAGGCCCGAACATCGGCCTGATCAACTCGCTGGCGCTCTACGCCCGACTGAACGAATACGGATTCCTCGAGACGCCGTACCGCCGGGTCAACGAGAGCAAGGTCACCGACCAGATCGACTACCTGTCGGCGATTGAGGAAGGCAAGTACGTCATCGCCCAGGCCAACGCCTCGCTGAGCGACGACGGCACGCTGACCGACGAGCTGGTCTCGGCGCGGGAAGCCGGCGAGTCGGTGCTGACCCAGCCCGAGCGCATCCAGTACATGGATGTGGCGCCGGCGCAGATCGTCTCGGTGGCGGCTTCGCTCGTGCCCTTCCTGGAGCATGACGATGCGAACCGGGCGCTGATGGGCGCCAACATGCAGCGCCAGGCCGTGCCGGTGCTGCGCCCGGAAAAGGCGCTGGTCGGCACCGGCGTCGAGCGCGTTGCTGCGGTCGACTCGGGCACCGTCGTGACCTCGCGCCGCGGCGGCATCGTGGACTATGTCGACACCAACCGCATCGTGATCCGCGTCAATGACGCGGAGACCGTCGCGGGCGAGGTCGGCGTCGACATCTACAACCTGATCAAGTACCAGCGTTCCAACCAGAACACCAACATCCACCAGCGCGCGATCGTGCGCCGCGGTGACCATGTCGCCGCCGGCGACGTGGTGGCCGACGGTGCCTCGACCGACCTGGGTGAACTGGCCCTGGGCCAGAACATGCTGGTCGCCTTCATGCCCTGGAACGGCTACAACTTCGAAGACTCGATCCTGATCTCCGAACGCGTCGTCGCCGAAGACCGCTACACCTCGATCCACATCGAGGAACTGGTGGTGATGGCGCGCGACACCAAGCTGGGCTCCGAAGAAATCACCCGCGACATCCCGAACCTGAGCGAGCAGCAACTGGCGCGCCTGGACGAGTCGGGCATCGTCTACGTCGGCGCTGAAGTGACGCCTGGCGACGTGCTGGTCGGCAAGGTCACGCCCAAGGGCGAGACCACGCTGACGCCGGAAGAGAAGCTGCTGCGCGCGATCTTCGGCGAGAAGGCGTCCGACGTGAAGGACACCTCGCTGCGCGTCGACCAGGGCACCAACGGCACGGTCATCGACGTGCAGGTGTTCACCCGCGAGGGCATCGTGCGCGACAAGCGCGCCCAGCAGATCATCGACGACGAGCTCAAGCGCTTCCGCCTCGACCTGAACGACCAGCTGCGCATCGTCGAGGCCGACGCCTTCGACCGGATCGAGAAGATCCTGGTCGGCAAGAGCGCCAACGGCGGTCCGCAGAAGATCGCCAAGGGCACGGTGATCGACAAGTCCTACCTGGCTTCGGTGGAGAAATACCACTGGTTCGACATCCGGCCGTCCGAGGACGAGGTGGCGAACCAGCTCGAGTCGATCAAGAACTCGCTCGAGCAGACTCGCCACAGCTTCGACCTGGCCTTCGAAGAGAAGCGCAAGAAGCTGACGCAGGGCGACGAGCTGCCGGCCGGCGTGCTGAAGATGGTCAAGGTCTACCTGGCCGTCAAGCGCCGCCTGCAACCTGGCGACAAGATGGCCGGCCGTCACGGCAACAAGGGAGTGGTCTCCAAGATCGTTCCGGTCGAGGACATGCCCTACATGGCCGACGGCACGCCCGCCGACATCGTGCTCAACCCGCTGGGCGTGCCTTCGCGGATGAACGTCGGCCAGGTGCTGGAAGTCCACCTGGGCTGGGCCGGCATGGGCATAGGCCAGCGCATCGGCGACATGCTGCAAGGTGAGGCCAGGGTGGCCGAACTGCGCAAGTTCTTCGATGAGCTGTACAACCAGTCGGGCGGCAAGACCGAGAGCATCGACGAGTTGAGCGACGACGAGATCGTCGAGATGGCCAGCGAGTTGAAGAAGGGCGTGCCCTTCGCCACCCCGGTGTTCGACGGTGCCAAGGAGTCCGAGATCCGCGCCATGCTCAAGCTGGCCTACCCGGACGACATCGCCGCCAAGAAGGGGTTGACGATCACCCGCACCCAGGCCCAGCTGTGCGACGGCCGCACCGGCGAGCCCTTCGAGCGGGCGACCACCGTGGGCTATATGCACGTGCTCAAGCTCCACCACTTGGTGGATGACAAGATGCACGCCCGCTCGACCGGCCCGTACAGCCTGGTCACCCAGCAGCCGCTGGGCGGCAAGGCGCAGTTCGGCGGCCAGCGTTTCGGCGAGATGGAGGTCTGGGCGCTGGAAGCCTACGGCGCGGCCTACATCCTGCAGGAAATGCTGACGGTCAAGTCAGACGATGTGAACGGACGCACCAAGGTCTACGAGAGCATCGTCAAGGGAGAACATGCGATCGAAGCCGGCATGCCGGAATCGTTCAATGTCCTGGTCAAGGAGATTCGCTCCTTGGGCATAGACATGGAACTCGAGCGCAACTGAAACAGGCACAGGAGAGAGATATGAAAGGTTTACTGGACCTGTTCCGGCAATTCACGCCCGACGAACATTTCGACGCGATCAAGATCGGCATTGCATCGCCGGAAAAGATTCGCTCGTGGTCGTTCGGCGAGGTGAAGAAGCCCGAGACCATCAACTACCGGACCTTCAAGCCCGAGCGTGATGGCCTGTTCTGCGCCAAGATCTTCGGCCCGATCAAGGACTACGAGTGCCTGTGCGGCAAGTACAAGCGTCTCAAGCACCGCGGCGTGATCTGCGAGAAGTGCGGCGTCGAAGTGACGCAGACCAAGGTGCGTCGCGACCGCATGGGTCACATCGACCTGGCCGCGCCCTGCGCCCACATCTGGTTCCTGAAGTCGCTGCCGTCGCGGCTGGGCCTGGTGCTGGACATGACGCTGCGCGACATCGAGCGCGTGCTGTACTTCGAAGCCTATGTGGTGGTCGATTCGGGCATGACCCCGCTGAAGAAATTCAGCATCATGACCGAGGAAGACTACGACGCCAAGCGCGCTGAATTCGGTGATGAGTTCGTCGCGCTGATGGGTGCCGAAGGCGTGCAGAAGTTGCTGGCCGACATGGACCTCGACGTCGAGATCGAGCGCCTGCGTGGCGACATGACCGGCAGCGAGCTCAAGGTCAAGAAGAACAGCAAGCGCCTGAAGGTGATGGAAGCCTTCAAGAAGAGCGGCATGAAGCCCGAGTGGATGGTCATGACCGTCCTGCCGGTGCTGCCGCCCGACCTGCGCCCGCTGGTCCCGTTGGACGGCGGCCGCTTCGCGACCTCCGACCTGAACGACCTGTACCGCCGCGTCATCAACCGCAATAACAGGTTGGCAAGGCTCTTGGAGTTGAAGGCGCCCGAGATCATCGTGCGCAACGAGAAGCGCATGCTGCAGGAAGCGGTCGACTCGCTGCTGGACAACGGCCGTCGCGGCAAGGCGATGACCGGCGCCAACAAGCGCGCGCTCAAGTCGCTGGCCGACATGATCAAGGGCAAGGGCGGCCGCTTCCGCCAGAACTTGCTGGGCAAGCGCGTCGACTACTCGGGCCGTTCGGTCATCGTGGTCGGCCCGACGCTCAAGCTGCACCAGTGCGGTCTGCCCAAGCTGATGGCGCTCGAACTGTTCAAGCCCTTCATCTTCTCGCGCCTGGAGGCGATGGGCATCGCCACCACGATCAAGGCGGCGAAGAAGGAAGTCGAATCCGGCACGCCGGTGGTCTGGGACATCCTCGAGGAAGTCATCAAGGAGCACCCGGTGCTGCTGAACCGCGCACCGACGCTGCACCGCCTGGGCATCCAGGCCTTCGAGCCGGTGTTGATCGAAGGCAAGGCAATCCAGCTGCACCCGCTGGTCTGCTCGGCTTTCAACGCCGACTTCGACGGCGACCAGATGGCCGTTCACATCCCGCTGTCTATCGAAGCGCAGATGGAGGCCCGCACGCTGATGCTGGCCTCCAACAACGTGCTGTTCCCGGCTTCGGGTGAACCGTCGATCGTGCCGTCGCAAGACGTGGTGCTGGGCCTGTACTACGCCACCCGCGAGCGCATCAACGGCAAGGGCGAAGGCATGATCTTCTCCGACATCGTCGAAGTGCAGCGCGCGCTGGACAACAAGGCGGTCGAGATCACTGCCAAGATCTCGGTGCGCCTGACCGAGTGGGTCAAGGACGGTGACGACGGCTTCATCGCCGAGACCAAGCTGGTCGACACCACCGTCGGCCGCGCGCTGTTGAGTGAAATCCTGCCCAAGGGCCTGGCGTTCACCAACATCAACAAGGCGCTGAAGAAGAAGGAAATCTCGCGCCTGATCAACACCAGCTTCCGCAAGTGCGGCCTGAAGGAAACCGTGGTGCTGGCCGACAAGCTGCTGCAAGCCGGCTTCCGGCTGGCCACGCGCGCCGGCATCTCGATCGCGATCGACGACATGCTGGTGCCGCCGCAGAAGCAGAGCCTGATCGAGCGCGCCGAAAAAGAGGTCAAGGAAATCGAGCAGCAGTATGTCTCGGGCCTGGTGACTGCCGGTGAGCGCTACAACAAGGTGGTCGACATCTGGGGCAAGACCGGTGACGAGGTCGGTAAGGTCATGATGAGCCAGCTGTCCAAGCAGAAGACCATAGACCGCCATGGCAATGAAGTGGACCAGGAGTCGTTCAACTCGATCTACATGATGGCTGACTCGGGTGCGCGCGGTTCCGCCGCACAGATCCGTCAGCTCGCCGGCATGCGCGGCCTGATGGCCAAGCCCGATGGCTCGATCATCGAGACCCCGATCACGGCGAACTTCCGCGAGGGCTTGAACGTTCTGCAGTACTTCATCTCCACCCACGGCGCCCGAAAGGGTCTGGCGGACACGGCGCTGAAGACGGCGAACTCGGGTTACCTGACTCGCCGCCTGGTCGACGTGACGCAGGACTTGGTGGTCACCGAAGTCGATTGCGGCACCGACAACGGCTTCAACACCCGGGCGCTGGTCGAAGGCGGCGAGGTGATCGAATCGCTGCGCGACCGCATCCTGGGCCGTGTCGCCGCGGTCGAGGTGATGCACCCGGAGACGCAGGAACTGCTGCTGCCGGCCGGCACCATGCTCGACGAAGACGCGCTCGACATCCTGGAAGCTGCGGGTGTCGACGAGGTCAAGGTCCGCACGCCCTTGACCTGCGCGACGCGCTTCGGCATCTGCGCCCGCTGTTACGGCCGCGACCTGGGCCGCGGTGGTCTGGTCAACACCGGTGAGGCTGTGGGCGTGATTGCCGCGCAGTCCATCGGCGAGCCCGGCACCCAGCTGACGATGCGCACCTTCCACATCGGCGGCGCAGCCTCGCGTGCGGCAGTGGCCAACAGCGTCGAAGCCAAGTCGGACGGCATCATCGGCTTCAACCCGACGATGCGTTACGTGACCAACGGCAAGGGCGATCTGGTGGTGATCTCGCGCTCTGGCGAAATCATCATCTCCGACCAGCACGGGCGCGAGCGCGAGCGCCACAAGGTGCCATACGGCGCCACGCTCAACATCCGCGCCGACCAGCAGCTCAAGGCCGGCGTGGTGCTGGCCAACTGGGACCCGCTGACGCGCCCGATCATCACCGAGTTCGCCGGCAAGGCCCGCTTCGAGAACGTCGAAGAAGGCGTCACGGTCGCCAAGCAACTGGACGAGGTCACTGGCCTGTCCACGCTGGTGGTGATCGACAGCAAGCGCCGCGGCGTGGCCAAGGTCATCCGGCCGCAGGTCAAGCTGCTCGACGCGCAAGGCCATGAAGTGAAGATCCCCGGCACCGACCACTCGGTGACGATAGGCTTCCCGGTGGGCTCGCTGATCCAGGTGCGCGACGGCCTGGACCTGGCCCCCGGCGAGGTGCTGGCGCGGATCCCGGTCGAAGGCCAGAAGACACGCGACATCACCGGCGGTTTGCCGCGGGTGGCCGAGCTGTTCGAGGCCCGCTCGCCCAAGGATGTCGGCATCCTGGCCGAGAAGACTGGCACGATCTCCTTCGGCAAGGAGACCAAGGGCAAGGTGCGCTTGGAGATCACCGATCCCGAAGGCCAGAAGCACGAAGAGCTGGTGCCCAAGGAGAAGAACATCCTGGTGCACGAAGGCCAGGTCGTCAACAAGGGCGAGTTGATCGTCGACGGGTCGGCCGATCCGCAGGATATCCTGCGCCTGCTGGGTGTCGAGGAACTGGCGCGCTACATCGTCGACGAGGTGCAGGACGTCTACCGTCTGCAGGGCGTGAAGATCAACGACAAGCACATCGAGGTGATCGTTCGCCAGATGCTGCGCCGCGTTCAGATCTCCAATTCGGGTGACAGCAGCTACATCCTGGGCGAGCAGGTTGAACGCTCGGAACTGTTCGACACCAACGACCGGCTGCGTGGCGAAGGCAAGCTGCCAGCCACCTATGTCGACGTGCTGCTGGGCATCACCAAGGCCTCGCTCTCGACCGACTCCTTCATCTCCGCGGCGTCGTTCCAGGAAACCACCCGGGTGCTGACGGAAGCGGCGATCATGGGCAAGCGCGACGAGCTCCGTGGCTTGAAGGAGAACGTCATCGTCGGCCGCCTGATCCCGGCCGGTACCGGCATGGCTTACCATCAGGCGCGCAAGGTCAAGGAGGAGATGGATGACACCGAGCGCCGTGCCATTGCGCTGCAGGAGGCCGAGGAATTGGCCGCCGTGCAGATGGCGGCGGTGGATGCCGGTCCTGAGCCGGTGCGTCCGGACAACCTCGCGGACTGAGCCGGACGCCAGGCCCTGCCTGCGCAGGGACTGGCGCCTGCGAAGGCCCAGGCCCTCTGTGGCCTGGGCTAAGCCGGACATCAGGGTCTGAAGCCCACCCAGCCGCCAACCTGGCTGGGTTGACGGCGGACAAAAAAGGCGGCTTCGGCCGCCTTTTTCTATGCGGCGCCGGGCGCAGCCGACTCGGGGCGCGGGTCTGCCAGGCCCGGCCAGTGGGCCGGGGTCATGATGCCCACCCGACGGGCTTGGGCGCGCGCTGCCAGATTGAGCAGGGCGCGGTCGCGGGTCAGCAGCCAGTTGGCCGGCCAGCACCAGGCCAGGTCGATGAAGATCTGGTCATCCGGGTCGGCGCAAACCAGTGCCGCGGTCAAAGGCGCCTCGGGCGCGGGCACCAGCGTGCACCACGCCCTGGCCTGGGCCAGGACCAGCGCGGGGTCGGGGCAGGCGCGCGCGATCAGTGGCCGCACCAGCACATCGGCGAGTTCTTCCATCATCGCCTCGGTAGCCAACCACAGCAGTTGCTGGCGCGTCAGATGGTGATGCAGCCGCTGCACGTGCGGGTCGTGGAAGACGAACAGGTCGAGCACGACATTCGTGTCGATCACCACGCCAGGGCGAGTCGAAAGCAGTTCCAAATTAGATCTAATGGCCATGAGCGCAGGGGATTGCTTGTTGTCCCGGTTGTTGGTGCATATAATGGAAGGCTTTTCGGCAGTTCATACGCCCGCATCGCTCGGGCGCCCAACAGTCAGGATGCAAGCGCCTGGCGTCGTGCCCCGCATTGTGGCGAGGCACGGCGCCGTTTGTGTTTTCGCTGTCGGGCTCAGGGCAACAACACCGTGTGGCGGCTGGCCGAAGATACGTGACTTCAAACGGGAACAAGTTACCTATGCCAACCATCAACCAGCTCGTACGCCACGGCCGTGAGGTCGAAGTCGTCAAGAGCAAATCGCCTGCGATGCAGAACTGCCCGCAGCGGCGCGGAGTCTGTACTCGCGTCTACACCACCACCCCAAAGAAGCCGAACTCGGCGCTGCGGAAAGTCGCCAAAGTGCGTCTGACCAATGGCTTCGAGATCATCT
>CANGHK010000083.1 GCA_947453625.1 Burkholderiales bacterium
CAATGACCGCCGAACACAGCGAGGTACTCAAGGCACTGAAGGTCAAAACACCCAGTCAATCGCAACAACTCAGCCTGTTGTAGGGGCACGTTTCAAATCCCAGGTCAATGAAATCATAGAGTTACGTGCGTAACTGTCGAACTCGGGGGGCCGAGCGCCGTCACCGGCAACGCCAGCAAGGCACAAGCTCCAGTGCTGAAACTGCCCGCGAAGGTGGCAAAGAATGTAGTGCTCGCGCACTTCGGCGCAGTCCGCGGAATCGACGCTTGGAAGGACTGCACGGCCGTTGTCATCGTGGGAAGGAATGAGCCGCCAGCCACGACTGTTGAGGGAATCGCTCTTGCCCTGTTCCATGACGACGCCAGTCCCCTGACGCTGACGGGCACCTGGACGACGGCGGTCCGCGGGTACCGCGCAGTCAGCGAGGCCGCAGGCGTTGACACCGTCGTTCACGTCGATGATCGAGTTCAGGCTGTTCTGGAGCAGTTCCGGGAACGCGAGAGCGTGCAATCTGTCGACCGCCTGCGGCTGATCCATAGCCCTACGATCAAGCTGGTCTATGTTCTGTCCAACATTCCTATCGACCTGGATGTCGATGAGCTTCGCACATGGCCGGAGTTGATCGACGGCACCCGCCTGGAGCGAGCTTGGGATCGAGTCAAGGGCGTGCTACCACTGGAGCCGGCCTGGCTGGCAGCGCAGCATACTGACCTTTGGCCATCGGCGGGCGCGGCCAAGAAAGACGTGCAAAGGGCGGGCACCAAAAGGGGACAAATTTCTAATGAAATATCAATTAGAAATTTGTCTCTTTTTAGCTTTAACTACAAGGCGTCAACCAGTCGCCGCTGGAGCACATGCCTGTCCACGTCGACCGACGCCCCGCGCGTTGAGCGCGAGTTGAAGCGCCTGCTCGGCACGCCAGTTCAGGCCAGGCCGCAGGCGCCGCCGCCGGCGATCTCCGCCGACCGGCACTCCCCGAACGTCACCCCGCAGCCGCCACCAGCCTCTGCAGTTCGGCATCAGACATCCGCTCGTACCGGCCCCCCTCAGCGCCCGCGGCAGCCGACACCTCCACCAAGCGCCGCTCCGGCGCATAGAAGCCCATCAGCCGGCCCAACTCGCGCCAGGCCGACACCATGGCCGCCGGCTCCTGCTGCTCCCGAGCCATCTGGACAGCCTCCAGAAGCCCTTGGATGACGTCCTGGCGGTCGATCTGGAGCCGCCTGGCATCTACCCCCTGCTGGTCCTCAATCGCAGCCCTGACGGCCGCCTTTGTTAGCAGCCTGTGCGCACCCACCCGGGCACTGACCAGGCTGTATCCGGCAGCCACAGCAGCCTGGGTGCCATTGCCAGTGACCAGGAACTCGGCGACGAACTTGGCCTGCCTCGGGGTGAGAGTAGCATCTTCAGACATGCCTCAATTTTAGGCACTCCCGTACCCGCCGTGTTGGGCATCATGGGCCGGCGTGGAAGGCGTGGCGGAGACGCCCCGCACTGCTGGCCGGCGGTGTCATGGGCGCCGCCGGCAGATTCGTCGCACGTCGGCCGCCACAACGCCGAGGCCACCGGCTTTTTCAACGGTCGCCACGTCAAGCTGATCGTCAGCCAGCAACTTCACAGCATGACCAAGCAGGCGCACTGCCCCTGCATCCTCACCCACCCCGACCCCGGCGTCCGCATCGCGATCAGAGACTGCGGAAGCCCTCCCCCGCCTGACACCTGTGTTCAAAGCCCATGGTCCAGCGCATGGCGAAGCGTGTCGCCGTCGCCGGCAGCGCTTTTTAGCGATGCACTGGGCACCCCTCATGCAGGCGAACGCAACCGGCGGCATAGCGACAATGGCAGGTCGGCCGCCGGCTCGCTGGCATCATCAGCAGTAGCCGGCATCCCGCCGCCGGCAAAAAGTGAGTGCTTTACCGAATGCAAACGCTCGACGAGATGCTGGACCGTCACCTGCTGACCTTGCCTCAGCACGCCGAATTCGCGGCGTGGATTGCGCAGGCCAGGACGCCCGAGGCGATCCTCCAGATGCCGGAAGCCATGTGGCGAACGCTTGAGCTGGCCAGCGTGCTGATGAACGTCGATGCCGACCTGAAGTTGCCGCCGATGTATGCAGCATGACCAGCTACGAGTCTGCAACAGCGAGTTGTGTACGTCTCGGGCGTGTTGCGTTCGCACCGCCGGTTGTGCTCAATCCATTGAGATCGTGCCGAAGCCCCCCGGCACGAACAATCGAGCGTCATTCTGAAGCCCATGCCGCGCCCGTAGGCGACTTGCTGCCGTCGGCCTGGTGCATCTGGCCGATGAACGGGTTCAGCGCCTCGGCAAAAGGTTGCGCGCGGCCAGCTTCGCTGTCGGTGGCCAGGCCATAGCCCTCGCGCTCCAGCGTCACCAGCACCTTGAGCGTGTCGGCCAACTCCTTGACGCACTTGATGCGGCTGGGCAGCGAGATCGCCTTGCGGTAGGCGTCGTTCAGGCGGTCGGCGCCAGCGTCGTCGGGCGCGCGCAGCATCTCACCGAGCTGGGCGAACAGGCCAGGGTCACCCGACTCGGCCTCGCACTCGGCAAGCAGTTGCAGCACCAGGGCACGCATGCGGGTTATGTCGGCGCGGTGCTCGCCACGCACCTGGACGATGCGCTCGGCATTGGCCTCGATCACCTCGCGCTCGGTGGCCGCCGCTGCCGTGGAAACCAGGGTGAAAACCTGGCGCCTGGAAACCAGCACCTCGGCCTTGGCGTGGATCTTGGCCGACAGGTCGCGGTCCCAGGCGCCAGCCCTGGCCCGCTTGTTGATCGCGGTGTGGCCGACGCCCTGCTGGCCGGCGATCTCGCGCGTGGACAGCAGGCCGGCGCGGTAGTCCACCTCGATCCGGTCCCAGTCGGTGGCCGGTCTCGGCCAGCTTCTGCACGCTGCCGATGCGGTTGTGCAGCTTCACCAACTCGCGCGCCTGGGCCACCAGGGCCATGGCCTCGGCCTCACTCAGGGCGACGCAAGCGCGCTCGATGAGCTGGGCCAGGCCGTCGCGGTGGAGGGTCACGTCGGCCAATTCGGCCAGCAGCGCCGAGGTGACTTCCCGGCCACGCCTGGCCTCGGAGCGATGCTGCAGGATGACATCCCTGGCCATCTGCGCCGCCGCCAGGACCGACTCGGCCTCGGAACCGCTGGTGACCGTGCTCGCAACCTGATCGCGCATCAGCAGCGCAGCCGTTGCCCGCTTCACATCGGCGCGCAGATCGACTGGCCAGCTTGCCGGATCCTTCACACGGCCGGCACACCGGCGCCGGCTGATCACCTCGGGGGCGGTGTTGTGCTTGGCCGCCAACTCCCGGTCGGTAAATTTACCTGTGGCGTAGTCACGCTGCACCCGCACCCAGTCGATGCGGTGGATCTTGTTTCCGGCTTTACCGTTCATGTTCGCCCCTTGATCACGGTGATCGGCCATGAGGTGATGAACCTCCGGCCCCTGTCGGACTTTGCTCCCAGGTCACGCGCCTCGACCGCCTTGAACTTCATCACGCTGGTGTGGACGTGCTGGTCGGGGCAGGTGCGGGGTTGCTGGCTCTTGATGCCTAGGGTTTACATCTATCCATGAAGATTTCCTGATCGACATTCGGCCGCTGGCACTTTGTCGATAACTGTCAGCAGGCCCGATGTGGGGGGCCGCCACACCCGAGGCCAGGGCATCGCCGACGATTGCGAAAAGTTCGCCCACGCGGCGATGGCCGGCTGGCGCGTGATGCCGGTGACCGGCGACCAGGTCAGGAGCGGCCAAGCGATCACCTGGATCAAGGCGGCGCTGGCTCAGTGAAAACCCGTGCCCGGCGGCACGCCTGGCGCACCAAGCTGCGAGGTTAAACTCATAAACCTGCGCATATTTCGTTTTATGAGCGCACGCCATGAGCCACCGGCCGGGGAGGATGGATGGATCGCAATGAACGGTTCTACAAAATCGAGATGATGATGCGCACCCTCACCCTCACCCGTGCCCGTGCCCGAGACCAAGCACTGACCTGGATGGTGATTGCATGCTGAAGTGCGATGTGATGACGTTCAGCAAATACTGGGGGAAAGCGCAACCCGGCGTGTCCTCAGCGCAGTGTCACTTACTCTTCCACCATAGTCTCGATGTTGCCGCTGTTGGTGTTGAGATCTTCCGGCGCTTACCGTCTGTGCGCGCTCTCTTTGCTACCCGACTTCAAGGATTTCCTGAAGACCTGATAGAACCCTGGATCTGCTTCTGGTTGACGCTGCATGACCTAGGTAAATTTGCTGAATCATTTCAGGGCCAATGCCCTGATGTTTTCGAGCGGCAGCGCGGTCGCCTGCCCAACCCAGCCAAACCCTACACCCTGCGCCATGACAGCCTGGGCATGCTGTTCTGGAGCGGGGTGCTGCGCGACAGGCTGATTGACCAGGCTTGGTTCGGTCCAGCATCAGAAGACCTCGCGGAAGGCCTTGACTTCTGGGCAAGAGCTTGCACCGGCCACCATGGACAGCCGCCGACCGAGGGCGACTTCTGGGGCAAACACTTCGATGTCCAGGAAGACCGCGCGGCGGCACTGGCCTTCGTTGACGCGATGCGCCAACAGTTCATCAGCGCCGAGTTGGCTGATGCGGTAAGTGTGTTGGACGCACATGCTTTCCTGGCTGCGAGCGCCGATTTGTCATGGTGGCTGGCCGGCCTGGCAGTGCTGGCCGATTGGTTGGGATCGAATACCCAGTACTTTCCGTATCAGGATCAGCCCCAACTCCTGAACGACTACTGGCAGCGGGCGAGGCGCCAGGCGGCGCAGGCGCTTGACGCCAGCGGTGTGATGTCGCCGCCCAGCGCGAAGGCGATGGCCTTTGGCACCCTGTTTCCGTACATCTCCGTGCCATCGCCCTTGCAGAAATGGGCTGCTGAAGCCAGGCTACACAACGGGCCGCAAATTCACCTGCTGGAGGACGTTACCGGCGCGGGTAAGACTGAAGCGGCGCTGATGTTGACGCACCGGCTGATGGCCGGTGGGTGCGCCGACGGGTTCTTCATCGCGCTGCCCACCATGGCCACTGCCAATGCGATGTACGGGCGCATCGCCCAGGCCTATGGCCGGCTGTTCTCGGACTCCGCCAGCCTGGTGTTGGCCCACGGTCAACGGCGGTTGGTGGAGGAATTTGCAGCGACCATCCTGCCGGCAGGGCCCGAGGAGCACGATGCGCGGCAGCGAGATGACACCGCCAGCGCGCGCTGCAGCGCCTGGCTGGCAGACCACAACAAACGGGCGCTTCTTTCACCCGCGGGGGTGGGCACCATCGACCAGGCGCTGCTGGCGGTTCTGCACAGCAAGCACCAGGCGCTGCGGCTGCTGGGCTTGGTGCGCAAGGTGCTGGTGGTCGACGAAGTGCATGCTTGCGACCTTTACATGCAGGGGGTGCTTGAGGTGCTGCTGACCTTCCATGCGCGGGCCGGTGGCAGCGCGATCCTGCTGTCGGCGACCCTGCCTCAGCGCATGAAACAGAGCTTGCTCAATGCGTTCGCCAAGGGCGCTGCTCAAGCTGCTGCACCCCGAACGGCCCAGGCCGGCTACCCACTCGTGACCTCCTGGTCGGCCCAAGCCGCCGAGCCGATGGTTGAGACCGCGGTCGCCACTCGGCCGGATGTGCAGCGCCAGGTCAAGGTGCGCAGCAGCAGCGATGTGACCGAGGTGGCGGTGGCAATCGGTCAGGCCCTGGCGGCGGGACACTGCGTCTGCTGGGTACGCAACACCGTGGCCGATGCGCTGGCTGCGTTCGAACTGTTCCAGTGCCAACTGCCGGCCGAGCACTTGATGCTGTTCCATGCACGTTTCGCGCTGCGCGATCGGCTGGACATGGAAGAGCGCGTGCTGGCCAGCTTTGGCAAGGAAAGCACCGCCCAGCAGCGCGGCGGCCGGCTGCTGATCGCCACCCAGGTGGTCGAGCAGTCGCTGGACGTCGATTTCGACCTGCTGGTGACGGACTTGGCGCCGATCGACCGCATCATCCAACGCGCCGGTCGGCTGCGCCGCCATCGCCGCATGCCCGACGGTACGCCACTGACTGACCCGGATACACCCGACCAGCGCGGCGATCCCTGGCTGTGGGTGCTGACGCCACCGTGGACCGACACCCCCGGCCCTGGCTGGTTCAAGGACGCCTTCCCTAAAGGTGCAGCGGTGTATGCCCACCACAGCCAGCTCTGGTTGACGGCCCGGGCGCTGCGTGGCGTTGACGGGATCGGCGGCTTCACCATGCCCGACGATGCGCGCCGCCTGATTGAAGGCGTGTTCGGCGTCGACACCGAGATCCCGCCAGGCCTGGACGCCAATGCGATGGCCGCCATGGGCCAAGGATTTGCCAACCTGGGTCAGGCGCAAATGAATAGCCTGAGCCTGAACCAGGGGTACCAGCGCGGTGGCATCGACTGGTGGGCTGATGCACAGACGCCGTCGCGCTTGGGCGAGGCTAGCAGTACGGTGACGCTGGCACGCTGGGTGGACGGCCGGCTGCGCCCCTGGGTGGATGGGACCCATGGCTGGGCTTACAGCAGTCTGCGCATGGCCGAGCGGCTGATTGCCGCCAATGCGCCTGCCCGAGATGCCAAGCAACAAGCGGTGCTGAATTCCACGCTGGCCGAGTTGCCAGCGCAAGGCCGCTGGACGGTGTTGTTGCCGCTGTCCTTGACGGCACACGGCTGGATCGGCGAGGCGCTGGCCGCACCGCGGAAAGGCCAGGCTGCGCGTAAGCTGACGTGGTGTTACGAGCCACGCATGGGTTTGCGACTGCTGGAGGCCGCTGCCCTTGATCCACAAACGAAGGAGGACCCCGAGGCATGAACCTATTGCACGATCCCTGGATGCCGGTGCGCGACGACAAAGGTCAGCGCCACTGGATCACCCCTGACCGGCTGGCCGAGCCGCAGTGGCAGGCCTTCGATGCCGACAGGCCCGACTTCAACGGTGCGCTGGCACAGTTCGCAATTGGACTGCTGCAGACCACGACGCCGATAGCAAACAGCATTGAATGGCGCGGGCTGCTCAATTCCCCCCCGGCGATGGATCTGTTGCGGCAATGGTTCGAGCCTGTAGAAGGTGCATTCGAGCTGGACGGCGATGGGCCGCGGTTCATGCAAGACTTTGGTCTTGGCATCGACGGCGTGGCGGTCAATGACATCGGTGCCTTGCTGATCGAAGCCCCTGGTGAGAACGCCGTCAAGAACAACACCGATCACTTCGTCAAACGATCCCGAATCAACGCGCTCTGCCCGGCCTGCGCCGCAATAGCGCTGTTCACGCTCCAGACCAATGCGCCGGCTGGCGGCGCCGGGCATCGCACCGGACTGCGCGGCGGCGGGCCCCTGACCACCCTGGTATTGGCGACGGCGGGCGGCCACCTTTGGCACGACTTGTGGATGAACGTCCGTGACCGACCCGCATTCTTGGCGCAGGGCGGCGACGCGGACCAAACCGACGCCCAGCGCAGCTTCCCTTGGCTGGGACCGATCACGCAGTTGCAGACCCAGAGGGGCGAACTGGCTCAGGCGCAAGTCCATCCCGCGCACTCGTACTGGGCCATGCCCAGACGCATCCGGCTGCAGACCGACAAGCCGACAACCGGCGCTTGCGATGCTTGCGGCCGAACTTCTGAGCGCCTGATAAGCAGCTACGCCACCAAGAACTATGGCCTCAACTACAAGGGCACCTGGAGCCACCCGCTATCGCCCTACTACGAGACCAAGGAGTGTTGGCTGCCGATACACCCCCAACCCGGCGGATTGGGTTACCGCCACTGGCTGGGCTGGGTGTTTGACGCATCAAGCGACAAGAAATCCCCCCGCGTCGCTCAGATCGTTGACCGCGCCCTGTCGTTGCCGCATCGGCAAACCAGCGGCCACTTGCGGTTGTGGGCTTTCGGTTACGACATGGACAACATGAAAGCCCGTTGCTGGTACGAATCCACCGTGCCGCTGTACGGCCTGGCCGATTGCGACCGCGATACCCGTCAAGCCGTGCAGGCCGAGGTGGGCCGCTGGCTAGCCGCGGCCGAGCTTGCAAGCACGTATTTACGCGGCGCCGTCAAGGACGCATGGTTCAGCGCCGATGCGCGGGGGGAGTTTGGCCATGTGGATGCCAGCTTCTGGGGCACCACCGAGGCGCCTTTCTATCGCCAACTCCAAGGGCTGATCGAAGCCGCACGCAATGCCGCAGTACACGCCGACTTGGCCGTCCGCCAGACCTGGCATGCCACGCTGATCCGCAGCGCGATGCGCTTGTTCGACCAGACCTTTGTCGGCGCTGGCGCCATCGAGCGCCAGAACCCGCGCCGCATCGCCTTGGCCCACAAGCAACTGAGCCGCAATCTGCACGGCCCCAAGCTGCGTCAGGCGCTGGGTTTGCCAGTTGACGAACCCGCCAACAAACCTACCCGCAAAACCCCCAAACGCCCAGCCAAGGAGATTGCATGACCCCTCTCAACTTCCGTCAAGACCAGGTCTGGGGCGACTTGCTGTTGCGCTGGTGGCAAGGCCTTGACAAGGATCGGGGTGGGCGCGCCGCGCTGAGGCGCGCGCCCGACATCACCGCCGTGGTGATGCTGCCCACTTACCAGCACCTGCACCGCCGCTTGCTGGCCGCAGGCTGGCCTGTTGACGGCTGGCGCGATGACAACCTGGCTGCCGCTGCCGGCCTGCTGGCCCATGTCAAGCAAAACGCCGGGCCTGCCTTGCCGGTGGCAATGAGCCAACGCGAGAGTGACAAGCCGCGCGTGAGCCCGTTGCGCTTCCAACGTTTGCTGGAATCCGCTGATATCGATGCCCTGTTCGTTGGCTTGCGCCGTGCGTTGCCGATGGTGCAGCACCAGGCAGATGTGTTTGCGCTGGCTACTGACGTCGTCAATTGGGGCGACACCGTCAAAAAGCGATGGGCCTACGCCTACGACTGGCCCGACAAGGCCAGCAACTGATCCGTACCGAAATCCTTCACGCCAACATTGACCAGGAAAACTACCATGTCACGCTTTATTCAACTGCATGTTCTCACCGCCTACCCGCCGTCCAACCTGAACCGCGACGACACCGGGCGTCCCAAGACCGCGCTGGTCGGCGACGCGCTGCGACTGCGCGTCTCTTCTCAAAGCCTGAAGCGGGCTTGGCGCACGTCCGACGTGTTCGAGGCCGCCGTAGGCAAGAACCTGGGCACACGCACCAAGATGATAGGGGTCGAGGTGTACAAGACCTTGACCGGCGCCGGTATCCAGGACAAGCCGGCCCGGGAGTGGGCACGTGATATCGCCGGCCAGTTCGGCAAGCTCAAGGCCGACAAGAAAAGCGAGACCCACGACGATCTGCACATCGAGCAGCTCGCTCATCTCAGCCCGGAAGAACTGGCCAGCATCGATGCACTTGCCAAGTCCTGCGCGGCTGGCAACCGCGCACCGGACGCTGATGAGCTCAAGCTGCTGCGCAAGCCCCGCGCGGCCGTGGACATCGCCATGTTCGGTCGCATGCTGGCCGATACGCCGGCCTTCAACATGGAAGCTGCCGTTCAGGTTGCACACGCCATCACGGTACATAAATCTGCCGTCGAGGACGACTTCTTCAGCGCCGTGGACGACCTGAACCTGGGACTGGAAGACAAAGGTGCCGGCCACATCGGCGAGCGAGGCTTCGGCGCCGGGCTGTTCTACCTCTATATCTGCATCAACCGCGAACTGCTGCAAGACAACTTGGGCGGTGATGCGGCGCTGACCGCGCAGGCGCTGGAAGCCCTGCTGCACGCCATCACGCAGGTCTCGCCCACCGGCATGCAGAACAGCTTTGCCTCGCGCACCCATGCCAGTTACCTGCTGGCCGAGAAGGGCAACCAGCAACCGCGCTCACTGGTCCAGGCCTTTCTGAAGCCCGTCAAGCCTTATGGCGACCGTGACATGCTAGCCCTGGCGGTGGACGCGCTGACCAAGCGCTGCGACAACTTCGACAAGGTCTACGGCGCTTGTGCCGACAGCCGCAGCCACTTCGACGTCGAAAAAGCCGAAGGCTCGCTGGCCGAGGTGGCGGCTTTCGTCAAGGGGTAGGCCATGCAATTCCTGGTCTTTCAGTTACAGGGGACGTTGGCCGCCTGGGGCGATGTGGCCGTGGGTGAATACCGCGGCACCCGCGACGCACCTGGAGCATCGACGCTTGTCGGCCTGCTGGGTGCAGCACTCGGCCTGCGGCGCGAGAATGAGGTGGCCCACGGTGCACTGCGTGACGGCTACCGATTTGCGGTCGGGCTGGTAGACAGCGGTCAGTTGCTGCGCGACTACCACACGTCGCAAGTGCCGGGCCGGACTTCGCTGAAGGGCCGACCCCACGCCACCCGGCGCGATGAGCTGAACCTGCCCAAGCACGAACTCAATACGATCTTGTCGACCCGCGACTATCGGCAAAACGCCGCTTGGGCGATCGCGGTGCAGGCAACCGATACCGCCCCACATGCGCTGAATTTCCTGGCCCAGGCTCTGCGCGAGCCACGGTTCGTGCTCTACCTGGGACGCAAGTGTTGCCCGCCTGCTGCTCCGCTGGCGCCAAAAGTCATGGACGCCGAATCGGCACTGCCTGCCTTGACGGCCTACTTGGCTGCCACCGAGCCGCCTGCGACGCTGCACAGCCTATCCTGGCCGGAAGGCATGTCCGCCGGTGTTGCAGCGCACCTGAGCGTACCTCGCAAGGACCGCTTGATACGCCGTCAGGGTTGGCAGTTTGGCGACCGCACCGAACACATGGCCCTGCTGGCCGAGGACGACTGACCATGTTCTTCAGCCTCATTACACCCACCCCCGGCCAGGAGCGCGACGCCGCGCATGAATGGACACGCGGTGCCTATCTCGAACACCAATGGTTATGGCGGTTTCTGCCAGCCCCGGCAGGCACGCCACGCAGCTTCCAGTTCCGCCGCCGTGACGTGGACGGCCTGCCTCGGTTCTACATGGTGTCCGACCGCGAGCCGACAGCACCTTCACCGCATTGGCAGGTGCAAAGCAAGCCTTACGCGCCCAGCTTGGCAATTGGCGACCGCCTGGCTTTCGAACTGCGCGCCAACCCGGTGGTCACCACCCGAGACGCCTCAGGCAAGGCCGCAAGGCACGATGTCGTGATGCAGGAGAAAACCAGGCTGCTCAAAGAGCGACAACTGGCACGGTGGACCGATTGGCTGACGCCAGACCGGCCAGCGCTGCCCGACCTGGTTCAACGCGCCTGCGGCCAGTGGCTGCAGGCACGCTGCCAGCGCCTGGGAATTGCCATCGACGACGAGACGTTCAGCGCTGACGGCTACGAACAGCATCGCGGCAAGAACGGCGAGCTGCGTTTTTCCACCATCGACTTCAGCGGGCAGTTGCGGGTGGTAGATGCCAACGCATTGAGCTTGGCGCTGTACGGCGGCGTGGGCCATGCCAAGGCTTTCGGCTGCGGTCTACTGCTGGTCCGGCCCCTTGGCTGAATCAGTATTACCCGTGAAAGACGCCCGAAGACTGCCCTTGCATAGCAGCTCGCACCTGTTCGGATGTGGCAAGTTCGCCGCCAGCAGGATGGCCGTTTCCGTAATTGAAGCCGCGTTCGCGGTCGGTGAAGTGCCGGCATGAGCGGCCTGTTGCCACCGCTCAAACCGATCCCGATCAAGGAGCGGGTTTCCGTGGTCTTTGTCGAGCGCGGCGAGATCGATGTCCGCGATGGCGCCTTCGTCGTGGTCGATGTCACCGGCATCCGCACCCATATCCCGGTGGGCGGCGTGGCCTGCATCATGCTGGAGCCGGGCACCCGCCTGTCGCACAGCGCAGCAGCATTGGCCGCCCGGGTGGGTACGTTGCTGGTGTGGGTGGGCGAAGCGGGGGTGCGGCTGTACTCGGCTGGCCAACCCGGCGGCGCGCGGTCTGACCGGCTGCTGTACCAGGCCAAATTGGCTTTGGATGAGAACCTGCGGCTGAAGGTTGTCCGCAAGATGTACGCCATACGGTTTGGCGAAGAGCCGCCAGCGCGCCGCAGCGTCGAGCAGTTGCGCGGCATCGAGGGCGTGCGGGTGCGGCAGACCTACCAGTCGCTGGCAAGGCAGTTCGGCGTGACCTGGGCTGGACGCGACTATGACGCCCAAAGCTGGGACGCCGCCGATCTGCCCAACCGCTGTCTGTCGGCCGCCACGTCCTGCCTCTACGGCGTGACTGAGGCGGCGGTTTTGGCGGCGGGCTACGCGCCGGCGGTAGGCTTCATCCACACGGGCAAACCGCTGTCGTTCGTCTACGACATCGCCGACATCTACAAGTTCGATACCGTGGTGCCGGTTGCCTTCAAGGTGGCGGCGTCGAGACCGGCGGGCAATCCCGAGCGGGCGGTACGCCTGGCCTGCCGCGACATCTTCAGACAGAGCAAACTGCTGGACCGAATCATCCCGGACATCGAAGACATCCTGGCCGCGGGGGAGGTGCCCCGCCCCGAGGCACCTGCAGACGCGGTAGGCCCGGCCTTGCCCAACGCGGAGAATATCGGAGATGCTGGTCATCGTGCTTGAAAACGCGCCGCCCCGGCTGCGCGGCCGGCTGGCTGTGTGGTTGCTGGAGGTGCGTGCCGGGGTTTACGTTGGCAACTTCGGCCGCAAGGTCCGCGACCACATCTGGATGCAAGTCGAAGAGGGGCTGGATGACGGTAACGCAGTGATGATGTGGCGAAGCCAGGCAGAGGCCGGATTCGACTTCAAGACACTGGGCAAGAATCGGCGAATGCCTGCCGATTTTGATGGTGTTCAGCTTGTCAGCTTCCATCCCGAGGCCACCGACCTCGATGCTCTTTAACAACTCAACGCAGTACATATTTTTTGGTAGATTTCCGGCGCCCTGTTTTCTCTTTTATATTCAACAGGTTGCAGGAAGTGTGTTCCCCACGAGCGTGGGGATGAACCGTTAAACCAACCCAAATCGGTCGTGGTCACGGTGTGTTCCCCACGAGCGTGGGGATGAACCGCTGGCCTACAGCAAGTCGTTCGGCGTCAGGCCGTGTTCCCCACGAGCGTGGGGATGAACCGTGGGACCACTTGCGCGGCATGAACGTGGTGGCGTGTTCCCCACGAGCGTGGGGATGAACCGGAAACTGTATGCATTTATGACAGCTAACACCTGTGTTCCCCACGAGCGTGGGGATGAACCGGCCGCCCAGCAGACGCGTGGCGAGCGGCTGCGGTGTTCCCCACGAGCGTGGGGATGAACCGTCGGTGCATGGCATCGACCTGGTGGAGCTGTGGTGTTCCCCACGAGCGTGGGGATGAACCGATGACCGACGCCAAGCGCATCGCGAAGCTGGAGTGTTCCCCACGAGCGTGGGGATGAACCGCCCTCGGCGGCCAACGGCATGTCCGCCGCCCAGTGTTCCCCACGAGCGTGGGGATGAACCGTGGCTGTTGTGGATCACCACCTCGACCTCCGGGTGTTCCCCACGAGCGTGGGGATGAACCGGCATGCCAGTGGTGCCGGGCCAAGGCCATCTGGTGTTCCCCACGAGCGTGGGGATGAACCGCTGGCGAGCCCCACGAGCATTGAGTGGGCGTTGTGTTCCCCACGAGCGTGGGGATGAACCGCAGTGGTGGGATTCGCTCAGCGCCGAGGCCCAGTGTTCCCCACGAGCGTGGGGATGAACCGGCGAACTACTGACCTTGCCCTCAGAAAACGTATCCCTTGCTGAGTGATTAAATTCAAGCAAGGAGAACGGAAAATGACGAAGAAGACACCGAGGGCGCGGTACACGCTGGAGTTCAAGCAAGAGGCGGTTCGCCTGGTCGAAGGTGGGCAGAGCATC
>CANGHK010000084.1 GCA_947453625.1 Burkholderiales bacterium
GCCCGATATGACGAGATGAGGATCGCGCTGGAGCAATCAACGGAGCATGTGGTCAAGCTGATGGTCGTCTTCCTGCTGCAAACCCTTCTTCTGCCGTTGGTGATAATCTGGCTCATGTACGGGATTGCGAGGGTTACGGTAGAGCGGCCCAGGTTATCGGCCAGCCCGGATCGGTGACTCATCTCGGCACCCAAAATCTGGGCCGGGATGTGCCGTACGAGATTTTGCTGAGGCAACGTCCCGTCGCAATCGTTTAGTCCCCCGCGCGCCAACCCGTTTTTGGAAGGTTACTTCCATTCTTTGAGGTCAAGGTGCTCGGGGTGATTCGGATCGACCATCGCGGTCAGGAATTCCTCGTGGCCTTGAGAGCCACCATCATCCTCTGGCGGGCAGGCGTTTTCGCAGCCTATGCACACGCTGCTGGCAATGGGCTCATCCAATTGCAAGAAATTCTCGGCCTTCACCTTGTGGCGGCCAGTCGTCGCAGTAGCTACAGGCTTTGAAACTTCTTGCTGTATGCGTGCTGCCACGGAATGCGGTAGCCGCCACCCGCTGTCAGCCCGTGGCCGCCGACATCCGCCACTTCCACTGCGCGCAACTGGCCTTCTGGCTGCTGGCCGCCACCGACGGCCACGCCAAGAACTTCTCCCTCTTCCTGCTGCCCGGTGGCGGCTACCGGATGACGCCGCTGTACGACGTCATCTCGGTCTGGCCGGTCATTGGCCGCGGACCGAACCAGGTGGCGTGGCAGCAGGCCAAGCTCGCGATGGCGGTGCGCTCGAGGAACGTCCACTGCGAACTCGCGCGCATCGACGCGCGGCATTGGCTGGGGCTCGCGCAGCGAAGCGGTGCTGAGGGCGTCTGGGAGGCGATGCAGGCGCTGGTGGCGAGGGTCGAGTCGGCCATCACGGCGGTCCAGGCACAACTGCCGCCGGGCTACCCTGAGCGCAAGGCCGAGACCATCTTCGCTGGACTGCGTCAGCAACTCAGGGCCTGGGAGGCGGGGCTGCGGGCACTTGCATAGCGCGGCCGCCGCGCTCATCGGCGGGACCACCCGGATTGCCGGCCGTGAGCCATCACCCGCAGCACGCGGTTCTGGCCACGCGCCACCGCCTCCCACCGTGCGCTGGCTGGCTGGAGAGTTCACCGCCTTCGCGGCCGCAAGCCTTTGCGCAGCCTGGAGCGAAATTTTCCCGAGCCGGCCACGCTTTCCGGTCTAAAAGACTGCTATGATTTTGGGCTTGGCTTAGAGGTTTGAAAGCTGCGGTTCGCGTGGTTCGATTCCCCTCCAGGCCAGCTGTACTCCTCGAAAATCTGTCCACCGTGATGGAGTTTCGACACGCGCGCACCGACTCATCGGGTATGCCGGGTGGCCGATTCGTTCGGTGGGTTCAGTGCAATTGCCGTCCAGCTTTGGGCGGCCGCTGCGGGATTAGCTCAGTTGGTAGAGCGATACCTTGCCAAGGTATAGGTCGAGAGTTCGAGTCTCTTATCCCGCTCCATACAAGCCCATGTGGCTCAGTGGTAGAGCACCCCCTTGGTAAGGGGGAGGTCGCGGGTCCGATTCCCGCCATGGGCACCACGGCGATGCCTCCGAAGCCCATCCGACGCGCTGGGCTTAAGTCTTCTTGGCCATGGCCGCCGCGGTCTGGCCCATGGACGCTGCGCGCGGACGCGATGACGGGCATCATGGGTTTGTCGCTCTTCCTCACTTGCCCAGGACCCCACCATGCCCCGCCGCCCAAACCGACAGCCCGTCCGTCCCGCTGCGCTGGCGCCGCCTTGTGCGAAGCCGACCGCGGGCCGCGCAGCATGAGCGCGCACCACCTGGCCGCCAGCGTCGAAACCTGCCACTGGGGTCTGTTCGACGCCAACTACCCGCCGGTGCTGCGCATCGCCAGTGGCGACACGCTGACGGTCGACACGGTCAGCGGCGGCCCGGATGCGCTGCCGCCGGCAGGCTTCCATGTGCCGCCCGAACTGCTCGAGATCCATGCCCGCAGCCCGCGCAGCCTGCCTGGCCATATCCTGACCGGGCCGGTCTACGTCGAGGGCGCCGAGCCGGGCGACACGCTCGAGGTCCGCATCCTCGACGTGCGGCTGCGCCAGGACTGGGGCTACAACATGATCCGGCCGCTGGCCGGCACGCTGCCGGGCGAGTTCGACCGGTACCGCATGGTCAACATCCCGCTCGACGCCGAGCGCCAGACCGCGCGCATGCCCTGGGGCCTGGACTTGCCGCTGCACCCCTTCTTCGGCGTGATGGGCGTGGCGCCGCCGGCGCATTGGGGCCGCATCAGCACCATCGTGCCGCGCGCCCATGGCGGCAACCTCGACAACAAGGAACTCGGCCCGGGCAGTTCGCTCCACCTGCCGGTGCATGTGCCGGGTGCGCTGTTCTCCTGCGGCGACGGCCATGCGGCCCAGGGTGACGGTGAGGTCTGCACCACCGCGATCGAGACCGCCTTGCAGGGCCGCTTCCAGCTCGTGCTGCACAAGCGCGCGCCCGACGCGCCGGCCCTGGTCTACCCGCGGGGCGAGACACCGACCCACTGGATCACGATGGGGATGGACCCCAGCCTGGACCAATGCCTGGCGATCGCCCTGCGCGACATGATCGCCTTGCTGGGTGAGCGCGGCGGTCTGTCGCGCGAGGACGCCTACATGCTGTGCAGCCTGGCGGTGGATTTCCGCATCACCCAGACCGTCAACACCCACCGCGGCGTGCACGCGATGCTGCGCAAGTCGCTGCTGGCTTGAGCCGGGCCCCGCGCGGCTAAGCCGAAAAGCGCGTCAGCAGTTCGCCGGCCAGCGGCGCGGCCTCCAGCAGCCCCGCGCTGTCGGCCACCCGCTGGCCGTTGACCCAGACGCCGTGCACGCCGACCGCGTCGGTCGTCAGCCGGGCCGCGCCGCCGGGCAGGTCGAAGACCCGGCGCTTGGGGCCGCGGCCCACGGTGGCCGGATCGAACAGCAGCAGGTCGGCCGCATGGCCGGGGCGGATCAGGCCACGCCCGGGCAGGCCGAAGATCTGCGCCGGCTGGTGGGTCAGCTTGCGCACGGCTTCGCTCAGCGTCATCAAGCCCAGGTCGCGCGCCCAGTGGCCCATCAGGTGCAGGCCGAATCCGGCGTCGTTGAAGAAGGTCAGGTGCGCGCCGGCGTCGCTCAGGCTGACGAGGCTGTGCGGGTGGGTGAGCATCCGGCCCACCGCCGCATCGTCCGAGTTGAGCAGTTGCGCGGTGAAGACGGTGCGCAACTGCTCGGCCAGCGCCAGGTCGAGCATCACGTCCAGCGGGTCACGGCCTTCGTCGCGGGCGATGTCGGCGATGCTGCGCTGCTCATGGTGGGCCTGGGCCGGGGTGGCGGTCTCCACCACCTGCACCTTGTCCCATTCGCCGTTGAACAGCCGGAAGCTCGCCGGCGCTGCCAGTTCGGCGCGCACGCCGTCGCGAAAGTCGCGGCTTGCCAGCACCGCCATCAGCGCCTCGCCCTGCTGGCCGAGCGCGGGCTGCCAGCTCTGCAGCCCTTCGACCGGGTAGGCCGACTGCAGCGTGAAGTCCATCGTCAGCGGGCAGCACGAGACCTGGCCGATCAACTTGTGGCCGCGCCCATTGGCCGCGCTGATCGCGTCGAGGTCCTTGAACACCGCCTGCGGGTTGGTGCTGTTGTGCAGCAGTGCGGCCACCATCACCGGGCGCGCGCTGTCGGCGGCCAGCGATTCGAGGAAGGCCACCGGCGTCTGGCCGCCCTTGGTCAGCATGAAGACGCCGCCGCCGCCTTCGCCCATCGCCATCACCAGCGCCTGCATCTCGCGCTCATCGGCCAGTCGCGACGGCATCGGCCGGCCGCCCTCGCCGTTGTGCGCGGGCGAGGTGCTGCTGGCGAAGCCGACCGCGCCAGCCTGCATCGCGTCGCGCACGACGGCCTGCATCTGCGCGATCTCGGCGTCGCTGGCCACGCGTGTCGACGCGTCGTCGCCCATCACATAGGTGCGCACGCTGCTGTGGCCGATGTAGGCGGCGACGTTGACCACCGCGCCCTGACGCCGCAGCTGCGCCAGGTACTCGGGGAAGGTCTCGAAGCCCCAGGCGATGCCCTGGCGCAGCGCGTCCAGCGACATGCCCTCGACCTGGGTCAGGTTGCGCATCGTGATCTCGCGGTCCCGCGGCTTGCACGGGGCGATCGTGAAGCCGCAGTTGCCTATCACCGCGGTCGTCACGCCCAGCGCCGGCGAGGGCCGCAGCTGCGGGTCCCAGGTGATCTGGGCGTCGAAGTGGGTGTGGCTGTCGATGATGCCCGGCATCAGCGCCAGGCCCTCGGCGTCCAGCACTTCGAGCGCCGATCCGGCCAGCGCGGGGCCGACCGCGGTGATGCGGCCATGGCTGATGGCCACGTCCTGCACCGTCGGGGGCTGGCCGCTGCCGTCGAAGACGCTTGCGTTGCGGATCAACAGCTGGTGCATGGTTTGTCCTGTCATGTCGAATCGCGGCTTCAGGCCGGTGAGCCGGGCTGGCTTGCGCCGGCCGGCGCTGGCTCGGCGGGCCGCCGCGCCAGCAATTCGCCCGAGATCGCCTCGTAGGCCGCGGCGATACGCAGCAGCGCGGCATCGCCCTGCGGCCTGCCGATCAGCTGCAAGCCCGCCGGCCAGCGGCCGTTGGCATGGAAGCCTGCCGGCAGGCTGATCGCCGGCAGACCGGCGAAGGTGGCGTAAAGCGTGCTCTCCATCCAGCGGTGGTAGGTGTCCATGGTGCGACCGGCGATCGCCTGCGGCCAGCGCTGGGCCATCGCGAAGGGCCAGACCTGCGTCACCGGCAGCGCCAGCACGTCGAAGCGCTCGAACAGGCCCAGCAAATGGTTGTGGAAGGCCGTGCGCACCTCGCTGGCCTGCATGAATTCGGTGAAGCCCAGGCCCTGGGCGGCGTCGTATTCCCACAGCGCCTCGGGCTTGATCTGGTCCCGGCTGGCGCCGGGCCTGGCCAGCAGCGCGGCCACCTTGGGCGCCACCAGCGCGCGCCGCCAGACCAGCCAGGCGCCCCACAGCGCCTCAGTGTCGAAGCCCAGCGCGGTCGGCTCGACCTGCGCACCCTCTGAGGCACAGCGCTGCAGCGCGCCGTCCAGCACCGGCAGCAGGCCGTCTTCCATCGACAGATGGCCTGCCAGGTCGCCCAGCCAGCCGATGCGCACGCCCTTCATCGAGGGCGTTTCGTCCTCGGCCAGGAAGCTTTGCGGGCCTTGCGCAATCGACAGCGGCGCGCGCGGGTCGTGGCCAGCCTGGGTGGCCAGCAGCAGCGCCAGATCACGCACCGTGCGCGCCATCGGCCCTTCGCTGCCGAGCTGGGCCACCCAGCCGTCGGCGGCGGGCCACAGCGGCACCCGGCCCTGGCTGGGGCGCATGCCGAAGACATGGCCCCAGGCCGCCGGGTTGCGCAGCGAGCCCATGAAGTCCGAGCCATCGGCCACCGGCAGCAGGCGATGCGCCAGCGCTACCGCCGCGCCGCCACTGCTGCCGCCGGCGCTGACGCTGGCGTCCCAGGCGTTGGCGGTGGCGCCGAACAGCGGGTTGAAGGTGTGTGAGCCCAGCGCCAGCTCGGGCACGTTGGTCTTGCCGATGATGATCGCACCGGCGGCTTTCGCGCGTGCGGTGACCAGGCTGTCCTGCGTCGGCATCACGTCCTTGAGCAGCGGGCTGCCGACCGTGCTGGGGAAACCCAGCGCATGCCCGGTGTCCTTGATCGCCTGCGGCAGGCCGTGCAGCCAGCCGCGCGACCGGCCCTGGGCCAGTTCGGCGTCGCAGGCGTCGGACTGGCCCAGCAGCGAGGCGTCGGGCGCCAGGTTGACGATCGCGTTGAGCTGCGGGTTCAGGCGGTGGATGCGTGCCAGGTAGGCCTGCATCACCTCGCGGCACGAGATGCGGCGGGCGTGGATCTCGCGCGACAGGGCGTGCGCGGTCAGGTCGGTCAAGTCATTGGCGGGCATGGGGAGGCTCGGGGTGAGGGCATTCAGGGTGAGGAGGCTGCCCTATTATTCGGCGGCATGAACCTGACACACCACCACCCCTTCGAAGCTGCCATCGTCGACCTGGACGGCACGATGGTCGACACGGTCGGCGATTTCGACGCCGCGCTCAACGCCATGCTGGCCGAGCAGGACTTGCCGCCAGTCGACCGCGGGTTCATCTCGCTGACCGTCGGCAAGGGCAGCGAGCACCTGATCCGCAGCACGCTGGTCCAGGTCGGCGCCGACCCCGGCCGCTACGACAGCGCCTGGCAGGCCTACCAGCGGCATTACCTGGCGATCAACGGCAGCTTCTCGGTCGTCTACCCCGGCGTGCTCGAAGGCTTGCAGCAACTGGCTGCCGCTGGTTTGCCGCTGGCCTGTCTGACCAACAAGCCGACCGCTTTTGCCCGTCCGCTGCTGGCCGCGAAGGGATTGGACGGCTTCTTCACCCATGTTTTCGGCGGCGATGCGTTTGCCCGCAAGAAGCCCGATCCGCTGCCGCTGCTGGAGACTTGCCGGGCGCTGGGCAGCCAGCCGGCGCGCACCTTGATGGTCGGCGACTCCAGCAACGATGCCCAGGCGGCGCGCGCCGCCGGCTGCCCGGTGGTGCTGGTGAGTTACGGCTACAACCATGGCCGGCCGGTGACCGAGGCGCAGCCCGATGCGGTGATCCAGCGCCTGGACCAACTGGCGGGGCTGGACTGGCCGGCGCGCCGCGGGCCCGGCGCCGAACCGCGCTGCTAAACTCGAAAGCATGGTTTTCACGCGCAATCCGCTCGCCGCCCAGACCGCAGGCCCGAACGCAGGCCCCATCGGCCGGGGAGCCTGGCCCTGGCGACCCTTGCCTGCTTTGGCCTGATTTACTGTCGGCCGTCCGGCCTGGTGGGTGAAGCCCCCGCCGCCGGGCTTGCCGCACGGTCCCCCGGATGGGGCGCCACACCGGCACCCATCGCAACGCTGAACATCAGCACCGTCTGTACCCGCTGCGCCCACCCACGCCGGCTGCAGACCCCAGGAGTGGCCATCCCGTGATCACTGAACTTGAATTCAAGAGCCTTGCGGCCCAGGGCTTCAACCGCATTCCCTTGCTCAGCGAGGCCTTTGCCGACCTCGAGACCCCGCTCTCGCTCTACCTGAAGCTGGCCGGCGGCGCCAGGCACAGCTTCCTGCTGGAGTCGGTGGTGGGCGGTGAGCGCTTCGGCCGCTATTCCTTCATCGGCCTGCCTGCCCGCACCTTGCTGCGGGCTACGGCCAGCGCGTCGGGCTGCGTCACCGAGATCGTCACCGACGGTGAGGTGGTCGAGCGTGACTTGGGCAATCCGCTCGATTTCATCGAGGCCTACCAGGCGCGCTTCAAGGTGGCGCTGCGGCCCGGCCTGCCGCGCTTTTGCGGCGGGCTGGCCGGCTACTTCGGCTACGACGCGGTGCGCTTCATGGAGCCCAAGCTGGCCACCACCCACAAGCCCGGTGGCCTCGACACGCCCGACATCCTGCTGCTGCAGACCGAGGAGCTGGCGGTGATCGACAACCTGTCGGGCCGGCTCTACCTGATCGTCTACGCCGACCCGGCCCAGCCCGAAGCCTATTTCAAGGCCAAGCGCCGGCTGACCGAATTGGGCGACAAGCTGCGCTACTCGGTCACCGCGCCGCCGGTCAAGCGCGGGCCGTCGTACGCGGTCGAGCGCGAGTTCGACAAGCCGGCCTACATCGCCGCGGTGCTGCAGGCCAAGGAGTACATCGCGGCCGGCGACATGATGCAGGTGCAGGTCGGCCAGCGGCTGAAGAAGCGCTATACCGAGAGCCCCTTGAGCCTGTACCGCGCGCTGCGCTCGCTCAACCCCTCGCCCTATATGTACTTCTACGACATGGGCAACTTCCAGATCGTCGGCGCGTCGCCCGAGATCCTGGTGCGCCACGAGCACACGCCCGAGGGCGACAAGATCACGATCCGCCCGCTGGCCGGTACAAGGCCGCGCGGCACCTCGCCCGAGCACGACAAGGCCACCGAGCTCGACCTGTTGGCCGACCCGAAGGAGCGCGCCGAGCACCTGATGCTGATCGACCTGGCGCGCAACGACATCGGCCGCATCGCCAAGACCGGCTCGGTCAAGGTGACCGAGGCCTTCGCGGTCGAGCGCTACTCGCATGTGATGCACATCGTCAGCAACGTCGAGGGGCTGTTGAAGGACGGCGTCAGCAACATGGATGTGCTGCGCGCCACCTTCCCGGCCGGCACCTTGACCGGCGCGCCCAAGATCCGGGCGATGGAGGTGATCGACGAGCTCGAGCCCGTCAAGCGCGGCATTTACGGCGGCGCCTGCGGCTACCTCAGCTTTGCCGGCGACATGGACGTGGCAATCGCGATCCGCACCGGCATCGTGCAGAACAACACGCTCTACGTCCAGGCCGCGGCCGGCGTGGTGGCCGATTCCGTCCCCGAGATGGAGTGGCGCGAGACCGAGCACAAGGCGCGGGCGCTGATCCGGGCCGCCGAACTTGTCGAAGAGGGGTTCTGAAATGCTCTTGATGATCGACAACTACGACAGCTTCACCTTCAACCTGGTGCAGTACTTCGGTGAGCTGGGCCAGGACGTCCGGGTGGTGCGCAACGACGAAATCACGGTCGAGCAGATCGCCGCGCTCAAGCCCGACCACCTGGTGCTGTCGCCCGGCCCTTGCTCGCCCGCTGAGGCCGGGGTCTGCGTGCCGGCGATCCAGGCGCTGATCGGCCGGTTGCCCATCCTGGGGGTCTGCCTGGGCCACCAGAGCATAGGTGCGGCACTCGGCGGCCGTATCGTGCGGGCCCAGCGCCAGATGCACGGCAAGGCCAGCACGCTGACGACCGACGGGCAGGGCGTCTACCTCGGTCTGCCCCAGGAATTCAGCGTGATCCGCTACCACTCGCTGGTGATCGAGCGCGCGACCTTCCCGAAGGAACTGGTGGTCACGGCCACTTCGGAGGACGGCGAGATCATGGGCGTGCGCCACCGCGCGCTGGCCGGCACGGCCACGCCGCTAGAGGGCGTGCAGTTCCACCCCGAATCCATCCTGTCCGAGCACGGCCATGCCCTGCTGCGCAACTTTCTGACCCTGGGAGTGTCCTGATGAGTGCCAGCACCGTGTCCTATGGTTCCGCCGCCCCCGTTGCATCCGGTAGCGGCCTGCCGCTGGTCGACCTGCGCAGCGATACCGTCACCCGGCCCACGGCGGCAATGCGTGAAGTCATCGCCAACGCGGCGGTGGGTGACGATGTGTTCGGCGACGACCCCAGCGTCAACGCCTTGCAGGACCGCATCGCCGGCCTGCTGGGTTTCGAGGCCGCGCTGTTCATGCCCAGCGGCACGTCCAGCAACTTATGCGCGCTGCTGGCGCACTGCGGCCGTGGCGACGAGTACCTGGTCGGTCAGCTGGCCCACACCTACCGCTACGAGGGCGGCGGCGGCGCGGTGCTGGGCGGCATCCAGCCGCAGCCGATCACGCAACAGCCCGACGGCACGCTGGACCTGGCTGAGGTCGAGGCCGCGATCAAGCCCGACGACGCGCATTTCGCCCGCACCCGCTTGCTGGCGCTGGAAAACACCTGGAACGGGCGGGTGCTGCCGGCCGACTACCTGGCGCGGGCGACCGCGCTGGCGCGCCGGCGCGGCCTGGCCGCCCACCTCGACGGTGCCAGGCTGTTCAATGCCGCGGTGGCCAGCGGCGTGCCGGTCGGCGCGATCGCCGCGGGCTTCGACAGCGTCTCGGTCTGCTTCAGCAAGGGCCTGGGCGCGCCGGCCGGCTCGGCGCTGTGCGGCTCGCGCGAATTCATCGCCCGCGCGCACCGGATCCGCAAGCTCACCGGCGGTGGCATGCGCCAGGTCGGTCTGCTGGCGGCCGCGGCGCTGCACGCGCTGGACCACCATGTCGAGCGCCTGGCCGACGACCATGTGCTGGCGCGCCGGCTGGCCGACGGCCTGGCCGCGCTGCCCGGCATCAGCGTGACGCCGCCGCAGACCAACATCGTGTTTGCCCAGGTCGAGGGTGGCCGTGGCCCGGCGCTGCTGGCCCATCTGCAAAGCCGCGGCGTGATGGCCACCGGTCTGATCGGCCTGCGCTTCGTCACCCACCTGGATGTCGACGCCGCCGGCATAGACCGCGCGGTTGCTGCCGCCGGCGAATTCCTGTCGTCCTGAACCCGCGAGTCCCGCCATGCCCATGTCCATGACCAACACCGAAGCCCTGACCCGCGTGATCGAGCACCGGGAGATCTTCCACGACGAGATGCTGGCGCTGATGCGCCGGATCATGGGCGGCGAGATGTCGCCGGTGATGATCGCGGCGTTCGCGATCGGCCTGCGCGTCAAGAAGGAGACGATCGGCGAGATCGCCGCCGCGGCCCAGGTGATGCGCGAGTTCGCCACCCCGGTCGAGGTGGCCGACCGCACGCACCTGGTCGACATCGTCGGCACCGGTGGCGACAACTCGCACACCTTCAACATCTCGACCGCGGCGATGTTCGTGGCCGCCGCCGCCGGGGCCCGCGTGGCCAAGCATGGCGGGCGCAGCGTGTCGTCGACCTCGGGCTCGGCCGACGTGATGGAGGCGCTGGGCGCCTGCATCATGCTCAGCCCCGCGCAGGTGGCCACCTGTCTGGCCGAGACCGGCATCGGCTTCATGTTCGCGCCCAACCACCATGTGTCGATGAAGCATGCGGCGCCAGTGCGGCGCGAGTTGGGCGTGCGCACCATCTTCAACATCCTGGGGCCGCTGACCAATCCGGCCAACGCGCCGAATCAGTTGCTGGGCGTGTTCCACCCCGACCTGGTCGGCATCCAGGTGCGGGTGTTGCAGCGCCTGGGCAGCGAGCATGTGCTGGTGGTGCATGGCGCCAACGGCATGGACGAGATATCGCTGTCGGGCGAGACCCAGGTGGGCGAGTTGCTCAACGGCGAGGTGCGCGAGTACGTGGTCCACCCCAGCGATTTCGGCTTGCCGGTCTACGACTCGCGCGTGCTGCGGGTGGCCAACTGCGCCGAGTCGGTGCAGTGCATCCTCCGGGCGCTGGCCAACGAGGACGGCCCGGTGCGCGACATCGTGCTGCTCAACGCCGGCGCGGCGCTGTACGCGGCCGGCGTCGCGGGGTCTATCGCCGAGGGCGTCAAGCGCGCCCGCGAGGCGGTGGCTTCGGGCGCGGCCCAGGCCAAGCTGAGCCAGTTCGTCGCGCTGACCCAGCGCTTCAAGCCGGCTTGAGGACGGGCCCCGCCATGTCGGACATCCTGAACCGCATCGTCGACGTCAAGCGCGAGGAGTTGGTCGTCGCGCGCGCGCTGCACAGCGAGGCCGCACTGCGCGACCTGGCCGCAGCCCAGTCGGCGCCGCGCGGCTTTGCCGCCGCACTGCGCGCCAAGCTGGCCGCCGGCGCCCCGGCGGTGATCGCCGAGGTCAAGAAGGCCAGCCCGAGCAAGGGCGTGATCCGCGAACACTTCGTGCCGGCCGAGATCGCCGCCAGCTACGCCCGCCACGGCGCGGCCTGCCTGAGCGTGCTGACCGACGCGCAGTTCTTCCAGGGCCATGCCGATTTCCTGCGCCAGGCCCGCGCCGCCTGCGATCTGCCGGTGTTGCGCAAGGATTTCATGATCGACCCCTACCAGGTGGTCGAGGCCCGGGCGATGGGGGCGGACTGCATCCTGCTGATCGCCGCCTGCCTGTCGGATGCGCAGATGGCCGAGCTGGAAGCCTGCGCGATCGAACTGGGCCTGGAGGTGCTGGTCGAGGTCCACGACGGCGACGAGCTCGACCGGGCCCTGCGGCTCGAGACCCCGCTGCTGGGCATCAACAACCGCAACCTGCGCAGCTTCGAGGTCACGCTCGACACGACGCTGGGCCTGTTGCCGCGGGTGCCGGCCGGGCGCCTGCTGGTGACCGAGTCCGGCATCGGCAGCCACGCCGATGTGTTGCGCATGCGAGCGGCCGGGGTGCATGCCTTCCTGGTCGGCGAGGCCTTCATGCGCGCTGACGACCCGGGTCAGGCGCTGGCGGCGCTGTTTTCTTGAGCGCGCAGGCGTCGCTGCTGCCGGCGGCTGCGGGCAGCAACCGGCTGACCGAGCCGCTGGCCGATCTGCTGGGCCGGGCGCCGGCCGACTGGGCGCCGCTGGTGACGGCCTGGATAGATACGCTGGACGGTCAGGGGCTGCTGCGCTTCATCGCCGAGCGCCAGGCCGCCGGCGCGGTGATCTACCCGGCCCGCGTGCTGCACGCGCTGGAGCTGACGCCGCGCGCCCAAGTCAGCGTGGTGATCCTGGGCCAGGACCCTTACCACGGCGCAGGCCAGGCTGAGGGCCTCGCGTTCTCGGTGCCGGCCAGCGTCAAGCCGCCGCCCAGCCTGCGCAACATCCTCGACGAGATCTCGCGCAGCCTGGGCGTGCCGCGCCCGCCCAGCGGGCACCTGGCGGGCTGGGCCCGGCAGGGCGTGCTGCTGCTCAACAGCGTGCTGACGGTGGAAGACGGCAGCCCGGCCGCGCATGCCCGGCGTGGTTGGGAGGCGCTGACCGATGCGCTGATCGCCGCCACCGCCGGTGACGCCGGCAGCAAGGTCTACCTGCTGTGGGGCGCCCATGCCCAGGCCAAGGCGCCGCTGATCGAGGCGGCCGGCGCTGGCCGGCATCTGGTGCTGATGGCCAACCACCCGTCGCCCTTGTCGGCGCGCCGCCCGCCGCTGCCTTTCATCGGCTGTAGCCACTTCGTCCGGCTGCGCGACTGGCTGGCGGCGCAGGGCGCGCCAGCGCTGGATTGGTCGCGCTGACCCGGTGTGGCGGGCTTTGTCGCAGCCCAATGCAGGCCCTGCGTTGTCCAGTCGCCCAGAGTCTGCTATAGTCCGGGGTTCGCTGCGGAGGGGTGCCCGAGTGGCTAAAGGGGGCAGACTGTAAATCTGTTGGCTTACGCCTACGGTGGTTCGAATCCACCCTCCTCCACCACAGCGAAACTTTTTTGGGGCCCGTGGCCCGCACCGTCCACCTTGCGTGGGCGGTGCGGGCGGTGGGTTGGTGAGGCGGGAGTAGTTCAATGGTAGAACATTAGCCTTCCAAGCTAAATACGCGGGTTCGATTCCCGCTTCCCGCTCCAGGGTTGGTTGTTGTAGTTGATGTTCTGGTCGGCGTTCGTCACAGCTTTGGGCTCGTTGTTGTGCCCAAACCTGTGCCGATGCCCATGTGGCTCAGTGGTAGAGCACCCCCTTGGTAAGGGGGAGGTCGCGGGTCCGATTCCCGCCATGGGCACCAGCTCCCTTTATTCATTGTGATTTCCTGTTTGATCGCGAGGAGCGCGCAACATGGCAAAGAGTAAATTCGAACGCACCAAGCCCCACGTCAACGTGGGCACGATCGGTCACGTCGACCATGGCAAGACCACGCTGACGGCGGCCATCACCAAGGTGCTGGCGCAGAAGTTCGGCGGCGAGTTCAAGGCCTACGACCAGATCGATGCGGCACCGGAAGA
>CANGHK010000085.1 GCA_947453625.1 Burkholderiales bacterium
TCGCGTTGTCGGTCCAGTTCAGCGTCGCGGTCATCGCCGTGGGCGCCTGGGTGGCGGTCAATGCGGTCGGCGAGACCATCCCGGCGTCGGGAACGACCAGCGTCACCGGCGTGGAATTGGCCGAAACGCCCCAGGCGTTGCTGGCGGCCACCTGGTAATACACGGTGCTGGCCGGCACCACCGTGGTGGTGGCGCTGACCGTGGCCGTCGTGCCCGCGGTGGTGGTGCTGGCCGGCGTGGCCAGCGTGGTGTAAGTCACCCCGTCGGTCGACGACTGCAGCACCCAGCCGGCCTCATCGGCCGAGTTGTCGCGCCAGGTGATGGTCGCAGTGGTACCCGAGACCGTCGCCGCCAGCGCGGTCGGCGCGGCCGTGGGCGCACCCTGGGCCGTGAAGGCGGCAGCGCTGGCAGCGGTCGACTTGCCCGCCAGACCCACTGCCGAGACCCGGAACTGGTAGCTGCTGCCCTTGACGAGCGCGAACGGCGGCACGGTGCTGTAGTTGACCGGTCCGGTGGTCGGCGTCGTGTTGCTCGGCACGCTGACCACGGGGGTGTAGGCGCCGGTGTTGGTCGAAACCTCGATCAGGAAGCTCTGCTCGTTGGTCGAGTTCTCGGTCCAGTTCAGCGTCGCTTCCATCGTCGTCGGGTTCTGCACCGCCGTCAGCACCGTCGGTGCATTCGGCACGATGCCGGCCTTGACCGAGGCCGTCGTCGCCCAGGCGGAATTGCCCCAGGCGTTGGCGGCCGCGATGCGCAGCAGGTAGTTGCTGCCCGGCGTGACGCCGGTGACCGCATAGGTCTGCGGCAGCATCGTCGCGGCCGAGGTGCTCGGCAGCGTGGTCACGGCCTGCCAGTTCGCGCCGGCGTCGGTCGAGAACTGGATCACCCAGTTGGCCTCGTCGGTGGAGGCGTCGTTCCAGCCCAGCGTCAGCGTGGTGTCGGTGGTCACGGCCACCGTCGGCAGGGTAGGCGCGTTCGGCAAGCCCTGCGCGACGAAGGCGGTGGAGACCGCTGCGGTGGAGGCACCCGCCGGGCTGACCGCGGCGACGCGGAACTGGTAGCTGCTGCCCTTGACCAGCGCGAAGGGCAGCGTCGTGGTGTAAGGCACCACCGTGCCGGCAGTGGCCGTGGTCGTGCTCGGCAGGCTGACGACCGAGGTCCAGGACGTGCCGGCGTTGGTCGAGACGTCGATCTGGAAGCTCTGCTCGTTGGTCGAGTTCTCGGTCCAGGACAGCACCGCTTCCATCGTCGTGGGGCTCTGGCTGGCGGTCAGCCCGGTCGGGGCGAGCGGCACCACACCGGCCTTGATCGCCGGGCTGGTCGTGGCCCAGGCCGACGGGCCCCAGGCGTTGACCGCGGCCACGCGCAGCACATAGGTGGACGCCGGGACGGCGGTGACGCTGGCACTCATCGCACCGGTCGTCGCGCCGTTGGCCACCGTCACCGCGGGCTGAGCGACGAAGGCGCCGGCGTTGGCCGCGGCTTCGACCGCGAAGCTGGTCTCGTCGGTAGAGGTGTCGTTCCAGGTCAGGCCCAGCGTGGTGTCGGCGGTCACCGTCACCGCGGCCGAGGTCGGCGCGCTGGGGATGCCCTGGGCGACCAACGGCGTGGCCGTGACCGCGGTCGTCGACGAGCCGGTGACGTTATAGGCCTCGACGCTGAACAGATAGCTCGAGCCCTTGACCAGCACAAACGGCACCTGGGTGGTGTAGCCCACGGTGCCACCGGTGCCGGGCACGTTGATGGGCGCCACGGTGTGCACCGTGACGAAGGCGCCGCCGTTGGTCGATGCCTTGACGTAGAAGCCCTGCTCATTGGTCGAGTTCTCGGTCCAGCTCAACGTGGCTTCCATCAGCGGCGCGGTCTGCACCGCCGTCAAGCCGGTGGGCGCGTTGGGCACCATGCCGGCCTTGACGGGTGCGGCGGTGGCCCAACCCGAGTCGCCCCAGGTGTTGGTGGCCCGCACGCGCAGCGTGTAGGTGGTGGCGGGCACGCTGGTCAGGTCGGAACCGTAGGCGCCGCCGGTGGCCGCAGCCGTGGTGCTGGGCACGACGGTGCCGGCGGTGAAGTTGACACCGTCGGTCGACGACTGGACCAGGAAGCTGGTCTCGTTGTTGGACGCATCGGTCCAGCCCAGGCGCAGCGTCGTGTCGGCGGTGACGGTGGTCAGCGGCGTGGTCGGGGTGGTCGGCGGGCCGGCGGCCAGCAGCGGTGCGGACACCAGCGGCGCGGACTTGCCCACCACGTTGACCGCCGTGACGCGGAACAGATAGCTGCTGCCCTTGACCAGCGCGAACGGCGCCACGGTGGCGTAGTTGACGCCACCGGTGCCCGCGCGCAGCGCGGCGTTGGGCAGCGCGGTCCAGGTCGTGCCAGCATTGACCGAGTACTCCACGGTGAAGTAATCCTCGTTGATCGCGTTGTCGTTCCAGGCCAGCGTGGCGTCATAGCTGCCATTGGCCTGGCTCACCGTCAGCCCGGTAGGCGCAGCGGGTGTCATGCCGGCGGTCACGGCCAAGGCGGTGGCGAAAGCCGATGCGCCGTAGACATTGCTGGCCGCCACCCGGAAGGTGTAGGTGGTACCCGGCGTCGTGACGACCGCGTAATGCTGGGTCGACCCGGTGCCTGAGCCCGTGGTGCTGGGAAGGGTGGCGATGCGGCTGTAGGCCTTGGTGACCACGCTGTTGACCGATTCCTGCGACTCGATCAGCCAGCTGGTCTCGTCGAAGGAGCTGTCACCCCAGGCGAAGTCCAGCGTGGTGGCCGACGAGACCGTGGTCAGCGGCGCGGTGGGCACCGAAGGCACGCCGGCGGCCGTCCAGGGCGCCGACTCCGTGGGCAGGGAACTGCCGTTGGCGTTGGTCGACGAGACGCGGAACTTGTATTGGGTGCCGCGCGTCAGCGTGAACGGCGCGGCGGTGGTGAAGGACACCGGGCCCTGGGTCGCGACCGTGGTGCTGGTCACCACACCGGCAGCCGACGGCGTGCTGGGCAATGCCGCCCAGCCCGTCCAGGTGGTGCCGTTGACCGAAGTGGCGTATTCGAGCTTGAAGCTGGCTTCGTCTATCGAGTTGTCCAGCCAGTTCAGCTTGACCGTCGTCAGCGACTGCTGCTCCGGATAGAGCACGGTCGGCCGGGCCGGCGCGCGCGCCGTGGTGTTGACGGTGACCGCCGCCGAAGCCGGGGACGATCCCGAACCGCCGACCGCAACCACCTTGTAGTTGTAAGCCGCCGCGGCCAGCGTCGCGACGCTGTTGTCGACGAAGCTGGTGGCGTTGGCCAGCGCCGTGCCCAACGGCTTGTAGACCGTGCTGGGCAAGGTGGTCGTGGTGACGGTCTGGGTCGTGCCCAGCTGGGCGTTGGTCCACGCCGGACGCTGGGTGGTGGTGACCGGACCGGTGACGGTGGTGGTGGGCGGGTTGACGCCGTCATTGACCACGACCGTGGTGGTGGTCGCGGTGTTGCGGTTGTTGCCGGCGGTCTTGACCACCTTGACCGTCGTCGTCGTCGTCACCGAGCCCGTCGTGCGCTGCACCTGGTACTGGTACTCGGTGCTGTTGGTGTCGGGCCAGCTGACGACCACGGCGGCCGGGTCGTCAGGCGTGCCTTGCGAGCCGGTCGGCGTGACCGCGGTCGGCGTGGCCTCGTTGGCGTGGAAGATGATCGGCCGCATGAAGTCGTTCTCTTCGTGGCCCAGGATATGGCAGTGCCACACATATTCCCAGCCGAAGTCCTGCATCGCGTTGGCCACCGGCTGCGGCAGCCCGGTGCTGACATTGATCTGGGTAAAGCCCGAGGTGGCCCCAATCGGCTGGCTCGGGTCGAGCGGACGCAGGCTGTTGGGCAGGCCGAAACCGGCCAGCTTGGGCTTCTTGGCGCGCACCGCGACGATCAGGTCCTCCAGCGGACTGACCTTGATCGTCTCCTTCCAGCCCAGCTCATTGGGCTCGGGCGGGGTCACGTAGTTGTCCCAGCCCACGCGGTTGATCAGCTGCACGTTGACCAGGTGGAAGTGGATCGGGTGGGTGTCCACGCCGTTGTGGGTGATCTTCCAGATCTGGGTCTCGCCGTCGGCAATCTCCTCGGTCGGCGGGTCGACATAGCCCAGCGGAATGGTCGTCTGCGACAGCGCGCTGGTGTAGGGGATCTCGATGCCGAAGGTGGCGTTCAAGCGGCCATAGGTCGGGTCGAACAGCTCCTGGATCGCCTTGGTCTTGACCAGCATGTTGCCCACAGGCGCGGCCCCACCCTTGGTGTCGACCGCGGCGACCGCGGTGGCGATGCTGTTGTTGATCGGCGTCCAGTTGGCTCTGCCGGAGTCGTTGCGGTTGTAGACCGGCTCGTTCGGCGACTTGGTGAAGACCACGTTCGGCGGCGAGGTGTAGCCCGTGCCGGGGTTGGTCAGCGTGACGTCGAACACCCGGCCGGTGGCGCCGGCCAGCGCGGTGACGCCATTGGCGGTCAGCGGCGGGTCGATGGTTATCGCCAGCCCGGGTGTCGGGTTGTTCGGCTCGGTGTCGACCGTGCTCAGGTCGTTGTAACCGCCACCACCGGCGCTGGACGGGTTGGTCGGGTCGGGCGCGGTGATGGACACCGCGTTGACCGCGCCGGTGACCGACAGCGTGGCCGGCGTCGTCGACGGGCCGGTGACGGTGGCCGCCTGGGCGGTGAACCAGCCGTAGCCCGAGCCGTAGTTGGTCATCGTCACGCCGGTGAGCGTGCCTGCGGCGCTGATGACGGGCACCGCGGTGGCGGTGACCAGCGGCGAGGTCGAACCGGGTTGCTGCTGCGGCGCGGCAAAGGTGATGGTCGGCATCGCATTGAGCGCGACGGTGACCTGGGGCAGGGTGGTGGCCGATCCGCCGACGAAGGTGGGCACCGGCGCCGCGGCATAGCCGCGGCCGGCATTGACCAGCGTCAGCGTGGCGATCCTCAACACGCCCCCGGCGGTGCTGGTCGTGAAGGTGGCCGTGGCGGCCTGGCCGCCGGCGGGGGTCGGGAAGGTGACGGCACTCGGTCCGGCGATGCCGACCGTGGCGGTGGCCGCGGCGTTGAGCTTGGTGCCAGTGCCCGTGGCTGCGGCGATGGTCACGGTCGGCGCGCTGGTGTAGCCGGTGCCGCCGTTGGTGACGGTGATCGACGTGATGCGGCGGTTGTTGCCGCCGCTCATGTTGGCGATCGCGGTGGCGCCTGTGCCGCCGCCGCCGCTGAAGCTGACGGTGGGCACCTGGTTGCCGGGGTAGCGGTTGGCGGTGATGGTGGCCGAGGTCAGCGTGACTGCGGTGACGCCGGCGGTGTAGCTACCGCCGCTGACCAAGGTCAGGCCGGTGACATTGCCGATGCCGAAGCCCGAGCCGGCGGCGGTGATCTTGACGCTGCCCACCTTCAGGTCGGTGACCGCGGTGGCGCTGGCGCCCGCGGCGTTGGCCGTCAGGCGGATCAGCGGCGCCACCGTGTAGCCCGAGCCCGGGTCGATCAGGTAGACCTTGTCTATCTTCATCGAGGCCTGGGCGGTGGCGCCCTTGCCGCCGCCGCCGGTCAGCGCGACGCTGGGCAGGCGGGTGTAGCCGCTGCCGCCGGACTGCACCTTGACCGAATTGAACATGGCACCCGGGGTGCCGAGCACATAGTTGAAGGTCGGCATCTTGATCGAGCCGACGAAGATGGGCGCAAAGGCCTGGTTGTCGTTCCAGGTGGTGCCCAGGGCCGCGTTGTAGGCGGATTGCGCCACCACCGGTGTCTCCTGGGTGGCGGCGTAGGCGGCCTTGATGCGGGTGTCCAGCGCGTCGGGCGCCAGCGGCGTCACCGCGGTGCTGGCCGAGGGCGCGACGACGATCTGCATCAGCGTGCGGGTGTTCGGACCATAGCCGAGCCGGGTGTCTTCCGCGCCGCCGGTGGCGGAGTTGTCGCCGTAGCCGGTGAAATACTCGTTGCGCGGGTCGGCGGCAGGCACCGGGGCGCCCGAATCGTTGTAGACGATCAGCGTCTTGCCGGCGTACTGAGAGAAGTCGACGATCACGTCGGCGCGCTCGGCATTGCCCAGCGTCAGGCCGGAAGCACCCCAGTCGACGTTGAGCACCGCGGCGCGGCCCTTGTCGAGCAGGAAGTTGGTGGGCGTGGGTTCCTTGACCGCGATACCAGGCAGCAGGCCGCCTTCGTTGGCAATCTGGTAGAGCGTCGGGCCCTGGGTGGTGGCATCGGGGACGCCGCCGTTGTGGCCGTAGACGTCGGTCGACCAGGTGGCTGGCGTGCAGACGCCATCGCTGCGGGTGGCAGCCGGGTCGGCGCAGGCCGTGTTGACCCAGGAGTTGACCGGCACCATCTTCACTTCGGTGTTGGTGCGTCCGTCGTCGGTGATGACCGTGCCGTCGGCGACGAACAAGTTGAGCGACATCGCCCGGTCATTGGCGGCATTCAGGATGCGCAACCGGTAAGGCTTGGGCTCGACCGTCAGCGTCGGATAAGCCACGCCGTTGACCAGCGGGGTGTCGTTCCAGGCCTCGGGCGTGGTGGTCGTGTCGCCATAAGCGCCTGTGGGCAGGTTGTACAACGACGGGTAGGATGGCCAGAACCAGGGCCCCCAATGCCAGCGGCCGACGGCGTTGAAGTAGGTGAACTGGTCCATCGCCTGCACCGTCTCGTAGACATGCGGGAACCACATGTCACCGGGCGCGCCCCAGGCGGTCGTGTTCCAGCGCGAGTCCTGCCAGGCGATGTCGTCGGGGACGAAGGTCTTGTCCTGCAGGATCAGCGGGATGGTGGCGTCGGGGCCTGGCAGCGTGCCGTCGGCGATCATCGCCTGCTCGGTGGCATCGGTCAGGAAGAAGGCCGAGACGAGGCCGGCATAAGCATTGAGCCGGGTGATGCCGACGGTGTGGTCGTGGTACCACTCCATCCGGGCCGACTGGCCGTTCGGGAAGTAGTAAGTCATCGCCCCCGGTCCGGGGTCGTTCATGTCGGGCACGTTGAGCGCGCCCGGACCCCGCAGGAAGTTGGGCAGCAGGGCCGACGCGATCTTGTTGTCGGCGGCCAGGGCCAACGGGTTGGCCGGGTCGGACTCGCCTCGCGGGGTGATCCAGGTGTGCGGCCCGCCGTCGCTGATCCAAGGTGTATCGCCGCCGTGCAGGTGGATGTTGGTGCGGTTCTGGGTATAGGTGGTCAGGCCGTCGGGGCCGTAACCGGCACCGACGATGGACGGGTCGACCGGCAGGAACAGGTCGCCGTTGCGCTTGGTGACGGTGGTCACACCGCCGGCCACCGTGGTCTGGGCCCGGCCGACCGGCAGCAGGTTGTGGAACTTGAGGCGCGTGGGCGCGCCGGTGACCACGCCCAAGCCGTCAGGCTTGGTGCTGGCGGCCTGGATGATGGGGCCGAGGAAATGCGGTTCGTCATAGGCCTTGGCCTGGACCAGCGCGCCACGCGTCAGCTTGCCGTTGGCGTCGGTGCCGGCCACCATGATGGGCGTGCCGTCGGGGTAGAACAGCGGCACTGCCTTGCTGGCCCAGCCCGCGGGCTTGACTGTGGTCCAGCCGTAGGTGGCGAAGGGGTCGATCTGCACATAGCCGCGCACCGTCGTGGCCTTGACCAGATCGGAGTGGAAGCGGTTGGTGTACTCGATCGCGGCGATCTCGTAGTAGTCGTCACCGGTGGCCACGCCCACGGGGTTGACCCACTTCATCGGCATGGCGACCGGGATGTACTTGTCGGTGACGCCGTCGGCCATCTTCTGCGACTTGGCCGCACCCAGCAGCGGCAGCGGGTCGACGAACTTGCGCAAGGCCTTGCCGGTGGAGCCGTACAGGCCTTGCGGCGCGCCGCCCGGACCGTATTTGGCGATCAGCGCCGCCTTGTAAGCCAGGCGGTTGGCGGGGTCGTAGCCGTCAGGCGCGCCCAGCGCCGGATCGAGCACCGGGTTGCCCAGGCTGTCGAGCACGGTGGTGCCGTCCGCCGCCACCTTGGTCCACTGCCGCTGGCCCGCAGGGCTGCTGGCGAAGTAGCCCTGGACGATGAACGGCTTCTGGTTCAGGTCATAGGTGTCGCCGAAGCCGGGGCCGGCCCAGGCCAGGCCAGGCGTCAACAGCGCCAAGACCAGCGCCAACAAGGCCAACACACCGTTCGATCCGAATTTTTTTGTAGACATGAGAGTGCCAACGACAAAAGTTGAACGCGAATGTATACGATTTCCGATGAATGCGCAAACTGCTCAAAACGGCAATTTGCTACGTGATCCGGGCCGCCGGGATGCCGGGATGCCGACAGGCCGCTGCAAGGTCGCTGGCGCAAGCTGTCGATATGCTGATCATTTTTTTGACTACTTGACATGCTTTGCGTTGTTTGAGAATAAAATCGTTGTGACCTTCGTCAAGCCGGAACCACCGGTCGGGTCCAGCGTACGCCCATCCTGGCGAATCACTTCATGCGAGCTCTATGGCTTTCTCTCTTTCCTCCCGATCGGCGCGTTGCGCGGCACTGAGCTCATGGCTGTTGTTGGCGGGCTGCGCTCAGTTCGCGCGTCCCGTGGCGCCGGTGGTGCCGGAGGCCGACGCGGTAGAGGCCCAGATCGAACTCGACATGGCCGCGGCGCAGGAGGGGGTGGAGGCGATAGACGCACCGCTGAGCCTGCACGAGGCGCTGGCGCGCGGCCTGAAGTACAACCTGGACCGCCGCACCAAGCTGCTCGAGGAGATGATCGCGCTGGGCCAGTACGACGTGGCCAGCCTGGACATGCTGCCGCGGCTGGTGGCGCAGTCGTCCTATGCCTGGCGCAGCAACGACCGCACCACCCGGGCCAACCCGACCATCGCCGAGGACAAGGAGCATGTGCTGTCCGACCTGTCGCTGAGCCTGAATGCGCTGGACCTGGGACTGGGTTACTACAACACCAAGCAGGCCGCCGACCGCACACTGATCGCGGTGGAGCGCCGGCGCCGGGCCACCCAGGCCTTGCTGCAGGACATACGCACCGCGTGGTGGCGCGCGGCCAGCGCGCAGCAGCTGCAGGGTGAGCTGCGGCTGGCACTGACGCTGGGGCAGGAGGCGCTGACCGAATCGCGCAAGGAGGAGAACGAGCGGCTGCGCAACCCGGTGGACTCGCTGCGCTACCAGCGCCAGGTGCTGGAGAACATGCGGCTGCTGGAGTCCGTCGACCAGGAACTCTCGACGGCCCAGGTTGAACTGGCCGGGCTGATCAATGTGCGTCCGGGCCGCACCGTGCTGCTGGCCGAGAACCCCGCCACCACGGTGGAGGCCGCGCTGGCGGTGCCGGTGGAGGTGATGGAGGAGGTGGCGCTGATCCAGAACGCCGACCTGCGCGAGCAGCGCTACAACGGGCGGATCGCGCGCATCGAGACCCGCAAGACCCTGGTGCGCCTGTTTCCCAACCTGCAGTTCAGCTATGGCGTCAAGTACGACACCGACAGCTACCTGCTGCACCACAACTGGAACGAAGTCGGCCTGCAGCTCTCGTTCAACCTGTTCAACCTGTTGACCGCGCCGGTGCAGATGAGGCTGGCCGACGCCGGCGTGGCGCTGGCCGACCAGCGCCGCGTGGCCTCGCAGATGGCGGTGTTGACGCAGGTGCACCTGGCGCGGATGTTGTTGGTCAATGCGCGCAAACAGTTCGAGCGCGCCGACGCCATCTGGGACATCGACTCGCGCATCGCCCAGCATATGGTCAACCGCGAACGCGCCAGCACGGGCAGCAAGCTCGAGCGGATCAGCCAGGACACGACCTCCATCCTGAGCCGGCTGCGCCGCTACCAGGCCTTGTCGCAGCTGCAGGCCGCGCAGAGCCGGATGGAGGCGGCGGTGGGGCTGGAGCCCCGCGTCGACCCCCTCAACACCGCCCTGCCCGACCTGAGCCGCCAACTGCGTGAAGGCACCAATCCGTGGCAGCAGCTGGTCAAGCCTGCCGCGGCACCCGCACCGAAAGCCCCATGATGAAGCCGCTACTGATTCTGCTGACCTGGCTGGCCAGCGCCACCTGCACCCTGGGCACCCATGCCGCCGAGCCGGCCAAGCCCGTCGAGCAGGCCAAGCCATTGCCGGACAACAAGGCGGCGGTCGACCCCAGAACAGCGGTCCCGCCCAAGCCGGCGGTCGACAGCAGGGGCGCGATTGACAACCAGGACATCCGCGCCCAGCTGATGCCCAGGCGCTTCACCACCGTGGCGGCCGAGATCGGCGCCAAGATCAACCAGTTGCCGGTGACCGAGGGCAGCGCCTTTACCGCCGGCCAGGTGCTGGTGGTGTTCGACTGCTCGGTGCAACTGGCCCAGCTCGACAAGGCCAAGGCCGAGCTTGAGGCGGCGCAGGCCACGCTGAGCGCCAACAGCCGGCTCGACGACCTGGGGTCGATAGGCAAGCTGGAGGTGGAGTTGTCGCGCACCTCGGTGAACCGCAACCAGGCCGAGGTCAACACCGTCAAGGCCACGCTGGCCAAGTGCGAGGTGTCCGCCCCGTTCGCCGGGCGGGTGGCCGAGCAGAAGGTGCGCGAGCAGCAGTATGTGCAGCCCGGCCAGGCGCTGCTCGACATCCTGGACGACAGCGTGCTGGAGATGGAGTTTCTGGTGCCCTCGCGCTGGCTGACCTGGATGCGCGCGGGCAACCGCTTCGCGGTGCTGATCGACGAGACCGGCCAGAACTACCCGGCGCGCATCCTGCGCATTGGCGCCAGAGTCGATCCGGTGAGCCAGTCGATCAAGGTCACGGCGGCGATAGACGGGCAGTTCAAGGCCTTGATGGCCGGAATGAGCGGGCGCGTCGGGCTGGCGCCACCCATCAAGCCCTGACGCTGACCCCGCCAGACAGCGGTGATTGCCCCCGCGTTCGAGGCAATCACCCGCGCCTCCGTCATTGCGGAGGCTGATACGGATGTAGCGGCCCCAGCAGCACTGTATCTGGGCCCGAACCGAGCCAAAGGATCTAGACCATGAGCACCAAGCGCAGCAAGCCCGCAAAAGCCACCCCCTCGCCCGAATCGCCGCGCCAGAAGGGCGCGCTGGTCCGGCGCAAGCCGTCGGCCATGCTGCTCGAGCAGCGCTTCATGTTCGACGGCGCGGCGGTCGACACCGGCTCGAGCCTGCTCGACCCCAAACCGGTCAGCGAGAGTCGGCCGTCGGCAACGGACGGCGGCAGCGGCAACTCGGGTGGCAGCGGCTCGGGTGGCAGCGGCTCGGGCAGCGGCTCGGGCAGCGGCTCGGGCAGCGGCAGCGGCAGCGGCGGCTCGGGCAGCCCCGACAAGAGCCAGGGCGCGGAAAAGGAAACCGAGTCGCTGCCCAAGGATACCGTCAAGCCCGACTTGACCGCGATCCAGGCCGTCGACCCCAAGGGCGCGGTGATCCGCAGCTCGCAACTGGGCAATCAGGATTACCTGGACTTCAAGTTCAGCTTCAGCGAAGCGGTGAAGAACGTCACGGCCGACGATTTCCTGATCGGCGGCCAGGCCGGTGATGGCGCCAGCGTGACCCGCGTCACCGCGCTCAGCAGCAGCGTCTACCTGGTTCGGGTGGGCGGGCTGGACCCCGTGGGCTACGGCCCCGCCGGCGCCGCGCTGACGCTGGATCTGGCCGCCGGCAGCGGCATCACCGACAGCGCGGGCAACGCCCTGTCCAAGCCGGTGCCGACCGGCGCCCGCCAGCAATACACCTTGTTCGACGATGTCAGCCCGCTCATCACCGGGCCGGATGGGGTGGTCGGCGCCAAGGCCAGCGCGGTCAGCATGCCCGAGAACCGCACCGAGGTGGGCTATTTGGACGCCACCGAGGCGGTGGGCTGGCGCCTGGTCGGCGGGCAAGGGTTGGACAGCGACCTGTTCGAGATCAGCGACAGCACCGACACCTATTGCCTGGTCGCGTTCAAGCAGGCGCCCGATTTCGAGGCGCCGGCGTCGGCGCGCGGCAGCAACGACTACCGGGTCCAGGTCGAGGTGGTTGACGCCGCCGGCAACAAGGCCAGGCACGAGTTGACGGTGCGGGTCACCAACGTCAACGAGGCGCCCTTGCTGGCCGGCGCGCTGACCGGCACAGCCATTGAAGGCAGCACCACGCCCACCGGCGGCACGCTGATTGCCACCGACCCCGACGCCGGCGACACCCAGCAGTGGAGCTTGATGCGGCCCGAGGATGGCGGTCTCGTGCTGGCCAGCGTCGCTGCGCCGGCCCAGTTGATCGGCCAATACGGCCTCCTGAGCCTAGACGCCAAGGGACAATGGCGTTATGCGGTGGACAACGCCCGCGCCGAGGTGAAAGCACTGGCCGCTGGCGATTCGCTGATCGACAACTTCAACGTGCGGGTCAGTGACGCGCAGGGTCTGTACGACGAGCAGTTGATCGAGATCCGGATAGAAGGGCGCAACGACGCCCCGACGATCAGCACCGAGGCCAGCGACGTGATTGGCGCGGTGGTCGAGGACGCCAGCCTGACCACCTTGACCGACAGCGGCAGGATTGTCTTCGACGACCTGGACCTGGGCGACGACCATCACGCCAGCGTGGTCGCCAACCCGGCCAACACCTTGGGCGGCACGCTGACGCTGGGCGACTTCAGCGATGGCCACGGGTCGGGCAGCGTGGGCTGGACTTACGCAATAGACAACAGCGCGGTGCAGTTCCTGGCCAAGGGCGAGAAAGCGGTCGAGAAGTTCAGGGTCACGCTGCGCGACGATCATGGTGACCGCGTCGAGCAGACGGTCACTGTCACGGTGACCGGCACCAACGACGCCCCGACCATCGTCACCTCGGCCACCGATGCCGCCGGCGAAGTGGTCGAAGACGCCAGCACGCCCACGCTGACCGACCACGGCAGCATCGCCTTCAGCGACATCGACCTGCGCGACGATCACCACGCCAGCGTGGTGCCCAGGCTGACGAACACGCTGGGCGGCACGCTGACGCTGGGCGACTTCAGCGACAGCAGCGGCAGCGGGTCGGGCAGCGTGGGTTGGACTTACGAGGTCGACGACAGCACTGTCCAGTTCCTGGCCAAGGGACAGCGGGTCACCGAGAAATTCAACGTCACGCTGCGCGACGGCCATGGCGGCCTGGTCGAGCAGACCGTCACCGTCACCGTCACCGGCACCAACGATGCGCCGACGATAGTCACCGAGGCCACCGATGCCGAGGGCGCGGTGGTCGAGGACGCCAGCCTGTCCACGCTGACCGACAGTGGCAGCATCGCCTTCAGCGACATCGACCTGCGCGACAGCCACAGCGCGACCGCGGTCGCCAGGATAACGAACAACCTGGGCGGCACGCTGACGCTGGGCGACATCACCGACAGCACCGGCACAGGCGCGGGCAGCCTGGGCTGGACTTACAACGTCGACAACAGCGCGGTGCAGTTCCTGGCCAA
>CANGHK010000086.1 GCA_947453625.1 Burkholderiales bacterium
GAAAACAGCACCGACGCCGGCTGGTAGCCGTCCTCGGCCTGGCCCGACACATAGCCCATGGGCTTGTGCAGCAGCACGGTGACGCGCTGGGCCTGCTGCTGGCGCGCCAGCGGGTCGACTTCGATCACGGCGTCGGGCCGCACGCGCTGGCCCAGCACGGCAGGCTGGCCGTTGACGTTGACCCAGCCGGCCTCTATCCATTCATCGGCCTCGCGGCGCGACGACAGGCCGCGCTCGGCCATCACCTTGGACAGGCGCACGCCGTCGGCGGGGGAGGCATCGTTCGGAGCAGTTGTCATGGTGCCGATTGGACCATGACCGGGGCGCTGTGGCCGCTGGCGCTTGAATGAAGGCTGACGCCGAGCCGGTCCAGACCTGCGCCGGATCGGGGCGGCGGATCAGAACCCGGCACGGACCCCGACCGTGAACAGTGAAAATCGGCTGCCGAAGCTGCCCGAGGTGCTGCTGTTGTAGGTGACGGGGATGTCGTTGAGGAACAGGTTGCTGCTGATCTGCGCCCGCACGAAGGGGCTCCAGTGGGCGCTCGCCTGGTAGGCGGCGTCTAGCGTGATCTGGTGGTTGTGGCGGTGAACCGGATCGCCGCGCCGGGCCAGGATGTCGTCGACGTCCTCTCGCTTGACCGAATGCAGCAGGTAGCCGCCCAGCACCGTCCACGCGCCGCTGCGCCATTGGGCGTTGATGCCCGTTTGCACGAAACGGCTGCGCCAGGCGATCTCCTTGGCCACGTCGACGCCGTAGTCGCCGCTGCTGTCGAAGAACTGGCGGATCACGCCGGCGCCGTTGCCGGTGCAGGGCGAGGTCAGCTCGCCGAAGATGTCGTTGCCGGTGAAACTCAGGTTGTAGTTGCAGCCGTTGCGGGTGGTGGTGGCTGTCAGCTCGCGGTAGGACAGCTTGCTGACCCCGACGCTGAGCAGCGTGCTGAGCTCGAACTGCGACGACAGCGGCCAGGTGGCCAGCAGGTCGGCCTGAAACTGCCGGTCGCGCGGCGCGGCCACCGTCACCGTGTTGAGGATCGCACCGGGCACATGCACCGGCGTGGTGGCCGCGGTCTCGGAGGCGCCGCTGCCCCATGCCGACAGCCGCATCGCCAGCGCCGGCAGCGCGCCGGCGGCATCGTTGAAACGGTACTGCCCAGCAGTCTGCCAACTGCGGTAGTTGAAGGTGTCGGCCGCGTTGCTGATCTGCCGCTGCCATAGCCCGCCCGACAGCCACAGCCGATCACTCGGCCGCCAGGCGGCTTGCAGGTTGGCGCCCTGGTAGTCGCCGGAGGTGGTCTGCGCGCTCTGCTTGGCAGCATCTGCCGAAGTGGAGAAGTTGATGGCACGGTTCAAGCGGTCCAAGCCCAGTTCCAGCCTGGCTTGCGGCGCGCTGGTCTCTGGCGTAGCGGTGAGCAGGCCGTCGAGTGGCGCGGCCCAGGCCGTGCCGGCCAGCATCGCGGCCAGCAGGCCGGTCGAGGCGCGGCCCGGCGCCAGGCCCAGAACACTGCGCCAGGCATCGGATGGCGGCGCAGGAGGCTTGCTGCAAACTTCAGCCGATCCTTGCACGTTAGTCCGTCAGCGAGATCGTGCCCACCAGGCCCGGTCCTGTCACCGATTTGCTGGCCGTTGCGGCGCCGTTCTTGTCGAGCGCGGTGGGCACGGTGATGGTGGTCGACGCCAGTTCGCTGCCATCGGCCTTGCGCAGCGGCAGACCGTTGATGACGATCGTCACCTTGTACTTGCCGCGCAGGCTGTAGATGCCGGTGAAGTCATTGCTGACCTGGTTGATCGCGTAGTTGACCACGTTGCCCAGCACGATGCTGTTGAGCACGCCGCTGGTGAGCAGCGTGTTGTGCACGCCGGCAACACTGCTGCCGAAGTCGATCACCGCCTTCTTCTTGCCGTCGCTAGACACACCGTAGACCATCGAATTCGCACCCGTGGTGGGCACCGAAATCTCCAACCCGCCTGCCGTCTTGGCCACGTTGACGTTGTCGATATAGCCCAGCACCTCGGCCTTGCCCGAGGCGGTGGTCTCGCTGATCGCGACGGCGGTGGTGAGTTTCTGGTTGGCGGCCAGCGTGTAGCTGCCGACCTGCGACACCGCCACCTTCAGCAGCATCGACGGCGGCAGCGGCCAGGCCACGCTGATGCCGGCATCCGACTGGAAGTCGGCCATGCTGTAGCTCTTGGACACATTGCCGTTGACCAGGCTCAGCGCATCGCCAGTGACCGCGATGTAATCGGTCGGCGCCGGCGCCGGCGGAGCGACCTGACCCGTCAGTGTGCTGCCCAGCGTCGTGGTCGCCGGGGTCGGTGCGGCGGTCAGTTGGCTGGCATTGCTCTTGACGAAGGTCGAGATGGTTGTGCTGGACTGCTGTGCCGAGGTCACGCGGGTCACATCGGCGTCGGCCGATTTCAACAAGGCCTCGGCCTGCAATTTCATCGACCCCGCCGTCACCACGCCAAGTGACTCGGCGTTCAGCGCCGCGACAGCCGTCTTGACGGCGGCGTCCACGGTGGCGGACTGCCCCACCCGGTCGGCCGCCGACTTGACCAGGCTGGCCACCACAGCCGAGTCGACCGTGGTGCCGGTGTTCAGCGTGCCCCCGCCCTTGAGCAGGATGCCGAACGAGGTGGCCACTTCGCTGTAGATCTTTTGCAGCGACGCGGTTTCGCTGGCGCCGCCCAGGCCGGCGAAAACCTCGGTGGTCTTCTGCAGAAGTTGCTGCACAGCCAGGGTTTTCTTCAGCAGGTCGCCGTTGACCAGTGCGCCGCCGGCCGTCGTCGCGGCCGGATCGGTCTTGAGCAAGTCGGTGCCGGCGGGCAGGCCCAGCGCGCTCAGCACCTGCGCCTGGCTCATGCCGGCGGCGATCAGCGTGGTCAGCGGGCTGGCCACGGTGGCGCCCGCCGGCGCCTTGAGCACGCCCTTGAAAGCCAGGCCAGTGTCGGCGTTGATGCCGCCGGTGACGACGACCGTGGAACTGCAACCGGTGGCGAACGTGAACGCGCCACCGCTGAGGGTGGTCGTGGTGACCTCGCCGGCATCGGCCGTGCCGTTGCCGTTGCTGTCGCACAGCACGGTGGCGCCCACCAGGTGGTCGTCGACGGCGACGCCGCTGGTCGGCGTGGCGGCCGGCGTGACGGGCGCCACGCCGGGTGGGGCGCCCGCGTCACCGCCGCCACAGGCAGCGATCACGCAGGCAGCGGCTGCGGCCGGGATCAGTCGAAGCTTGAACGACATGGTGAATTCCTGGGTTGAACGACGGCGTCCGGTGCGAGGGGATTGGTCGGGTGGATTGCCGGCGCTTGCGCTAGACCGCCGACCGGGATCACTGGGCGGGCGCCGTGAACCGCCGCGCCTGGCAGATGAACCCGGTCGGGCGGCTTTCCAGAGCGATCGGTCATTGAATGAGGGGATCCCGCCCTAAGGCGGGACCGTTGGCTCAATCGCCTAGTTGTTGGTGAAAATGATCGGGCCGAGGTTTACGCCAGTTGCGTAGGTAACCTGCGTGCCGCCCGTATTCTGATGCGTGAAGTTGAAGCTGCTGCCGGGCACGGTGACCACGACTTGCGCGAGTTTCGACAGTACCGACGCAACGGCCGTGCCAGCAGTATCGGCGCCACAAACACCCACCACCGACCAGCCGGCCAGCGAGAGCTTGTAGGTCGATGCCGCACCGATCTTCTGATCGGCCACGAAGGTCTTCTTGATCTCAGTCGCGCCCGAGCCGGTGGCAGCACATCCGGCAACCTTGGGTCCGGTCAGCTTCATCTCGAGCGTCGGGCTGAAGGCGGGATCCTGGTACATCTCGGCCGGGCCCCAGAGCCTGAACTTGATGCTGCCACGGCTGCTGACGTCGACCGTGCCGTTGTTCGGCGCGTTGGCGTACAGGCCCATGTAAGAAGAGGCGAAGGTCGCAGCGGGCTTGGTCAGGATGAAGTAACGGAAGAAACTCGGCACCCCGGCCGCGTTGTCGATCAGGCCGGCAACCCAGCCGTTCTCCTCCAGTTTCTGCGCCGAAGTGCTCAACGCGGCGTCCTGGAAATAGCCGATGTTGCCGTTGTTGGCGACGCCCTTCGAAGTTGCCGAGTCCCATTTGGCATGGTTGCCGTTGGTGTCGACTGTTCCGGCGTAGTCGCCGGCAAAAACAGCATCACCCGAGGCGCCGAAGTCGCCAAACATCGAAGCCGTCAACACAGGGATGGTCACCGCGCCAGCCGAACCCGCAGCCGCCGTCGGGTTGGGCGTGCTGCCTGCCGGAACTGCGCTTGCCGTGCCCCAGAAGTAGATGTTGTCGACGTAGACCGTGCCGGATCCGGCGGCTTCCAGCTTGATCTGGAAGATGCCTTTCAGGTCCGGCGCGGTGTACTGGCTCAGGTCGATGTCGACGCTGTTCCAGCCCTTGGTCGTCAGCACCTGCGTCACCGGGTTCTCCCTGCCCGGGCTGATCAACGAAATCTGCACGCTGGTCAGGTCGGGTGACCAGAGGTCGAAGTGAACCTTGCTCTTGCCGGACACGTCGACGGCAGTGAACTGCATGCCCTCGTAGTTCAGGTTCGAGTACTTCAGCGACTTGTTGCCGGCCAAGGTCGCTTCGCTGAACTGGGTTGCCTGGCCCCAGTTCGGGAAAGCGTCGAAGCCGGTGGCCGTGGTGGCCTCGCTGTAGATCGTCACCGAACCCGCCGGGATGACGGTCGTCGGCGCGCAGGTGGGCTCGGTGGTGCCGCAGGACACAGGGACTGCTGGGGCGGTTTTCCAGAAATAGATGTTGTCCAGGTACACCGTGCTGCCGCCCGTCGCGACCAACTTGAGTTCCTTGACTGCAGCTTTGTTCAGCGTGGTGTAGTCGCTCAGGCTGATGTCGAAGCTGTTCCATCCCGACTTCGTGGGCTTCAACTGCACCGACTGCTCGGCACCACCGGCAAGCACAAAGACATCGAGAGCCGTGAGGTCGGGTGTCCAGACGTCGATATGCATCTTGGTCATCGCCGTGATGTCGATCGGCGTGAAGGTGATGCCTTCGTAGTTGAACGCGGTGTACTTCTCGGTCTTGTTGCCCGCGATCATGACTTCGCTGACGGATGTGCTTTGCCCCCAGTCAGGCCGCAGATTCACGCCAGCGACCGGCGTGTAGGCGTCGCTGTAGATCGACAACACGTTGGCGGCCAGCGCCGTTGGCGTCGCCGCGGCAGTGGTCGGCTCTGTGGCCGCCACCACGGTGTTGTAGGCCTGGTCCAGCGCCGCAGTCGCCGAGTTGGCGTTGTTGGCGATGTCCTTGAACTTGGCCGCCGCGACGCTGACCGCTACCGTGCCGCTGGCGTTGGCCGTCGGCGTGACCACCAGCGTGTAGTGGGTGGCGTCGACCTTGGTGACGGTGCCTGCTGGGGTGCCGCCGGTGACGACCACGTCCTCGGCCGTGAAACTGGTGCCGACATCTTCGCTGAAGGTGAAGGTGAAGGTCACCGCGCCGGTGGCCGTGGTGCCCGCCGCGCTGCTGCTGATCGCCAGTGTCGGCGCCACGGTGTCGGCCGGGGCGAGGGGGTCACCGCCACCACAGGCGGCGACCAGCGCGGACGTGGCCAGGGCAACGGCCAGCAGACGGAAGGATTGCGGAATTCGGGTCATGGACGGGTCTCCTGTGAAAGGGGGGCTGCAGCACTGGCGGCACGGGGAATCGGGAAATTGCGGCACTGGACACGCTGTGCGGCCGCGGTCGATGGTGGCTGTGAAAGCGCTTTCATACAGCATAGGACCCGGACCGGCAATTCGCAAGGGGATCGCGGTCGTGGATTTCCCTTGGTTTGGCGCCTGCGGCAACAGGGTTGGCTGTGGTTCGCACGGTCAATCACGCGCCAGGCTGCCGGGCGCCACGCTCAGGGTCTTGCCGTCCGAGAACCGCACCTCGACCGCCGCCCGGCCGGCGTTGTAGGCCAGGTAGGTCTTGCGGCCGTCGGCGCGCTTGAACACGCTGTAGAGCGGGGTGTCGGCCCGCACGCTGAAGTCGGGCGTGCCCATCTCGTTCAGGCTCAGCATCCAGTGCAGCGCGTGGCTGCGGCTGTCGCCCAGTTCGACGCTGCCGTGGCGGTCCCACTGCGCCAGCGCGGCCTGCGGGTCGGCCAGCGCCAGGTATTTGGCGAAGATGTCCTGCCAGATGTCGGCCGGTGGCGGGTTGGGCGGGAATTTGCCGCGTTGCTGGTAGGTCTCGCTGTCGGCCTTCAGCGAGGCCAGGTTGCGCTTGATGAAGCCGGGGTCGCTGCCCAGGTAGGTGGAGAAGCTCGCGATCGGCAGCAGGTTGATGCCGTGGATCTGCCGCGGCTCGTCGGTCCACCAGGTGTTGTGCGCGTACTTGCCGCCGAACAGCATGCTGGTCTCGACATGCTTGTATTCGGGCGGGAAGACCAGGCCGTGCAGGTTGAACCAGTAGTGGCTGATGGCCTCGATCTCGGTGGCGTAGAGGTAGACGCCGAGGTCGCGCAGGCTGCGGTTGCCCGTCACCTCGGCCCACAGGATCAGGGCGGCCCAGGCGTTGACGGCCTCGGACGACGACTCCTGGTTGTTGCCCGACGCGCCCAGGCCGATACCCGAGGCCCAGGAATGCCCCTCGTAGGGGTCGAAGTTGCGCAGGAAGGGGAAATCGGCGCGGCCGCGCTCGGCGGTGGCGATGTCGGCCACCAGCAGGTCGACCATGCCGCCCCACCGGTCCTTGGCGGCCCAGGCCGGGTCGCGCAGCGCGATCTCGGCCGCGGCGCGTATCCAGTAGCCGTAGTGGAAATGGTGGTCGTTCATCTGCTCGACGGCGAAGAACTCGTCCGGGTAGGTCACCACCGTGCCCAGGCCCTTGTCGTAGTGGAAGTACGAGCGGCTGCCCTGGCCGGAGAACCAGAACTCGATCCGGTCGCGCACCAGCGCCAGCAACTGGTCGCGCCCGGCCAGGTCGCCCTGCTGCTCGGCCACGCTGGCCAGCTGCGTCGCCCGGGTCAGGCCCTTGCCTTGCCAGTAGGCGCTGGTGCGCCAGTTGTCCTTGTTTTCCTTGTCGGGGATCAGTTCGCGGCGCTTGCGCAGGTCGATTTTGAGCTGGTCGGCCAGTTCGTCCACGCGTGGCCCGGTCTTGACGCCGGGCCAATACGGCACGAAGCCGGTGTAGCGCGTGGTGGTCGTGAACTGGCTGGCCGCCAGCAGGCGGATCTGGCCGCGCACCGTGTCGAAAGCCGGCCCCAGCTTGCCGGCGACCGACGCGTTGTCAAACCATTGGTGCGGGTACAAGCCCAGCAGCGGGCCGTTGTCCGGGCCTTCCATCACCTGCGTGCTGGCGCTGAAGGTGGTGAGCACCTGGCTGGCGGCGGCATCGAAGCGCCAGTCGACCCGGGTGTCGCGGACAAAGGCGTAGGCATGGCGCGCCAACAGGCTGATCGTCTCGGGCTGGTCGTCGGGCAGGGCGGCCACCGCCAGGTAGCCGCTGCCGGCCGGCAGGTGGCCTATCCACTCGGTGGGCGAGACGGCTTCCCAGCGCACGCCGGTCGGGCCGAACAGCGCGTAGGACTTGCCCTTGACGCGCAGCGCCAGCACCCGGCCATCGGCGACGGCCATCCGCTCGGCGGCGGCCGGCAGCCGCAGGCGCATATCGCCGCGCGAGATCCTCAGCTGGGCATAAGGGCTGCCATGCGCGACGGTGGCCGTCATCTGGTCGGCGCCGCGGCCCATCGCGATGTCGACCGCCCAGTCGCTGGCCTGCGCCAGCGTGGCCGGCCCCGGCTCGAAGTCCACCGGGGAGAGCACGATGGGGTCGCGGTGCGGGTAGTGGATCTCCACGTCCCGCCGCTCGGTCGGCACCACCTCCTTGGACGGCAGCGCCAGTTCCAGCCCGGCAGGCGTGACCTGGACCGTCAACGGCTGGACGAACAGCACTTCGGGCTTGGGGTTGAACAGCAGTGCCGAATACCACTGGTTGGTGGGCGCGGCGCGCTGCAGCATGGCGCCGGAGCGGCCGGGTGCAGCCGGCGGCGCGGCGTCACCTGCCTTGGGTGCCAGCAGGTAAGTGGCCGCGCCCAGCTTGACCGGCTGCGCGCCCACCGCCGTCGCCAACAGGCTGCTGGCGATGAAGAGGGTCTTCAAAAAAATGTGGGGCAAACCCATGGCGGACTCCATCGCGGCGACCGGAGGCCGCGCCGTTGGATGATAATGAAAGCGCTTTCAGATGCGTCCACGGGCTTACCCGCGACGCTCCGCCGCCGGTCCTGCCCCGTCGGCGCTGCGGCACGAGATCGGGATCCGTGGTCGAGTGCCTGCCAGGGTTGAAAGCGCTGTCGCCAGCGTTGTTGCAAACAAGCATCGACGCTGCACCGGTCAAGGGAAAACACCAGTCCCGTGGACGTTGACGTCAGGCGGCCCGATCCCCTACCGTGGCAGGTTGATTCTGAAAGCGCTTTCAACGGCCGGTCCGTTGGCGGTCTTCCGGCCCTCGCATCCTTCACACGCGGCGAACACCATGCAACTTCATTTCTCCCTCCGCCGGCCCGTGGCCTCGAACGCTGCTCGCCGCCGCTGGCAAGGCCTGGGCCTGGTGGCGGCTGCGATGCTGCCCGCCTCGGCCAGCCAGGCGGTCGACTTCGGCCCGTTCAGCCTGAACGGTTTTGCCAAGGTCGAAGCGCAGCGCAACTCCAACACCTGCCCCGATTGCCAGCGTTTCCCCAGCGAGGACAAGCAGCGCTTCTGGGCCGACGAACTGGTGCCCGGCACCGAGTACAAGACCCGCACGCTGCACACCACGCTGGTCCAGCCCTACCTGGGCGCCAAGTTCGATCTGGGCAGTGGCTTCAAGCTGCAGGGCCTGCTCAGCCAGCGCTGGCGCGACGGCAAGGAAGACATCCCCGGCTTCTGGTACGAGAAGAATGCCGCGCTCAGCCATGAGGAGTACGGCAGCCTGCGAATAGGCGCGATGACCACCCGCGCCTGGAGCATGGCCGATTACCCCTACGGCACCAACCTCAACCTGGCCGACCTCTGGGGCTCGGCCGGTGCCGGTTACGGCCTGCTGACCAAGGCGATCCGCTACACCGCGCGCCCGCTCGACGTGCTGGACGGCGACCTGGTGCTGGAAGCCACCTACGACATGGGCAACACCGACTTCAAGCGCAACAAGCCCAGGTTCTGGGAGTTCTATGGCCAGTTCCACCGCGGCGACCTGGTGATCGACGCGATGTATCAGGACACCCGCAACGGCACGCCGTCGGCCTGGAGCCACGGCCCGTTCACCGGCCTGACGCCTTTCCCCGCCGACGACGCCAAGCTCGGCAGTTCGGGCCAGAGTGTGGCCTTGGTGATGGGCCGCTACCAGATCAACACCCAGTTCGAGGTCTCGGGCGGTGTGCGCCACAGCCGCTGGAGCGGAGCCTATGCCGCGATCACCCGCTCCGCGCCCGGCCAGCCCGACCAGTGGAACAACATGTTCAACGTCGACTGGAGCCATGACCTGGGCGGCGGCGTCTTCCGCGGCTACCCGGCCACCTCCACCGACCTGCTGCTGGGCCTGCGCTACCGCATGGGCCAATGGGTGGCGTCCACCGGCATGGCCCACCTGGGCAAGGCCAAGACCGACAACCCGACCGAGGCCGGCCAGCGCAATTCGGCGCTGGTCAACACGCTGGGGCTGAACTACGAGTTTGGCGACAAGCTGCGCGGCCTGCAGGTCTACGGTTTTGCGGGGATCGTCAATTACGGGCTGGCGGCCAACTCTAGCGGCTGCAACGGCCTGCCCGACCGCAAGCCGGGCAACTGCAGCCTGGCGCCGATGTCCATGCCGGGCAACGCGGCGTTCACCAATGTCGACTCGCGCGTGGCGCGCAGCGGCAACTGGCTGGGCGCCGGCGTGGTCTACGGCTTCTGAACCGCGAACGATAGAGGTCAAGCTCATGAACATCACCCAATCGCTCACCCTGTCGGCTGTCCGTCCGCATCGCGCCTTTCTGGCGGCGGCCCTTGCCCTGGTCTTTGCGCTGCTGCTGGCGGCCTGCGGCGGGGGCGGCGTCGTGCCCACGCCGGGCGTGCAAGGCCTGCGCCCGCTCAGCGCCGATTTCAGCAGCCGCAAGGCGGTGGCCTACTCGCCGTTCCGCAGTGCCAACCGCGACACCGAAACCATCACCGCGGCGATGATCCGCGAGGACCTTGCGCTGCTCAAGACCGGCGGCTTCACGCTGCTGCGGGTGTTCGACAGCTCGGACGCCGTTTCCAGGCTGTTGTTGCAGGTTATCAGCGACGACAAGCTGGACTTCAAGGTGATGCTGGGCGCTTACATCGCGACCGAGGACAGCTCGCGCGTCAACGCGGCTGGTTTGGCCGCCAACCAGGCCTACAACAAGGCCGAAGTCGATCGCGCTGTCGCCCTGGCCACGGCCTTCAAGAGCCTGGTGTTGTCGGTCAGCGTGGGTAACGAGACCATGGTGGTGTGGTCCTTCGTGCCCAACACCCCGTCCACGATCGCCGGCTACATCAAGTCGGTGCGCGACCGCATCACGCAGCCGGTGACGACCGACGACAACTGGGCCTTCTTTGCCAAGAACGCGTCGGAGAAGAACGACCCGAGGGCGGTGCTCGAAGCGGTCGACTTTGTTTCCATGCACAGCTATCCGCTGCTCGACACCGTGCCGCCGGCCGTCGCCAACTGGGACTACCAGCAGCAGGCCGCAGCCGCCGGCCCGGCACGCGCCACGGCGATGATGGACGCGGCGGTGGCTTCGGCCAAGACCGAGTACGCCGCGGTGCGCGCCCACCTGGACAGCGTGGGCTTGAAGACCATGCCCATCGTCATCGGCGAGACCGGCTGGAAGGCCGAGCCGTCCAATGGCGAGTTCAACCGCGCTCACCCGGTCAACCAGAAGATGTACCTCGACCGGCTGGCCCTCTGGAGCGCAGCCGGCAAGACCGGTGCCGGCCCGGCCAGCATCGTCTACTTCGAAGCCTTCGACGAGCCCTGGAAGAAATCCGATGACAAGTGGGGCTTGTTCACCGTCGCCCGCAAGGCCCGCTACATGGTGCAGGGCCTGTACCTCAGCAGCCTGTGGGATGCCGGCAGCTACACCGCCGCCGACGCGGTCTACATGCCCACCATCACCAGCAGCACCGTCAACGCCAAGCGCTACACGCTGTACGCCGATGCCGTCACCACCGACGAGGCGGTCGCCAGCAACCTGCAGTGGTTCGGTTACGACTCGCCGCCCAACGCCTTCACGGGGGAAGGCGCTGATGCGGCCCTGGCCGCCGAAGGCACGCATTTCCTGGAGATCCAGCCCGCGCCGGCCAACGCCAGCGCCTATGGATGGGGCGTGCTGGCGACCAACAACAACTCTGCCGACCTGAGCCAGTTCGGCGCCAGCGGCAAGCTGAACCTGAGCATCAAGACCAGCTACCCGGGCAAGCTGATGATCGGCTTCATCACCACCGGCACCGACGGCAAGGACGCCAACGTGTCGCGGCCTATCAGCAACAGCAATGCCGATGGCTATGGCTTCGTCAACGACGGTCTCTGGCACCAGGTGTCCATCCCGATCAGCGCGCTGACGGCCGGGCAGCCGACCGTCAACCTGGGCAAGGTGACCTTTCCCGTCGTGATCTCCGACATCTACGGCAGCACCGGCAACACCGCGGCCAAGGGCGACAAGACCAAGATCTTCGTCGATGGCATCTTCTGGTCCCGGTGATCCGGTCCGGCAGCGTATGAATTGCGACCATTGATGCGCTGCATCGTCACCGCCCGCGATGCCAGTGCGCCGCTGGCCGAGCAGCCCGCGCCGCCCGCGGCGACCGCTGACGACGACGCGCTGCCGCGCGTCTGGGTCGACACCACGCGCCGCTTTCAGACGATCGAGGGTTTTGGCGGCGCTTTCACCGAAGCCGCCGCCGTCACCTGGCGCAAGCTCAGCGCGCCGCGCCAGGACGAGGTGTTGCGCGCCTGTTTCGACCCGCTGCAAGGCCATGGCTACACGCTGTGCCGGGTGCACATGAACAGCTGCGACTTCGCGCTGGGCAACTACGCCCATGTCGAGACGCCGGGCGACCTGGCGCTGGACAGCTTCAACATCGACCGCGACCGCCAGGCGCTGCTGCCCTTCATCCAGGCCGCGCTGCGGATGGCCGGCCGGCCTGTCCAGCTGCTGGTCTCGCCCTGGAGCCCGCCGGCCTGGATGAAGACCAACGGCGCGATGAATGGCGGCGGGCGCTTGCGTCCCGACTGCCGGGCTGCCTGGGCGCAGTGCTTCGTGCGCTTCATCCAGGCCTATGCCGCCGAGGGCGTGCCGGTCTGGGGCGTGTCGGTGCAGAACGAGCCGATGGCCACGCAGCGCTGGGATTCCTGCCTGTACAGCGCCGAGGAGGAGCGCGACTTCGTCCGCGACCACCTGGGCCCGGCGCTGGAAGCGGCCGGCCTGGGCCAGGTCAGGATCGTCATCTGGGACCACAACCGCGACGGCCTGGTCGAGCGCGCCAGCGTGGTCTACGCCGACGCCCAGGCTGCCCGTTATGTCTGGGGCGCGGGCTTCCACTGGTATGTCGAGGACCAGTTCGACCAGGTGCAGCTGACCCACGACGCCTGGCCCGACAAGCAGTTGCTGTTCACCGAAGGCTGCCAGGAAGGCGGGCCGCACACCGGCGCCTGGGACCTGGGCGAACGCTATGCCCGTTCGATGATCAACGACCTGAACCGCTGGACGGTGGGCTGGATCGACTGGAACCTGCTGCTCGATGAGATGGGCGGCCCCAACCATGTCGGCAACTACTGCAGTGCCCCGCTGCTGGCCGACACCGCGGCCGACCGGCTGATGCCGCAGAGCTCTTATGCCTACATCGGCCATTTCGCCCGCTTCGTGCGGCCCGGCGCGCGCCGCGTGCTGTGCGCCGCCACCCGCCAGGTGCTGGAGAGCACCGCCTTCGTCAACCCCGACGGCGCGGTGGCCACGGTGGTGATGAACCGCAGTGAACAGGCGCTCCGGTTCGTGCTGCGTGTCGACGGCCAGCGCTGGCTTGTCGACCTGCCGGCACGCGCCATCACCACCTGCCTGAGCTGAGCTGAGCTGACCTGACCTGACCTGACCTGTGCTGACCGCGCTGACCCTGATCCCGAATCCATGACCCCTCACGACATCACCGGCGCCTTCGTCGAAGAAGACGGCGACACCTGGTACCGCATCGACGGCCACGACCACCAGCCGCCGTTCTTCATGACGCTGGCCGGCGACAGCGACTTGTGGGCCTTCCTCTCGACCGCCGGCTCGCTGACGGCCGGCCGGCGCGACCAGGACGGCGCGTTCGTCCCGTACGAGACGGTAGA
>CANGHK010000087.1 GCA_947453625.1 Burkholderiales bacterium
CGCACCGTCGTTGTCGACACCTTGCCCCGCACTGCGCTGGGCAAGGTGCGCAAGTCGGTGTTGCGGCAGCTGCTGATCGATGGGGCCGCCGCGCGGACGCCGGCCGCTTGAGCGAGTGCGCGGGCCTGCGGATCAGCGCCTGGCCCTAGCCCATCTTCGTCATCAGGCACTACAAACCTGTTTTAAATCAACAACTTGGAATCAAAAATCTGCGCGTATGGCACTACATTTGTGTAGCGCCGCGCCGCGCGGCGCACCAGCAGCTTGGCAGCGTAGTGGCGCTAGACCAGCACGCGATGTGTGCCGCCAGGGTTGGGGGCGATGCCGAGGATCGCGCTGATCTTTTGGTGACGCGGCTCAGGCCGAGTGGCCTTGCGCACATGCACGGCGCGCCCGTCGCGCCGCTGCAGGGTGGTGGTCACCCGCTGCTGGACGGCCAGAGTCTCGCGCAGCGTGGACCAACTGTCGTCGATACCCTGTGTCTTGAGTTTCAGGCGCAGCATGTGCACGAAATGGTAGGCCAGCACGCTGATGAACAGGTGACCTTCCACCCGGCGATCGACCTGGTGGAAGACCGGACGCAGACCCAGGTCGGTCTTGAGCGAGCGGAACACCGACTCCAGGTCAGTGAGCATCGTGTAGGTGTGCCACAGCGTGGCGTCATCCAGATCGACCAGCGTTGTTCTCAGGCAATACACGCCCGGATGCATGGCCGCGCTGCCTGTCTTGATACGCTTACTCCACGTGATAGTTTTTACCTGCTTGCCGGTGTCGTCCTTGGTGACTTCGACCTCGTAATGCTGCGCGGCACGCGACCAGCGCTGCTTGGCCCGGCCGATTCTCTCCATGATCTTGCCCAAGTCCTTGGTGCCGCGCGGCTTGCTCAACCCGGCCTGCAACTTGGTCAATACTGCCTCGAAGCCGGCGGCCTTGGCGGCGTCGATGGCGCGGTCTTTTTGTTCACGCGCAGGCGAGTGGCAGTACAGCAGCACGTTGCCCTGATCATCGATGACGCGCTGCAGTTTGACTGTCGCCTGGCCGGCCGTCTGCACTTCGGTGGCCAGCGCGGGGTCGAACTGGCGCTCGCGCAGGCGCGACTTCACCACATAGTGCAAGCCCTGGGCGCGCAGCCATTTCAGGTTGGCCTCGGTGGCGATGCCTGCGTCCATCACCACCGTCGCGCCAGGCGCGGCGCCCAGGCCGGCCAGCATGTCCTTGAGCGTTGCGGGTTCGCCAGCGTTGCCAGCGAATACTTGCGTGCGGCGCACGAAGCCGCTGGCGTCCAGCGCCATGGCCAGGGTCACGAGCGGGCAGTCGCTGCGGCACTCCTTGCTGTGACCGCGCGCAGCCTTGCGCACGCCCGTGGCCAGGCCCTCGAAGTAGGTGTTGGTCAGGTCATACAGGGTGACGGTCTGGGCGAATCCGAAGATCGACTGCGCCTGGGCAAACAGGTGGTCCTGCAGGGCCTGGCGGTGGCTGTGCAGGGCGTCCGATGCGCGGTACAGGCGGTTGAGGTCCATCGCCTCGAAGTCGAAATCGATCAACTCGCCCAGGCCCGAGCGCTGCCGAAGCCAGTCGTGGGTGGCCAACTCGCTGCCGGGGTGAGCCATGCGCCCGATGACGTTTCCCACTGCGGCGGCGATCTGCGGACGGTTCAAACCCAGGGCGCTGAGTTTGTCCTCGAAGCCGCACTCGCGCATGACCGACAGCGCCGCATGCTCGACGCCCACGCTGCGCGGGCGCACCAGTTCGATGGAATCAAGGTCGACCTCCTGGAATCTGCCGGGGTCGCTGGTAACGCCGTCGGCTCGCTCAGCAGAGCCGGGTAAAGACAAGATCGCCGCCGAGGGCTTCAAGGCAATCAACTGGGCCGCGTAGCGCTGCGCCAGGGCCAAGCCATCCTCGGACAAAGCCGTATCGAGCAGGGGAGCCTGGCCCCGCAGCAACTCATCGATGCGCAAGGCCAGCGCAGACCATTGATCCTGGGGCAGATCGAAGTGACTGCCCAGGTTGAGCAGGGTGGTCTGTTTGACCACTCCACCCACACGGGCGGTCTGCACGAGGCGGTAGGTGACGTAGGGCTCGCCGGAGCTTCGGCTGCGCGTTCGGGTGCAACGGATGAACATCTGCCGATGCTGCATCAAAACAAGGCCCTGCGCTCACTTCTCCAAAAATATTATGGCACTACATTTCACTTTCTCGAGATGGCTCTAATAGAATCATGGACTTACGAGCGTTTTTAGGGCCAAAACGTCCGAATCAGGCGGAAATTTGACAAACTTGGGCTAGGTCGACCCGCCGAAATAACCGGGACTCAGACCCCGCCCAGCGCCTCCCAGCGCTCCAACGCGGCCAGCAGCAGGTCGTCGATCTGCGCAAAGCGGTCCTGCAGCGCCGGCAGTTGCGCCGGTGACTTGGCATACAGCGTGTTGTCGGCCAGCTGCACGCCGATCGCCTTCTGCTCGGTCTCGAGCGCCGCGATGCGCGCCGGCAATTCGTCAAACTCGCGCTTTTCCTTGTAGCTGAGCTTGCGCGACTTGGCCACCGGCGCGGCCACGGCGGCCGAGGCGGGTGCAGCGGAAGCAGCAGTGCCCGCCGGCTTGGTTGCGGGCGCTGCGGCCGCCTGCGCCGCCAGCATGCGCGCGCGCTGCACCTGCCAGTCGCCGATTCCGCCTTCGTACTCGCGCCAGCGGCCGGGGCTCAAGTCGCCCTCCCAGGCGATCAGGCTGGTCGCGACGTTGTCGAGAAAGCGCCGGTCGTGGCTGACCAGGAACACCGTGCCGGTGTAGCTCTGCAGCAGTTCTTCCAGCAACTCCAGCGTGTCGATGTCGAGGTCGTTGGTCGGCTCGTCGAGCACCAGCACGTTGGCCGGCAAGGCGAACAGCCGGGCCAGCAGCACCCGGTTGCGCTCACCGCCCGACAGCGTGCGCACCGGCGAGTTGGCACGCGCCGGCGAGAACAGGAAGTCGTTCAGGTAGCTCATCACATGCTTGCGCTGGCCGTTGACCTCGATCCACTCGCTGCCTGGGCTGATGGTGTCGGCCAGCGTCGCGTCCAGGTCCAGCGTGCTGCGCATCTGGTCGAAGTAGGCCACTTCAAGCTTGCTGCCCTGGCGGATCTTGCCCGCGGTAGGCTGCAACTCACCCAGGATCAGCTTGAGCAAGGTGGTCTTGCCGGCACCGTTGGGGCCGATCAGGCCGACCTTGTCGCCGCGCAGGATGGTGGCGCTGAAGTCCTTGACCAGCAGCTTGTCGCCGAAGCTCATGCAGACGTCTTTGAGCTCGGCGACGATCTTGCCGCTGGCCGCACCGGTGTCGACCTCCAGCCGCACCTGGCCGAGCGAATCGCGCCGCGCCTGGCGCTGGCCACGCAACACCTCCAGGCGCTGGATGCGGGCCACGCTGCGGGTGCGGCGCGCTTCGACGCCCTTGCGGATCCAGATCTCCTCCTGTGCCAACAGTTTGTCGGCGCGGGCGCTGGCCAGCGCCTCGTCCTCCATCTCACGCGCCTTGGTGGCCTCGTAGGCCGCAAAACTGCCCGGGTAGCTACGCAGGATGCCGCGATCGAGCTCGAGGATGCGGGTGGCCACTGCGTCGAGGAAAGAGCGGTCGTGGCTGATCAGCATCACGCTGCCCTTGAAGCTGCGCAGCAAGTCCTCCAGCCAGGTGATCGAGTCGAGGTCGAGGTGGTTGGTCGGCTCGTCGAGCAGCAGCACGTCGGGCACCGCCACCAGCGCCTGGGCCAGCGCGACGCGCTTTTTCATGCCGCCCGACAACTCGCCGATGTCGCGCTTGCCGTCCAGGTGCAGTTGGGCGATCGTGCTGTCGACCCGCTGCTCCCAGTTCCAGGCGTCGAGCGCCTCGATCCGGGTCTGCAGCGCGTCCAGGTCGACGCCGTCGGCATGCTCCTCGTAGGCTTGGCGCACCGCGCGCGCCTCGGCCACGCCTTCGCTGACAGCCTCGAACACGGTGTGGCCGGGCTCGAACTGCGGCTCCTGCGGCACATAGCAGATGCGCACGCCCTGCGTCATCTGCAGCAGGCCGTCGTCGAGTTTTTCGAGCCCGGCGATGACCTTGAGCATCGACGACTTGCCGGCGCCGTTGCGGCCGATCAGGCCGAGGCGTTCCCCGGCGTCGATGGAAAAGCCGGTGGAATCCAGCAGGGCGACGTGGCCGTAGGCCAGGTGGGCATTGGAGAGGGAGAGAAGCGCCATGGCGGCATTGTCGCCGGGCGGCGGCGGCGCCGGTCCGGCCGCCCAACATCGGGGTTCAACCCCGCAATACAAAGTGGCCAGCTATTGCTGGCCACCGGGTTCGAGGACGAGCGGCGCAGGCGCGCACCGCCGAGGCCGTTCAGCCCTGGGCGCGCCGGCGCTTGGACAGCCAGCCCAACGCCGCCAGACCGGCGAAGAACATCGCGTAAGTTTCGGGTTCCGGCACTGCCACGGCCATCAGGCTGATCTCCAGCTTGCTTTGCGGATTTGCGCTGATGTTGGAGAAGGTTCCACCGACAGCGCTGAGATCGATGCCCGCGCCCGTGACCGCCAGGGAGTGAAAGGCAACCGGGGCAGACAATGTGTCGGCGAAGTAGCCCTGCACGTAACCGACGGCAAGCGGCGAGGTGGTATCAGCCCACGCCATTCCGTGCGGCCCGATCGGCACCGGCAGATAGCCATCGATCGACACATTGGCATTGCCAATGATGTCGGTGGTGGCACCGCCGACCTCGATGAAGCTCAGATTACCCAGGAACGCCGAGGCATTGCTCAATGCCCAGCCCGGATTGGCCGTGATCGTGAACGAAGGCAGTGGCACGTTCGTGATGTTCATCAGCCCGAAACTGGCAACCTGGGCACTGTTGGGCACGGTCCAGGTGAAGCCATAGATGTTGCCCGACGCAGAGAACGTCGACGAGAGCCCGCCAAAATTCGTGCTTTCGTCATAGCCCAGCATGAACGGGCCCATATCCTGGGTGGTCAAAGCCGATGCGGCCGACATCCCAGACACGATGACAACAACGACAAAAACAGGCTTGAGCTTCACGACAATTCCCGGCAGTTAATGAGGCTGAGGCCGACGCCTCCTGCTGGCCAATGTAGCCACGGAATCGGGCCTGTCTACCCCCCAGGTGCGGGTTCGACCCAGCCGCCAGGCCGCTGCGGCGGGCTCCGTACCCGGCTCAAAACACCACGACCGAGCGGATCGACTCGCCGCGCTTCATCAACTCAAAGCCCTCGTTGATGTCTTCGAGCTTGAGCTTGTGGGTGATCAGGTCATCGATGTTGAGCTTGCCGTCCATGTACCAGTCGACGATCCTGGGCACGTCGGTGCGGCCGCGCGCGCCGCCGAAGGCTGAGCCCTCCCACTTGCGGCCGGTCACCAGTTGGAACGGCCGGGTCGAGATCTCGGCGCCGGCCTCGGCCACGCCGATGATGATGCTGCGGCCCCAGCCCTTGTGGGTGCATTCCAGCGCGTCGCGCATCACCCGGGTGTTGCCTATGCACTCGAAGCTGTAGTCGGCGCCGCCGTCGGTCAGCTGCTGAACCGCGTCCACCACGTTGGGCGTGTCCTTGGGGTTGATGAAATGCGTCATGCCGAATTGGCGCGCCATCGCCTCGCGCGCCGGGTTCAGGTCGACACCGATGATCTTGTCGGCGCCCACCATCTTGGCGCCCTGGATCACGTTCAGCCCGATGCCGCCCAGACCGAACACGACCACGTTGGCGCCGGCCTCGACCTTGGCGGTGAACAGCACCGCGCCGACGCCGGTGGTCACGCCGCAGCCGATGTAACAGACCGCCTCAAACGGCGCGTCGGGCCGGATCTTGGCCAGCGCGATCCCGGGCAACACGATGTGGTTGGCAAAGGTGCTGGTGCCCATGTAGTGCAGGATGGGCTTGCCGCCAATCGAGAAGCGCGAGGTGCCGTCGGGCATCAGGCCACGCCCCTGCGTCGGGCGGATGGCCTGGCACAAGTTGGTCTTGCGCGACAGGCAGAACTTGCAGTTGCGGCACTCGGGCGTGTAGAGCGGGATCACATGGTCGCCGGGCTTCAGCCAGGGCACGCCGGCGCCCACTTCGAGCACCACGCCCGCGCCCTCGTGGCCCAGGATGGCCGGGAACAGCCCTTCCGGATCGGCGCCCGACAGCGTGTAGTAGTCGGTGTGGCAGATGCCGGTGGCCTTGATCTCGACCAGCACCTCGCCGTCGCGCGGCCCGGCCAGGTCGACTTCCTCTATCGTCAGCGGGGCGCCGGCCTTCCAGGCGACTGCGGCTCTGGTTTTCATGCGGCTGCTTTCTGCAGTTGGGCTTCGAGCGCAGTGAGGTACATCGCCGCGACGTCGAAACCGGTCTGCTCGGTGATTTCCTGGAAGCAGGTCGGGCTGGTGACGTTGATCTCGGTCAGGCAGTCGCCGATCACGTCCAGCCCGACCAGCAGCAGGCCGCGGGCGGCGAGGATGGGCCCCAGCGCGGCGGCGATCTCGGCTTCCCGGGGCGTCAGCGGCATCGCCACGCCCTTGCCGCCCACCGCCAGGTTGCCGCGGATCTCGCTGCCCTGCGGGATGCGCGCCAGGCTGAAGGGCACGGCCTGGCCGCCTATCACCAGCACGCGCTTGTCGCCCTTGCTGATCTCGGCCAGGTATTTCTGCACCATCACCGTCTGCGTCCCGCCCTGGTTCAGCGTCTCGGTGATCGAGCCGAGGTTCAGGCCATCGGGGCCGACGCGGAAGATGCCCATGCCGCCCATGCCGTCCAGAGGTTTCAGGATGATGTCCTGGTGCTCGGCGTGGAAGGCGCGGATCGCGTCGGCGCTGCGCGTGACCAGCGTGGGCGCGATGAACTGCGGAAACTCCAGGATCGCCAGCTTTTCCGGGTGGTCGCGCAGCGCGCCGGGGTGGTTGAAGACCCGCGCGCCCTCGCGCTCGGCCTGGGTCAGCAAGTGGGTGGCGTAGAAGTACTCGCTGTCGAAGGGCGGGTCCTTGCGCATCAGCACCGCGTCGACATCGGCCAGCGCCAGCTCGGCCTGGGTGACCGCGTTGAACCAGTCGTCGGCAGCGCCGGTCAAGGTGATCGCCCTGGCGCCGCGCGCCACCACCCTGGCGCCGCGCAGCCAGACCAGGTCGGACTGCTCGCAGGTCCAGAGCTGATGGCCACGGCGGGCCGCCTCGCGCATCATCGCGAAAGTGGTGTCCTTGTGGGTCTTGAAGCCCTCCAGCGGGTCGGCGACGAACAGCAGCTTCATGGTGTGGGCAGGCTCTAGCGGTAGGGGCGCCAGTGTTGCACAGCCAGCGCGACCGTGCCCGCCAGCACGCCCCAGAAGGCCGCGCCGACCCCGGCGACCGTCACGCCCGACAAGGTGACCAGGAAGGTGATGGCCGCGGCGTCGCGGTGGCGCTCGTCCTTCAAGGCCACGCTCAGCGCGCCGGCGATCGTTCCCAGCAGCGCCAGCCCGGCCAGCGCGGCCACCAGCTCGCGCGGAAACGCCGCCAGCAGCCCCACCACCGCGCCGCCGGCCAGGCCGAGCAGGGTGTAGAGGACGCCGGCCATCAGCGGCGCGGTGTAGCGCTTGGCCGGGTCGGCATGGGCCTCGGGCGACATGCAGATGGCCGCGGTGATCGCCGCCAGGTTGATCGCAAAGGCGCCGAACGGCGCCAGCAGCAGCGTCACCAGCCCGGTCGCGGTGATGACCGGCGAGACCGGGATCGCAAAACCGGCCGCGCGCTGCGCTGCCACGCCGGGCAGGTTCTGCGAGGCCATCGTGACGATGAACAGCGGCAGCGCCACGCCCACCATGGCCGACAGCGTGAAACGCGGCATCACGAACACCGGCGTGGCCCAGGTCCAGGCCACCGCGCCCAGATGCAGCCTGCCCTGCAGCGCCGCCAGCGCGATGCCGGCCACCAGCACCCCCGGCACGGCGTAGCGCGGCCACCAACGGCGGCCGGCCAGAAAGGTCGCCGCCATCGCCAGCACCAGGCCGGGCGCGCTGCGCACCGACAACACCGCGTCGAGCCCGAAGCGCGTCAGCACCCCGGCCAGCAGCGCCGCGGCCACCGCCATCGGCACCCGGTCCATCACGCGCTCGAACCAGCCGGTGGCGCCGGCCGCGGTGATCAACAGCGCGCAGACGATGAAGGCCCCGCTGGCCTCGGCCAGGCTCACGCCCTGGGTGGCCGCCAGCAGCGCCGCGCCCGGCGTGCACCAGGCGGTGAGCACCGGCAGCCGGTAGTACAGCGACAGCGCGATGCAGCTGATGCCCATCGCCAGGCCCAGCGCCCACATCCACGACGCGGTCTGGGCGGCGCTGGCGCCCAGCGCCTGGCTGGCCTGGAAGACGATCGCCACCGAACTGGTGTAGCCCACCAGGACGGCGACGAAGCCGGCCACCACGGCCGACAGCGACAGGTCGGACCACAAAGACGGTTTCAATTGGGTTACCGGATCGCGCCTGTCGGCTCAGATCTCGACCTTCGCCCCCAGCTCGACGATCCGGTTGCTGGGCAGGTTGAGGAAGTCGGCCGCCGCGGCGGCATTGCGGTGCATGCCGGCGAACAGCTTCTCGCGCCACATCGACATGCCGGCGCCAAAGGTCGGGATCACGATGTCGCGGCTCAGGAAGTAGCTGGTGTCCATCTCGGGCAGCGGAATGCCGCGGTCGCCCAGCAGCTTGAGCGCCTCGGGCACGTCGGGGTCGTTCTTGAAGCCGAAGTGCAGCACCACCTGCCAGCAGTCGTGGCCCAGCGGCTCCATCTCGATGCGCTTGTCGAAGCCGACCCAGGGCACCTCGTGTTGCTTGACGTTGACGAACAGGTTGTACTGGTGCAGCACCTTGTTGTGCTTGAGGTTGTGCATCAGCGCGTTGGGCGTCAGGCCCTTCTCGGCCGACAGAAAGACGGCCGTGCCCTCCACCCGCTTGGGCGGGCTGATGAACACCGCGGTCAGGAAGCTGTCGAGGTCGATCGCCTCGTCGCGCAGCCGGTCGCTGACCATCTTGCGGCCCTGCACCCAGGTCAGCATCAGCGTGAACATGCCGATGCCGATGACGATGGGGAACCAGCCGCCGGCCACCAGCTTGAGCATGTTGGAAGCGAAGAAGGTGATGTCGATGACGAAGAAGAAGCCGGTCGACAGCAGACAGGGCAGCAGCGGGTACTTCCAGCCGAAGCGGATCACGAAGAAGGTCATCACGGTGGTGATGGTCATGTCCAGCGTCACCGCGATGCCATAGGCCGAGGCCAGGTTGGACGAGGTCTTGAACAGCCCGACCGCCAGCACGATGAAGGCAAACAGCCCCCAGTTGACGAAGGGCACGTAGATCTGTCCGGTGTCGCGCACCGAGGTGTGGCGGATCATCATGCGCGGCAGGATGCCGAGCTGGATCGCCTGCTTGGTGACCGAGAACGCCGCCGTGATCAGCGCCTGCGAGGCGATCACGGTGGCGGCGGTGGCCAGAAACACCAGCGGCAACTGGGCCCAGCCCGGCGCCATCTTGAAGAACGGGTTGTCGATCGCGTCGGGCCGGGCCAGCAGCATCGCGCCCTGGCCGAAATAGTTGACCACCAGCGCCGGCATCACGAAACCGAACCAGGCGATGCGGATCGGCTTCTTGCCGAAATGGCCCATGTCGGCGTACAGCGCCTCGCCGCCGGTCACGCACAGCACCACCGCGCCCAGGCCGATGAAGGCCACCAGTGGGTTGGCGACGAAGAAGGCCGCCGCGTAGGCCGGGTTCAAGGCCACCAGCACCGCCGGATTGGCTGCGATATGCGGCAGGCCCAGCGCCACCAGCACGACGAACCACACCAGCGTGATCGGCCCGAAGAACCTGCCGATGCCGCCGGTGCCGAAGCGCTGCACTGCAAACAGCCCGGCCAGCACCACCAGCGTGATCGGGATCACCGCGCCATGCAGCGCGGGCGCCGCCACGCCCAGGCCCTCCACCGCCGACAGCACCGAGATAGCCGGCGTGATCACGCCGTCGCCGTAGAAGATCGCGGTGCCGAACAGGCCGACCGTCATCAACACGCCGCGCAAGCCGGGTTTGTCCTTGACCGCGGTGGTGGCCAGGGCCAGCATCGCGATCAGGCCGCCCTCGCCGTTGTTGTCGGCGCGCAGGATCAGCAGCACATACTTGACCGAGACGATGACCGTCATGGTCCAGAAGATCAGCGACAGCACGCCCAGGATGTTGGCGTCGGTTGCGGCCACATGGCCGCCCTGGAACACCTCCTTGAGTGCGTACAGCGGACTGGTGCCGATGTCGCCGTACACCACGCCCAGCGCGCCGAGGGTCAGCGCAGCCAGGGCGGCAGGGGTCTTGGGGGCGTTTGCCGTACTCACTGCACTGGGCTACCGGTGTGCCCGGAGCCTCGAAGCCGAAAACGCCGATTGTGCGCCTGCTCTTCCGCAGTGCAACAAAATGTCAACTCCGCTGCGGCGGCGCCACACCCGCTGCATTGCGGGCTTGACGACCGGCCCGGTCCGGGCTCCATTCTCGGGCGGCTGGCGCTCAGTCGTAGACCTCGGCTTCCGGGTCGGTGGCTTCGAGTTCATAGCTGGCCGCCAGCATCGCCAGGCGCCCGATCACGCCGTACATGTAGAAACGGTTGGGCGCGCTGGCGCCCGGCTTTTCGCCCACGCGCGGCAGGTGGTGGATGCCGGCAAAGGCCAGCGGCACGAAGCTGGCGCCCGGCGCGTTCAGGCTCTCGTCGACGCCGAGTTCGGCATGCACCCGGTAGAAGCCGCCCACCACGTAGCGGTCGATCATGTAGACCACCGGTTCGGCCACAGCGTCGTTGACGCGCTCGTAGGTCGGCACGCCCTCCTGGATGATCAACTCGGTGGGCTGGCCGTCGCCGGGCGCCAGGCCCATCTTGTCGCGGGCCCGGCGGATCACCGCCGCCAGGTCCTTGGCATCGCGCACCGTCACCGGCCCGAGGCCGTCGTTGCCGCTGTCGGCCTTGACCACGACGAAGGGCTTCTCGTTGATGCCGTACTCCTTGTACTTGCGGCGCACCTTGGTCAGCAAGGCGTCGACCTGCACCTGCAGGCCTTCCAGCGCCGTCGGGTCACCCAGGCTCACCGGGCCGCAGGCGGCGTACATCGGGTTGATCAGCCAGGGATCCATGCCCAGCAGCTTGGCGAACTTCTTGGCCACTTCCTCGTAGCTCTGGCAATGCTTGGTCTTGCGCCGCACCGCCCAACCGGCATGCAGGGGCGGCAGCAGGTATTGCTCGTAGAGATGCTCGATCACCTTGGGCACGCCGGCCGACAGGTTGTTGTTGAGCAGGATGGTGCAGGGGTCAAAATCCTTCAGCCCGAGCCGGCCGCGGTTGCGCAGCAAGGGCTCGAGCACCAGTTCGCTGCCGTCGGGCAGTTTCACGGCGGTGGGCGCGGTGATGCTCTCGTCCAGCGTGCCCAGCCTGACATTGAGCCCGGCCTGGGTGAAGATGCGCACCAGGCGCTGCAGGTTGCTGAGGTAAAAGGTGTTGCGGATGTGGCGCTCGGGGATCAGCAACAGGTTCTTGGCCTCGGGGCAGATCTTCTCGATCGCCGCCATCGCCGCCTGCACCGCCAGCGGCAGCATCTCGGGCGTCAGGTTGTTGAAGCCGCCGGGGTAGAGGTTGGTGTCGACCGGCGCCAGCTTGAAGCCGGCGTTGCGCAAGTCCACCGACGAGTAGAAAGGCGGCGTGTGCTCCATCCATTCGAGCCGGAACCAGCGCTCGATCGCCGGCATCGAGTCGAGGATGCGAGCTTCCAGTTCATTGATCGGGCCGGTCAACGCGGTGATGAGGTGGGGGACCATGGATTGCCTGATTCGGGTAGCTGGACTGGAGATCCTAACCAGATGGTGGCGGTGAAGCCGATGGCAAGCGCCGGGTGCGGCCCACCCAATGAAAAGGGCTGCCCTGAGGCAGCCCTGGGTGGCGCCCGAGGGCGCCAGGTCACGCGGGGACCGGCTTACTTGCTGTAGGCAGTCTCGCCGTGCGAGCTGATGTCCAGACCTTCGCGCTCTTCCTCTTCGGACACGCGCAGGCCGATCAACATGTCGACGATCTTGAAGGCGATGAACGCCACCACGGCCGACCAGACCACCGTCACGCCGACGGCCTTGCACTGGATGATGAACTGCGCCAGTGTGCCGTCCGGGTTGGTCGCCGTGGCGCCCGTCACCCAGTCGGTGACGATGCCCGGGCCGCCCAGGGCCTGCGAGTTGAAGATGCCGGTCAGCAGCGCACCCAGGATACCGCCGACGCCGTGGACGCCGAACACGTCGAGCGAGTCGTCAGCACCGAGCATCTTCTTCAGGCCGGTGACGCCCCACAGACAGACGACGCCAGCGATCAGGCCGATCACCAGTGCACCCATGATGCCGACGTTGCCGGCCGCCGGGGTGATGGCCACCAGGCCCGCGACGGCGCCCGATGCAGCGCCCAGCATCGACGCCTTGCCCTTGTGCAGCGCCTCGGCCGCGCACCAGGCCAGCACCGCACCGGCAGTCGCCAGGAAGGTGTTGACAAAGGCCAGCGAAGCGCTGTTGCCGGCTTCCAGCGCCGAACCGGCATTGAAACCGAACCAGCCCACCCACAGCAGCGACGCACCGACCATCGTCAGCGGCAGGTTGTGCGGCGCCATCGCTTCGCGGCCGTAACCCACGCGCTTGCCTATCATGAAGGCACCGACCAGACCGGCGACCGCCGCATTGATGTGCACCACCGTGCCGCCGGCAAAGTCCAGCGCGCCCCACTGCCAGAGCAGGCCGGCCTTGGCGTTCGTCGCATCGACGACTTCCTTGGCGGTGTAGGCGTCCGGGCCCATCCAGAACCAGACCATGTGCGCGATCGGCGCATAGCTGAAGGTGAACCACAGCACCATGAACAGCAGCATCGCCGAGAACTTGATGCGCTCGGCGAAGGCGCCGACGATCAGCGCGCAGGTGATGGCCGCGAAGGTGGCCTGGAAGACAACGAATACGATTTCAGGCAGCACGACGCCCTTGCTGAAAGTCGCTGCGGTGGGGAAGTCTCCGCCAGTCGCGTTGGGCACGAACACGCCCTTCAGGAACAGCCGGTCGAGGCCACCGATGAAGGCATTGCCCTCGGTGAAGGCCAGGCTGTAGCCGTACAGGCACCAGAGCACGGTGATCAGCGAGAACGTCACGAAGACCTGCATCAGCACCGACAGCATGTTCTTGCTGCGCACCAGGCCGCCGTAGAACAGCGCCAGGCCGGGGATGGACATCATGATGACCAGCACGGTCGACACGAGCATCCAGCTCACGTCGCCCTTGTTGGGAA
>CANGHK010000088.1 GCA_947453625.1 Burkholderiales bacterium
CGTAGTCATCGCCGCCCCTGCGGATTCGGAAAATCGGCTTACATCCGCCGTTACATCCTGGCGAAGCCCCGCAGCCGGACAAGAAAAAAGCACCTAGGCTTTCGCGCTAAGTGCTTGATTCGACTGACTTATTTTTGGTAGGCCGTGTATCTATCGAACTACCTATGAGGATCACCTGAAAAGCAGAAAGTTACCCGGAAAGTTACCCGGTCAGTGCTCCGCATGAACGCTGGCCGGGCGATGTGCCGGCATGCTCGCCTGCCGCGTCTCCGCCACCTGTGCCGCCAGGTTGAGCGAGACGGCACCGGACTCCGCGGCGCGCACGACAGCTGGCGGTGCTTCGGCCTGCACCTTGGCTGCCACGGCCACCGTGCGCGGGCTGACGTTGAGCTGGTTGGCGGCAGTGGACTGGCTGACAGCACCAGTCTGCAAATTTGCAAACTGGTCTGAAACTCGATCCCCGCCGTTCCGAATGTTCGCCAACCGCGCCGCCACCATCCCGCGCTGCGACTCCGGCAGGTGCCGGCGGTGCAGGTTGAGCGAAACGCTGCCGGCCCAGCGACCTTGCTGCAACCATGCTGTGCCGGAACCCACCAGTTCGTCGACGATAGCCCGCCGCCGCATCAGGCAGGCGCAGGCTGGCCGATCCAGCTTGGCTGGCACTTGGGTAGCCTGGCAGTCGTCCAGCGCAGCCAGCGCCCGCCCAGCGCCTTTTCCTGCCTTTGAGAAAGGCCGGCCTGACGCCTGCTGTCCTGCGCTAACCACTGCCGCGCAAACCGAATTTCGTGCGTCGGCCAGCCGGGTAACAGGCGCTTGGCTACCAGCCGGCTAACGGCTCATCAGCCCGCGAACAGGCCCGCCTGCCGCTGCGCTGTGGTTGCCGCAACTGCATCGGCGATGCTGATGGCCTGCGGAGTTGGCACTGCTGAAGTAATTACTACTTTACGTTATTAGAATTCACTTCCATATGCTTGTTCATTTTTCGATGTTCAGGTAAGTTATCAAACTGCTGCTATACAGGGCGCCTGTAAAGACGAAAGAATGGGAGTTGTCAATATGAAATATTTTGCAAAAAGCTGTTTTTCAGGCTTAGCACTTGCGTCGCTCTTGACTGCTTGCGGCGGCGGAGGCAGTAGCAGCGATGCAGTCATCGTGCCGCCTGTCACCATCACCAGCCCGCTGGCGGGCGCTTGGTCCGGCACCAGTACGTCAGGCAATACCGTGGAAGCCATCGTTCTGGAGGACGGCAAGCTCTGGGCCATCACCGGCCTGATGCAGTCGAATGTGCTTTATGTCAACGGGCTGAACCGGGCCTCGCTGCAAACCAGCGGCAACAGCGTCACGTCGAGCGATCTGCGCGCCTACAACTTCGCTACGGGCACCTCGCTTACCGGCACATTGGCCGGCACTTTTGTTGCCGGCACCAGCCTCTCGGCTACCGCCACAGCTTCCACCGGCGCAGCGTCTGCGCTTACCCTGGCGCCAGCGCCCGCGGCCAACTACAACTACAACACCCCGGCCACCTTGGCCGCCATAGCAGGAAGCTGGCCCGGCTTTTTCACCAACGCCACGGGCACGTTGCTGGTAAACGCCAACGGCACCTACAGCTCGACCACCAGCACCGGCTGCAACGTCTCAGGTGCCATCACGCCTCGCGCCAGCGGCAAGAATGTCTACGACGTCAGCGTCAACTTGGGCGCTTCACCCTGTCCAATTCCTAACGGCAGTGGTACTGGCAATGCCTTGATCACACTGCTGGCCGACGGCTCCCACCAACTCACCGTGGCGTTCTCCACGGCCGACGCCAGTAACGCAGGCGTATTTTTCGGCCGTCGCTGAACGACCACCGAAGGCCCGCAAGCTCGCACGGAAGGACGGATCGGTTGCGTACCGACAGCCACCGTCCGGACCAGCTCGCGACTGGCAATCTGCCGCTGTCCGGGGGGCGAACCTCTCCCCCTCTGGCGGGGCCACTTCAACAGGGGACTGACCAGCGTCCGTAGTCCTAGCTTTTCCATCGGGCAGGGCAGCCACCACAGCGGCTCAGCGCAGCACCCAGGACTTGAAGAAGTCGCCAGCGATGTCGTGCCGGCTCACCCGGATGGGTGCTTACCTTCGAGGGGCACGATTTCGGCTGCATGTCGCTGCCAGCCACTGCAAGCGCTCACCGGATGGTGGGTAGGATGTTCGGCTTCCAGTTCCGTGCATCTGCCTGGGCAGCAGCTCGTTGCTGCGGAGTGAGACGCTTTTCGACTAGGTCTCGAGTATTGACTTCGATGGCACCGCCACCAACGCTTGCCAGTAGCCACCAGAAATATGCCAGCTGATCGTCCTTTGGCACGCCTTGGCCGTTGTAGTACATGACGCCGAGCATGCCCTGGGCATTGGCATCACCCTGGTCAGCGGCCTTGCGATACCAGAACAACGCCTGCTGGTAGTCCTTGGGTGTGCCCTGGCCGTTTCCGTACATGAGGCCGAGCAGGCCCTGGGCAAGGGCAATGCCCTGGTCAGCGGCCTTGCGATACCAGAACGTAGCCTGCTGGTCGTCCTTCGGTACGCCTTGGCCTTTTTCGTACATGGAGCCGAGGATGATCTGGGTATCGGCATGGCCCTGGTCAGCCGCCTTGCGATACCAGGATAGCGCCTGCTGATCGTCCTTGGGTACGCCTTCGCCGTTCATGTACATGCCGCCGAGGTTGGACTGGGCATTGGCATTGCCACTATTCGCCAGCGGACGAAACAGACGTGCGGCCGTCGCATAGTCCTTTCGACCATGCGCAGCCAGGCCATCCTCCAACGGCCCGGCAAGCACCGGCCCCGCAGCGATCACCGACGCGACTGCCAACAGTTTCAAAACGCGCATTCAGCACCTCTAAGTTTTTGATTAGTTAGCGCAGTGTCACCTTAACGCGGACCTGCCCGACGCATCAGGCCTTGCTGGCCAGCCCGGACAGCACAGTGGCTAGGTGCACAGCCCTGACCCGCGTCGTCCAGATCTAGCTCGCCTTCCAGTGGCGTGCCTGTGCCTGGGCATCGGCGCGCTGTTGGGGGGTGAGTCGTTTCTCGACTATGTCTCGATTCTTGACCGCGTCGGCGTCGGACCCAACGCTCGCCAGTAGCCACCAGAAATACGCCTGCTGGTCGTCCTTGGGTACGCCTTGGCCGTTGGCGTACACGAGGCCGAGGTTGTACTGGGCTAAGGCCTTGCCCTGATCAGCTGCCTTGCGATACCAAAATACCGCCTGCTGATCATCCTTGGGAACGGCTTGGCCGTTGGCATACATGACGCCGAGGTTGTACTGCGCACCGGCATTGCCCTGGTCAGCCGCCTTGCGATACCAGGACAGTGCCTGCTGGTCGTCCTTGGGAACGCCCCGACCCTTGGCGTACATGCCGCCGAGGTTGGACTGGGCATCGGCAGCGCCCTGGTCAGCGGCCTTGCGATACCAAAAAACCGCCTGCTGGTCGTCCTTTGGAACGCCCCGACCCTTGGCGTACATGACGCCGAGGTTGTACTGAGCGTCGGCATTGCCCTGGTCAGCGGCCTTGCGATACCAGGACAGTGCCTGCTGGTCGTCCTGGAGTACGCCTTGGCCGTTTTCGTACATGACGCCGAGGTTGTACTGAGCAATGGAATCGCCCTGGTCAGCCGCCTTGTGAAACCAGAACACCGCCTGCTGGCCGTCCTTGGGTACGCCTTGGCCGTTGGCGTACATGCCGCCGAGGTTGTACTGAGCGTCGACATTGCCCTGGTCAGCGGCCTTGCGATACCAAAAAACCGCCTGCTGGTCGTCCTTTGGAACGCCCCGACCGTTGGCGTACATGACGCCGAGGTTGTACTGAGCGTCGGCATTGCCCTGGTCAGCGGCCTTGCGATACCAGGACACGGCCTGCTGATCGTCCTTGGGTACGCCCCGGCCGTTGGCATACATGAAGCCGAGGCTGAATTGGGCATTGGCATCGCCCTTGGTCGCCAGCGGACGAAACAGGCGTTGGGCTGTCGCGTAGTCCTGCCCCACATACGCCTGAATACCATCCTCCAACGGCCCAGCCAGCACCGGCCCAGCAGCGATCACCAACGCCACTACCAACAGTCTCAAACCGCGCATCTATCCCCCCAGTGTCGTTCGCTCAGTTCACGCAGTATCAACGCTTCGCCGGGCTGCGCCAAGGGGCTGATCAGAGAGATGGCGGAAGTGAGGTGCAGATCGCGTGCAGCACCGGGGCGGCCCATCCACAGCTTCTGTGGACAACCATGTGCGATGCCTGCTTGCGGGCACGGTAAGCCCATGTCAGACTTCATATTTCTGGGTATTGCATCAAAAATAGGCAGGCTTGCAGCCTGAGTCGGGATGCGCAGGGCTGCGATAGGCAACAGGGTGTGGTTAGCGGCCGTTGGTCTCCACCAGGCCCCGCGCTCGCTGGATCTCGGCGTTGACCAAGCGCTTCATCTCGCGCAGCCTTGCCAGGTGCCCGCCCTTCCAGGCGTTGCCCGACGCAACGGCCTTGCCGTCAGCGGTTGTCGGCCCGGTGGACCGCTCCCACGGCCGCCAGGTGCGGATCAGCGCCGCCTGACGCGCCTTCCGCTCAGTTGCCCAACCGTTCGCCATGTCGCGCCTCCAATAGTTCGTTTCGCACAGGCTGAAATTCTCTCGCGTGCGTGCGACGGGGAGCCTTGATAGCGGCCTTGGCCTTCAGATCATCCAGCCTCCTGGCCGTGCCCATGCCGGACTCGGGCAGCGTCGCCTCCACGCCGTTGTTGACCACCTGCTGCGGGCCAGTCGTCAGGTTGGCCTGCTTGGCGAACATCACGGTCTTGGGCGTGCGCAGTTCAGCCAGCGCCGTGATGGCCTGCCTGCTGCCCGTGGCGCACTTCAACGCCAACGTCGTGTAGACCTGTAACGCGTCGCGATTCGCCTGCTGCTTACCTCGGCAGGCGAGGTCGATGAACATGGCTTGCAGCGCGGTGGCCTGGCTCAACAGCATCCGTTCGAGTTGGCTCAGGTCGCCGGCCCCGACAGCACGCGCTTGCTCACCGCCAATGTCTGCCAGCGCCTGCGCGTCACCGCCGCCATTGACGCCGGGCAGGTACTGCTGCACGACCACGGCGTTGCAGGTGCCGTCCGTCGCCACTCGTGCGCTGAAGCGGTCGGCCTTGGCCTTGGCGGCGGCCTGCTGTGACGGTTCGTTGGCGGTCGGTGTCTGGCGCTTTGTGGTCGCGGTCTTAGTCATCGGGTTGTCCTCTCAGTGGTGATCTGGAAAGCAGCGCAGTCAGCACCACGTCCATGCTCAGGCCAGGCGATCCCGAACGACTCATCCAGGCCAGCGCCGACAGGCTCGGCACAGGTGCCCCGCGGCAGCAGGTTCGCGCAGGCCGAACACGAGCGCGCTGCCGGCCGGGCTGGCGGTGCTGGCGCCGGTACTGATGACGGTCGCCGGTCAGCCAACACCAGTTCGTCGGCCAGTCGTTCAGCTTCAGCCTCGGGGATGCCACGCCCGACAGCGCGCTTGACCCGACCGATGAACCGGGCAATCTCGGCGCCGTTCATCGCGTCGGAGTGCGGCCAGCACCAGCGGTCGGGATCGACAGCGGGCTGATCGCCGGCCAGCAGCGCCAGCAGTGCGGGCGCCGGCCCGGTGGTGGTGATCGGCGTCGCAGTCGTCGCAGTCGTTTTCGCAGTTGACCCCTGCGAATCCTGCGAATTCTGCGAAGACCCGCGTATTTGCTGGGCTGCAGCCCGATTCAGGCTCTGCGAGTGGCTGCGAATTTCTGCGAAAGTCTGCGAAGGGTCGGTGGTGGCCGGGCCAGGATTCTCAACTTTTCGCAGGCATTCGCAGGTGGTAAATCGGGCTGCAGCCCGCATGGATGCTGGGCTTTCGCAGTTTTCGCAGCTTTCGCAGGGGTAGGTTTCGCTTTCTCGTTGCGAAAGTTCGCCGGCCGGTGCTGGGTTGCCTCGCGCGGGGTTGTCGCCGAAGAAGATCGCGGCCAGATCGTCAACTTCAGCGAGTTCCATCGTCACCCCCTTGGGTGTCGGTCGGGTCGAGGGCGTAGACCATGCCTTTGTCGCAGCGCTCGATCAGGCCAGCGCCTGCCAACATGTCGAGAGCTGCGTTGCGCTTGTCCTTGCTCCGCACGCAGGCCGGCCCGGCGTTCAAGATTCGGCCGGCGTTGCTGCACTCACCTGGGCAGCGCTTCGGGTCAGTCAGCCACTCGAACAGCCGCAGCGCATCGGCGCCGGTCGGATCGGCAGCGCCTTCGTCGATCACAGCGCGCCAGGTAGCGATGCCGTAGCGCACCAGCTCGAGGGCGTTGTGTGCATCGTCGGCGTTGATCGTGTTGCGCCGGTCGAATGCTGCCAGCACGCCAGCCACTCGGCACGCTTGTTCGGTGGCGCGCAGGGCGAACGGCTTGACCACCTGCAGCGATCCGCGCCGGGCTGCAACCTCCATTCGCTCGAACGTCTGGCCGATCATCAAGCGCGCATCGTCCTGCAGTTCGATCGTTGGCAGCGTGGAGCAGTCGGACGGCAGCGGCGTGGCCAGCAGTTCGGTGCAGCGCTGCCAGTAGGTGCCCACAGCCGGCAGCAGTTCGGGCCGGAATGGTCGATCCTTGCGCGGCTCGCACGGCGCCGGCCAGGCCAGCATGAAACGCGGCCAGAACCCCAGCGCCGACAGCAACGGGTCGCCCAGCGCTGCAGCCGCAGCGTGCGGTTGAATCAGCCAGTGCATCGCCAAGCGCCGGCCGTACAACTCGATTCGTCCGCCCATACTGCGGCTCACGCTCAGGTCGCCCGTGTCCCACAGCCCGGAGAAGGTCGCCGCCGTCTTGCTCTTGTGCTCGGCGCTCATGCCATACCCGGCCAACATCGCCGCCGCTTCGTCGGTGAACAGCCCTTGCGCCGATGGCCCGTGCTCCAGATCGCGCCGCAGTCCTTCCACTGTTGCATCGCGCACCAGGCGATAGGGGCTGCGCGGCTCGTCGGGTTCGGTGTCGCCCTTCTTGACTGCCTTGCAATCGGCCGCGTGCTGGCGCCGCTCGGCTTGGTAGCGCTCGCCGGCCGCGCGCTGCCAATCCTTGATGCTGGCCATTGCCACCGCGTCGGCCGTGCTCTTGCCATCGCCGGATTCGCCCAGCGTCAGCAGGAACAACGACAGCGGCTTGACGCCCGCCAGCGTGCGCACGTTGAACAGTCCTTGCGTCAGCAGCGACGCGGCGCCCATCAGGGATTGCCCGACAAGCGCCGGTTGCATTTGCCCGTGCTCGGCAATCTCGGCCGCCACGGGTGCCAGGGCGCCCAGCGCGGCCAGCGGGTAGGCGGGCGCCTCGCGCCCCTTGAGTGACGGCGCCAGCAGCTCGCGTGCTTTGCGCAGGGCGCGCGGCCTGTCGAACGCGGGCGTCGGCTCGGGTGGTTGCCCAGCGTTGCGGATGCTGGCCAGGTCTTTCAGAACGGCGCTCATGTTGTCGCCCCCTCTACACTCTCACCGCCGGAAAACGTCATGGACGTTAGTGCAGGGGGCCGCGAGGCAGCATTGACACGTCCGGCCCACACGTCGGCCCAGTCGGAGCCGGGCGTTGTGGGCGTCATCACGGTGACGGTCAGGCCAGCAGCTCGGGCACGTTGGCGCAGCTTGTCGGCGGCCTCGGCGCCGGCCGGGTCGGCGTCGGCGAAGATCACCAGGCGCCGTAGACCGGGCGGCCACTGCCAGGCGGCCACCAACGCTGCGCAGTAGGAGGCCACCGCGGGCAACCCGGAAGCGCAGCGCGCAGCCAGCGCGGTTTCTATGCCCTCGGCGATGCCCAGCACCGGGCTGGCCTGCGGATCACCTGTAGCGCCAGCACCAAGCCAGCCCAGCCGGATGCTGGCGCCGGCCAGCGGCCCGGCCGTGGGCGTCAACTTCTTGGCCGGGCCGGGAGTCGGCGCCTTGCGGCCCTCGGGCGTCAGCCAGGTGCGGTGCAGCGCCAGCAGGCGGCCATCGGGCGCCGACAGCCTGGCCACCATCGCCGGCCAGGTGCCCACCGTCGCGCCGTCGATCCGGTAGGGCAGCGCAGGATGCAGACGCAGTGCCTCGGGCACCTGCAGCGGCTCGCCGTCGATCAGCACCAGGCGGTTGCGCAGGTAGCGCGTCACCGGGTCGTCGCCGCTGCCGTCGGCGGCCACAGCCTGGCACTGACCCCACAGCGCAGCGATCCGGCCGGCGTTGATCTGCCACTGCTGGCGCTGGGCTTCGGTACGGTCGCGCCGGGCTTGATCTACTTGCCGCGCCAGGGCGGCACGCTCGGCCGGCGTCAGGCGGTCGCGGTCGACCCCGGACCAGGTGAACGTCTCGCCGGGGAACTGACGATTGCAGCCGTAGATTCCGCCGCGCAGGTCATCGAACAGCTTGCAGAAACCGGCATCGTCGCCGCGCCGGTCACGGGTGGCGAAGCGCTGCAGCCGGCCGGACTCGATCACCTCGGGCGCCGATCCCAGCTCGCGCAGGACCACAGCCCGGAAGTCGCCGAATGGGTCGGTGCTCATGCTGCCCCGCCTTCAGCCAGGTCAGCACCGGACTGCCAGTTGGCGCAGGACAACTTCTCCTCTGCGCGAGCGTCCAGCATCCCCAGCGACACGATGGCCAGGCGCATCAGTGAAGACTGATTGGTTGGGCTGAAGATCGGCGGAACCTCGTCGCCATGCTCGTCTACCTCGTCCGCACACAAGCTGTCGGTCTCCAGCACCTGCAGCAGCAAGCCAACCCCGCGAACGACATCCTGCGTAGCTGCAATCAGGTCGAGCACGCCCCGATGGGGGATGACGGGGCGCCGGGGCGATGCGTCGATGGTGGCATCGCTCAACCAGGCGAATGCCTTGAACAGTGGCCGGTGCGTGGGCTTGGCTGAATTGGTGTCGGAGGAAGTGCCGGGCGTGCCGGTCGAGCGGGTGTCAGCCATGAATGGCTCCTATCGAACAGGTCGAGAACCTGCCGCCCTCCGCGACCAAGCGGTAGGGTGGCAGGACGTGCGGGGTTGGTCGACCGGGATAGGACCGGCAGGAGCTTGCGCTCCTCCCCGCACGGCCCGCCATTGAATGGGCAATGCGCTGCACACGCAGCTTCACGACTGACGTGAAAAAGCCGCTGCCATTGAGGGTGGCGCGGCTTGCTGCGCCTATCACCGGGCGACCAAACCCGGGCCCCGGTGTGCGGGGCTGGCGCAAGTGTATCCAGGTGCGTCCGCTCGGTGCCAAGTTTCTTGTGCCGGCGCTGGGCGTGACGTTGTGGTGGTGCCGGGTCATTCGTGGCTCCCTTCAGCCCAGTCGCCGGCAGCGCCGAAGTCTTCGCCGGCCGCTTGGCGGGGCTGTGCGCTCGCTGGCTGGCGCGGTTCGTCAGCTTGGGCCGCGGCCTTGCGCTTCTTGGCCAGCGCGTAGGGGGTCAGCACCTGGCCGACCACCAGGTCGATATTCGGCCGGGCGGTGCCGTCGCTGCCGGTCCAGGCGCTGACCCTGAGAGTGCCGGCCAGCGCCAGCGAGTCGCCAGCGTCCAGCGCCAGCAGCGCGGCACAGGCCGATTCGCTGAAGGCAACCGCGTTGATGAACACGGATTCGGCATCTGCCACCGCCGCGCGGACCTTGCAGGTGACAAACGGCTTTCCGTTCTTGGCGGCGCGTGCCTCGGGCTTGTTGTGCAGCTTCGCCAGGATCAGAGCTTCGATACTCATCGCGTCGTCCCCACTCGGTCAGCGAACGCTTCGACGGCGATCAGGTCGGGCAGCTCGGGCGTCGCCATGCCCCAGCGGGTGGCGTGGTACGTCGGCGCGCCGTCACTGGCAGCAGTGCGGTTCAGCGCCCAGCCGGCCAGCGCCAGGTGGGCGCGCAGGTTGATGAAGCGCTTTCTGTCGGCGATCTGAACCAGTTGCTCGACGGACTGGCCTACGCCAGAATCTCGGCTGTCCCCTTGCCCTTGCCCCTCGAGGCCCGCCGCGCCTGCCAGCCGGTGGGCCTCGTCCTTTCTGGGTGGCGTCAGGCCAGCAGGCGCAGCAGCAGCGGTGCCCAGCGATGCCAGGCCAGCATGATCGGCATGGGCCAGCTCAGGCGCGGCCAGGCCCGGCGCGAGGCCGTGGTGGTGGTGATGGCGGTCCATCGGGTCACGCACCCGCCGATGAGACGTTCACCAGCGCAGCGCGCTTGCTGGCACGGGCGGCCACAGCGGCGCGGCTGGCCTTGGTGGCGCGCGCCGTCAGCAGCTCGCCGGTCTGGTCCTTGCCGGCGGACTGCTCGGCCCGCGCGATCCAGAAAGCCCGCACGTCGGCCAGGCGCCAGCGGGTGCAGCGTGGCTGCCGGATAACAGGCTGCGGTGCGTCGCCGGACTTCACCCGGTCGTGCCACCAACTCGCGCCCATCCCGCCGGCAGCAGCGCAGGTGATGGCGTCGATCAGCGCGATATCGGCCAGGGAATCGGGCGTCGGAAGTCGGACCTTCGGGCGGGCTTTCGCCAGCGATGCGCCGGGTTTGGTGGGGGTATTGCGGTTGTGGTCTTGCGTTGCGATCATTTATGGCCCCAAGCGCTACGAATTGCAGCGGTGGTGCCAATGTCCGGGCTTCTTGGTCAGTGCGCCAGGCCGTATCCATGGATTCATCGCGACGCATCCATGGATCTATCGCGATGGATCCATGGATTCGTCTCGATTTCGCTCCTCCCATTGCTGCCCACGGAACATTTTTGACAGAAGTCGCAGCACCGTCCCCCTGTCCTTACCGATCGAGTCGGCAATGCGTTGTGCCGCTTCGGAGCGCGATATCTTCTCGCGAATCTTCACGGCTTCCTCTCGGGTTCTCTCGCGAGTGGTCGCCCCGATCAGTCGGCGGCCAGCAGCGCCGCGCCTCGATGTCGCTTGCTTGCTGTCCTGCAATGCTTGCATATACCCGCGAGCGGTGCCAGCGTGTTTGAATACCATAATGGCCATCGCGGTAACGAAATTAGGGCCAACGTCAATCTTGGGGTCGTTCCTTAATTCAGGCGGGCACACTAAAGCAGCAACGTGCCACAGGCAAATATACATCCAGATGATTTCATCAACAACAACTGGCGGCAAGTGTGCGCACGCCGTCGCAATTGTTGTGAAATCTTTGTTCCCCCGCACATTGGGGCTATCGCAAGAAAAGCCTTCAATGAATTGCTTGGGCCCATCAGAATCGCTGGCCGAGACGGAAAGACTACTGAAGAGTACCGCCGAAACATTCAATTCATCAAGCAAGGATAGATATTCTTCAATCGCCTGTTTCTCCAAACTACGATTCTGTGGTGTGTCATGGTCGAACAGTTCACGCCGGCTCTTGTCGTCATCGCTCAATTCGTGCATCCCCATGCACCCCGGTAGAAGGTGCCGCGCCAGCCAGCCGGGGAGCTGGTTTTCAGGGATCAGCCTAGGCGCGGCCTAGCTTGATTCTCACACTGGCGCAGGCCAGCGCCGGGCCGGCCGCCACGGCGACGTTCAGCACCAGCGCGAGGCCCGGTCAGGCCGCCAGCGGATGCCCGGCGGTCAGGTGCATGTCGACGTGGATCGTGGAGAGCGGGCAGCGCACAGGTTCAGCCCACCCTGCTCTTGAACGGCAGCACCTGCGCGCCGTCGTGCAGTTCGTCCAGGTAGTCGGCCCACTTGCCCATCATGTCGCGCCGTTGCTCGAGGAACTGGGTCCGGTTGTAGGCCCGGCCCAGCGCATCGCCCACGGCGTGGGCCAGCTGCGCCTCCACCACCTCGGAGGCGATGCCCAGCCGTTCCACCATGATCGTGCGCGCCGTCGCCCTGAAGCCGTGCCCGCTCATCTCGTCTTTGCCGAATCCCATGCGGCGCAGCGCCGACAACACGCCGTTGTCTGACAGCGGCCGGTCAGGCGTCAGCGGGTTCGGGAACACATACCGGCCGGCGCCGGTCCGCGGCTGCAGGTCGCGCAGGATGGCCACAGCCTGCGGCGCCAGGGGGACGACATGAGCGGGGCCGTTCAGCTTGGCCTTCAAGCGCCCCTTCATCCGGCCGGCTGGCACGGTCCACACCGCGCTGTCCAGATCGAACTCGATCCACTCGGCCTTTCGCAGTTCGCCGGGCCGCAGGAACACCAGCGGGGCCAGCGCCAGGGCAGCGCGAACTACCGGCGTGCCTTGGTAGGTGGCGATCGCGCGCAGCAATTCGCCCAGCTTCACGGGGTCAGTCACGGCGGCCCGGTGCTTGGGCGCCGGCAGCGCGATCGCTCCCTTCAAGTCGCGGGTCGGGTCGCTTTCACAGTAGCCGTGCTGCACCCCGTGGCGGAACACGGCGCCGGCCACCTTCAAGACGCGGTAAGCGGTTTCGACAGCGCCCCGTGCTTCCACGCGGTGGGCGTGCTTCAGCAGCTCGGGCGCAGTCAACTCGGCCATCGGCCGGGCACCGATGTACGGGAACAAGTCATTGACCAGCAGCGCCAGTACCTTGACGGCGTGCGAGGCGGCCCATCTCTGCGAGACCGTCATGCGGGCGTGCCATTCGCGCGCCGCGTGCTCGAAGGTGCCGGTGCCAGGCTTGCCGGCGTCGGCCAGCGCCTGGGCCTCGGCTTTCGCCGCCTGGGCCACCTTGCCGGCCTTGCGCGCTTCGCTGGGGTCGGTCCCGGCCGCGATCAGCTTGCGGGCATCGTCGCGCCGGATGCGGGCATCGGACAGCGACACCTCGGGGTAAGTGCCGAGACTCAGCATCCCCTCCTTGCTGTCGATCCAGTAGCGCAGGCGCCACCAGCCGGCGCCGGTCGGCCGCACGTCCAGCACAAGTCCGCCGCCGTCGCTGATCTTGCGCGCCTTGCCGGCCTCGATCGCCGCCTTCAGGGCCGCACCGATAGCCTTGTCGCTGAGGATGTTTGTCGCCGCCACTTCGGGTATCTCCACCTATGGCACCGGGTAGCTTTTGCCCCGCATGGGGCCGCCTGATGCTGTTACCCGGTATGTTACCCGGCACATCTCCGGGTACATGCGGGTTCATCCGGCCCCATGCGGGCATGAAAAAAGCCCTAAGTCGTTGATTACTTAGGGCTTTTTGTCTTGTGCGGCCTCTTGTGGAACCGACTTTGGTAGGCCGTGTAGGACTTGAACCTACGACCAAAGGATTATGAGTCCTCTGCTCTAACCAACTGAGCTAACGGCCCGCTGCGGATGCGGCAGAAGCGTGATTGTAGAAGGCGCGCCCCAGACCTGCTGGCGCACGGGGCCGATCAC
>CANGHK010000089.1 GCA_947453625.1 Burkholderiales bacterium
GCCGTGACCGCATACCAGTCCTGGTCCGCGTCGGATGACAACTGCCCCAGCACTGGCGTGGCCAGTGCCAAAACGTTGGCGGTATTACGCGTGTCATTGCCTTCGTGCTCATAGATCGCAGTGCCGCTGGCCGTTGCGACGATCAGGCTGTATTGGCCGGAGTCAAAGTAAGTGCTGCTGGCAACGCCGATGTAATAGGTCTGGTTGGCTGTCACCCCAAACGAAACAGCCTTGTCAGTCCCGGTTTGGTACTTACCCAGCAGCACTCCCGCCGCGTCGTAGATGCTCAGCGTGACGTAGTTGCTGTAGATATCGCTAGTTGGACCGTTCCAATTGAGCGTCAACCCGCCTGACGAGGATGCCGTGACCGCATACCAGTCCTGGTCCGCGTCGGATGACAACTGCCCCAGCACTGGCGTGGCCAGTGCCAAAACGTTGGCGGTACTACGCGTGTCATTGCCTTCGTGCTCATAGCTCGCGGTGCCGCTGGCCTTTGCGACGATCAGGCTGTATTGGCCGGAGTCAAAGTAAGTGCTGCTGGCAACGCCGATGTAATAGGTCTGGTTGGCTGTCACCCCAAACGAAACAGCCTTGTCAGTCCCTGTTTTGTAATTACCCAGCAGCACTCCCGCCGCGTCGTAGATGCTCAGCGTGACGTAGTTGCTGTAGACATCGCTAGTTGGACCATTCCAATTGAGCGTCAGCCCGCCTGACGAGGACGCCGTGACCGCATACCAGTCCTGGTCCGCGTCGGATGACAACTGCCCCACCACCGGTGTGGCGAGGGTCAGACTGTTGGCGGTTGCGAGCGTGTTGTTGGACTCTGCCTCGTAGCCGGCAGAGCCGCCTGCGGTATTGGTGACTGTCAGGCTGTACTGCGCACTGCTGTAATAAGTTGCCGAAGAGACGCCCACATAATAGTTTCCCCCGGCCGTGGCACCGACCGTGTACGTCTTGTCGACGCCGGTAGAGAACAGCGACAGCATGCTGCCGCCGCTGTTATAAAGCCCTAGTTTGAAGTAATCTGCCGTACTGTTGGTCGGCACATCAAAGATGACCGACAAGGTTCCCGCCGAAATCAATGTGACCTTGTAGAGGTCCAGATCACCTGAGGTTGCCAACTGGCCAGTTACGGCTAAGCCCATGGCCGCCGGGTTCGCCGTCGCAAACGTACTGTTCGGTTCGGTCTCATTGATTGCCATAGCGGTCTACCTTTCTATCGAAATTTTGACCCGTAGAGGGGAAAAGCAGTCGGTCAATTTTAATCACCAGCAAAAACAAAACTAAACTTTGTTTATTAATATATTTATCGCCATGATCTTTTAGACCCGAGCGGCATCAAGCCAATTGCGTCTGCAAAAACACGCAAGGGCCGGCGCCACAAGCAACAGGAAGGCAGCCTGTGGGCGACCAAGTGGCGTCCGCGTGGTGGTCGATTCGCTTCCAGAATTCGTCGGCGACCATACTCAGGGGCCCCAGGTCTTGACAGACATCAGCGGTAAAAATTCCCCACGCTTACGCCGCTCTCCCAGCGGCGATCGGCTCGAAGCGCCGTCCACCAAAAATCCACTCCGTGATGTTTTTATCATTTTCTGTATGATATCATCATTACGCCAATATTTGACAGTTTATACCAGCATATCGACCCCAGCGCCTGGCCCGGCCATCGCCAGCACAGGAAAAAAAATTCAGCGGTCGCCAAGAAGCGCCGCCGGACGCGCTGGCCGTGAGCTTCACAGCAAGGCGTCGCGCGGCCGCGTCTCGGCAGTCTCCAGGCCGTTGCCCCCGCCAAGCCAACGCCGGACGGCCCGACAATCACGGGGCAAGCCACACCGCCATCGCTACCGGCAGCCCCGCGCTGCGCCCACCCACCCCACCCCACGTGCCCACTCCCGACCCCAAACCCGAGCCAGTTCAGCGCGGCATCCAGAGCATCGAGGTCGGCGGGCAGTTGCTGCATGCGCTGGCGCATTCGGGCCGGGCGATGCCGCTGAAGGACCTGGCCGCGGCCGCCGGCATGGCCGCGGCCAAGGCCCATCCCTACCTGGTGAGCCTGGTCAAGATCGGCCTGGTCGAGCAGGACCGCGGCAGCGGCCGCTACGGCCTGGGGCCGCTGGCGCTGCAGCTCGGCTTGATGAGCTTGCAGCAGGCCGACCCGGTGCGGCTGGCCACGCCGGTGATCGAGGATCTGGCGCTGGCCACTGGCCACACGCTGGCGATGGCGGTCTGGGGCAGCCATGGCCCGACCATCGTGCGGCTGGCCGAATCACCCGCCGCGGTGCATGTCAACATGCGCCACGGCACGGTGTTCTCTATCACCGGCACGGCCTCTGGCCAGCTCTACGCGGCCTTCCTGCCAGAAGCGGTGGTTCGCCCGCTGTACGAGGCCGAGCGCAGGGAGGGCCGGCGCGCCGCGGCGGCAGCGGCCACCGGCACGGGCAATCTGCCGACCTGGGCCGCCTTCGCCCGCACCACCCTGGCCGACGTGCGCCGGCACGGCCTGGCCCGCACGGACGGGGGCGTGGTGGCCGGCGTCAGCGCGCTGTCGGCGCCGGTGTTCGACCCCAAGGGCGCGATCGTGCTGGCGCTGACGGCGATAGGCCCGTCGGCCGCGCTGGACAGCCGCTGGGACGGCGCGCTGGCCAGGCAGATGCGCGAGGGCGCGGCGGCGGTGTCGGCGCGGCTGGGCTTCCGGCCAACGGCCACGCGCACCTGAGCGCCGCGGCGGGAACACCCATCGAGATTCGCCCTCACCTGCTGCAGCCCTGCCCGCGCGCCAGCATGCGTTGGCTGCCCATCTACCCATCCCCCATGCCCGAACAATGGAGCAACATCATGTCCATGAAACCTGTCCCCGTCCCCGAATTGGCAATCGACATGATCTTGTACGCCACCTTGTCGGATGCGCAGAAATGCGAGCGCAGAATCGTCGCCAACCTGTGCGCACATTTGCATGGCGCTGGTTTCGCGCTGATTGGTCTGCATGACGGGGACGCCCACAACAGCATAGACGGCGCGACACTCAGTCTGGCGGAAGCCACCCGGCAAGTGATGGAGCTGGCGTTCACGCTGACCGATTGCCGCATCTGGTTTCGCAAGGGAAAGTTGGAAGGCCTCAACGGCTTGGCAAAGGCCGTGATTCTCGTCTTCGGCAATGGCAACGGTGGCCTGAACGTGATCGCGGACCACAGCGCGCCCAATCCTGACCCGGACGGCTGGAATGCGGCAATGGCCGCATTCGACGTCAGGCAATTCGCATAACAGGCTGGGGTCGACAGCGAGCCGATGCACGGTCCGTCACCATCAGGCCTCGGGGCCGCTGGTCGACTTGGCGCGGCGCGACGCGGCCTTGCTGGACGCCGTGGGCTTCACGCCGGACACCTTGGCGGCCGGCGGCCTGCCCACCACCGGCGCCCGCCGGACCGCGCGCTTTTTCGCCTTCGCCTGGCGCGCCCGCGCCGCCAGCGCCAGTTCGCGCACGCGCGCGATGTCGGCGTCGCTGAACACCCCGTTGACGCCCGAAATCGCCGCCAACTGCATGCCATGCTTCAGGCCCAGGCGATAGATCTCGTGCACCTTCTCCCACTCGATCGCGCGGCCGACGGTATAGCTCTCGAAGCGGCCCTCCAGCGCCAGCACGATGGTCTCGGCCAGGCAGGCGTAGACCACGCCGGGAGGCAGGCCGATGTTCTTCATGCTGACCTCACCGGGCAGGCGGATCTCGCCCGACTCGACCACCAGCACGTCGGGCCGCTTGGCCACCTCGGCCGGCGGCAGGTCCAGCGGCCGGGCCACGTCGGTGATCACGCAGCCGGGCTTGACCAGCATGATGTCCAGCACCCTCTTGCCTGCGCCCGAGGTGGCGGTGACCACCATGTCCATCGCCGCCAGATGGGTGTCGGCCTGGGCCGACAGCACCACCCGGGCGTCCGGTGTCTCGCGCAGGATCGACTCCTTGAGCGCCAGCAGCTTGGCGGTCTCGGGCGAGACCAGCGTCACCTCCTCGGCGGCACGCACCAGCAGCCTGGCGCAGGCCGCGCCTATCGCGCCCGTGGCCCCCACCACCATGGCCTTGAAGGCGATGCGAGACTTGTCGCCGTTGGGCGGCGCCAGCAGGCGCAGCCGCAGCATCGCGTCATGCGCGGCCCACAGCGCGCCCGAGGCGCTGTAGCTGTTGCCGGTGGTGATGGGCAGCGGCGCGCGGCGCGCCACCGTCACCCCGGCGTCGCCCACCACCTTGGTGAAAGCGCCCAGGCCCATGATCTGCGCACCCAGCTTCTTGGCCATCTGGGCGGCGGCCAGCAGGCGGCGGTAGGTGAACTCGGGGTTGTGACCCATGATCTCGCGCGGCGTGCCGCCGACCGAGATCAGCCAGCCCTCGGCCTCGACGCCGGTGGGCGAGCGTATGCCCTCGACCCGCGAGTAGACGAAGGGCGGCGCCCAGGCCATCACCTTCTCGAGCGAGTCCATCAGCAGCGGCGGTGACACCCTGGAGAGGATCTCGACCGGCTTGACGATCTTGAAATACTCCTGAGACAGCGGGTGGATCACGAAGGCGAAGCGGTTGACCCGCTTGAAGCCCTTGGGGTAGAGCAGCCGCGGCCGGATGCCGAGCGCGGTGATGATCTCCAGGTAGTCGTCCTCCAGCAAGTCGCCCGCCGGCCGGCCAGTGGCCGCCAGGATCATCGCGTCGAGCAGGTCGGGGCTGAGCACATGACTGTCCAGCACCGGCGAGCTGTCGACCACCAGGTGAACGCCGCTGTCCTTGAAATGCGCCAGCCGCTCGTCGTTGACGGTGCTGGTGATGACGGTCTTGCCGGCCAGTTCCTCCAGACCGAAACCGTCCAGCTCATGCACCGGCGCGACCACCACCGTGACGGACTGCAGCGCGCGGCGCAGCACGAACTGGGTCCACTGCGTCAGCAGCGCGGCCGGGATCAGCCGCGGCGGCACCCAGTCCGACACACAGTGCGCGCCGCCGGCATACAGGCCCAGCGCGTCCAGCGAGGTCAGCAGCTTGGGCACGCCCAACTGCAGCAGCGGGTCGGCGAACAGCAGGTTCTCGCTGTACTCGGCCATCGCCATCGCCAGCTTGTAGTTGGCCAGGCCGGAGAAGAACAACACCCGGGCGTTGTCGAAATAATGACCCAGCTCGAACTGGGTGTGACGGACCGCCCATTCCAGGAACATCTCGCCCAGCCTGGCCCCGGTGGTCAACGGCGCACGGGTGACCGCACGCTGCAGCCGCGCCAAGTCGCGCGACAGCGTATGGCCGGCGCCGATGCGGTGGCTGTCCTTGACCAGGCCCAGGCCTATCGCGTCGGCCTGCTTGTCCCATTGCTTGAGCAGCTTGCCCGCCTTGGCCAGGTCGCCGTCGGTGCCGATCCGGCGCACCCGCAGCGGCTGGCCCAGCAGCGTGGTGGCGAAATCGAAATCCTGGCTGCTCGAACCCAGGCTGATGCTGATCACGTTCTTCATGCGAATTCCGGCGCAGAGTGGGGCTTTGGATGATGCAGCGGGGGCGTGATGGCCAACTTGATCAGTGACATGGCCCGTTCAGTCGGCTTGCCAAAACTCAAGAGTGCAGCGGCTTTGCTGACCAAGCGCCTGCCCATTCCGCAGCCGCTGCTGTGGGTCGGGCCGGGGGCGTCCGGCCGCCTTGGCCAGGCGATAGGCGACTTCGCGCACCAGCGGGTGCTGATCGTCACCGACGCGGTGATCGCCAGCCTGGGCCTGATGGCGCCGCTGACCGACGCGCTGACGGCAGCCGGCACGCCTTTCGTGGTCTTCGACCAGATCACGCCGGACGCGCCCATCCCGCAGATCGAGGCCGGCATCGCCGTCTTCACCGGGCAGGGCTGCGATGCGATCATCGCCTTCGGTGGCGGGTCGGTGATCGACGCGGCCAAGGCGATCGGCCTGTCGGCCGCCAACGGCCGGCACCCGCGCGATCTGGTCGGGTATTTCAAGGGCCGGCATGGGCCGGCGCCACTCTACGCCGTGCCCACCACCGCGGGCACCGGCTCGGAGGTGACCGTGGCCGCTGTGATCTCCGACCCCGAGACCGGCAGCAAACTGTTGATCGCCGACACCCGCATCGTGCCCGACATGGCCGCGCTGGACCCTTGCCTGATGACAGGCCTGCCGCAGGCCATCACCGCGGCCACCGGCATGGACGCGCTGACCCACGCGATCGAAGCCTATGTCGGCGGCTGGGGCACGGCCACGACCGATCGCCTGGCGCTGGCCGCCGTGGCCCTGGTCTACCGCTATCTGCCGCTGGCCTGGCGCGACGGCCAGGACCTGCAGGCGCGCGAGAAGATGGCGCTGGCCTCGACCTACGCCGGCCTGGCCTTCACCCGCGCCAACGTAGGCAACGTGCATGCGATCGCGCACCAGTTGGGTGGCAAATACCACCTGCCGCATGGCCTGGCCAACGCGATCATGCTGCCGGGTGTGCTGCGCTTCTCGCTGCCCGCCACCGTCACCAAGCTGGCCGCTCTGGCGCTGCGCGCCGGCGTGGGGCAGGCGCATGAGGGCACCGAGACCCTGGCCGACCGCTTCCTGGATTCGGTCGAGGCCTTGAACGACAGCCTGGGCATCCCGCGCCTGCTGGACGCGCTGCGCGAGGACGACATCCCGGCGCTGGCCGAGGCCGCCTGCTGGGAGGCCGACGCCAACTACCCGGTGCCGCGCCGCATGACGCAAGAGGCCTGTGAGGCCTTGCTGCGGGCGGTGCTGCCGCCTAAAGCCCCGCGCACGCGTGCGCCCCGCAAGACCCCGAAGCCTGCCGGCAATGCCGCGCCAGCATCCCGGGCGGCCCGCCCCAAAGTGCGGCGATGAGGCACGCCCCCGCCCTGGCCCTGATCCTCTTCGGCGCCACCGGTTTCAGGAACAGGCTGGTGGCCGAGCTTCTGCAGACCGCCAGCCGCCGGCGGTAGCCCGCTGAGCTGGGCGATGGCCCCGGAAGCGGGCCAACGGTAGCTACGCGCTGCGCGTCTTCGGCCGGACCGCCGATGGGGAACTGCTGGCGGCCTCGGCCACGACCCGGGCTACGGCTCTCAGTAAGCGCAATATGTTCGATATAGGCCTTAACGCTATATTCCGCAGCATGTAATGCCATGCGTGCTGCATGCGTGCTGCATGCGTGCTGCATGCGTGCTGCATGCGTGCTGCATGCGTGCTGCATATGTACAGTGTTTGCGCTGTAGTTGCCACAGCACCAAATGAGCTATCGCGAGGCATGTTGAAACCAGCTGCCGAAAGATTTGACCTGAACACATTAACAATAACATTTGAAATCAAAGGTTGAATTCCAGGACCGCTGACTAAACACCAAAAAAAGCTCCTAATGCTGAGACTCGTAAAAAAACATTTAAGTGCTCACAACACTGTAAACGCTAACAACGCTATTTGCGCACCGACGCAAACCAGCAAACCAGAAAGCGAGGCTCCACGACAAGATTGAACAAGCCCGCCCCATGAAACAAGCGCTATCGCTACTCGCCTTCCCGTGCTCGAACGCCGGGGCTGTCCCATCGACGCGACGTCGCAGCATCAAGCCAGACCGCAGGCTCGCGGTGGCTGCGATGACGCTGGCATCGGCGCTGGCACAGTCTGCGCCCGTCGGCGGAAAACTGGTCTCCGGGGCCGGCAGCATTGCACAGACTGGTGGCAACACCACCGTCACGCAAACCAGCCAGAACCTGTCATTGAACTGGACCAGCTTCAATCTGGCGGCCCAGGAATCCGTGAACTTCGTGCAGCCCTCAGTCAGCGCGGTGGCGGTCAACCGCATCGCTGACAGCAACGGCAGCCAAATCCTCGGGCGGATCAACGCCAACGGCCAGGTCTTCCTGATCAACCCCAACGGCATCCTGTTCGGACCCGGCGCGCAAGTCAACGTCGGTGGGCTGGTCGCGTCGACGCTGGACTTGAGCGACGCCAGCCTGGGCAACAGCGCGCGCACCTTCAGTGGCGACGGCCTGGGCAGCATCGTCAACCAGGGGACGATCCGTGCCGCCGCCAATGGCGCCGAAGGCGGCTACGTGGCCTTGCTGGGCCGCAGCGTCAGCAACCAGGGCACGATAGACGCGCCGCTGGGCGCCGTCTCGCTGGGTGCCGGCAGCGCCGTGACGCTCAATTTCAGCGGCAACAGCCTGGTCGGCATGCAGATAGAACGCAGCCTGGTCGACAGCCTGGCCGAGAACGGCGGCCTGATCCATGCGGACGGCGGCGTGGTGACCCTGAGTGCCGGCGCCCGGGACTCGCTGCTGGCCAGCGTCGTCAACAACACCGGGTTGGTGCAGGCCCGCACGGTCGAAAACCAGACCGGCCGCATCGTCTTGCTGGGCGGGATGGCCGCGGGCAGCGTCCATGTCGGCGGCACGCTGGACGCGTCGGCGCCCCAGGGTGGCGACGGCGGCTTCATCGACACCAGCGCAGCCCATGTCAAGGTGGCCGAGGGCGCCACCATCACCACCCTGGCCGCGCCGCACCCAGGGGGCGTCAGCGGAACCTGGCTGATCGACCCGGTCAACTTCACGATCGACACCGGCATGTCATCGGACATGTCCGGCGCCACGCTGTCGAGTGCACTGGCCTCGGGCAACGTCTCGATTCAATCGGCCAGCGGCTCGACGGCGCAGGGCGACGGCGATGTCAATGTCAACCAGGCCGTCAGTTGGTCGGCCAACCGACTGACCTTGACAGCGGCCCACGCCGTCAACATCAACGCGGTGATGACCGTGGCCGGCACGGCCGGCCTGAGCTTGAACACCTCGACGGCCAATGGCGCTGATGCCGCCATGGCGGGCGGCGCGGTCAACCTGGGGCTCAGCCCGGATGGAAGCTTCGGCGGCAGAGTCGATTTCGACCGTGTCGGCAGCGGTTTCCTGACCATCAATGGCAGCAACTTCACCGTCATCAACAGCCTGGGTTCGGCAGCCAGCGTGACCGCGCTGGACCTGCAAGGCATGCGCGGCGATCTGGCCGCGAACTACGCCTTGGGCGGCAACATCGATGCCGCGGCCACCGTGGCCTGGAACAGCGGCGCCGGCTTCGTACCGGTGGGCAGCATGGCCGCAAAGTTCACCGGTTCGTTCAACGGCCTGGGCCACACCGTGGCCGGGCTGACGATCAATGCCGCGGCGCAGGCCGATGTGGGGTTGATCGGCGCGGCCGGCGGCCATGGCTCGATCGGCAACGTCGGCCTGGTGGGCGGCAGCGTGCGCGGCGCGGCCGGCACCGGCGGGCTGATCGGCAACAACGAAGGCGCCGATGTCAACAACAGCTTCAACACCGGCAGCGTCAGCGGCGCGGCCGGCACGGGCGGGCTGGTCGGCAACAACCTGACAGGCAACATCAGCCGCAGCCACAGCACGGGCCCGGTGACGGGTGCCGCGGGCACGGGTGGCGTGCTGGGCAGCAACGTCAGCGGCGGCATCAGCGACAGTTACAGCACCGGCGACGTGACCGGCGCCGCGGGCAGCGGCGGGCTGATGGGCAGCAACACCACCGGGTCGGTCAGCGACAGCTATGCCACCGGCAACGTGACCGGCGCCGCGGGCACCGGGGGCTTGATGGGCGCGGCCACCTCCGGCGACGTCAGCAACAGCTACGCGCTGGGCCATGTGCAGGGTGCTGCCGGCACCGGCGGGCTGGCCGGCGCGATGACCTCAGGGTCGGTCGTCGGCAGTTATGCCACCGGCAATGTCGTCGGGGCGGCCGGCACCGGGGGGCTGGTGGGCGCCAACACCAGCGGCAGCATCAGCAACAGCTACGCGCTGGGCAACGTCCAGGGTGCTGCCGGAACCGGCGGGTTGACGGGCGCCACCGCCGGCACGGTCAGCGGCAGTTTTGCGACCGGCAACGTGGTGGGCGCGGCCGGCGCGGGCGGCCTGATCGGCGCGAGCACGGGCAACGTCAATTCAAGCTATGCCACCGGCAACGCGGTGGGCGACTCGAGCGTCGGTGCGCTGGTCGGGGCGAGCTCGGGCGTGATCACCGCCAGCTACGCGGCAGGTGTTGCGACCAACACCGCCGGGGCGGTCGTCGGCGAACCCTCCAGCCTGAGCGTCGCGCAGGTGCAGGAGATCATGCGCCAGAATCTGCCCGCCGGCATCTGGGGCACGAGCGAGGCGGGCACCCCCATCCTGCTGGCGCTGGTCAAGACCTTCACGGTCAAGGCGCAGGCCAATGACGTCAGCAAGTCCTACGACGGCCTGGCCTACACCGGGGGCAGCGGTGCCACCTACGCGACGAGTGCCGGTGACGGCGACAGCAACGGTGACGGCAGGATTTCCACCGATTACGCCCAGTACGGCTTCACCGGCACCCTGCACTATGGCGGCAGCGCGATCGACCAGAAGAACGTCGGCAGCTACGCCATCGCCTTGAGCGGCTTGTCATCGCCCAACAAGCAATACCTCATCGCTTATGTCGACGGCAAGCTGACCATCACGCCGGCGCTGGTCAGCGCTGTGGCCAGCCGCGCCTACGACGGGTCCACCGCGGTGGCCGGCAGCCTGTTCACACTCAGCGGATTGCAGCAGGGTGAGACGCTGGGCTTGAGCGGATCGGGCCGCATCGCCAGCAAGAACGTCGGCGGGCCCGACCTGAGCGTCAGCCCCGACAGCCTTGCGCTGGTCAACGGCAGCGGCCTGGCGAGCAACTACACGCTGATCGGCGGCGACTTGAGCGCGGCCATCACACCCAGGGCCTTGACGGCCACGGTGACGGCGCCGGACCGGGCCTACAACGGCCTTCGCGACGCGACCCCGCGGCTGATCATCAACCCCGCGGGCCTGGTCGCCGGCGAGAACCTGACTGTCACGGCCACCGGCAGCTTCAACAGCAAGGACGTGGTGGGTGCCAACACCGTCACCGTGACCACCACCACCCTGGCCGATGGCTTGAACGGGCTGGCCCGCAACTACAGCCTGGCGGCCGGCGGGCAGGCCACCGCGTACATCACACCGGCCATCCTGCATGCTCTTGCGACGCGCAGCTATGACGGAACGACCACGGTGGCGAGCAACATGTTCACGCTGCGCGGCCTTCAAGGCGGCGAGAGCTTGACGCTGGGCGGCACTGGCAGCGTGGCAGACAAGAACATCGGCATCGACAAGACGGTCGGCATGGTCGGTCTTCTACTCGGGAATGGCAGTGGTTTGGCCAGCAACTACACCCTGGCCGGCGGCGACCTGAGCGCGGACATCACGCCCCGCCTCCTGACGGTCACGGCCGTTGGCCGCAACAAGGTGTACAGCGGCAATACCGCGGCGGGCGCGACCCTGTACGACGACCGGGTTGCCGGCGACACCCTGGGGCTCATCGGGACATCGAGCTTTTCAGACAAGAACGTCGGTACCGGCAAGACCATCCAGGTCAGCGGCATTGGCATCACAGGCTTGGACGCCGCCAATTACAGCCTGTCGAGCAGCACCTACACCACCAGCGGCGCCATCACCGCCAAGGCCTTGGTGGTCACCGCGCTGGGGACCAACCGGGTCTATGACGGCAGCATCAACGATGCGGTCAAGCTCAGTTCGACCGGCATCGTGGCCGGCGACGTCGTCAGCCTGGCCAGCAGTTCGGCGGTATTCGCCAACAAGAACGTCGGCGTTGCCAAGGCCGTCGCGGTCAGCGGCATCAGCCTGGCCGGGGCCGATGCCGGCAACTACAGCGTCAACACCACGGCCAACACGGTGGCCACGGTCACCGCCAAGCCGATCAGCGTGGCCGCGACAGGCCTGAACAAGGTCTTCAATGGCAACCTCAATGCGCTGGTGGCCTTGTTCAGCAGCGGCGTGGTGGCAGGCGATGGGGTCACGTTTGGCAGCAATCAGCCCACCTTTGCCAGCAGCACCGTGGGACTGGCCAAGGCCGTTACGGTCACCGGCATCAAGACCACCGGCGGCATCGACGCGGGCAATTACACGCTGACCAATGTCACGGCGACGACCACCGCCAACATCACCAAGTGATGTCGGCGCGGCAGGCAATGCCGTCCTGGCCAGGGCGCGGCACTGGCGCGGTGCGTCCACTTTTCGCCGCGGCGCTGCTCGCCGGCCTGGCCTGGCCGACGCAGGCCGCCAACCTCGACGCGGGTGCGCTGTTGCAGAACAACCAGCCGCTGCCACAAGCGCAGCCACCCGCGCGCTTGATGCCCCTGGTCGACGTACCGGAACCAGTGGCTGCGCCGGCCGTGGCCGGCATGGCTTTCCGGGTGAACCGCATCAAGGTCACCGGCAATCGGCAGATCGCCACTGAAACCCTCGATGACCTGCTGCGGGACGTCGGTGGCCAAGACCTGACGCTGGCCCAGCTGGATCAGGTCTGCGCCCGCATCACCGATCACTACCGCAGCCTGGGCTACCTGTTGACGCGCGCCTTCGTCCCGGCGCAGACCCTGGCTGACGGCGTGGTCGAGGTCCGGGTTGCGGAAGTTCGCTATGGCCAGATCACCGTGGACAACCACGGTCCGGCCAGCAATGCCTTGCTCAGGGCCACGCTGTCGGACCTGCAGCCCGGCTTGGCGATAGCCGCCGGCCCCTTGGAGCATGCGCTGCTGCTGGTCTCCGACCTGCCGGGCTTGCTGGCGGAATCGACCCTGAGGCCGGGTGCCGAGCCCGGCACTTCCGACTTGACCGTGACGACCTCGGCAGC
>CANGHK010000090.1 GCA_947453625.1 Burkholderiales bacterium
CCGTGTCCTGGCCCGCGCCGCCGATCAGCGTGTCGGCCCCGGCGCCGCCGGTCATACGGTTGTCCCCGGCGTTGCCCACCAGCAGGTTGTCCAGCGCGTTGCCGGTCAGCGCCAGCGGCGCTGAGCCGGTCAGCACCAGTTCCTCGACCGTGTCACCCAGGCTGAAGGCGATGCTGCTGACCACCCGGTCGCGCCCCTCGCCCGCCAACTCGGTCACGACATCGCCCGCGTTGTCGACCCGGTAGGTGTCGTTGCCAGCACCGCCGGCCATCGTGTCGGCCCCGGCACCGCCGTCCAGCAGGTTCGGCCCGCTGTTGCCCGTCAGCCGATTCGCCAGCGCGTCGCCTGTGGCCGAGATGGCCAGCGTGCCGGTCAGCGTCAGGTTCTCGATGTTGGCGGCCTTGTTCAGGTCGAACGAGACGCTGCTGCTGAGGGTGTCGTCGCCTTGGCCCGGCAACTCGATGACCACATCGTCCAGGTTGTCGACCCGGTAGGTGTCGTTGCCCGCGCCACCGGCCATCGTGTCCACCCCTGCGCCGCCGTCGAGCAAGTCGTTGCCCGCGCCAGACTGCAGTGCGTCGTTGCCATCGCCGCCGATCAGCGTGTCGTTGCCGCCACCGCCCACCAGGCTGTCGGCGCCGGCGCCGCCGTCGAGCCGGTTGTCGCCGCTGTTGCCCAGCAAGGCGTTGTCCAGCGCATTGCCGGTGCCTGAAATCGCCGCCGTGCCACTCAAGCTCAGGTTCTCGACGTTGGCCGGCAGCGTGTAGTTGGCGCTGCTGAGCACGCTGTCGTTGCCCTCGCCGGCTTGCTCGACAACCTGGTCGGCCGGGTTGTCGACGACGTAGCTGTCGTTGCCCGCGCCGCCGGTCAGGCGGTCAACACCCGCGCCACCGTCCAGCCTGTCGTCGGCAGCGGCAGACTGCAGGCTGTCGTTGCCGGCGCCGCCAACCAGCGACTGCGGCTCAGTGGCGGTGCTGACGATGTCCAGGTTCTGCAAAGTGACCGCAGCGCCGGTGGCATCAAAGCGGCGCGAAAAGATTCCCCAGCCCGAACCGTCCTGCAGGTTCGACTGCCAGCTGACCACCCAGCCGCCGTCACCCAGGGCGGTCACGGTGGACGACGAGGCCTCGAAATTGCTGCTGGTGCTGACCTGGCTTTCCGAACCCACGGCTGCGCCGGTGGCGTCGTATTGCTGGGCATAGATCGCCGAGGCCACGCCACCCTGGTTGAGCGCGGTCCAGGTCACCACCCAGCCCCCGCCGGACAAGGCGGTGGTGGCGGGGGCCAACTGGCTGCCGCTGGCGGTGGTGTTGACCCGGAACTCGGCCCCGCTGGCCGCGCCGCCCACGGCGTAGCGCTGGCCATAGACGCCATAGCCCGATCCGTCCTGGTTGTACGACTGCCAGGTGGCCAGCCAGCCGCCGTCGGCCAGTGCCGTCAGCGCGGCCGAGGACTGCTCGGAGTAGGTGGCCTTGTTGACCCGGATCTCGGCGCCACTGGCCGCACCGGCGGCATTGAAGCGCTGGCTGTAGAGGCCCCAACTCGAGCTGTCCTGCGCCAACGATTGCCAGCCGACCACCCAGCCGCCATCGGCCAGCGCAGCCACCACGGGCAGCGTCTGCTCGTTCGTCGCGTAGGTGTTGACAGCGACTGCCGCGCCGCTGGCCGCCCCGGCGGCATCGAAGCGCTGGGCATAGATGCCGTTGCCCAAGCCGTCCGGCGCCACCGCCTGCCACGCCACCACCCAGCCGCCATCGACCAAGGCCGACACCGCGGGCGCGCTCTCGTTGCCCCAGGCCTGGTTGACCAGGAACTCCGCGCCGCTGGCCGCCCCGGCCGCGTCGTAGCGCTGACCGTAGATCCCCCGCCCCGTGCCCGCAGCATCGGTGGACTGCCAGGTCACCACCCAACCCCCGCCCGCCAGCCCCGTCACCGCGGGCGCGGATTGGTCATGGAAGGTGGTGGTGTTGACCCGGAACTCAGCGCCGATCGCCGCGCCAGCCGCGTCGTAGCGCTGGGCGTAGACCCCGCCGTCCGAGCCGTCCTGCTTGGCCGACACCCAGGTCACCAGCCAGCCGCCGTCGGCCAGCACAGCGGTGGCGGGCGAGTCCTGCGCATCCAGGCTGTGGGTGTTGATCTGGGGCATCGCCCCCGCGTTGGTCAGCCGGACGGTCGTGTCTGAAAACTCGATGGTCTCTATGCCCGACAGACGGTCGACGCCGTCCGGACCCGAAACGGTCAGCAGGCCCATCGCCGGCTGCGACAGCGCGTAGTCGGCAAACTTGCCGGTGTAGACCGCCGTGTCCTGGCCGGCGCCGCCGATCAGCAGGTCGGCGCCTGCACCGCCCTCAAGCCTGTCGTCAGCGATGCCACCGATCAAGGTGTCGGGGCCGTTGGTTCCGGAGAGAGTCGTCATGGTGTCATTCCATTGGAGTGAGTGAATGCAGGTTCAGCAGGACTGCAAACGGGCGAGCGAAGCGAACGCTCAATGGGTTCAGGGTCGGCGGTCAGGTGAAAGAAGTTCAAACATGAGGTCGTGCGAATGTGCGAGCGGTGAGCGCCAGGGCGTCAGTCGTCACCCCCCTCACCGCTCCCGAAACGCGTTTTCCTTCAACGCCACCAAGGGCTTGGAGAGGAATTGCAGAATCGTCCGCTTGCCGGTGACGATGTCGACCTGCGCCTGCATGCCCGGGATGATCGAGAGCTTCTTGTCTATCGCCTCGATGATCGGGGTCTTGGTTTCGATCTTGACCTGGTAGAAGGCCTCGCCTTTTTCATTCGGCACCGCGTCGGCGCTGATGTTGACCACCGTGCCCGACATCGACCCAAAGATCGCGTAGTCGAAGGCGGTGATCTTGACGTTGGCATGCTGGCCCAGCTTGGTGAAGCCGATGTCCTTGGGCAGCACCAGCGCCTCAACCACCAGCTGGTCGTCGCCGGGCACGATCTCGAGGATGGCATCGCCCGGCTTGACGATGCCGCCCAGCGTGGCCACGAACACCCGGTTGACCACGCCCTTCATCGGCGCCCGGATCTCCGTGCGCGCCACCTTGTCGGCCAGCGCGGGCATGGCCTGCTGGGTGGCGTTCAGGTCGGCCATCGTGCGGTTGAGCTCGGCCAGCGCATCCGACTTGAACTGGCCCAGCGTGGCGGCCCGGCGCGAGCCCAGCTCGGTGATCGCGCCGCGGATGCGTTCGATCGTCACCGGCGCGATGTCCACCCGCGCCTGCTGCTCGGCCAGGCCGCGGTCCAGCCGCACCAGTTCCAGCCGGGGCTCCAGCCCACGCTCGACCATCACGGCCACGGTGGCGCGCTCCTCACGCCCCAGCGCCAGGCCCTGGCGGGTCGAGCCCAGCGTGATCTGCGCTTCCTGCAGCTCGCGCTGCTTCTGGTCGGTCTGGGCATCGAGCACGCCGAGCTGGGCTTGCTGCTCGGCCTGCTTGGAGCGCCAGGCGGCGGTTTCGGCCGCCATCACGTCGGCGGCATGGGCCACCACGTCGGGGCTGAACTTCGGCTGGGCGCCGCTGATCTGGGCGTTCAGCCGAGCGGCCCTGGCCTCCAGCGCCAGCACTTGCTGGAAGCGCGACTGCTTCTCGGCGTCATGCTGCACCGGCGACAGCGCCACCAGCTTGTCGCCGGCGTTGACGCGCTGGCCAGGCTTGGCCAGGATTTCCAGCACGATGCCGCCTTCCAGGTTCTGGATCACCTGCAGCTTGGCCGACGGGATCACCCGGCCGTCGGCCCGGGTGACGGTATCGACCTCGGCAATCGCCGCCCAGGCGAACAACACGACCGACAACGCGGCGACAAACCACAGCAGCCACAGCGAGGCCATCCGCAACTGGCCGGTCTGGTTGCCGCTGCGGGCCACGGTGGTGGCGGCGGCATCACGGCCGGCGGGAGACGGGTCTTTGGTTTTCATCAGCATGGTGGGTTGACTCGGATCAGGCCACGGTGACGGCGGTGGACGGCGCTGCCGACGAAGCCGGCTGCGGCGCCGCTTGTTGCGCGGCTTGCTGGGCCGCCTGTTGGGCAGCCTGTTGGGCAGCTTGCTGCGTGGCCTGTTTTTGCGCCCGCATCAACTCGTCGGGCGTGCCCTGCATCGTCACCCGGCCCTGGTCGAGCACGATGATCTTTTGCGTGAGTTGCAGCATGGTGCTTTTGTGGGTGATGGTGACGAAGGTGCGGCCCTTCAGCTCTTGCTGCAGGCGCTGCAGCAACTGGGCCTCGGCGCCCAGGTCCATCGCGCTGGTGGCCTCGTCGAACAGCAGGATGGCCGGCTGGCCCAGCAGCGCGCGCGCCACCGCAACGGCCTGGCGCTGGCCGCCCGACAAGCCCTCGCCGCGCTCACCCAGGCGCAGGCCATAGCCTTCGGGGTGCTGGCGAACGAAGTCCTCGACGCCGGCCACTTGGGCGGCGTGCAGGATCTCGGCGTCGCTGGGGAAATGCCCGCCCAGCGCGATGTTCTGCTTGATCGTGCCGCCCAGCAGCCAGATGTCTTGCAGCACCACGCCGAGTGCGCCGCGCAGGTCGGCCGGGTCGATCTGGCGCACGTCCACGCCGTCGATCAGCACCGCGCCCGAATCGGGCTTGTACAGCCCCAGCACCAGCTTGGAGACCGTCGTCTTGCCCGATCCCACCTTGCCGATGATGGCCACCCGCTCACCGGGCTGGATCTGGAACGACACATCCTGCAGCGTGGGCCGCGACGCGCCGGGGTAGCTGAAAGTGACGTTGCGAAACTCGATCGCGCCCTTGAACTCGGGCCGGGCCATGAAGACCGCGCCAGACTTGTGCTCGCGCTCCTGCGCCATCACCTTGGACAGCGCGCGGTAGCTGACAAAAGTCTGGTTCATGCGCGCCAGCAGCTGGGTGATCTGGGCCATCGGCGCGATGGCCCGACCGGCCAGGATGGTGCAGGCGATGATCGCGCCAAAGCCCAGCTGGCCTTTTTGCACCAGCAGCGCGCCCGCCGTGACGACGCCCACCTGAACGAACTGCTGCGCCAGGCTGGCCACGTTGGCGGCCAGTTGGGCCAGCATGCGCGACTTCAGGCCGATGTGCGACTGGTGCGTCACCGCGTCCTGCCAGCGCCGGCGCATCTGCGCCCCCGCGCCCAGCGACTTGATGGTTTCCAGCCCGCTCAAGGTCTCGACCAGGATGGCCTGCTTGTGGTGGCCGTCTTCTTGCGAGGCCTTGGTCAGGCGTTTGAGTTGGGGCTGCACCGCCAGCCCGGCCAGCATCATCACCGGGATCGCGAGCATCGGCACCCAGAAGATAGGCCCGCCTATCAGGTAGATGATGACCAGGAACAGCAGCGCGAACGGCACATCGATGAAGGTGGTGAGCGTGGCCGAGGTGAGGAAGTCGCGTATCGACTCGAACTCCTTGAGCGTGCTGGCCAGCGCGCCGGTGCTGCCGCGGCGCGACTGCATGCGGGCATCGAGGATCTGCTCGAACAGCGAATCGGCGATCGCCGCATCGGCCTTGGCACTGGCCAGGTCCAGGAAATAGCCGCGCAGCGTGCGGATGATGAAATCGCTGAAGAAGATGATGGCCACGCCGATCAGCAGCGCGATCAAGGTGTCGATCGCGTTGTTGGGGATGACCTTGTCGTAGACGATCATCGAGAACACCGAACTGGCGATCGCGAACACGTTGACCAGAAAGGCCGCCAAGGCCACTTGGACATAGACCCAGCGGCTGCGCAGGATGGGGCCCCAGAACCAATGGCCATGGCGGCCCGTGGCGGCTGCGTCAGCGTCGTCGCTTGAGTCCACCGCGTCGCCGGCCAGGTTGCGGCGCAGCAGGCTGAGGCTGCGCCCGCTGAGCTGCGCCAGCGCGTCGGCCAGCGGCAGCAGCAGCGGCTTGTCCGATCGCGAGGGGTCGACCACCAGCACGCCGGCACCGTCTTGCCGGCCGAGCAGGGCCAGCACCGTGCCCTGGTGCGTGAAGCACAGCGCGGGCAGCAGAGGCAAGCTGGGCGCGGCCGGATCGATCTGCCCGGTCTCCACCGTGTAACCCAGGCTGTCGGCGGCTTCGATCAGCGTGTCTTCGGTCCACAGGCCCTGGCCATGCGCGACGCGCGAGCGCAGCGAGGCCGACGACATCCCTTGCTGCTGGAACGACAAGACGGCCCGCAGGCAGGATTCCAGCGCGTCGTAGGGGCGGATATGCGGCTGTTGAGCGGTATCGGTCATCGGGCAACCTGGTCTGGGAGGGCGGCCTGCGGGGCACCGAGGTCAAACAGCGGCGTCAAGTCCATCGCCAGGTGCAGCAGGCGGTAGCGCGCCAGGGCATGGTCGACGACGACGTCGATCAGGTCACGGCCGGCCAGGTCGAGGTCTTCCTGGGCGCGCAGCAGGTCGAGCAGGGTGCCGCGCCGGAACGCGAACTGCTCGCGCACCGACTCGAACGCCGCGGCGGCCACCTGCACCGCATCCTTGCGCGCCAGGATCAGCGCGTCGGTGTAGCGGGCGTCGGCCAGGGTCTGGCCGATCGCGCGCTCGAGCTGGCGTCGCAAGTTGTCCAGCGACAGGCGGGCTTCCACCGTGCGCTGATCGGCCTGGTTCTTGCGCGCGGTGTCGGCGCCGCCGGTGTAAAAGTTCTGCCGCAGCACCAGGCCTATGGTCTTGTCCAGCCCGGGCGTGGCACCGCTGCCGATGTCGCGCCGGGTGACCACGGCATCCAGGCTGAGCGTGGGCAGCAGCGCGGCGGCGGCGACCTTGGCGTCGTGGCCCGCGGCCAGGCTCTGGGCCAGCGCTTCGGCATAGCTTGCGTTGCGCAGGATCAGCGCGTTGGCGTCATCGAAGCGTGCCAGGTCGACCGCCACCAACTCGGGCAGCCCCAGGTCGGGCGCCGGCGCAAGGCCGAAGGTCTCGCGGTAGCTGGCCTCGGTGGCCTTGAGCCGGTTCTGCGCCGCCACCAGCGTGGCCTGGGCATCAGACAACCGGGCCTGGGCACGCAGCACATCGCTCCTGGCGCTGCCGCCCAGCCGCTCGCGCTCCTCGATGAAGTTCAGGATCTGCTGGCGCGACAGCCGGTTGACCTCGGCCAGCCGGGCTTGCTGGCGGGTGCGGAACACCTCATGCCAAGCAGTGATGGCCCGCAGCACCAGTTCACTGCGCTTGGCCTCGAACTTGGCTTCGGCCGCCGACTCCCTGGCGCGCTGGGCATCGACCCGACCACCGACGGCGCCGAAGTCATACAGCATCTGGCGCACCGTCAGCGCCACCGATTGCGAGTTGTCCTGGTGCGCAGGCACCACGCTCCAAGGCTTGTTGACCGGGTCGTAGCGGCGCTGGCCGGCGTCGATGTTGGCCGAGACCTGGGGCAGGAAGCCGGCATAGGCTTCGCGAGAAGAGAAACCCGCGGTCAACTGCTGGGTCGACGCCAGCTGAACCTCCGGGTGCGCCAGCACAGCGGCCTGGATCTGCGGCCGCACGCTGGCCAGCGGAACATGGGACGACGGCGTATCGATCCAGGCCACGGCCTGGTTCAGGAAGCCGATCAGTTGATCGGCCATGGTGTGTACGCGCAGTGGGCTCGCTGTGATCGTGGTGGCGGAAGGGGTGACTGGGGCGGTGGATGGCGGGCCGGCGGCCAGTGCCAGGCCCTGGCACAAGGCCAGGCAGGCACAAGCCACCTGCCAGCAGTGCGGGCGGGGCAATGCAATCGTCATGGTCATGGGGGTCAAGGAAAGGTGTAGATCAGGGAGGCCGGCACCAGGCAGCGCCGACGGCAAAGCCTGCGATCTTTTCAACGCCCACCGCCACATTGCGCGTCGCCCGGTCTTCTGTTGACAGCCTGGTGGCACCGCCTTCGGCAACCGACTGCGAGCCAACCGTGATGGTGTTGACCAGTTCCGTCCCTACCAATTCGACAGTACATCGTCGCCATGTCAGCTCCTGAAAGAGGCGCGGCAAACTGTCCGCAGGGTGGGCGGGGCGGAAAAGAAGTTTGTCACTGCTGGCGCCCTGGGAAAACTGGGCCACCGGCGGATCACCAGAGAATTCAACCCTGCTGGCCAGAGCCTTGTAGAGGTCGCGCGGGGCATCAGCCACTGGGCCCAGCCCATCAAGGCTGAGCGCCGCACAACGCCACGGCGACTCTCCCGCCGTTGCAAGGCCGCAAGCACCGGCGTTGTAAGCACCGCCGTCGGAACGGCGATCTCCACGCCGACCGTTGGATGTCGAAGGCCAGGGCAGGCCTCGCCCGACCACAACGCGAGGATGCTCACCCGCGACGACCGATCGGGAAGTAGACCGGCGCATGAAGCTGGCACGAAGGTCGGACCCGCCCGGTCGGGTCTGGACTGCCCTGACCGACTTGACGCTGGATACACGGTCAACCGCCAAGCCAAAAATATCATTTTTATCATCTAGATTGACTTAATTGACTTAGTCGTTTAATATAAAATTAAATGATAAATTACCCTTGGAGTCAACCACTCAAATTTTTGTGAATGCTCGCTTGACAACTGCTCGCAAAACGGTGTTCCGCATGGCGCGCAAGGGACGATCGCGGCAAGCCCCTGTCGGCTTAGCGGTATCGAGCCATTCGGCCCTTCGTTTGGTGTGACCAGTTCATCGGTTTTTTTCACAGGCAGGACACCGATGACGGAGGGTGCGCAACCCCTCCCGCGTGGGAGACTCCGGTCGGTAGACCCATCCGGCGAGTGTGAGTCAGCGCGAACTGCCCAGGCCATCGACGACATTCAGCGGCCAGCCGAACATCGCGCCGCGCTGTACAGCAGCAAGCCGGCCGCGTACATCACCAGGAGGCTGCCGACCCAGTCGCCGACTGCCATCGCCGCGGCCCGCAGCAGCACATCGGTGGTGTGGCCGCAGGCCAAGCCCCAGGCCTGCTGCAGCAAGGTGCTGATCAGCGCGAAAGCCAGCGCCAGCCACGGGAGTTTGCGGGCCGTCAGCCCCTGCAGCGCGGGCCCAAGGGCAAGCATGCTGACGCCCAGTCTGAGCGCCAGGCAGGGCGCTGCGCCCGAGATCGCGCCGCTGACCAAGGCAGCGATCAGCCCTGGCGCATGCGCGCCCTGCACGGCGAGACAACAAGAGGCCAGTGCGACGCCGACCGCGCCGCGAGTGCCAAACAGCAGACACAGCAGCAGGCTCGCGCCGGCTGGCAGGGAGATGCAGCCCAGCCTCCAGCCGGTTGCGGCAGGCAGCCACAGCGCGCTGGCAGCGTGGAAGCTCAGGTAGGCGATTGCCGAGATCAGGACAGCCGGCATGCCCGACAAGAGCGCGCGCCACAGCGGACGTTGTGGCACCGCGCTGAGGCGATAGCCGATGGCAAACGGAATCAGGATCACCATCCCCAAGCCCCTAGGCACCCAACGCGGCAGCGGCGGATCGGATCCCGGCCTCCCAGCCCATCAGGTAGGCATGGGCCAGGCCATCGGCCTGGGACGGGATGAACATGATCGGCATGCGGGGAACAGGCCCGATGGCCGCATCCAGTTCAAGGCAACCTGCCTGATAGCCCCGGGTCCATTCCATTCCCAGGCGCTCGGCGGACTGCCCCTGGCGCGGCAATTCTTTCAGGACAGAAGGCTGATCACCGACTGGCACGGCAGGATCTGGCTTGGGTGAACCGGTGGGCTGTCGTGGCAAAGCGACGGGCGATCCGCGCGACCTCAGCCGCCTGATGGACCTGAAGAATGTGTCGATCCAAGACGCTTCGGGCATTGACCGTTCGGGTGCTGCGGGGCTGTTCGCTCGCCACGCGGAGTTTGCGGATCGCGGCGAGCCAACGTCCTGGCTCGCCAATTCCTGCTGTTTCACGCCAGCAAGTCCTTCAAAGCGTCGCCAGACTGCCGGCACCGCTCGGCATATTCCGCCAGCAGCCACCAATACCTCGCGCTGAGCTCGACCTGCGCGCTGCGCATGTCCTTGCCCGCCTTGTGGACGGTGATCCAGCCCTCGGCCTCCAGCCGCCGCAGATGGATCCGAACCCCTTTCTCGCTGTAGGGCAGCGTCAGGTACAGCCGCTTGAGGAAGCCCAGGCGTTCGCAGTCACCGGACGCGGCGATTCGTGGCAGGTTCATGAACAACTCATAGCCCAGCTTCGAATCCCCGAACGGCAGGTGGTGCCGCTCCCAGTCGCGCAACGCCAGGCAACGCTCGGCGTGTTCAGCCAACGAACCGAGGTCGAGGCGAGAATTTTTTGGTAAAAACGGCAAATAAGAAACTTCTGAATTTAGCGCAGCGGTCATTTGGGCAACTTTTCGCTCGATTTGCAACGTTTGATAGCGGAAATGACTTCCGCTATCGACGACGGGTCCACCCCGGCGCCGGGCCCGACCTCGACAGTGGCCGGCGGCCCGATCGCGTAACGACAGGAGGCAGCCGACTCGTCTGTGTCCAGGCGCCTCATCGTTTTCATCGCTTGTTGCGTTTTTGATGGTCTACTGTTGTTTCAAGGGCTTGCAAGCCATAGACGGCGGTGGTCGCGAAAGGTCAGGGCATCGGGATCTCGGCTGAGGAAATTCCGCGACGCCGCAAGGCGGCCAAGCCGCCGACGCTTCAGCAGGCCAGCCGCCCCGCGGTGATCACCCACAGCCGATTGCGAAGCGAGAACCGAATTGAGACTGCACTTGTGGCCCGGGCACCCGCACCCGCACCCCACCGCACCCCCCGCCCGGACCCGCGCCCCGCGCAGGCAGGCTGCTGAACTTGTTCGCGCCCGCCTGGCGACCTTGGCGCTGGCCACCCTGCTTGCCTGTGCCCAGCCCCAGCTGGCCCAAGCCGCCGACGCGACCAGCGCGCCGCCAGCCTGGCCCTGGGCCACGGTGTCGGCCGAGCCGCCCGCCGAGCCAGACCTGGCCGCCCTGCTGCGCGACGGCGAAGCGGCCACCGTGCGCGGCGAATTCCCGCTGGCGCTCAGCCTGGCCGATCAGGCCGTGGCGCTGGCCGAACGCCGGTCGGGCAGCGACAGCACCGCGTTCGCGACGGCCTTGGCCCTGCTGGGCAATGTGCATGTCAGCATGGGACACAACGCCGAAGCGCTGGCGCTGGAGCAGCGCACGCTGGCGCTGCGCGAGCGGCTGCTCGGCCCGGACCACCCCGACACCGCCACCGTATTGCGGCAGATGGGCGTGACGCTCTGGGCGCTGGGCCAGTACGACCAGGCCTTGCCCTTGCTGCAGCGCGCGCTGGCCATCTGCGAGCGCGCGCTGGGCTCCGACCACCCCGGCACCGCCTTCGTGCTGGACTGGCTGGGCGCGGTCCAGGTCAGGCTGGGCCGCAACGACCTGGCGCTGCCGCTCAAGCAGCGCGCGCTGGCCATCATCGAGAAGGCCTTCGGCCCGGACGATCCGACGACCGCCAGCATGGCCGAGGGTCTGGCGCGCGTCCACATCAACCTGGGCCAGTACGCGCAGGCGCTGGCGCTGAACCAGCGCGCGCTGGCGATCCGCGAGGCGTCACAGGGCGCCGACCATTTCGACGTCGCCGTCAGCCTGAACGACCTCGCCTTCGGCTACAGCCGGATGGGCCGGCAGGACCTGGCGCTGCCGCTGCGGCTGCGGGCGCAGGCGATACAGGAGCGGGTCGCTGGCCCCGACCACGCCGATACCGCCACCATGCTGAGCAACCTGGCCATCACTTATGCGGCGCTGGGCCAGCGCGACAAGGCCTTGCCGCTGCAGCAGCGCGTGCTGGCCATCCGCGAGAAAGCGCTGGGGCCGGACCACCCCATCACCGCTGACGCGCTGGGCAATCTGGCACAAAGCCTGGGCGCGCTGGACCGGCAGGACGAGGCCTTGCCGCTGCTGCTGCGCGCGACGGCGATACGCGAGAAGACGCTGGGCCCGGACCACCCGGTCACCGCGCTCGGCCTGAGCAACCTGGCGCGTGCCCAGACGGCGCTGGGCCAACCCGCGCTGGCCTTGCAGATCGAGCGACGCGCGCTGGCGATCCGCGAGAAGACCACCGGCCCGGACCACCCCGAGACCGCCTCAAGCCTGGCCAACCTGGGCCAGATCCAGGCCTTGCTGGGTCAGCCTGAACAGGCGCTGCCGCTGCTGCAGCGCGCCCACGCGATCTACGAGAAATCCTTCGGCAGCGAGCATCCCAGCACCGCGGTCACGCTGGCCCAGTTGGCCAGGGTGCACCTGACCCTGGGCGACCAAGGGTTCGCGATCGCCCTGCTCAAGCAGTCGGTCAATGCCTACCAGGCGCTGCGCGAGCGGGCGGCGCGCATCGACAGCGCGGCGCTGCGCAGCTACACCGGCATGGTGGCCAGCACCTACCAGCGCCTGGCCGAGGCGCTGACCGACGCGGGCCGGCTGCCCGAGGCCCAGTTGGTGCTCGACATGCTCAAGGAGGACGAGCAGTTCGACTTCATCCGCCGCAGCGCCACCGACGCTCCCGGCCGCACCCGCATCGGCTACAACCCGGCCGAGCAGGCCTGGACCGCGCGCTACCGCGAGATCGCCGGCCGGCTGGCCGCGCTGGGCGCG
>CANGHK010000091.1 GCA_947453625.1 Burkholderiales bacterium
GCTCAGCGCCAGGATGACCAGCAGCGGCAGCCATTGGGCACGCAGCCACTGCCCCAGCAGTTGGGCCGGCGCGGCCACCAGCAAGGCGGTGGCGCCAAAAATGGCCGACAGCAGCAGCAAGACGCACAGCAGTCCTGCGGCCGGGCCTGGCGCCGATGCCGCCGCGGGCACCGTTGTGGTGAGCAAACCCGCAACGCCAACGATGGCGCCAAAACACGCCAGATGCAGCAGGGCGTAGCGGCCCAGCGGCCAACGCGCGGCCGCGCTGCCGACAAGGCGCCAATAGCTGCCCAGGCTTGGCGCGCACAGCAGCAGGACGCCCGCTGCCGCGTACAGCACCAGCCGCGCGATCTGCGGGAAATAGCCGGCCAGACCCGCCAGATCGGCGCTTCGGCGCAGCGGCACGAACAGGCCGTTGAACAGCAGCGCGAACAACAAGGCCTCGCCGATCAACAGCAGCACGAACGCCGCCAACAGCCGCTGGCGTTGACGGCCAGGGCTGCTCGCGGCTGACAGTGCGTGGAGCCCCTGCGTCAAGCGCGGGCCCTGACGATCACGACAGCGCAGCCCCGGGTTCCGACGCAGCCAGACGGCTGCGCGAGGCCGCGCCGCATCACTTCCTGCGCTTGACCAGCGCGGCCAGCCCGGCCCCCAGGGCCAGCACCTGCAGGCCCAGCGCGCCGTCGATCTCGGGGACAGAAGTGGCAAACGCCAAGCCCGACAAGCTCATCAGCAGGGCGCCACCCACCAGCGTCAACATCGTGTTTTTCAATTGAACCACCCTTCTTTGAAGTAAAAATTGTGAGTAGACATCAAGCAGGGCCGCACTGCGACGGCCCCCGCCGCATCACTTCCTGCGCTTGACCAGCGCCACCAGGCCGGCACCCAGGGCCAGCACCTGCAGGCCCAGCGCGCCGTCGATCTCGGGGACCAGCGCAGCAAACGCCAGACCCGACAAGCTCATCAGCAGAGCGCCACCCACCAGCGTCAACATCGTGTTTTTCAATTGAACCACCCTTCTTTGAAGTAAAAATTGTGAGCAGACATCAAGCGGGGCCGCACTGCGACGGCCCCCGCCGCATCACTTCCTGCGCTTGACCAGCGCCACCAGCCCGGCCCCCAGAGCCAGCACCTGCAGGCCCAGCGCGCCGTCAATTTCAGGAACCGCAGGAAAAGCAAACGCCAGACCCGACAAGCCCATCAGCAGGCTACCACCTACCAGAGTCAAAAGTGTGTTTTTCATGTGAAAGGGTCCCTTTATTTGCTAGACTAAATTTACAATGTTTTAGATCAATCAGTGCCCATCGTCCTCCAGCGTGAGGCTGCCGGCAGGCCCTGACCACAGACCGTGCGCATGCGTCAGACCAGCATCAGCTGTGCCCGGACGTCAGCGCACAGCTTGGCCGTCACGCCACACGAGGCCTCAGAATAGCCGTTTACACTGCTTAAAACAGCATAATCGCCTCAAATATTTTTTGCCGATCCGAGCAACCTGCGTGCGACGCCCCGACCCGTTCGGTGGGCGGCGGCGCGCGGCGTCCTGCAACCTCCTTCACCACACGCTGTCCCCGCACATGACGACACCCTCCTCGCGCCCGCAGTCCTTCTCCAAGCCCCGCACGGGCCTCGTCCTGAGCGCTGTCGCGCTGGCGCTCGTCGCCAGCGGTTGCTCCAGCCTGCAGCCCATGCCGCTGCGCGAAGTCGACCTGGCATCGGCCAACAAGACCGACCGGGTGGCCGCACGCGCTGATGTGCCGCCGCTTGCCGGGGCGCTGACGCTGGAAGAGGCGATCGCGCGGGCCTTGAAGTTCAACCTCGACCGCCGCACCCGGCTGATGGAGGAGGCGATCTCGGTCAACCAGCTCGACGCCAGCCGCTACGACCTGCTGCCCAAGCTGACTGCGCAGGCCGGCTACCACGCCCGCGACAACGACCTGACCGTCAACAGCCGCGACTCGGTCACCGGCGCGTCCTCGCTGGCCAACCCGTCGATCTCGTCGGACCGGTCGCACACCCGTTCCGAGCTGGGCATGAGCTGGAACCTGCTCGACTTCGGCACCAGCTACTACCAGGCGCGCCAGAACAGCGACCGCGTGCTGGTGGCGGCCGAGCGGCGCCGCAAGGCGATGCACCTGCTGGTGCAGGACGTCCGCACCGCGTTCTGGCGCACCGCCAGCGCGCAGCGCCTGCAGGGCGAGATCCGCGGCGCGATCGCGCTGGCCAAAGATGCGCTGGCCGACGCCCGCAAGGCCGAGGCCGAGCGCGTGCGCTCGCCGCTGGACAGCCTGCGCTACCAACGCCAGGTGATGGAAAGCCTGCGCCTGCTGGAAGCGACGAACCAGGAGCTGACCTCGGCACGGATCGAGCTGCTGCACCTGATCAACCTGCCGCTGGCCGCCGATGTGCGGGTGACCGAGCCCAGCGCCGCGCCCGGCCGGGCGATCCTGGAGCTGCCGGTCGAGCGCCTGGAGGACCTGGCCGCCGCGCGCAACCCCGAGCACCGCGAGCAGGTCTACAACGTGCGCATCGCCAACGACGAGGCCCGCAAGAGCATCGCCAGGCTGTTTCCGGGGCTCAGCGTCAACCTGGGCGCCAACTACGACACCGACAGCTACCTGATCCACCAGCGCTGGAACGAGGCCGGCGTGAGCCTGTCGTTCAACCTGTTCAACCTGGTGGCGGCACCGTCGCAGATGCGGCTGGCCGAGGCCGGAACGGCGCTGGCCGAGCAGCGCCGGATGGCCAGCCAGATGGCGGTGCTGGCCCAGGTCAACATCGCCAGGCTGCAGTACGAGAACGCGCTGCAGCAGTACGAGAGCGCCGACGCGGTGGCCGATGTCGACCAGCGCATCAGCGTGCTGATCAAGAGCCGCGGGCAGGCGCAGGTGCAGAGCAAGCTCGAGGTGGTGGCCAACCAGACCACCGCGATCCTGAGCCTGCTGCGGCGCTACCAGTCGCTGGCCCAGGCGCATTCGGCGGCCAGCCGGCTGCAGGCCACGCTGGGTGTCGAGCCCGAGATCGGCGACACCAGCACGGCGAGCCTGGCCGAGCTGACCGGCATCTTCGGCGCGGCGATCAAGGCCTGGGACCAAGGCAAGCTGCCGCATTGACATCCTCCCCGCCCTAAAGGGCAGGGATTCCAAACACTACCCGGAGGTAGCTTGTTGGTTCACACTTCGACGGGACTTGCCTTGCAAAGCCTGAGCTTTGCGCGGTCTTACGGCCCCTCCATGCGCAGAAACGGTCTGCCCGACCGCCTTGATATTTGCTGCCGCGTTGTCGTCCCGATCGTGGTGTGCGCCGCAATGCGGACACGTCCACTCCTTGACGCCCAACACGACGGCGCTGTTGATGTGGCCGCAGGCCGAGCACATCTTGCTGCTCGGACACCAGCGGTCGATCTTCACGACCTGGCGCCCGTAGCGCTCGGCCTTGGACTCCAGCAGGCGGGTAAACATGCCGATGCCGGCGTCCGAAACGCTGCGCGCAAGGCTGTGGTTTTTGACCATGCCGCGCAGGTTCAAATCCTCGATATAGATCGTGTCGAAGCGCTTGACCATTTCGGTGCTGAACTTGTGCGCCGTGTCCTTTCGTGTGTCTGCGATCTTGGCGTGCAGTTTGGCCGCCGCGTGCACCGCCTTCTTACGCCGATTGCTGCCCTTGGTTTTGCGCGCAAGCCGCCGCTGCAGGAACTTCATGCGCCATTGCACCCGGTAGCTGTGCTTCGGGTTGGCGATGCGCTCGCCCGTGGACAGCGTGGCGAGCCGATTCAGGCCGAAGTCGATTCCGACAGTCTCGCCCGTGGCAGGCAGTGCAACCGCAGCGACCTCGACAACCGTGGACACAAAGTAGCGACCGGCCGCGTCGCGCAGGATGCGGATACTCGACGGCTCCAGCACGATATCGCGCGACCACTTGACCTTGATCGCGCCGATCTTGGCAAGTGCCAGCGTTCGCGTGTCGGCGTCGAAACTGAATGCACTCTTGGTGTACTCGGCCGATTGCGGGCCAAACTTGCGCTTGAAGCCAGGGTAGCCGGCGCGCTTGTCGAAGAAGTTCGTGTAGGCGGTTTGCAAGTCGCGCAGGGTTTGTTGCAGCGGTACGCTCGATACATCGTTGAGCCACGCAAGCTCGGGCCGCTTCTTCAGCAGCGTCAACGCGGCACTGGTTTCGGTATAGCCAATCCGCTCGCCGTTCTTGAAACCCACGCTGCGCAGATTCAACGCCCAGTTCCACACGTAGCGCACGCAACCGAAGGTCTGCGCAAGCTGCGTTGCCTGATCGTCTGTCGGGTAGATGCGGTAGGTGTGGCGCGCTTTCACGCCTGCAGTCTAGCGCGTTGGTTTTTATACAGCAGGCAATACATCGACCGCTTCGCGGTCGCCCTCTACCTCCCCGCCATGAATGGCGGGGTTTCTCGGGAATTCCGATGAACCGGCAGCCAAGAGCGCGGCGCGGCCGGGTCGTCAAGGCGATGCTGGCGTCGGCCGGCCTGGCCGGCTGGGTGAGCCTGGCCATGGCGCAGACGGCGCCCAATCCGTCCACCAGTCCGTCCACCAGCGCGGCGGCGCCGGCCGATCCCACGGGCGGCACGGAATCGGTGCGCGTGCTGTTGACGCCGCGCCGCTACACCACGCTGGCCGCCGAGATCGGTGCCCGCGTCGACCAACTGCCGGTGCCCGAGGGCGCGGCCTTTGCCGCGGGCGACCTGCTGGTGGTGCTGGACTGCAGCAGCCAGTCCGCGCAGCTGGCACGTGCCCGCGCGATGCTGGACGCGGCGCGCAAGACCCTGACCGCCAACGAGCGGCTGTTGCAGCTCAATGCGGTTGGCCAGCTCGAGTTGGACGTGGCACGCACCGAGGTCGACAAGGCCGCGGCCGAGGCCGCGCTCTACGAGTCGGTGGTGGCCAAGTGCCGCATCGCCGCGCCGTTTGCCGGCCGCGTCGTCGAGCAGAAGGTGCGCGAGCAGCAGTTCGTTCAGCCGGCCCAGGCGATGCTGGAGATCCTGGACGACAGCGTGCTGGAGCTGGAGTTCATCGTGCCCTCGCGCTGGCTGGGCTGGCTGCGCGCCGGCCAGGGTTTCAAGGTGCGCATCGACGAGACCGGCCGCAGCTACCCGGCCCGCGTGCTGCGCATAGGCGCCAAGGTCGACCCGGTGAGCCAATCGATCAAGATCGTCGGCACCGTCGACGGTCGATTTCCCGAGTTGCTGGCCGGCATGAGCGGACGGGCCAGCTTCGTGCCCGCCCGGCGGCACGACTGAATCTTTCTTACCCCCAACTCCTGACACCCCCCATGAACAACTCGCAGCCCCCGATCGAAGCCAAGCGTGCCGTCCGCCGTGGTCCCGTGCGCAACCGGCCCGCGCCCCTGGCGCTGGAGCGCCGGTTGATGTTCGACGGGGCGGGGGTGGGGGAACTGGCGGCGGTGGCGGACAAGGCGTTGACCGAGGCGCCGGCAGCAGTCGAGGCTGCGGTACCGAAGGCGGCCGAGGCGACGTACAACCCGGCCGACCTGGGGCCGGTCGCCAGCGCACCGGCTGCCGACCTGCTGCGCATCCCGACGGCCGCGCTCGACAGTTCGCCCGCGCTGGCCGCCGCACGCGCCGAGGCCGAGCGCCTGGTCAGCGCATTCCTGCAGCGCCCCGACATGCGCGAGCAGTTGTTCGCGCTGTTCAATGGCGGGCAGAGCCAGGCCTCGGCCAGCTGGCAGGCAGCAGCGGACGCGCTGCCGGCCACGCTGGGCAGCGCCGACTTCGGCCTGCGGGTTGAACTGCGGTCGTCCGCCGACCTGCAGGGCGCGCTGGGGGCTTTTGCGGCCCAGGGCACTGATGGCCGCCCTACCCTTTACCTCAACACGCAGTACGCTGCCCAGGCCTCGGCCGCGGCGATCCAGGCCGTGCTGATCGAGGAAATCGGCCACGCCATCGACCACGCGCTGAACGGCGCGGCCGACAGCCCGGGCGACGAAGGCCACGCCTTTGCCTCGCTGCTGCTGACCGGCGACGCCAACCTGGCGTCGCAACTGGCCAAGAACGATCATCAACTGCTGCAGTTGGACGGCCAGACCATCGCGGTCGAGGACGCCGCGCCCTACGGCGTCGCGCAGATCAATTTCGTGCCCATGCCCGAGCTGGATATCCAGACCTCGCTCAAGTCCATCAGCACCGCGGTGGCCGGCAACATCCAGACCGTCATCGCGATCTCGTCGACCAGCAACGGCACGGTGGTGGTGTACGACCAGTGGGAAGACGGCTACGAGGCCGACATCAACAACCCGGTGCAAGCCACGACCCAGATCTGGGGCGACGGCAATATCGCCAACGGCGCAGCGCCCGGCGTGACGACCAACGCCCAGGACGTCTTCAACGCCGGACAGACCATCCTGCTGACCAACGCGGTCAACCCCGCGGCGCCGGCCACGGTGGACTTCGACGGCCGCGACAAGATCGGCTCGACCAAGGCGGTGTCGGTGACACGGGCCGCCTGGTCGGCCACCCCGGGCACGGTGCTGGCCGGCGCCGTCAACGTGATCGACACCGCCAACGCCGGCAAGTCCTACACCCTGCCGATAGGCCAGAACGTCGACACCGTGGCTACCGGCACGAACCGGCTGTTCGAGTACACCTCGGCGCACATCATCGCCACCCAGGACGGCACCGTCGTCAGCGTCGACAAGGACGGCAATGGCAGCATCGACCTGACGGTCACGCTCAACCAGGGCCAGACCTACCTCGTCAACGGCGGGCTGCTGGCCGGTGCCAAGGTCACCGCCACCCAGGGCATAGGCGTCTACCTGATCGCCGGCGACGTCGGATCGAGCTACGAGAACCGCTGGTTCGCGCTGACGCCCGACGAGCAATGGGCGAGCAGCTACTACGCCCCGGTGAGCACGACGCTGGCCGCCGACCCGTCCTACGTGATCTTCTACAACCCCAACGCCACGGCGATCGACGTCTACTACGACACGGCGACCACCACGGGCAAGGTGACGGTGCCGGCCAATGTGTCGGGCGGCACGGTGGGCAGCAACTACTTTCTGATGCCGGCCTCGGCCGCGCATTTCTACACCAAGGACGGCGCCAAGTTCTCGGCTGTCAGCGTGATCGACGCCGACGCCACGGCCAACCAGACCCACGACTGGAGCTATTCGCTCGTCCCCGAGTCCTACCTGACCGACAAGTTCGTCGTGGCCTGGGGCCCGGGCTACGACAAGATCACCAGCACGCCCGCGTCCAGCACCGCCAACGGCAGCCCGGTATGGGTGACCACCACCGCCGACACGACGATCTATGTCGCCAGCACCACCGTGACGGTCAAGGACGCCAGCGGCGCGGTGCTGACCGGCACGGCAGTTGATGCCAGCACCACCAAGTACCTCGTCAAGAAACTGCAGTCCTACCGGATGTCGGACGCCGACGGCGACCAGAGCGGCCTGACGGTCTACACCACCGACGGCACGCTGATCACCGGCGCCTGGGGCGAGGACCCGTCGATCGCCGGCGCCGGCGCGCCCTTCCTGGACATGGGCACCACCGTGCTGCCCTTCCCCGAATATGTCTTCACCAAGACATCGGCCGAGGCCGCGCCCGCGGCCGGGACCACCAACAACGGCAACGGCAAGGTCGAGCTGGGCGAGCAGGTGCAGTACACACTGACCATCGTCAACCGCTCGGTGATCGAGATGTTCGCCCCGACGATCACCGATTCCTGGACCCCGCCCACTGCGATCAGCTACGCGCCCGGCAGCGCCACGCTGACGGTCTACGACACCGATGGCACGACCATCGTCCGCCAGATCACCGACCTCGACGGCGCGTCCAACGTGTTCCCGTTGAACGGCGTTCCGGTGTCCGGGGGCTATGTGCTGGCGGACATCGACGGCAACTCGGCCAACGGCATCACCGGACTGGGGCGTGGCCAGAAGATCGTCGTCACCTACAAGCTGCAGTTGCCGTCGATCACCGACACGGCAGCGGTCGGACAACTGGCGGGCAACAACTACCGGATCGACAATTCCGCCCAGTTGAACGACCAGGCCGGCACCACCAAGCAGTCGATCAACCTGACCTCGATCACGACCACGCTGACCGACGGCGAAGTCTTTCTCTACGACTCGGCTTTCACGTCGCAACAGTCGACCTACACCCCGGGCAACACCATCGGCCTGCAGGTGAGCGACGGCGACCAGAACAAGAACAGCCTGACTTCTGAAACCGTCACGGTCAAGGTGACCAACAACGGGACCGGCGAGACCGAGACCCTCAATCTGGACGAAACCGGCGCCAATACCGGCATCTTCCGCGGCACGCTGGCCACATCGACCAGTGCCGGGGCCGGCAACGACAACGGCACGCTGCTGTTCAACATCGGCAGCAGTTTGAAGGCCGAATACACCGACCCGGTCACCGGCGCGACCTTCGACAACCCGGCGTCGCCGGGCATCTCGGGCGTCCTGACCAGTGGCAACGCCAACGTCAAGACCGCCGCGGCGCTGTCCAACATCACGCCGACCGACGGCCTGGCCGCCTTCTACTACGACAGCGGCTATACCCAGACCACCGGCAATTTCGCCGAGAGCGGCGCGCTCTATGTCCAGGTCACCGACGGCGACCAGAATTTCTCGGCCGGCGCCATCGACACGGTAAAGGTGAAGGTCAGCAACACCAGCACGGGTGAAATCGAGACCGTCACCTTGACCGAGACCGGCGTCAACACCGGCATCTTCCGCGCCGGCTTGACCACCAGCACCGACGCGGCCGACAGCGCCAACAACAGCGGCCTGCTGAAGGCGGTGGCCGGCGATACCGTGAAGGTCGAATACACCGACGCGATCACCGGCGCGACCACCGACAACCCGACCACACCGGGGACGAACGCCAACACCGACACGGCCGCGGTGGCCAAGATCAAGATCCTCTACCTGTCGACCACCGGCGACCTCGACCGCATCGACCCGCGGGTGACTTCGGATGGGTCGGTGTTGGCGCCGGACCTCACGACAACGACGAGTGCGGCGGTGACGCCTGCCATCGCCTCCACCGCCATCACCGATAGTCTGGCGTCGAATTCGGTCAGTGGCGGATCAGGCTGGACCAGCAACTGGACACCCAACACAGGCGATGTGACGATCGTCAATACGTCGATCCTCTCATCCACCGAATACAAAATGGAGTTGGGATCAAGTACAAGCGGATCGACCACGATTTCGCGAAACTTTGCCGCGCTGACCGTTGTCACGCCCATCACCTTCGATTACTTCACCAAGGGGCTCGATGGAGGTGGAACCGTCCCAAATGTCCAGGACCGGGTTGAAGTCCAGGGCTATAACGGCAGCGCTTGGGTGACGCTCTACACCATAGAAGGCACCAAAACTGGCAGCGGATTTTTAACTCCAACGGTGACTTCTTACACCGCTTTTCCATCGACCAACGCTGACACGAACATATTTGTCGGCGCGACCACTGATACGTCCAAGACGGCACTGACCGGTACGGCCACCTTGCCGATAGGCACCTCGGGAATCCAGTTCAAGCATTTCGCGAACAGCCCTACGAACGACCAGTTGTACATCAAGAACATCGTCATCGGCAGTGGGTCCGGGTCGAGCACGCCAGCCGCCCCCGCCACCTTCACCCAGGCCATCGCCATGGCCACCGACTTCGCGATGCCGGCCGGCGGCGAGATCAAGGTGGTCAGCCATGTCAGCAGCGAAACCGGCCTGACGGCATACAACCAGGCCGTCACTGCCGCGTTGAGCTATGGCAGCACCGCAGTCGTCAGCCTGACCAATGCCAGCTACGACAGCAGCGCGCACACGTTGACCTGGACCGGCCAGCTCGCCAGCGGCGTCACGGTGCCCGCGGGCAGCGCCATCGAACTGGTCGTCACCAACAACGTGGCGGGCTCGAGCTTCACGATCGACTACGACAGCGCTGCCAAGACCTCGCGCATCGAGTTGCCCACCCGCAGCGTCATCGCCATCGCCGACGTCGATGGCAACGCCGGCAATGGCGTGCAGGAGGTCGGCTTCTACGACAAGGCCTACACCAGCGCGGGCAGCAGCCCGATCGCCGGCGGCACGGTCAACGCGGGCGGCATCGCCTATGTCCGCGTCAAGGTCAGCGACCCGTTCGGCAATTACGACGTCACCGGTCTGCAACTGAGCCTAGACGGCCCAGAAACCGTTGGCGATGTCGCCGTGACACTGACCAACGCCAACGTCGTGGCCACCAGCGGCGCTTTCAAGACCTATGAATACGCCTGGCAGACCGTCAACAACACCGGCGCCTACCAGGTCGCCGTCGTGGCCCAGGAAGGCTATGAAGCCACTGTCACCGCCACCGCCAACGGCAGCCTGACCGTCACCGCGCTGGACCTGGGCACGCCGTCGGTCACCGAGTTCATCACCGCGCCGGTGGGCGTGGACGCGGGCACGACCTATGCCACCGCCGCCAATGCCTACCTGCGCGTGACCGACCTGGACCAGAACACCCTGTCCGGTGTGGCCGAGACGGTGACGGCCGTCGTCAATGGCAAGACCTTCACGTTGACCGAGACCGGCCTGAACACCGGCATTTTCGAAGCCGCGCTGACAGGAACCTATACCGACACCGCAGCGGTGACCAAGAACTTCACCAACCTGCAGCAAGGCCAGGTGCTGACGGCCAGCTACGTCGACCCGACCGACGCCACCGACCAGAGCACTGACACCATCAGCGTGCCAGTGCCCAGCAATGCGGCCCCGGTGGCCAGCAACAACAGCTACACGGCGACCGAGGACATCGCGCTGCCGGGCAACATGGTCAGCGACACCGTGGCCGACACCGTGGCCGACAGCGACAGCAACGGCGACACCCTGACGCTGTTGAACATCAATGGCGCGGCCTTCACGGTCGGCACGCCGATCGCGCTGGACCATGGCACGCTGACGATCACCGCGATAGGCGGCGGGTTCAGCTACCTGCCCAATCTGAACGACACGGCGGGCGACAGCTTCAACTACACCATCAGCGACGGCAAGGGTGGCTTTGCCACGGCCACGGTGAGCCTGGGCGTGACGGCGGTCAACGATGTGCCGGTCGCCCAGGCCAACAGCTACACCGCCACCGAGGATGTGCTGCTTGCCGGCAAGAACCTGATCCTCGACGTCGATGCCGTCGCCGGTCAGGACAGCGACGTGGAAACGCTGACGGCCAACCTGACCCTGGCCAGCGTGACCGTGGGCGTCACCGAGACACCGCTGGCCAGCCTGACCGACGGCACGGGCGCTTTTGCGGGGTGGAAGGTGCTGGACCTGGCCCACGGCAAGGCCTACCTGAAAGCCGACGGCTCGCTGCAATACCTGACGGCGGCCAACGACACCGCGGGCGACAGCTTCAGCTACACGATCAGCGATGGGACGGCGCTGTCAGGCTTGGCGGTGGTCACGATTGATGTCACCCCGGTCGACGACGCATCGGTGCTGGTGGCCGATACCCAGTCGGTGGCCGAGGACAGCACCGCCTCAGGCAACCTTCTGATCAACGACAGCGATGTCGACAACACGCTCAGCGTGGCCAGCTTCACCGTGGCCGGTGACGCCACCGTCTACACCGCCGGCCAGACCGCCACCGTGGCCGGCAAGGGCAGCTTCACGGTCTCCGCCAACGGCGACTACAGCTTCATCCCGCTGGCCAACTGGAACGGCAGCGCGCCGCGGCTCAGCTACACCACCAATACGGCTTCGGTCAGCACGCTCGACGTCACCATCACCCCGGTCGACGACGCGCCGGCCGGCACCGACAAGACCATCACGGCGCCGGAGGACACCGCCTACACGCTGACCACCGCCGACTTCGGTTTCAGCGACGTCAACGACAGCCCGGCCAACGCGCTGCTGGCCGTCAAGATCACCGAGTTGCCCGTCACCGGTTCGCTCAAGCTCAACGGCTCGGCCGTGTCCACCAACGACAGCATCGCGGTGACCGACATCACCGCCGGCAAGCTGGTCTTCACCCCGGCGACCAACGCCAACGGCGCAGCCAATGCCAGCTTCAAGTTCGCGGTCCAGGACAACGGCGGCACCGCCAACGGCGGCGTCGACCTCGACCAGAGCCCGAATACCATCAGCGTCGACGTCACCGCGGTCAACGACGCGCCGGTGATCGCCGGCAATGCCGTCGGCGCCGTGACCGAGGACACCAGTTCGCCCAGCCTGACATCCACCGGCACGCTGACCATCAGCGACGCCGACACCGGCGAGTCCAGTTTCCAGACCTCGGGCATCACC
>CANGHK010000092.1 GCA_947453625.1 Burkholderiales bacterium
GATGGGCGGGGCCGGCGACGACAGGCTGGTGATCAACGCCAGCAACGTCACCGCGCTGCAGTCCGGCTTTGGCGCCGGCGGCAATGGGACGCAGCTGGCGCGGGTGGACGGCGGCGGCGGCTTCGACACGCTGGCCTTGCAGGGCGCGGGCATCCTGCTGGACCTGACGGCCATCGCCAACCAGGGCGGCAGCACGCCGGGCAGCGCCTCGCGCATCGAGTCGATAGAGCGCATCGACCTGACCGGCAGCGGCAACAACACGCTCAAGCTGGCGCTGCAGGATGTGCTGGACATGGCGGGTTTCAACAGCGTCAACAACGCCAACGGCTGGCTTGATGGGACTTACAACCTGGCCGCGGGCGGGGCGGGCGGCGCCAACCCCGAGATGCGCCACCAGCTGGTGATCGACGGCGACGCGGGCGACGCGGTGATCGCCGCTGGCTGGGGCGCGACGGTGGGCAACGTGACCCATGGCGGCACCACTTACGACGTCTACAACCAGGGGCTGTATGCGCAACTGCTGGTCAGCCACGCGGTGACGCAGCCGGGCGGGCTGGGGTGATGGCTGGCGGGCGGATGGCGATGCCCGTGACGGGCGGTGATGCTGCCGCCTGTCCACCGCATGGTCTGGCTGCCGGCGCGCACCGGCGGCCGGCGCGGGGCGCCGGGATGAGCGCGCCGGTGATCACCCGCGCCAAGTGGGGCCGGTCAGGCCAGCATTTGCAGCAAGACCGGATGCCACAGCGCGAGGTCGATCTCGCCCAATTTGCTGACCAGGCGCGACTTGTCGACGCAGCGCAGGGGATCGAGCAGGATGCGCGCGGGTCGGCCGTCGAAGCGGACTTGCGGCCTGCAACCCAGCGGCGGGCCCTTGCGGGTCAAGGGGGCCACGATCAGCCGTGGCAATGCGGTGTTCAGGTCGTCGGGCGGAATCACCAGCGCCGGGCGGGCTTTCCTGATCGCTGTGCCCACCGTGGGATCGGGATTGACCCACCAGACCGTTCCGCGCCGCAAGCGCTGTGCGGCCATCACCATGCCCAGTCGGTGCAGTCCAGGTCCTGGGTCAATCCCTCCCAGGCGTCGTCGTCAAGCTCGGCGCTGAAGCCTTGGTACCAAGCCTCGCGCGCAGGCCGCGCGGCCGCGATGACGATCGTCTTGCCTAGCTCCAGGCGCAAGTCGATCTCGTCGACCATGCCACATTCCGCCAGCAGCGCGGCCGGGATCAGGATGCCGCGCGAGTTGCCTATTTTTCGCAGTGGGGTTCGCATGTCAGGCTCCGATGGTGATGCCTTGTTTTTACAGCCTTCCTTCCGGCCAAAGGCAAGCGCCGCAAGCCCAGCCGGCCGGGTGGGTGGCGCGCGGGGCAGCCACTCAGCCGACCAGGGCGTGCAAGCTGTCGACCAGGGACCGGGTGGTGGCGTCGGGCAGGCGCGGCATCGGCAGATGCGACTGCGCCATCAACAGGAACAGGTCCTCGGCGCTGTCCGTGCCCAGGGCTTGCAGCGTGCTGGCCTCGTCGGTGCGGCCGAGCGAGAAATCGAGCAAGGCGCGGAAGTTCTGGTTGCCGCTGGCCTCGCCGGCCTCGAAGGTTTCCACCAGATAGCGCAGCTCGGCATTGAACAAGGCGTTGATCGAGGTCTGCGCCTTGGCCGCCACCACCTTGGCACGCTGCAGCAGCGCGGGGTCGACCGCGCCGGTGACATGGACGGTCTTGGCCATGGACTCTGCTGGACTGGCGATTTGAGATGCACACCGGATGGTGTGCTGCGGCTGGGCGGGGCGGGGCGGCCCGTTCGCCTTGGCGCGCTGCGCACCGCTTGCGAAGGAATCACCGCGTGAAACGCTCTTCAGCCCCAGCCACCCTGGGCCAGCGCTGGCGCCCAACTCGCTGAATTATTATATTATAATATAATTTTTGAAAGGTGATGCCTGATGCAAACTCAACTTCGCAAGGTGGGCGGATCGGTCATGCTGGCCGTGCCGCCGGTGCTTCTCGACCTGCTGCATCTGCAGGCCGGTGATGCGGTCGAGATGACGCTGGACGGGGGGCGCCTGGTGCTCGAGCCCAGGTCACGGCCGCGCTACAGCCTGGACGAACTGCTGGCCCAATGCGACCCCAACGCCGAGTGGACGGCGCAAGAGGTCGACTGGTTGGCTGCGAAACCCGTGGGCAGTGAGTTGCTCTAGTGGACCGCGGTGATATCTACCTGGTGTCGCTGGACCCGACATCCGGGCATGAACAGCAAGGTCTGCGTCCGGTGCTGGTTGTCTCGCCGCTGGCCTTCAACCGCTTGACCAAGACACCGGTCGTGCTGCCCATCACCAGCGGCGGCAGCTTCGCGCGCACCGCTGGCTTTGCCGTGGCGCTGGTCGGGACCAAGACGACCGGCGTCGTCCGCTGTGACCAGCCGCGCGCCCTCGATATCGGTTCACGCTTTGGGCGCAAGCTGGAGGCTGTGCCCGTGGCCGTGCTGGAGGAGGTGCTTGCAAAGCTGGCGCCTCTCTTTGCTTGAGCGCCGCGCACAGGGCAAAGCCATCGGTGGGTGCGCTGTGGCGCCTGGTAGCCGCCACCCCCACGCAGGCCCAGCCCTGGCGCGACCTGGCGCGGGCCTATGCCGCCGCCGACCTGCCCTGGCAGGCCGGCTACAGCGCCCGCCAGGCGCTGCGGCTGGACGCCGGCCTGCTGGGCGCGCTGCAGGCGCTGGCCATCCCCGGCTGGCAGGACGCGGCCGCCGGCGACGCGCTGCTGGGCCGGCCCGCGCTGGCCTATGCCGACGCGCTGGCCCGGCGCTTCGAGGCCTGGCTGCAACAAGAACCCGGTGACTGGCTGAGCGCGCTGTACCTGGCGCGGTTGCGCGAGATGGGCAGCGGTGGCGGGGTTGCCGCGGCCGCGGCGGCCGAGCTCATCGCCCAGGCCCGCGCGCTGGAGCCGATCGCCGGCGAATCGCTGCACTGGCTGGGCGTGTGGCGGCTGAACGCGGGCGACGCGCCGGGCGCGGTGTCGGCGTTCTCCGGCCTGCTCGACATCCGCCCGCTGCGCCATGGCTCGATGATGTTTCTGGGCGAGGCGCTGCTGCGGGTGGGCAATGCACCGGCGGCCGAGAAAGCCTTCGCCCGCGCCGCGCGCTCGGCCAACCCGGATTTTCTGCAGGGGCTGGCCGCGCGCCTGTACCGCCACAACTACTGGCAGGAGGCGATCGCCCTGCTGGACCAGGTGCTGGCAACCCGGCCCGACCGCGTGGACGCGCTGCTGGCGCTGGCCAGGATCCAGTCCGAGGTCTACCGGCTGGCCGACTGCCGCGCCACGCTGGCCAGGCTGCAGGCGGTGGACCCCACCAACGCCGAGGCGCGGCTGGTGGCCGCCGGTCTGCAGGGCCGCGTCGGCGACGCCGCCGGCCACCTGGCGACGCTGCAAGCGGCTTACGCGGCCGGCGGCGACCCGCTGTCGCGGCTGGCGTCGAGCATCGCGATGACGGCGCTCTACCACGACAGCCTGACCCCGGCCGAGGTGGCCGACCTGCACCGCAGCCTGTGCGCGCCTATCGAGGCGGCGGTGCAACGCAAGACCGATTTCGCCGTGGCGATTCAGGCGGGCCCGACCGCGCGCCTGCGCATCGGCCTGGTCACCGGCGACCTGCACCGCCAGCACCCGGTCAACCTGTTCATGCTGCCGGTGCTGCAGCGGCTGGACGCGGCCCGCGTCGAGCTCTGCGTCTACCACACCGGCACGATGCACGACGAGTACACCAGGCAGGCGCAGGCCTGCGCGGCGCGCTGGGTGGAGGCCGCGGCACTGGACGACGCGGCGCTGCAGCAGGTGATCGTGGCCGACGGCGTGCAGTTGCTGATCGACTTGGGCGGCCACACCTCGACGCACCGGCTGGGCGTGTTCGCGCTGCGCGCCGCGCCGGTGCAGGCCAGTTTTCTGGGCTACCCGCATTCGACCGGGCTGACGGCCATCGACTGGCTGATCGGCGACGCGGTGGTCAGCCCGGCCGAGCATGGCCACCTGTTCAGCGAGGGCATCGCCCACCTGCCCGGCAGCGTGTTCTGCTGGGCCCCGGTGGACGACTACCCGCTGCCCGCGCCGCGCCTGCCCGGGGCGGCGCTGGTGTTCGGCTCGTTCAACAACGCGATGAAGCTGACGCCGCGAACCATCGCACTGTGGGCGCGGGTGCTGCACGCGGTGCCGGGATCTCACTTGCTGCTGAAAGCGCCGTCGCTGGCGGACGCTGAGGTGCAGTCGCGTTTTGCCGGGCTGTTCGCAGCCCAGGGCGTCGCGCCCGAGCGGCTGAGGTTTCGCGGGCCTAGCGGGCTGGCCGAGATGATGCAGGACTACGGCGAGATCGACATCGCGCTCGACCCCACGCCTTACAACGGCGGCACCACCACGCTGCAGGCGCTGTGGATGGGGGTGCCGGTGGTGGCGCTGGCCGGCGGCAATTTCGTCTCGCGCATGGGCGCGAGTTTCCTGGCCACGCTGGGCCAGCCGGGCTGGGTGGCCGCCGACGAGGCCGGCTATGTGGCCGCGGCGGTGGCGCTGGCCGAGACCCTTGCCACGCTGCGCACCGGCCGTCCCGCCTTGCGGGCGCGGATGCTGGCCTCGCCGCTGTGCGACATCGCCGCCTATGTGGCGACTTTCGAGGCGCTGCTGCGGCGCATGTGGGGCCAGCGGGGCGACGGCGGCGGTGGGCGCTTGCTGGGCGCCGAAGCGGCGCGGGGCATCGGTAGTCCAGCGCTGCCAGGCAAGGGCGAGCGCTGGTGACCTCCCATCCGCTGGTGTCTGCAAAACCGATGATTTCGTGTTTTTGCATCTACAATTAATTCGATGAGAATCCGGTTAAGCTGGGATGAAGCGAAGCGGCTTGCCAATCTGCGCAAGCATGGCTTGGACTTTGCCGACGCCGGTGAGGTTCTCGATTCGCGCTACCGGCTCGACGCATGGGTCAGCCGAAATGGCGAGGAAAGGGTTTTCTCGCTGTCTTACGCGCTGCGATTTCTGGCGGTGCTGACCGTGGTGCATACCGGGCGCGACGGCACGGCGCGCGAGATCAGTTTTCGCCGTGCAAGCCATGAAGAACGTGAGGTCTACGATGCCTGGCTCGAAAACGAATGCGATGAAGCGTGATGAGGTGCTGGCGGCACTGCGTGCCGTGCCGCCCGACGAGAACTTCGTCTGGGACGGCCAGGATGAAGACGAGCGACCGCTAGGGCGGCTGGAGATGCAGGCGGGCGTGGCCAAGGCCGGGGCCAAGCGCGGCCGCCCGGCAGGGTCTGGCACCAAGCAGCAGGTGGCAATCCGGTTTGACCGCGATGTGCTGGCCGCGCTGCGTGCGACCGGCCCGGGCTGGCAGACCCGCGTCAACGAGGCCATGCGCGAATGGGTCAAAAGCCACAATTCCTGAAGACTATTTCAAAAACCTCTGAATCTGCGGCCAAGGTACGCCAATCATGCAAAACAACGACATTGCCGCCCCCTCGCTGGAAATCACCACCTCGCGCCAGATGCTGGCCTGGCTGGAGGAGCAGCAACTCTCGATCGCGCTGAGCACCTACCAGATCGGCAAGCTGTTCCTGCTGGGGCTCAAGCCCGGCGGCGAGCTGTCGGTGTTCGAGCGCAGCTTCAACCGCTGCATGGGGCTGTGTCCGACGCCCAACGGCTTCTACCTCAGCAGCCTGCACCAGATCTGGCGCTTCGAGAACATGTTCAACCATGGCGAGCAGCAGGACGGGCATGACCGGCTGTATGTGCCGCAACTGGGCAACACCACCGGCGACTGCGACATCCACGACATGGCGGTGGACGCCGACGGCCAACTCATCTTCGTCAACACGCTGTTCGGCTGCCTGGCCACGCTGAGCGAGACGCACAGCTTCAAGCCGCTGTGGCGTCCACCGTTTGCCAGCCGGCTGGCGGCCGAGGACCGCTGCCACCTCAATGGCCTGGCGCTGCGCGACGGCCGGGCGGCTTATGTGACGGCGGTCAGCCGATCCGACGTGGTGGACGGCTGGCGCGACCACCGCGCCGATGGCGGCATCGTGATCGACGTGCAGAGCGACGAGATCGTCGCCGGCGGGCTGTCGATGCCGCATTCGCCGCGCTGGCACCAGGGCAAGCTGTGGCTGTGCAACTCGGGCACCGGCGAGTTCGGCCATGTCGAGCTGGCCACCGGGCGCTTCGTGCCGCTGACCTTCTGCGCCGGCTATATGCGGGGCTTGAGCTTCCATGGCAACTTCGCGCTGGTGGGCACCTCCAAGCCGCGCCACAACAAGACGTTTTCGGGTCTGGCGCTGGACCAGGCGCTGCAGTCGCGCGCAGCCGAGGCGCGCTGCGGCGTACAGGTGATCGACCTGCGCAGCGGTGACGCGGTGCACTGGCTGCGTTTCGAGGGCATGGTCGACGAGCTCTACGACGTGATCACGCTGCCGGGGGTGCGCCGGCCGATGGCGCTGGGTTTCAAGACCGACGAGATCCGGCGCGTGATCAGCATCGAGGAGTGAGGGGCTCGAGCCGCCCGGCGCTGCGGGCCTGGACGCGGCCTGCCGAACTACACTCCGACCGATGCGGATCACCCAAGATCAAGCCCGGACTATCGTCGCGGCCACCGCCGAGCTGGCGGGGCCCGGCGCAAGCGTCAGGCTGTTCGGATCGCGTCTGCAGGACGCGCTGCGCGGCGGCGACATCGACCTGTTGATCGAATGCCCGGACCCGGTGTTGCGGCCGGTGCGGCTGGCCACCCAACTCACCGCCCGCTTGCAGCGCGAACTGGGCGACCGCAGGATAGACGTGCTGGTCATCGGTCCCGGTACCGCGCTGGCGCCGGTGCACCGGGTGGCGCTGGCCGAAGGCAGGTTGCTGCCGTGATGACCGCCAGCGTGCGTGAGCGGCTGCGCTTCCTGCTCGAGGTCGTGGCGCTGGAATTGCAGCACCTGCAGGGCACCGATCAGCGCCTGTTTGGTCAGCCTTTCACGGCCGATCGCGCCGCCAGTCTGCGCGCCGACGCCTTGCTGGCCGAGCGGGTGGACGCCTTCGCCGTCCGGTTTGTCCGCCTGCAGGACACGGCCGGCGACAAGTTGCTGCCCGCGCTGTTGACCCGCCTGGGTGAACCCGTGGGCAGTGCGCTGGACAACCTGGATCGCGCCGCGAGACTGGGCTTGCTGAGCCGAACCAGTGACGAGTGGATCGCCGCCAGGGCACTGCGAAACCGGATGGTCCATGACTATGTCCGTGACCCCGATCTGCTGGCCGAAGCCATCAACGAGGCCCACGAGGCCTTGCCCATGCTGGCCGATTTTCTGGCCGCATGCCAGGCGTACGCCGAGGCGCGCCGGCTGGTCTGACGCCGGGCTTGGCCGCGCTGTCGCGCCAGGACAAGACCTTCCCGGACCTGGCGCTGGACCAGGCGCTGCCCGCCCCACCGCAAACCGGTCTGGCCCCGGATGTCGGGCCTGAGGTTTGATCTGGCGCCGCGCCGCAATATTCGGTAACGATCGAGCGGTCACTGTAGGCACAATGATATTGTGATCAGTTTAAACACTTTTTACTTGGTGCAGGGGGCGCTGTCCAAGCCGCCCCGGCGCCTCGAGGCCCCGGCGATGGACGGGCCGGCATGAGGTCGGTCCTCTCGGGCCTGCCGAACTTCGTGAGTGGCGTGACCGACCTGGCGCGGCGCCAGGCGCGCAGGTCGACGGCGCTGCTGATGGGGGTCGGCCTGGCGGGCTTGCTGGCCTGGGCCGGCGGGGTCGAGATCGACCAGACCGTGCGCGCCCAGGGCCAGTTGATCCCGACGGTCAGAAACCGGGTGATCCAGGCCGCCGACGGCGGCGTGCTGTCGCGCATCCTGGTGCAGGAGGGCCAGATGGTCCAGGCGGGCCAGGCGCTGGCCACGCTGGAGCGCGAGCTCACGCAGCGCCTGCGCAGCCTGCGCGAGGAACTGGCCACGCTGCAGGACGGGCAGGACCTGGCGCGGCAGGCGTTGGAGATGAACGAGGCGCAACTCAAGACCGGCGACGCCAGCCGGATCGAGGTGATGCGTGCGCGGCGCCAGCTCGGCGAGTTGCAGGGCCGGGCCAGCGTCCTGCGCAGCCGGTATTTGCAGGAGTCCAGTCTGGAAGTGGCCAAACTGGCCAATGACTTGTCGTCGCGCCGCTACAAGCTCGACGAGCGCCAGAGCCTGCTGGACTACACCTTGCTGCAGGCGCCGGTGGCGGGCATCGTCACGCGGCTGAAGGTGGGCACCCCGGGCGTCGTGTTGAGCCCTGGCGACGAGTTGATGCAGATCGCGCCCACTGACGGCGAGTTGCTGCTCGAACTCAAGCTCGACCCGGTCGACATCGGCGGGCTCAAGACCGGCCTGCCGGTGAGGGTCAATCTCGACGCCTTCGACCATGTGGTCTACGGCAGTCTGCAGGGCCAGCTCAGCTATCTCAGTCCCGCCACGCTGACCGAGCCCTCGGCCAACGGCCCGCCCACCCGCTTCCACCGGGCCCAGGTGCTGCTGGGCCGCGACGGCGCCAAGGGCAACGCCAGGCTGGCCGAGGTCGAACTCCAGCCCGGCATGACCGCCACGGTCGACATCCTCGCCGACAGCCAGTCGGTCCTGACATGCCTGTCCAAGACCGTCTTCAAGGCGTTTGCTGGCGCGCTCGACTGGCGCTGATGACGCTGCCGGGGACTTGATTTCCGCCGACGCGGCGCTGGACCGGTCGGATTGAACCGCAAGGAGTTTTGTGATGACCCAGTTCGTCGAGGTTGGCGCCTATGACGCCAAGACGCATTTCCCGGAGTTCCTGAGGAAAGCCCGTGCGGGTGTGATCTTCCGGATCACCAACCGGGGCGAGCATGTCGCCGACCTCGGTCCGCCCGGCCCCACCCAGAGGTCTGACCGGGTGAATGCGGCGCTGCGCATGCTGAATTTCATGCAGTCGCAGACCCCGATGGCGGGCTTGGACCTCACGGCCTTGCCGCGGGACGGGCGTGACTGATGCGGTTTGTCCTGGATAACTCGGTGGTGATGGGCTGGCTGTTCGGTGCTGGCACGGCGCAGCAAAGGGCTTACGCGGCCCGAATCCTGGCCTTGCTGACCCAGCCTGACCACCTGGCGCTGGTGCCCGCGTCCTGGGCGCTGGAAGTGGGGCAGGCTATCGTCCGCGCGGAGGCCAAGGGCCTGCTGCAGGAAGCCCGGAGTGCGGCCTTTGTCGGCATCCTGGGCGAGATGGCCATCGAGGTGGACGCCGGCGCCAACGGGCGGGCCCTGGGCGATATCCTGCAGTTGGCGCGGCGCCACCGCCTGTCGACCTACAGCGCGTCCTACCTGGAACTGGCGCTGCGGCAGGATCTGCCGCTGGCCAGCCATGACGAGGCCCTCAACCAGGCCATGTGCGGCGTGGGCGGCCAACTGGTTTGAGGGCGCGTTACAGGGGCCAGCTTGCGGTCAGCTCCTGGTCGGGGTTTTCTTGCGGGTGGCAGCGGCCATGCGTGCCGCTTGACGTTGGGGGGTGATGGCGGCTGCGGTGGTGGGTGCGATCAGCGCTGGCCTCGTACATCTCCAGCCCGAACAGGTCGGCTTGGCCCGGCAAGGCCCGGGGTTGGCGGGGCGATGCGAGAATCTGCCGCATGAGCCGCGTCAGCATCCAGACCGCCGATTTCGACCTCTCGGCCGAGGTGGCCGCGCTGCGCGCCGGCGACGGTGGCGTCGGCGCGGTGACCAGCTTCGTCGGCACGGTGCGCGACCGCAACAGCGGCATGGCCGGTGCCGTCAGCGCGATGGAACTCGAGCATTACCCCGGCATGACCGAGCGCGCGATAGAGGCCATGATAGCCGCCGCGTTCAAGCGTTTCGACCTGCGCGGCGCGCGGGTGATCCACCGCGTCGGCCTGCTGCAACCGCAAGACCAGATCGTGCTGGTGGCGGTCAGTTCGGCGCACCGCGGCGAATCGTTCCAGGGCTGCGAGTTCCTGATGGACTACCTGAAGACCCAGGCGCCGTTCTGGAAAAAGGAGTCCACGCCCGAGGGCTCGCGCTGGGTCGACGCCAGGGTGGCCGACGACCAGGCGCTGGCGCGCTGGGGCTTGCCAGCCCTGGCCAGCGGACCGAACGGCGCATGAGCCCGGCGCTGACCGGGCTGAATGCGGCGGCAGTGGCCGGCGGGGCGGCGGTGGGCGCGCTGCTGCGCTGGCTGGCCGGGCTGGGCTTGAACGGGCTGTGGGCCGGTTTTCCGCTCGGCACGCTGCTGGTCAACTGCCTGGGCGGCGGGCTGATCGGCGTGGCCCTGGTCTGGTTCTCGCGCTCGCCCGACGAGACGCTGCGCCTGCTGCTGGTGACCGGCTTGCTCGGCGGCTTCACCACCTTCTCTTCATTTTCGGCCGAATCGCTGGGTTTGCTTCAGCGCGGCGATTTCGGCCTGGCCTTGCTGCACAGTGCCGCCCATTTGCTGGGCGCGCTGGCTTTCACCGCACTGGGCTTCGGCTTGGCCCGTGCGTTCCTCCGCTGAACCGGCTTGGGCAGGCTGCCCGGCCAAGGACTCTGACCATGTCGCAAACCCCTGCTGCCGAGACGGCGATCGAGCCGCTCACGCCCCAGGCACTGCGCGCTGCGCTGGGGCGCTTCGCCACCGGCGTGACCATCATCACCTGCCGCGACGCCGGCGGCCAACCTGTGGGACTGACCGCCAATTCCTTCGCCTCGCTGTCGCTCGACCCGCCGCTGGTGCTGTGGTCGCTGCGGCGGGCCAGCAGCAACCTGGCGGCCTTCGAGGCGGCGCGGCATTTCGCGATCAACGTGCTGGCCGAGACCCAGGTCGACCTGTCGCGGCGCTTCGCGGCGTCCAAGGGCGACAAGTTTGCCGACGGCCCCTGGGCCGACGGTCTGGGCGATTGCCCGGTGCTGGCGGGCTGTTCGGCGGTTTTCGAGTGCGAGACCGAGGCCAGACACGAAGTCGGCGACCATGTGCTGTTCATAGGCCGGGTGCTGCGGCTGGCCGATCTGCCGGTGGCGCCGCTGTTGTTCCAGGGCGGTCATTACCGGATGGTGGGAGAAGTGCTGTGAGTGACTGCGCAGGCGGCCGCATCGAGGCCAAGTGGATAGACAGCTTCACCGAGGTTTTCGCGCTGTGTGGCGTGCAGGCGGGCGATGTCTGCGCGGTGCTGTCGGAGACCCAGTCGCGCCCGTCGCTGGTGCGCCTGAGCGAACTGGCGCTGGCCCGCCTGGGGGCGCGCTGGTTCCATCTGGTGCTGCCCACGCCGCGCCAGACCGCGCCGGTGCCGGTGCGATCGACTGGCGCGTCGGACGCGATCGGCCGGCTGCAACCGGTGGTGGCGGCGCTGGCCGGCAGCGTGTTCATCGCCGACTGCACCGTCGAGGGCCTGCAGCATGCGGTCGAACTGCCCGAGATCCTGCAAGGCGGCGCCAGGGTGCTGGTGATCAGCAACGAGCACCCCGAGATCCTGGAGCGCACCGCGCCGCGCGCCGAGGACGAGGCCGAGGTGCGCAACGCGATGCGCCGGCTCAAGGCCGGCCGGGTGATGCAGGTGAGCTCGCGCGCGGGCAGCGACTTGACGGTGGCGCTGACCGGCGCGCGCATCGGCGGCGTCTGGGGCTTCACCACCAAGCCCGGCACGCTGAGCCATTGGCCGGCCGGCCTGGTGCTGGCGTTTCCGCAGGCCGGCGCGGTCAACGGCACGCTGGTGCTGGCACCCGGCGACGTCAACCTGACCTTCAAGCGTTACCTGGCCGACGCGGTGAGTTTGACCATCGTCGATGACCATGTCGTGGCCATAGCGGGCAGCAGCGTCGATGCCGAACTGATGCGCGGCTACTTCGCGGCCTGGGCCACCCAGCCCGGCGACCGGTCGGCCTACGCGGTGTCGCATGTCGGCTGGGGCCTGAACCGGCGCGCGCGCTGGGACGCGATGACCTTCTACGACAAGGCCGATTTCAACGGCACCGAGCTGCGAGCCTTTGCCGGCAATTTCCTCTATTCCACCGGCGCCAACGAGGTGGCGGGCCGCCACACGCTGGGCCATTTCGACCTGCCGATGCGCGGCTGCAGCGTCACGCTGGACGGTGTGGCGGTGGTCGAGGAC
>CANGHK010000093.1 GCA_947453625.1 Burkholderiales bacterium
AAGGCTGCCTTCTAAGGCGGAAAGGAAACTGGGGGCCGGTCTTTGCTTTTGCCCTGCCCGAGTTCTCGACAGCCGCCTTCGGGCGGCTTTTTTGTGTCTGGCTTGGCCCGCCCAGCCGGCTCCGCCTCAAGGCGCGCTGACCGTCACCCCAGGCATCTCACTGCCGGCCTTGCGCCGGAAGGCGGCGTCGAAAGTGTAGAAGCGGTCGGTCTGATGGCTAGAGGCGAGGTGCAAGGCGTCGGCGAAGTCCATGCCTTGCTCGTACCCGGTCAGCGCATGAGCCACTTGGTCAGGGTTTGCCGTGCGCAAACCGGGCAGACCCAGCAAGGCGCGCAGAAATCCGGCAATCTTGTCAGGCCCAAAGCCATAGGCCGCTCGCAACACCCACTCGGATTCCAGCAAGACGGTGGGCGCGACGAAGACCTCCTGGCCCGCCGCCAGCAGGCTGCGCGCGCGCCGGCCCTGCGCCGCGTCGTCGTTGACGAGCAGTCGCACCACGATATTGGTGTCGATCGCAATCACCGCCGTATCAACGCTGGCGCGCAGCCACGGCCCGCACCGCCGCATCCATATCCGCCAAGCTTCGCGTCGGCCCACGGTAGGCAGCCATGCCGAACACATCGGCCAGCCGTGTCGCCTCAAACAGGCCGGCCGGCACCAGCGGCTTGAGCAACACGCCTTCGGCGGTGCTGACCACCTCGAACTGCATGCCTGCCTGCCAGGCTTTGGCAGCCCGGATGGCCGCCGGCAGCACCACCTGGCCCTTGACAGAGAGTTTCGACGTTTGCATGGCGACAGATCGGGTTGAGAGTAAGACAAAAGTAAGCCGATTTTAGCGCGCCCCGGTCTGGCCGCCAATGGCCGCGCTACAGTGCCCGCCATGCCCGCCATGCCCACCGCGCCCCCCGCGCCCCCCGCCCCCGTGCTGCAAGCCCAAGCCCTGTGCTTTGCCTACCCCGGCCAGCCCGCGCTGTTCACCCACCTGTCCATCGACCTGCCCACCGGCGTCACGCTGCTGGACGGCGACACCGGCAGCGGCAAGACGACCCTGCTGCGCTTGCTGGCCGGCGACCTGCGCGCCGACAGCGGCCGCCTGACGCTGGACGGCCTGGATCCGGCGGCCGATCCGGTGGCCTACCGGCGAAGCCTCTGCGCGTTCGACCCGCGCGACCCGGCCTGGGACGACCTGACGCCCGCCGGTTTGATGGCCGCCCAGCGCGCCGCCCATCCCGGGCTGGATGAATCGGCCTGGCAGCGCCACCTGGACGGCTTCGGCCTGTCGCCGCACCTGGCCAAGCCCTTTTACGCGCTGTCCACTGGATCGCGGCGCAAGGCCGGGCTGGCGGTGGCGCTGGCCAGCGGCGCGGCGCTGACGCTGCTCGACGAGCCCACTGCCGGGCTGGATGCCGGCTCGGTGGCCTACCTGCTGCGGTCCCTGGCTGAGGCGGCGCGCCAGCCCCGGCGCGCGCTGCTGCTGGCCGGTGGCCATGGGCTGGCGGGCTTGCCAGGGGCCGGCTTGATCACGCTGCCCGGGGCGCTGGCGGGCGGCTGAGGGCGCCGCGCCGCAGCTCAGGGGCTGCATCCCCTTGCCACGCGTGCCGGGCCGGCGGCTGAACCACTGGGTTGCGGCGCGCTGATCGGCTGCTAGCATCCTGCCGCGCCCGCCCGGCGCAATCACCCCAGCCCCGCCGGATGCCCAATTCCCCTCGTTTTCGCCCGTCGTTCGACCCCCTGCTGTTGCTGGCCAGCTTGCTGGCCGGCTGCGTGCCTACGCTGCTGGCCTACAACCAGCCGCCCTCGGCCACGCTGCTCAACCAATGCCTGGCCATGGCCTTGTGGGGCGGGGTGGCGATGGCCGCGCCACCAGGCGCCGTGCCGCGCAGCGCCGCGCCGCTGCTGGCTGCGCTGGGCGTGGTGGCGCTGGCCGCGCTGGCGTCCTGGGGCCTGGGCCAGTTGCCGCTGTCCCTGGCGCTGCTGGCGCTGGGCCTGCTGGCGGGTGCGGCGCTGATGGCGGTCACCGGCGCCTGCGCGGCGCAGCGGGCCGACGGCCCGGCGGCCTTTGCCGCGCTGGCCGCCGGCCTGCTGGCGGCCGGGCTGCTGGGCGCGACGGTGGCCGCCGTGCAGGTGTTCGCGCCGGGCTGGACCGATGGCCAGTGGATCGCCCACAGCGGCCTGCTGGGCCGCGCGGTGGGCAATTTGCGCCAACCCAACCACTTGTGCAGCCTGCTGCTGTGGGCGCTGGTGGCCGCGGTGGCGCTGCACGAGTTGCGCTGGCTGTCGCGTGACGCGCTGTGGGCGCTGGCGCTGCCGCTGGTGCTGGCGGTGGAGCTGACGGCCTCGCGCACCGGCGCGGTGGGCCTGGGCCTGCTGCTGGGCTGGGCGCTGATCGATCGGCGGCTGTCGCGCGACGCGCGCTGGCTGCTGGCCGCCACACCGCTGCTCTACGCCCTGGCCTACGGCGCGATGGCCTGGTATGGCGACATCAGCCAGCAGGCGCTGGGCGCCGGCGCCAGGCTGGCAGCCGAGGGCGCCTCGGCCACCAGCGCCGACAGCCCCAACTCGCGCCTGAACATCTGGCGCAACGCGCTGGCGCTGGTGGCGGCCCAGCCGCTGCTGGGCGTGGGCTTCGGTGAGTTCAACTTCGCCTGGACGCTGAGCGCCTTCCCCAACCGCCCGACCGCCTTCTTCGACCACACCCACAACCTGCTGCTGCAGTTGGCGGTGGAGCTCGGCCTGCCGCTGACCGCACTGGTCTGCAGCCTGCTGGGCTGGGCGCTGTGGCAAGGCGGGCAACGCGCCCACCGCGCCAGCGGCGACGCCAGCGCGGTGGCGCGCGCCGGCCTGATGCTGGTGGTGATCGCCGGGCTGCACAGCCTGGTCGAATACCCGCTGTGGTACGCCTACTTCCTGCTGCCGGCGGCACTGGCCTGGGGCTTCGTGCTGGGCGTGCCGGCCAAGCCGGCCCAGTATCCCACCGCGGTCAACCGCAGCCCGTGGGGCGCGCTGGCCGGCCTGCTGATGTGCGTGGCCGGCGCCTGGGCTCTGCTGGACTACCAGCGCGCGGTGGTGATCTACGCCCCCACCGACAGCAGCGGGCCGCTGGCCGAGCGCATAGAGCAGGGCCAGCACAGCCTGCTGTTCGCCCACCATGCCGACTACGCCGCGGCCACCAACGACAGCTCGCCGGCCAGCACCGAACTGGGTTTTGCGCGGGCGCCGCACTCGCTGCTCGACACCCGGCTGATGGTGGCCTGGGCCAAGCACCTGGCGGCCAGCGGCGATGTCGATCGGGCGCGCTGGCTGGCGCAGCGGCTGCGCGAATTCCGCAATGCCGAGGCCGACAGCTTCTTCGCCGCATGCGCGGACGGGGCCCGCAAGGCGTTTCAGTGCCAGGCGCCGCTGGCGGTGCATGGCTGGCGCGAGTTCGCGGCGCGGCCCGGCGTGCCGGGCGCCACGGGACCGTCAGCGGTTCAACCGACCGATCAGCGGGCCGATCAGCCGGCGTCTGGCGCCGCGCCGTCCGCCAGCCAGTGACCCGACTTGCCGCCGCGCTTCTCGAGCAGGCGGATGCCGTCCATCACCATGCCGCGGTCGACTGCCTTGCACATGTCGTAGACCGTCAGCAGGCCCACCTGCACGGCGGTCAGGGCTTCCATCTCGACACCGGTCTTGCCCAGGGTCTCGGCCTGCACGGCGATGTGCACCGCGCCGGCGTCGGCGTCCAGCGTGAACTCGACCGCAACCCGGGTCAGCGGCAGCGGGTGGCACAAGGGGATCAGCTCGGCAGTGCGCTTGGCCGCCTGGATCGCCGCGATGCGGGCGATGCCGATCACGTCGCCCTTCTTGGCGCTGCCCCCGGCAATCAGCGCCAGCGTGGCAGGCAGCATGCGGATGGTGCCGACGGCGCGTGCGATGCGGTGGCTGTCGGACTTGGCCGAAACATCCACCATGTGGGCCTGGCCATGCGAGTCGAAGTGGGTGAGGGGCGAAGTCATGGTGTCGGGACGGCGGGGCGAAACGGGGAGAGGCGGTGCGCGCCGTCGGTGCCGGTGCGCGAAACGAGGTGGAAACCTGGCGGTGCGATGATAGAAGAACGTTTCCAGTGACGACGCCCGCTGCCCCAGGGCGGCCGCCGCGACCCATGGACATGACCTGCCAGGATCTGCCTTGACATCCCGTCCTCCGCCTACCGTGCCGCTGCCGGCACTGCCCCCTGCGCCCGGCCCCGGCATGGCGCCGCGCCAGCGCCTGTGGTGCGTGCTGCTGGCCGGCGCGCTGGGCTGGGGCGCGGTGGCGCCTGCCGCCGCGCAAGGACAGCCGACCAGCGAGGTGAGGCTGCCGGCGCTGGGCGAGTCGGCGTCGGACGACTTCAACCTGGGCCAGGAAAAGCGCATCGGCGAGCAGATCATGCGCGAGATCCGGCGCGACCCCGACTACATCGACGACCCGCAGTTGTTGGACTACCTGCAGGCGCTGTGGCGGCCGCTGGTGCAGGCCGCGCGCGCGCGCGGCGACATCGGCGCCGACACCGAGCACATCTTTCCCTACGAGGCCTTCCTGGTGCGAGACCGCTCGGTCAACGCCTTTGCGCTGCCCGGCGGCTATGTCGGCGTTCACCTCGGGCTGATGGCGCTGACGGCCACGCCCGACGAACTGGCCTCGGTGCTGGCGCATGAGCTGTCGCACATCACCCGGCGCCACATCGCGCGCAGCATCGCGGCCAACTCACGCAGCAGCTCGCTGGGCTTGGCGGCCATGCTGCTGGGGCTGCTGGTGGCCAGCCGTGCCTCCAGCACCGATGTGGCGCAGGCGGCCATCGTCGGCGGCCAGGCGGCGATGGCGCAGGCCCAGCTCAATTTCTCGCGCGACATGGAGCGCGAGGCCGACCGCTCCGGGCTGGCGCTGATGGGCCTGGCAGGCTTTGCGCCGGCCGGCATGGCCGGCATGTTCGACAAGCTCGACCAGTCGAGCCGGCTCAACGACAGCGGCGGCTTCCCCTACCTGCGCAGTCACCCGCTGACCGTCGACCGCATCGGCGAAGCGCGCCAGATCGTGCAGGCCGCGGGCGGGGCGACCCGCCCGCGGCCGGCGCCGCTGATGCACTTGCTGATGCAGGCCCGGGCGCGCGTGCTGATGGACCCGACGGCCCAAGCCTGGCGCCGGCTGCAAGACCTCGACCAGCGCGGCGAGATGGCCAGCCTGTCGCTGGCCGACCGCATCGTCGGGCTCTACACCGGTGCACTGGCGTCGGGCCGGCTGCGCGAGTTCGGCCGCGCCGAGCGCGACGCCGGCGCGGCGCTGGCGCTGCTGGGCACAGGGTCAGCCACCCCGGAGGCGGCCGAGGATCAGGCCAGGCTGGCGCTGGTCCACCTGTCGGCCCAGTTGGCGCTGGCCAGGGGTGACGCGGCCCTGGCCCGACGCGTGCTGGACCCGGGGCCGTCCGACGGCGGGCAAGACGCGTCGCGTGCCGGCCTGCTGCTGCGCGCCGAACTGGCGCTGGCCGACGGCAGCGCGCCGGCGCTGCGGCGCAGCGGCGAGGCGCTGCAGACCTGGGTCGCCGAGCGCCGCGAGGACGCCTCGGCCTGGCAGTTGCTGGCCCAGACCACCGAGCGCCAGGGCCTGAAACTGCGCTCGCTGCGCGCCGAGGCCGAATCGCAGGCCGCGCTGGGCAACTTGCCCGGCGCGATAGACCGCCTGCGTGCTGGCCAGCAACTCGCGCGCCGAGGCGGTGCGGGTACCGACTTCATCGAGGCTTCGGTGATAGACGCCCGACTGCGCGACCTGCTGGCGCAGCGCCGCGCGCTGCTGGCCGAGCAGCGCAAGCCAGGCAGTGCGCAGCGCGGCGAGGCCCCTGAATAACGCTGAATTGACGCGACGCTGGCCAGGCCGGTGTCAGGGCGCTCAGAACTCGCCGCGCGAGAACAGCCGCTCCATCGCGCTGTCTATCACCATGCCGCACAGGCTGTAGATCACCGAACCCACCAGCGCGGCGCCAAAGCCGGTGACGCTCAGGCCGCTGAGCAACTCGGCCGCCGACCAGAACATCGCCGCGTTGATGACGAACAGGAACAAACCCAGCGTGAGCACTGTGACCGGCAGGGTCAGCAACACCAGCAGCGGGCGCACCAGCGTGTTGAGCAAGCCCAGCACGAAGGCCGCCAGCAGGGCCGAGCCGAAACTCGCGACCTTGACGCCAGGGTAGAGATGAGCGACCAGCAGCAGGGCGGCGGCCAGCAGGAACCAGCGCAGAAGCAGTTTCATGGCGCCAAGCATAGCGCCGTGCGACGGCCGGCAAGGGCCGCGTCGACAGGGTTTGCGCCGGTCATGACGCAAGCCCGCGACAAATGCGGGTTTCAGGGGGTGCCAAAGCGGGTTTTACCTGGGAAAACCGCTTCTCAGGGGGTGAGGCTGGCGGTACCATCACCGTCGCCGAAGTCCAGCGAGAAGCGCGGGTACATGCAGCCCTCGACCCAGGCTCGGCAAAACAACCCCTCATGATGGAGAAAATCAACATGGCAACTGCAAAGAAGGCCGCACCGGCCAAGAAAGCGGCCCCCGCGAAGAAGGCCACTGCGGTCAAGAAAGCGGCACCGGCCAAGAAGGTCGCGGTCGTTGCCGCGCCGGTCGAGGCAGTCGCCGCAGCACCGGCCAAGAAGGCTGCTGGCAAGAAGGTTGCCGCCAAGGCAGCGCCCGCCGCCAAGCGCACCCCCAACGCCGGCTTCATGAAGGCGATGACGCCCAGCGCCGAACTGGCCGCCATCATCGGCGCCGCGGCCATCCCGCGCACCGAGGTGACCAAGAAGGTGTGGGAGTACATCAAGAAGAACGACCTGCAGGACGCCGCCAAGAGGACCATGATCAACGCCGACGCCAAGCTCAAGGCCATCTTCAAGGCGACCCAGGTGACGATGTTCGAGATGACCAAGCTGATCAACCAGCACCTGAAGTGATGCGTGGCGGGGCCGGCATGCCGCGCATACCGGCCCCGCTCACAGCTTGATTCGGAAGCCGGCCTTGCGCCGGCTTTCGTTCTTCTGGACCCGCTCAGCCGGGCAGGTGGGCACCGGCCAGCCGGCGCTGCAGGAAGTCCAGCCGGTCCTGGCCCCAGAACAGCTCGCCGTCTACGACGTAGCTGGGCGCACCGAACACGCCCAGCGCGATCGCCCGCTCGGTGTTGGCGTCGTAGGCCTGCTGGGCGGCATGCGCCCGGGCGTCGTCCAGGCGTTGCGCCGGCAAACCCTGCTCGGCCAGCAGCGCGGCCAGCGTGGCCGGGTCGGCAATGTGGCGGTCCTGCACCCACAGCGCCCGCATCAGCGCGCCGGTGAAGTCCAGCGCGGCCGCAGTGCCGTCTTGCTGCTGGACCGCGATGATCAGCCGCGCCGCGTCGTCGCCCGGCACCGGAAAATGCGTCGGCTGCGGGTTCAGCGCGACCCCCAGTTGCTGGCTGAAGCGGCGCAGTTCGACCAGCCGGTAGGCCTGGCGCTGCGGTGCGCGCTTGGGCAGCGGCAGGCCGCCCGAGACGGCGAAGATGCGGCCGTAATCGGCGGGCCGCAACTCGATGCGGGCACCGGCCGCGGCCGCGATGTCGCGCAGGCGCTGGTGGCCCAGGTAAGCCCAGGGCGACTGTGGGGCGATGTAGTACTCGATGACCTGGCTCATGGCGTGCTCCGCTGGATTGGCGGGCAGTGTAGAGCGCGGCCGCGCGCTTCACGCCCGCGATCAGCCCACCGCCAGCAGCGGCTTCAGGAAGCGGCCGGTGAAGCTCTCGGCGCAGGCCGCGATCACCTCGGGCGGACCCACCGCCAGCACCCTGCCACCGCCGGCGCCGCCCTCGGGGCCCATGTCGATCACCCAGTCGGCGGTCTTGATGACGTCCAGGTTGTGCTCGATCACGACGATGGTGTTGCCGGCGTCGCGCAGCTGGTGCAGCACGCGCAGCAGCAGCTCGATGTCGGCAAAGTGCAGGCCGGTGGTGGGCTCGTCCAGGATGTAGAGGGTGCGGCCGGTGTCGCGCTTGGACAGCTCCAGCGCCAGCTTGACGCGCTGGGCCTCGCCGCCCGACAAGGTAGTGGCGCTCTGGCCCAGCGTGATGTAGCCCAGGCCGACGTCGAGCAGGGTCTGCAGCTTGCGCGCCAGCGCCGGCATCGCAGCAAAAAAGCCGCGCGCTTCTTCCACCGTCATCGCCAGCACCTGGTGGATGTTGCGGCCCTTGTAGGCCACCTCCAGCGTCTCGCGGTTGTAGCGCTTGCCGCCGCAGGTGTCGCAGGGCACATAGACGTCGGGCAGGAAGTGCATCTCCACCTTCAGCATGCCGTCGCCCTGGCAGGCCTCGCAGCGCCCGCCACCGGCGCCTGCGCCGACGTTGAAGCTGAAGCGCCCCGAGCCGTAACCGCGCTCGCGCGCCATCGGCACCTCGGCGAACAGTTCGCGGATGGGCGTGAACAGCCCGGTGTAGGTGGCCGGGTTGCTGCGCGGCGTGCGGCCGATCGGGCTCTGGTCGACGTTGATCACCTTGTCGAAGGCGTCTATACCCTCGATCTCGTCGTGCGGCGCGGGCTCGGCGTGGCTGTGGTAGAGCTTGCGCGCCACCGCGGCATACAGCGTGTCGTTGATCAGCGTGCTCTTGCCCGAGCCCGAGACGCCGGTCACACAGGTCAGCAGACCGACCGGGATCTCGGCGCTGACGTTCTTCAGGTTGTTGCCGCGCGCGTTGACCAGCCGCAGGCAGGTGGCGGCCGGCGGGGTGTAGGTCGGCCAGGCCGGTGCCTTCTGGCCTTTCGGGATGGGCTTGACCTCCAGCACCGGCGCGGCCGGCGGCGCGCCCGGGTCCCAGCGGTGGCGCAGCTTAGGCACCTCGATGCGCAGCGCGTGCGACAGGTAGCGGCCGGTCAGGCTGGCGGGGTCGGCCGCCACCTCATCGGGCGTGCCCTGCGAGATCACCCGCCCGCCGTGCACGCCGGCGCCAGGACCCATGTCGATGACATGGTCGGCGGCCCAGATCATGTCCTCGTCGTGCTCGACCACCAGCACGCTGTTGCCCAGGTCGCGCAGGTGGCGCAGGGTGCCGATCAAGCGCTCGTTGTCGCGCTGGTGCAGGCCTATGCTGGGCTCGTCCAGCACGTACATCACGCCGGTCAGCCCGCTGCCGATCTGGCTGGCCAGCCGGATGCGCTGGGCCTCGCCGCCCGACAAGGTATCGGCGCTGCGGTCCAGGCTGAGGTAGTTCAAGCCGACGTCGTTGAGGAACTTGAGCCGGGCGCGGATCTCCTTGACCACCTTGTCGGCGATCTCGGCCTTGGCGCCCTGCAGCTTCAGGGTCTCGAAGTAATGCAGCGCATCGGCAAGCGTGGCGTGCTCGACCTGGTAGATGGCTTGGCGCGGCTGGGTCGAATCCATGTCCTGCAGGAAGACATGGCGCGCCTCGCGCCGCAGCCGCGCGCCGCCGCAGTGGGCGCAGGGCTTGGCGGCCTGGTAGCGCGCCAGGTCCTCGCGCACCGCGACCGAATCGGTCTCGCGATAGCGCCGCTCGAAGTTGGGGATGATTCCCTCGAAGGGGTGCGAGCGCTTGACGCTGCGGGCCTTCCCCTTGGCATTCTCGGCCTCGTAGACGAACTCGATCTCGTCCTCGCCCGATCCATAGAGCAGCGCCTGCTGGGCCGCGGCCGGCAGTTCCTCGTAGGGCGACTCGATGTCGAAGCCGTAATGCCGCGCCACGCTCTCTAGCATCGAGTGGGTATAGGCATTGCGCCGGTCCCAGCCCTTGACCGCGCCGCCGGCCAGGCTGAGCGACGGGAAGGCCACCACGCGTTCGGGGTCGAACACCGTCTGCACGCCCAGGCCGTCGCAATGCGGGCAGGCACCCATGGGCGCGTTGAACGAGAACAGCCGCGGCTCGAGTTCAGGCAGCGAGTAGCTGCAGACCGGGCAGGCGAACTTGCTGGAGAACAAATACTCTTTCTCGCCATCCATCTCGAGCGCGATCGCCCGCCCTTCGGCGGCGCGCAGCGCAGCCTCGAAGCTCTCGGCCAGGCGCTGCTTCATCTCGGGCCGGGTCTTCAGGCGGTCGATCACGACGTCGATGTCGTGTTTCTCGTTCTTCTTCAACTCGGGCAGCTCACTGGCCTCGGCGATCTTGCCGTCGATGCGGAATCGCACATAGCCGCGCGCCTGCATGTCGGCGAACAGGTCGGCGAACTCGCCCTTGCGGTCGCGCACCACCGGGCTGAGGATCATCAGCTTGGTGTCCTCGGGCAGCGCCAGCACCGCGTCGACCATCTGGCCCACGCTCTGGGCCTGCAGCGGCAGGTCGTGGTCGGGGCAATACGGCGTGCCGGCGCGGGCGTAGAGCAGGCGCAGGTAGTCGTGGATCTCGGTCACCGTGCCGACGGTGGAGCGCGGGTTGTGGCTGGTGGCCTTCTGCTCGATGCTGATCGCGGGAGACAAGCCCTCGATCACGTCGACATCGGGCTTGTCCATCAACTGCAGGAACTGCCGCGCATAGGCTGACAGGCTCTCGACATAGCGGCGCTGGCCCTCGGCATACAACGTGTCGAAGGCCAGGCTGGACTTGCCCGACCCCGACAATCCGGTGATCACCACCAGCGCATGCTTGGGGATGTCGAGGTCGATGTTCTTCAGGTTGTGGGTGCGCGCACCGCGGATCTGCAGGTGGGTGGCCCCGGCCGGCAGCGGCCGGGCGTTAGACGACAGGGCGGGGCGCAGGGCGGCGGGCGGGGTATCGGAGGCACTGCGGGACATGGCGGCAACTTGACGGAGGCAACCGGCCATGATACCGGGCGGGGCTGCCAGCCGCGGAGCCGCCCCCGGACAGGGCGCCGGGCGGGCCGGGGCTGAAGCGCTTCAGTAGCTCAGCGCGTCAGCACTGCAGCACGCGCAGGATCTCCTGGCCGTAGGCCTCGAGCTTCTTCGCGCCCACGCCGCTGATGCCGGCCAGCGCGTCCAGCGAAGCGGGCGCCTCGCGCGCCATCTCGGCCAGCGTGGCGTCGTGGAACACGACATAAGGCGGCAGCTTGTGCTCGCGCGCGACCTCGCCGCGCCAGGCCTTGAGCGCGGCGAAGCGCAGCAGGCCGGCCTCGTCCAGCGGCAGCGGCGGCGGTTTGCCGGCCCCGCCTGGGCCACCCGCGCCACCGGTGCTGCGGCTGGCGCCGCGTGCGACGCGCCCACCGCGGCCCTTGGGCGGCGGGTCGGCGGCCACCCGCAGCATCACCGGCACCTCGCCTTTGAGCACCGCGCGTGCCGAATCACTCAGCTCCAGCGTGTTGTAGTCGCCCACGCTGCGCACATGGCCCAGCGCCACCAACTGGCGCAGCACGCCGCGCCAGGCCTGCTCGGTGATGTCGGCACCGATGCC
>CANGHK010000094.1 GCA_947453625.1 Burkholderiales bacterium
GCGAGCCGCCCGCGGCTTCAGAACCGCCGCCAACTTCATCGCCATCGCCTACCTGCGAATGTCCAAGCTCAAGCATCTGCCTGCTCATCCTTTCGCCCCTGCGCCGGCCAAATGAGATTGTTGCGTTCCACACTAAACGGCATAGAGCCCGCGCGACTCGGTCAGTATTACAGGATTCTGCTGGACTAACCGTTGGATGTCGCAATTCCCAGGTCGGGAATCAGTCGAGCCAGGCCAAAGAACTCATAAGCGTTCTGCCAGTAGACCTTTCGTAGAATTTCGGGCCCCAGACCCACGCCGGTCCATTGCTTCGGTGGGATGGACGGGGAACTGAAATCCTCGTCCCAGGTCTGATGGTATCGCCAGAACTTGCGGTACCAGTTCGGCCAGAAGTCGGGTCCGCTGCGGGGGCAATCCTGCCGGCCCAACTCCACGAAATCGGTGCCAAGGGCGAGGCGATCCTGAAAATCCTGATAGAAGTCATGCACGTCCTTCTGGGAATAGCCTTTCGAGGTCGGCCATCCGGCGGCCGGACTGGTATCCACCAGCACGTTCTCGTGGCGCTCCAGGATGCTGCGTAGAGTACCGAGGTTGTGGGGCTCGGAACCCCAGTGGCATAGGACGAATTTCAGATTGGCATGACGGCCGATGAGGGCATCCCGGTCCGCGTGGCATTTTCCGCAAGCATGGACTGAGACGACGCCGCCCAGGGAACGAACGCGGTCGAGCACGGGCTCTAATCGCGGGTCCGTGAGGCGCAAAACCCGTCCATCGGTATCGCGTAACCGCGCTCCCACATCCCGCCACAGCTTCAGGCCCAGCGCGTTGGCACCCCCTGCCGCCATGAAGCGCTCCAGGTCGTGGGGCAGTGTTTCAGCGAGATAGGTGTCCGTGACCGTCACGAGGCCAGAGGTTTTCATGTAGCCGGGATCGGAGCTATCCCAGGTCGGCGCATAAAACGCCGCAAAGCGATCCGGGTAATGCCGCCGGATGTCGGTAATCGTAGCCACGTCCTGATCGATACCCTTCCAATACCCATGGGAGATGGCTAATCGGACGCCCTGCTGCTCCATGACCTTGGCGAAGCAGGAATGCATGGCTTGAGGAATATGGCAGTGGCTGTCGATAGCCAGTGCGGCGGGCCGGTCATCATGGCCGGCTGCTTGCGCCATCAGGTCCTGGTGAGACTTGAAAGCCCGGTTGGCAAGTCGTCCGCCCAGGATGCCCACCGATCCGAGCATCCCTGCCCAGAGTAACCGCCTGCGAGAAAGGATTGTCATGTCGGGATCGGATTGGAAAGCTGTCTCGGCTCAAGGGCTTCTGGCGAGGCAGCCAATGGCTGCTTGTTTGCCATGCTCAGGTGGGCAGACACGACCGACTCGCGATCGGGGTTTAGGGCCACCGGCGCTGCGGGGGACCAGTCGCGCGTTGGGCCGGACCAGCGGGCGTGGTTGAGCGCGCGGGCATTGATGTGCAGATCATGGACGCAAAACTTGGCCAGGATCATCCTGTCCTGACCATCGTGTCGCGAGGCTGGGGTGGCATGATTGATGCCGCTGTGGTGGTGCTAGAAGTTGTACAAGTGCATGAAGCTGGTTGACCAGGCACGCCACGCTTCGAGTGTAGCGAACCCCTTGGTGGGGAACTCTGGCCGGTACTTTGCAGTTCGGAACAACGGCTCGCGTTAGCGATGAAGTTCCGCTCCGCCGAACTGACGGCGCTCGGCATGCGGGGGCGCCTGCCACTGCATTGGCGGTTGCGCTCAGCCCGGCTCGCCCGACAGCGGGGCTTGCACTTCGCAGCGGATGCCGCGTTCGGGCTGTTCGGCCCACACCACCCGACCGCCCAGCAACTTGACGCGTTTGCGCACACCGCCCAGCCCTAGGCCGTGCGGCCAGGTTTCGGGCGCGCGGCCGATGCCGTCGTCGCTGACGGCCAGGGTCAGGCGGCCGCCGTCGAAATGCGCGCTGATGTCAACCTGCCTGGCCTGGGCATGGGTGATGATGTTGCTGACCAGTTCGCGCAGCACCCTGGTCAGCCCTGACCACTGCACCACCGTCAGCAGGATGTCGCGGTCGGTGGAGAAGCTCCAGTGCAGGTCGCAGCCGGTGGCCGCCAGGCGCGCGGTGATGTCGGATTTCCATTCGGCTGCCGCGTGCGACAGCCGGTGGTTGCCCGCTGCCAGTCCGCGTGTCAGCGTCTTCAGGTCCTGCAGCGTGTGGCGGATGTATTCCTCGATGTCCGGATCCTGCGCGGTGTACATCAGCGTCAGCAGGCGGGCGCCGATGTCGTCGTGCAGGTCTTGCGCGATCCGCGCCCGCTCCTCGGTGCGGCCATGCTCGACCGCCCGGTCGTAGGCCACCGCGCGGCGCAACTGCTCGATCAGGCGTTCGGCGAGTTGCAGGTCCTCGCGCGTGAACGGGCGCTGGCCTCGCCTTGCCAAACGCAGCACGATGGCGCCGTCCCGCCCCGACCCGGCGGCGTCGCTCGCCAGCGTGTTGACGGGCACCACCAGGGTCGATCCGTCCGGCGCCATTTTGACGCGCAAAACCGCTTCCTCGGTGTGTGTCACCTCGAGCGGGTCGAAGACCTCGCGCAACAGGCCGCCGAGGTGGCGTGCTGCTTGATCGGGCGCCTGCTCGAGTTCGCGGGCGACGCGGTACAGGCAGTCGAACATGCGCTCGGCGCTGAGCGGGGTCGGGCCGGCCAAATGGCGCAGCATCCAGGAGCGCGCTGCCAGGTACACCGCCAGCGACCCGGCCAGCGCCAGCAGCAAGGACGCCATCGGGTTGAGCGAAAACGCCGCGCCCAGCAGCAGGTCGAGCGAGCCGATGACGGTGCAGGCTCCGGCCAGGATCGCCAGTTCGCGCTGCAACGGCCTGGCCTTGGACAGCAGCGGCGCCAGTTTCAGCCGGTGCAGGGTGTTGAACGCCGGCCGCCGGTCGGGGCGTGCTCGCGGCGTTTGCTGCGATGACGGCAAGCGCAGCGATGGTTGGTCACCCAGCGCCGACGCGACACCTTGGGCACCGATCTGCGATTCGGCGCCGCTGGCGGTCGGGGCGGACGCTGGGTCCGGCATCGTCAGGCGCTGGCGCCGGCCCGCAAAGTCAGACCAGGCCCTGCTTGGTTGCCAGCACCGCCGCTTCGGCCCGGCTCGAGACGTTGAGCTTCTTGTAGATCGACTTGATGTGGTCGTTGACGGTGAACCACTTGATGCCCATCAGGCTGGCGATCTCCTTGATCGTGAAGCCCTTGCTCAGGTAGGTCAGCACCTCGCTCTCTCGCGGCGTCAAGCGCTCATGGTCGGGGAGCTTCTCTATCGTCACCGGCGCGCTGTTGGCGGTGAAATCCTGCGGCATCGAGAAGCCGGATTCGGGCCGCAGGTCATCGCCCCGACTGCCCTGGCGGAAATGGGTCAGCAGGCGCCGTGCGATCGCCGGTGACAGCGGTGGTTGGCCGCGCACGATCTTCTGCAACTCCTCGACCAGCACCTCGAAACGGTCTTCCTTCAGCAGGTAGCCGTCGGCGCCGCGCTGCAGCGCCGGGAACAGGTGGTCATCGTCCGAGTAGAGCGTGGTGACGATCTTGGTGGCGGGGTATTGCGTCAACTCGGCCAGCAACTCCATGCCGTTGCCGTCGGGCAGTTCGAGGTCGACCAGGATCAGCTTGAACGGGTCGACCCCGTGCATGCCGCTGGCACCGCCGGCGATGCTGATCTTGGCCCGCGCCGTTTCCAGATCGCCGGCCTCGGTGATGGCGAGGATGTCGCTGAAGCTCTCCCGGACCACGCGGCAAAGAAAGCTGCGGGCCACCGGGTTGTCTTCCAGAATGAGGACCTTGACGGTCATAAGCTAACTCTCCCTGCGACGATGCTAGCCTACTCGTCGGCCGATCCGGCGCCCCAAAAGCGCCTGAATCGGGGGCTGTCGGGCCGAAATTTACGCCTGCTTACGTTGATGTCACCAGGCCGCGGCGTCGGCCGGTTCGGCTGCCGCAGCCGTGAGCGGGTGCCTACAATCGGCGCTCATGCGTATCCTCATTGCGAACGACGACGGTTACCTGGCGCCTGGGCTGGCTGCACTGGTGGCGGCGATGCACGGCCTGGGCGAGATCGAGGTCATCGCCCCCGAGCAGAATGCCAGTGGCACCTCCAACGCCCTGACCTTGAACCGGCCGTTGCAGGTCTTCGAGGGCGGTGCTGCGGCGGGATCGCCGCGCGTGCGCTTCGTCAACGGCACGCCGTCTGATTGCGTGCATGTGGCGCTGACTGGCTTGCTGGGCTACCGGCCCGACCTGGTGCTGTCGGGCATCAACCAGGGCGCCAACATGGGTGACGACACGCTGTATTCGGGCACGGTGGCCGCAGCGATGGAGGGTTACCTGTTCGGCGTGCCTGCGATCGCTTTCTCGCAGGTGCACAAGGGCTGGGCCGAACTGGCTGCCGCGGGGCAGGTGGCGCGCGCGCTGGTGCAGCAGGTGTTGGACCGGGGCCTGGGCGGCACGCCTTTCCTGCTCAACGTCAACATCCCGAACCGGCCCGACGCGCTGAGCCTGCCGAGCCGCATCACCCGGCTGGGCCGGCGCCACGCCAGCGAGCCGGTGATCGCCCAGACCAATCCGCGCGGCGAGACCATCTACTGGATAGGCCCGGCCGGTGACGCACGCGAAGCTGGCGAGGGGACCGACTTCCATGCCACGGCCAGTGGCTGCGTCTCGATCACGCCCTTGCAGGTGGACCTGACCGACCATGCCCGGCTGCCCGATTGGCGCGCGCATCTGGACAGCCGGCCGTGAGCAGTGGCGCCGGGGCCCCGCGCAAGCCCCGGTTTCCGATGGCGCTCGATAGGCTCAGTCAGGCCGGCGCCCCGAGCAAACCGCGCGAAACCCTGAGGCCGCAGCGCCCGCTGCACGAAGCGGCCCGCGACGCCGCCCGCCAGACCGTGTCGCAAGGCCTGGGGCTCGACTCGGCCCAGGTGCGCCAGCGCATGGTTCAGCGCTTGCGCGCCGACGGCATACGCTGTGAGCCGGTGTTGGCCGCGATGGGCGATGTGCCCCGCCACCTGTTCGTCGACTCCGCGCTGGCGACCCAGGCCTACGAGGACACCAGCCTGCCGATAGGCCATGGCCAGACCATCTCCAAGCCCTCGGTGGTGGCGCGCATGGTCGAACTGTTGTTCGAGGGCGCCCTGGCGCGTGCCAGCGGCCATCTGGGCCGCACGCTGGAGGTGGGCACCGGTTGCGGCTACCAGGCCGCGCTGCTGGCGAAACTGGCCCCGCGCGTGGTGTCTATCGAGCGGCTGAGGCCGCTGTTCGAAAAGGCCGGCGCACATCTGGCGGCCTGGCGCCTCGACCATGTGCGGTTGCTGCATGGCGACGGCATGCTGGGCCATGGCCCCGACGCGCCCTACGACAGCATCATCGCCGCGGCCGGCGGCGATGCACTGCCTGCGCTGTGGCTGGACCAACTGGCGATCGGTGGCCGGCTGGTGGCGCCCACGCGTGGCCCGGGCGGCCGCGGTCAGGTGCTGGTGGTGGTGGACCGCCATGCCAGCGGCTGCGTGCGCAGCGAGCATGAGGCGGTGCACTTCGTCCCCCTAAAATCGGGCATCGGCTGAATCGGCCGCAGACCCGGTCCGCCACCATGCAATCACCGTACCCGAAGTTGCGCGCCTGGCGGCTGGGCCTGAGCGCGGTCGCCCTGACGGCCCTGCTTGCGGCTTGTGTCTCGCCGCCGAACAAGGCGCCGGTCGAGGACAGGCGGCCGGCCAGGCCGGTGGCCAAGCCGCCCATTGCGCCGTCAGCGCCGGTCGCTGCCCTGGAGCCGGTCCCCGGTGCCGGCGCGTCCGGCGACGCTGCCAAGCCGCTGCCGGGGGCCGAGAACGCTGGCAAGCCCGGCTTCTACACGGTCAAGCCCGGTGACACGCTGATCCGCATCGGCCTGGACAACGGCCAGAACTGGCGCGACGTGGTGCGCTGGAACGGCGTCGAGAACCCCAACCTGATCGAGGTGGGCCAGGTGTTGCGTGTGCTGCCGCCTGGGGTCGACGCCGGCGTGGTGGCCAGTCGCCCTGTCGCTGCGGCCAAGGTGGAGTCCAGGCCGCTGGAGGGCAAGCCGGCTGCGGCGGCCAGCGCGCCGGCGGCCAGTTTGGCGCCTGCGGCCGCGCCGGCCCGCGAGGCCGATGAGGACCTGAACTGGGCCTGGCCAGCGGCGGGCACGGTGCTGGCCGGCTTCGAGGAAGGCCGGCACAAGGGCCTGGCCATCAGCGGCAAGGCGGGCGACCCGGTGCTGGCAGCGGCCGATGGCCGGGTGGTCTACGCCGGGGCCGGCCTGCGCGGCTACGGCAACCTGGTGATCGTCAAGCACAACGCCACCTACCTGACGGCCTATGCCCACAACCAGTCGTTGCTGGTCAAGGAGGATCAGGCGGTGCGGCGTGGCCAGAAGATCGCCGAGATGGGCTCCAGCGACGCCGACCGGGTGCAACTGCACTTCGAGATCCGGCGCCAGGGCAAGCCTGTCGACCCGGCGCGCCTGCTGCCCACCACGCGCTGAACCTGCTGCCCGCGATCAACCCACGCCGAGGTAGGCCTGGCGGATGTAGTCGTCGGCGCCGAGCTCGGCGCTGGTGCCCTCGCGTCCCACCTGCCCATGCTCGAGCACGTAGACGCGGTCAGCGATGCGCAGTGCCGACTGCGCATCCTGTTCGGCCATCAGGATCGCGCAGCCGCCTTGCTGGATGCGCTTGATCGCGTCGAAGATCTCGATCTTCAGCCGGTGTGCGATTCCTACCGAGGGCTCGTCGAGCAGCAGCAGCGACGGCTTGCCCATCAGCGCGCGGCCTATCGCCACCATCTGCTGCTGGCCACCCGACAGCGTGCTGACGACCTGCTCGGCGCGCTCCTGCAGGATGGGGAACAGGCTGTAGACGGTTTTCAGGTCGGTCGCCACCGCGCTGGCATCGCGCCGCAGGTAGGCGCCCAGCATCAGGTTCTTCAGCACCGTCAGTTCCGGAAACAGGCGGCGCCCCTCGGGGCAGTGGCAGATGCCCTGGCCGACCACCGCGTGGGCCGGCAGGCCTTGCAGCGATTGGCCGCGGAGGGTCAGCGTGCCGGTGGAGGGCTGCGAGCGCGAGATTGCCTTCAGCAGCGTGCTCTTGCCGGCGCCGTTGGGCCCCAGCACCGCGACGAACTCGCCTTCGTCAATCCGCAGCGAGACGTTTTCCAGTGCCACGGCCTTGCCGTAGGACACTGACAGATTGCGCAGTTCAAGCAGCATGTTCATCACCTTCTGCCGGCGCACTGCGGCCGATGTAGGCCTCGATGACGGCCGGGTGGCGCACGATCTCTTCGGGCGTGCCCTGGGCGATGATCTCGCCGAAGTCCAGCGCGATCACCCGGTCGACCAGGCGCATGAATTCGCGCAGTTTGTGTTCGATCAACAGCACGGTCAGCCCCTCGTCGGCATGCACTTGCCGGATCAGCGTCGACAGATCCTCGATCTCGCCGCTGCCCAGGCCGGCAAACGGCTCGTCGAGCAGCAGCAGCGCCGGCCTGGCGGCCAGCGCGCGGGCGATCTCGAGCCGTCGCTGGTCGCCGTAGGACAGCACCTCCACCGGCACGTCGGCCTTGCCGTTCAGGCCGACTCGCTCGAGCAAGGCCAGCGCATGGGCGTCGAGATCGGCGCCTTGGCCGCGCTTGGCGCCGAGCGCGCCGACGATGACGTTCTCGAGCACGCTCATGCCGATGAACGGCCGGCACAGCTGGAAGGTGCGCGAGATGCCGCGCCGGGCGATGCGGTGCGGTGCCTCGCCCAGCAGCGAGCGGCCTTCGAAGACCACCGCAGCCCCCGGATCGGGCGCGATGAAGCCGGTCAGCAGGTTGTACAGCGTGGTCTTGCCGGCGCCGTTCGGGCCCAGGATGCCGACGATCTCGCCGGGCTGGACGCTGAACGACACATTCTTGACGGCATGCAGTCCGCCGAAGTGCTTGTTGAGCTTGGATACCTCCAGCAAAGCGCTCATTTCGCCCACCCCCATGCCGCCTTGAAACGCCGCCAGGTCGGCGCGATCAAGCCGTTGGGCAGGAAGAACAGGATCAGGATCAGCGTGACGCTGTAGATCATCAGCCGCCACTCGCCAAAGTTGCGCAGCAGTTCGGTCAGCAGCACCAGCAGGATCGCCCCGCCCACCGGCCCGTAGATGCTGGCCATGCCGCCGACGTAGACCATCGTGATGATGGTGATCGAGGTGACCACTGCGAACAGTTGCGGACTGACCTGGAGCTGGTAATGCGCGTACATCGCCCCGCCGGCGCCGGCAAACGCCGCGCTGATCACCAGCGAGACGATCTTGTAGAAGGTGACGTTGATGCCCGCGGCCTGGCAGGTGGCCTCGTCGCCGCGGATCGCGCGCAGGATCAGGCCCCAGTGCGATCGGGCCAGCGCCAGCAGCAGGGCGGTGATGGCCACCAGGCTGCCGAGTGCGAAGTAGTAGAAGCCGAGCTGCGACTTGATCAGCGGCGTCAGGCCGTTGATGCCTTCCTCGCCGCCGGTCTGCTCCCAGAAGATCAGCATCAGGCGCTGCATGATCACCGCGCCCGACAGCATCGCCAGCGCGAAGTACGGCCCCTTCAGGCGCAGCGTGGGCAGGCCGATCAGCAGCGCAAACAGCACCGCCATCACCATCGCCGCCGGCAGGCTCCACCAGCCGGGCAAGCCCAGCGTGGTGTTCATGAAGCCGGCGGTGTAGGCGCCCACGCCGATGAACAGGCTGTGGCCGAAGTTCTCGCGCCCGGTCAGGCCCGACATGAAGTCCCAGGTCACGGCCCAGATGCCGTAGATCACGCTGACCGTCAGCACGCCGATCAGGTAGTTGCTCTCGAAGACCACCGGCAGCAAGGCCATGAAGGCGACGAAGGCGGCGGCGCCGGCAAGATCGACAGGTTTGTTGAACATCACGGCCTCAGAATGCTGCACGACGGCCGAAGATGCCAGCCGGCCGGAACACCAGCATCAGCAGCGTGGCCAGCACCGAGACGATCTCGGTCCACGAACTCGACACCATGAAGCCGACGATGGTCTCGGCATAGCCCAGCATCAACGCCGCCAGGATGCTGCCCGGGATCGACCCCAGACCGCCGACGACGACGATCGCGAAGGCCTTGACGATGGGCAGCAGCCACATCGTCGGCTGCACCGTCAGGAAGGGCCCGGCCAGCACGCCGGCCGCCGCGGCCAGCGCGGCCGAGATGCCCATCACGACCGCGAAAATGCGGTCGCTGGGGATGCCCATGTACTGCGCCGCTATCGGGTCTTGCGAGATCGCCAGGATCGCGGACCCGAGCCTTGTGCGCTGGATGAAGAGCCACAGCGCGCCGATCAGCACCACGCCGACGCCGAGCGCCAGCAAGCGCGCACCGCCGATGTCGACGCCGCCAATCGTGTACTTGGTGTCGATGAAGGCCGGCACGTTGCGGTATTCCGAGCCGAAGGTCAGGAACAGCGCCTGCTCGATCACCAGCGCCACCGCCAGCGTGATCATCAGCATGGCCAGGCTGGAGTGGCGCATCGGCCGGATCAGCACCCGTTCGACCACGATGCCGAAGACCGCGACCAGCGCGATCGCGCACAGCGAGGCCGGCAGCAGCGGCAGCTTCATGTGGGCGGTGAAGAAGTAGGCGCCGTAGGCTCCGAGCGCGTAGAACGAGCCGTGGGCGAGGTTGAGGATGCGGGCCACACCGAAGATCAGCGTGAATCCGACCGCAAGCATGGCGTAGATGGCGCTGCTCACGGCGCCGACGATCAGAATTTCAAGCATGGCTGTCCCCGAAAGGTGTCCCGCATGATCCAAGGGCGCCGCCGGGGAGGGCGGCGAGTCCGACCTGACCTGGCTTACTTCTTGATCCAGGCCGGGTAAACGTAATCGGCGGTGCGCATCGCCTTGGGATGGATCACTTCGCGCTTGCAGCCATCGCGCCATTGCGCGAGCAGCAGCGCCGGCCCCTTGTAGGTGGCGGTGCCGGGCTTGACGTCGTGGTTCTCGTCGAACTCGATGGTGCCGGGGATGCCGATGTAGCTGGTCTTCTCGAGTTCCTTGATCACCGCGTTGGTGTCGGTGCTGCCGGCCCGCTTGACGGCGTCGGCGTAGATGTAGACCGCGTCGTTGGCGCCGAACCCGGTGTAGACCGGCGAGCGGTTGGTGCGCTTGCGGAACTCGTCGAAGAACGGGATGGTCTTGGGCGTCAGCGGCGCGCGCACCGCGAAGTTGGCGGCCATCTCGCCCACCGACTTGCCGCCGATGCGCTCGCAGAAATCGCCGTCCATGCTCTTGACGTCGATGCCACCGTAAGGCATCGGGAAGCGCGAGTCGTACCACTGCTTGGCGAAGATGTCGCTCGAGGCATGCGACAGCACCACCACCATGAACTGCGCGCCCGAGTCCTTGACCTTGGAGAACAGCGGTGAGAAGTCGGAGGTCTGGGCGTCGAAGAACTCGGTTGCCCGCACGTCGGCGCCGGCGTCGGTCGCGCCCTTCTTGAGCAGTGGCGCCAGGTCCTGCACCCACTTGGCGTTCTCGCCGACGATCGCCACCTTGCTGATGCCGAGTTCACCCTTGACGAAGTCGGCGATGAAGGTGGTCAACTGGCGTGCCTGGTGCGCGGCGTTGAGCGGCCCGACCCGGAAGATGTACTTGTAGTTGTCGTAGTCGGTCTTGACCTTGGCGTTGGTCGCGGGCGACGCCGAGCCGACGTTCAGGTAGATCGTCTTGGCCGACGAGATGTGGGGCAACTGGGCCAGCGTGACACCGCTGGTGTAGCCGCCTATCAGCACATCGACTTTTTCGTCGGCGGTCAGCTTCTTGATCGCGCTGATGCCGGTCTCGGGGTTTTCGGTCTCGTCGGCGACCACCATCTCGAGCTTGCGACCCAGCACACCGCCTTTGGCGTTGATGTCGTCTATCGCCATCTTCAGCGCATCCTGGGTATCGCGACCGACCTGCAACTGCACGACCGTGGGCACGCCGATGCGGATGGGCTTGGGCTCCCGAGTTCGACAGTTTGCGCCGCCGAATCCGCGCTTTTCCTTGCAAAAACAAGCGCTTGCGCTTGATCCGCAAAACTTTTGTGGTGGCACGTTTTGATTTTTTAGACATCACATTTCATTGGTGATGTTTTGTGATACCGTGGCGGCA
>CANGHK010000095.1 GCA_947453625.1 Burkholderiales bacterium
CCATGCCCAAGGTCACATTCATCGCCCATAACGGCAAACAGCACGCGGTGGAGGTGCCCGCCGGCCTGTCGCTGATGCGCGCGGCCATAGACAACAACGTGCCCGGCATCGACGGCGACTGCGGCGGCCAATGCGCCTGCGCCACCTGCCATGTGTTCGTCGAGGCGCCGTGGAGCGCCCTGACCGGACCGCGCACAAAGCATGAAGACGAGATGCTGAACTTCGCCGCTGAGCTGCGCGACAGCTCGCGTCTGGCCTGCCAGATCACGGTCACCGACGCGCTCGACGGCCTGGTGGTCACGATGCCCGAAGGCCAGCACTGAGCGCCGCGCCAGCCCGGCACACAACCCTGAAGGAGCCCGCCATGAACGCAGTTCTGCAACCTGCACCCGAACACACCACGATGGCCGCAGCCGAAGCCGCCGCCCGGCAGCGCGTCGGGGCGATGTCGCTGACCGGGCTGAACCCGGCCGATCCGCAGCACTTCATCGACGGCATCGAGAGCCACATATTCGACCGGCTGCGCGCCGAGGACCCGGTGCACCGCAGCATCAGCGCCGTGCCCGAGGTGGGCGAGTACTGGTCGGTCACGCGCTACCAGGACATCATGCAGGTGGACACCCATCCCGAGATCTTCTCGTCGGATTGGTCTAAGGGCGGCATCACGCTGTTCAACCCGCCCGAGAGCGAGCGGCTGCCGATGTTCATCGCGATGGACCCGCCCAAGCACGACGACCAGCGCAAGGCGGTGAGCACTATCGTCGCGCCGGCCAACCTGAACAACTGGCAGAGCCTGATCCGCGAGCGCACCGGCAAGCTGCTCGACAGCCTGCCGCGCAACGAGACGTTCGACTGGGTCGACAAGGTCTCGATCGAGCTGACCACCTGCATGCTGGCCACGCTGTTCGACTTTCCGTTCGAGGACCGCCGCCTGCTCACCTGGTGGTCGGACGTGGCGACGATGAACAAGGCCACCAACCCCGATGCGCTGGGGCCGGCCGAGCGCATGGCCGAACTGGGCAAGATGCTGGGTTACTTCACCAAGCTGTGGAACGAGCGTGTCAACGACGCACCGCGCACCGACCTGGTGTCGATGCTGGCGCATGGCGCGGCCACCCGCAACATGCCGCCGTTGGAGTACATGGGCAACCTGGTGCTGCTGATCGTTGGCGGCAACGACACCACCCGCAACAGCATGACGGGCGGCCTGCTGGCGCTGCACAACAACCCGGAGCAGTTCGCCAAGCTGCGCGCCAACCCCGCGCTGGTCGACAGCCTGGTGCCCGAGATCATCCGCTGGCAGACCCCGCTGGCCTATATGCGCCGCACTGCAGTGCAGGACACCGAAATCGGCGGCAAGCCGATAAAGCAGGGAGACAAGGTGGCGATGTGGTACCTGTCGGGCAACCGCGATGGGTCGGCGATCGAGAACCCGGACCGCTTCATCATCGACCGCGCCCGGCCGCGCAACCACCTGAGCTTCGGTTTCGGCATCCACCGCTGCGTGGGCAACCGGCTGGCCGAGCTGCAACTGAAGATCCTCTGGGAAGAGATCCTCAAGCGCTTCCCGGTGATCGAGGTGATGGGCCCGCCCACCCGCATCCGCTCGTCCTTCGTGCGCGGCTACAGCAGCCTGCCGGTGCGCATCCCCGGTTGACCCGCGGGGTCAGTAGCTGACCCGGGCGTAGTAGGTGCGCTGCGCCGCCGCGCGCGCCTGTCCCAGCGTGTGTATGCCCTGGTCCGCCAGCAGCGGGATCAGCTTGAGAAACACCTCGGCGGTGACCATCGCGTCGCCCAGCGCGGCGTGGCGGCCCAGCACCGCCACGCCCAGGCGCTCGGCGATGGCCTCCAGACTGTGGCTGTCCTGGGCCGGGTGCACCACCGCCGACAGCAGCAAGGTGTCGAGCACCGGCTGGTCGAAACGCAAGCCGGTGCCCGCCTCCTTGAGCTGCAGAAAGCGCATGTCGAAGGCAGCGTTGTGCGCCACCAACACGGTGTCGAGCGCGAAGGCGTGAAAAGCCGGCAACACGCTGGCGATCACCGGCTGGCCCCGCAGCATCGCCGGCGTGATGCCGTGGATGGCGATGCCGGCCGCGGGAATGTCGCGTTGCGGGTCGACCAATTGCTCGAAGCTCTCCTGGCGGCGCAGCCTGCCGTTGACCAGCCGGGTGGCGCCGATCTGGATGATCTCGTCGCCCTGCGACGGGTTCAGGCCGGTGGTTTCGGTGTCGAAGACCGTGAACACCAGATCGGTCAGTGCGCAATCGTCGAGCGAGCGGGTCTGCGCGCTGGCCTGGAACAGGTCGAAGTCGTAGTACTCGGGCCGGCTGTCGGCGGGCGTGAGCGGATGGGCACCACCTGCGCGCGCTGCGCCAGCGGCGTCGGCGGGCTGGGCATCGGCACAAGGCAGCAGGAAGCGGAAGAAGGCCTGGTGGCGCACCCGCTCGCGCTCGAACCAGAACTCGCCGCCATGGCGCTGCACGACGTCGCGCACCGTCAGCGGGCTGGACTCGGCACCGATGCGCATCGCGTCACCCTCCCAGCTCATCACCGTCTCGGTGCTCATCGCCTGGCCGGTCCAGATCAGGTCGAGGTGGGCGCGGCGGGTGGCACCGTCCAGCGCCGCCCCGGCCCCGGCCAGCCTCAGCTGCACCAGCGTGATGCCGTACTCGTCGGCCAACCGCCCGGCCAGGTAGGCCAGCGCCTGCAGCAGCGCAAAGCTGTCGACCTTCAGCCACAGCGACGGGTCGACCTCGTCGGCGGCGGCGCGCAGGCCGGGCCGCAGCACGAGACGGCGCAGCGCCGCGGCCACCAGATCGGCGCCCAGCATGTCCTCCAGCGGCCAGCGGGTGGCCAGGCCCAGCGTGGTGCGCGCCGCCAGGTCCTGGATGCGCTGGCTCATCGTGCGCAGCTCGTCGTGCACGACGGCCTGGAAGCGGCTGCGCTGCTCGTCATCCAGGTCGGGATAGTCCAGCATCTCGATCGCCGCGCTCAGGTTGCCCAGCGAGGCCCGGCTGCCTTCGGTCAGGCCGAGCAGCAGCTGGTCGCGCTCGGCCGCCTGCTCGAACTCTAGCGTGATGTTGGCCAGCATCAGCACGAAGCCGTTCAGCGCCGGCGCCGCCGGATCTTCGGCTACCGGGCTGGCCGGCACGCTGTGCACCGGCGCCATCTGCACCCGCAGCAACTGGCCGCTGGCGGTGCCGGTGATGAACTGGGCCGACCGGTCGGGCCCCGCGCGCGGCCCGCGCGGGTCGATCTTGTCCAGCGCATGCGCCAGCAGCTTACGGTCGAAGACCTTGTAGATCGACCGGCCCAGGCCGATCAGTTCGCCGCCATCGGCCAGCGTCGGCGCCGCGGACAGGGCCCGGAACTGGGCCTTGGCACTGGCGTTGTAGAGCAGGATGAGGCCGTCGAGGTTGCAGACCACCACCGCCTGGGTCAGCTCGGCCATCAGCGCGGCCAGTCGGTTGCGCTCCTGCTCGATGCCGCGGCTGGCGGCCTGCACCTGCAGCGCGATGTCCTGGCGCAACTGCGAGCGCTGGGCCACCAACTGGTTGATGGCCTGGGCCAGGCCGCGCAGGTCGGCGCCGCCGTCGCTGTCCAGCGCGCGCCGGGTGTCGGTGGCCAGCAGCACCCGGGTGGCCTCGAGCAGTTGCGCCGGCGCGGCCACCCAGCGGCGGTGGGCGCGCGGCGCGATCCAGGCCAGCCCGGCCAGCAGCACGACCGCGGCAAAGCCCAGCAGCGCCGCGCGCGGCCCCAGCAAGTCGGCCGCCTGGCCGCGCTCGGTGGCGTCCAGCGTGGCCCACAGCATCGCCGCGCTGGCGCCCAGCCACAGCGCCAGCGCGCCCGCCACCGCCGCCACGGCAGCCGCCACCGCCAAGGCGGCGCGAGTCGGCTGGCTGGCCTGCGGACTCATCGGGGCGTGGCCAGCATCTCGGCCACCTTCTGCACCAGTTCGCGGGTCGAGAAGGGCTTGGTCATGTAGGCGTCAGCGCCCAGCGCCAGTCCCTTGGCCACATCGGTGTCGCGGCCCTTGGCGGTGAGCATCAGGATGCGGGTGGCGCCCAGCGTGTCGTCGGCACGCACCGCCTGGCAGACCTCGAAGCCTGACTTCCTGGGCATCATCAGGTCCAGCAACACCAGCGCGGGCCGGTCGCGAAAGATGGCGTCAAGCGCCTCCTGGCCATCGCGCGCCAGGCTCACCTGGTAGCCGGCCCGCTTGAGCAGGAACTCGAGCGAGATCAGGATGTTGGGTTCGTCGTCGGCGATCAGCACGCTGGCGCTCATGGGGAGTCTCCTGAAATCGGTGCGCAAGCCTCGCCCGCCGGTGGGGTCGAGGTTGGCCAGGGCAGCGTGAAGCAGAAGGTCACGCCTGGCCCGGGATCATCGTCCAGCCACATCCGGCCGCCGTGGTGCTCGACGATGCGCCGGCTGATAGGCAGGCCCAGGCCGGTACCCTGCGGCCGGTGGCTGGCCAGCCCGCCCTGGCGGAACTTCTCGAAGATCAGCGTGCGCTGCTCGGCCGGCACGCCGGGACCGTTGTCGTGCACGGCCACCGTCAGCCCCAGCGCATCGGACTGCAGCCGCAACTCGACCCGGCCGCCCGGGCTGGGCACGAACTTGGCGGCGTTCGACAGCAGGTTGAGCAGCACCTGCAGCAAGCGGTCCTCATCGCAGCGCAGCAGCGCCACGGCCTTGGGCAGGCGCAGGCTGACGCTGGCGCCGCGCTCGCGGAACATCTCGGCCGTGGTGCGCACCGCGCGCTGCAGCAACTCGCGCAGGTCGATCTCGCTGCTGCGCCATTCGGCCTGGCCCGACTCGATCTTGGCCATGTCCAGCACCTGGTTGACGAGCCGGGTCAGGCGCTCGGTCTCGGCCACGATGATGGCCAGGAACTGCTGGCGCTGCGCGCCGTCCATCGCCGGGTCGTCGACCATCAGCTCGGACAAGGCGCGGATAGACGTCAGCGGGGTGCGCAACTCATGCGTCACCGACGACATGAAATCGTCCTTCAGCCCGTCCAGGCTCAACAGCCTGTCGTTGGCGGCGCGCAGCTCGGCAGTGGCCCGCTCGAGCGAGCGCGACTTCAGTTCCAGCTCGTGGGAATAGGCCCGCAGCTGCGAGGCCTCGTCGATGATGCTCATCACATCGTCCAGGCCCAGCGACTCCTCCTCCACCGCCGAGGCCACCATCACCCGGGCCGAGGCGCTGCCGATCGCGCCGGCCAACTGGGTCTCGGCAAACTGCACCAGCCGGGCATCGGCCGGGATAGACGCCACGCTGGCCGCGCCCACGCCGCGGGCGTACTGCTCGAACAAGGCCTGGCTGCGAACCGGGCCCAGAAAGCGCGCCAGCAAGGCCTGCAGATCGGGCAGGTGGGCCCGGCCGCGCCAGAAAACCGGGGCGGCGGCGTGTGCACCCGCATGCGGCCCGGCAAGCACGCCGGCCTGCAGCCCCACCGCGCGGCGCTCGAACACATCGACGAACAGCAGCGCCTGACTGGTCTCGCGTGCCGACGGGCTGCGCCACAGCGACACCGCGGCATAGGCCCCGATGTTGGCCAGCAGGCTCCAGAACAGCGAGTGGGTCAGGCCGTCCAACCCGCCCAGGCCCAGCAACTGCTCGGGCCGCAGCAGCCACAGCCCCCAAGGCCCGTCGCTGACGAAACCCTGGCCCCAGCCGTCGGCCAGCCAGCCCGACTTGGCCAGCGAGGGCAGCATCAGCGTGTAGACCCACAGCAGGAATCCCGCCAGCAGGCCGGCCAGCGCACCGCGCCTTGTACCGCCCTTCCAGTACATGCCACCCAGCAAGGCCGGCGCAAACTGGGCCACCGCGGCAAAGCTGATCAGGCCGATGCTGACCAGCGCATAGGCCTCGCCCGCCAGGCGGAAATACAGATAACCCAGCAGCAGCATGGCGGCGATGCTGGCCCGGCGTATGCCCAGCAGCAGCCCCGTCAGGTCGGCGCCCGAGCGCGCACCGAAGCGCCGCGTGCGCAACAGCAGCGGCATCACCAGGTCGTTGCAGACCATCGTGGAGACGGCGATGGTCTCGACGATCACCATGCCGGTAGCCGCAGACAGCCCGCCGACGAAAGCCACCAGCGCCAGCACCGGCTGGCCATGCGCGAGTGGCAAGGACAGCACGAAGCCGTCGGGATTGGCCGCCCCCGCCGCGCCCGCCCCCAGCAGCAGCCCGCCCAGCGCGATAGGCAGCACGAACAGGTTGATCAGCAGCAGGTAGAGCGGGAAGGCCCAGACCGCGCGCTTCAGGTGGCGCTCGTCGACGTTCTCGATCACCATCACCTGGAACTGGCGCGGCAGGAAGATCACCGACAGCATCGCCAGCAGCATCAGCGCGAACCACTGCGCGTAGGCGAAGCGCCCGCCGGCCGCGCTGGGCGCCAGGCGCATCAGGGCGCGCAAGCCGGGCACCGCCTGGGCGCGGGCGAACAGATCGGCCAGGCCGTCGAACAGCCCCCAGGTGACGAAGATGCCCACCGCCAGGAAGGCCAGCAGCTTGACCACCGACTCGAAGGCGATAGCCGCCACCATGCCCTCGTGGCGCTCGGTGCTCTGCAGGTTGCGGGTGCCGAAGACCATCGTGAAGCCGGCCAGCAGCAGTGCCACGTAGAGCGTGCTGTCCTGCCACCAGGCGCCGACGGGCGCGCCGGCACCGGCCGCCGTGGTCAGCAGCGCATAGCCGCCCGAGACCGCCTTCAGTTGCAGCGCGGTGTAGGGCACGATCCCAACCACCGTGATCAGCGTGACGAGCCCGGCCAGCAAGGGGCTCTTGCCGTAGCGGCTGGCGATGAAGTCAGCAATCGAGGTGATGCGGTAGGTCTTGGCGATGCGGATCATCTTGCGCACCACCATCCAGCCCAGCACCAGGCCGAGCGTCGGGCCCAGGTAGATGGGCAGGAACCAGATGCCGGCCGCCGCGGCCCGGCCGACGCTGCCGAAGTAGGTCCAGGCGGTGCAGTAGACCGCCAGCGACAGCGTGTAGACCCAGGCATTGCCGATCACCGAGCGGCCGGCCGCGGCCAAGCGGTCGCCCGCGAACGCCACCGCAAACAGCAGCAGCAGGTAGGCGAAGGCGGTCGCGATCACCAGCGACGGGGACAGCACGGCCGCCGTCATCTAGCCGCCGTCACGCTCGGTCACGCAGGCCACGACCGCGATCAGCAGCGCCCAGGCGACAAACAGCATCAGCGGCAGCAGTGGGACGCCCAGCAGCGTGAGGTCGTGGTCCCAGAGCGCGAGCAGCGGAAAACTCAGCAGCGCCCAGCCGGCCCCGAAAACGGCCACCAGACGCTGTGCAGCCAGGCCTTTGAACACCACGGTCTCCTTGTTGGGCGATGGCGCGCCACGCCCCGTCTCACGGCCGATTGTGGCGCCGGCGCTGACCCTCGGCTGACACCGGCATGGAAGGCAGGTCGCGGCGGCGAGCGATGGCCGGACATGCGGTCAGGCCACGGTCAGCCAGGGCCAGCAGACTGCGCGCCATCCGGCAAGAGGCGGCCGGCCCTTCCGGCCGGCAAGCGGCACGGACAGACGCAGTAAAACGAGGAGCAAGTCAATGAGCAACGACGTGGTGACCCGCATACGGGCCAATCCCAAGTACCAGGAACTGCGCAGCAAGCGCAGCAGTTTCGGCTGGTGGCTGACGCTGCTGATGATGGTCGTGTACTACGGCTACATCGCACTGATCGCCTGGAACAAGGAGTTCCTGTCGCAGCCTCTTGGCGCTGGCGTGACCACCATCGGCGTGCCCATAGGCATGGGCGTGATCGTCTTCACCATCGTCATCACCGGCATCTATGTGCGCCGCGCCAACAGCGAATTCGATTCGCTGACCCGCCAGATCCTAGAGGATGTCGCCAAATGAGCCGCTGCGTCAAATTGATGGGCGGCCTGATCGCCCTGCTCGCCGCCGGAGCCGCACTGGCCGCCGGCGCCGACCTGGGCCAAGCCGCCAAGCAGGCCACCAACTGGACCGCCATCGGCATGTTCGCGACCTTCGTCGCCGGCACGCTGTGGATCACCAAGTGGGCGGCCTCCAAGACCAAGAGCGCGGCTGACTTCTACACCGCGGGCGGTGGCATCACCGGCTTCCAGAACGGCCTGGCGATTGCCGGCGACTACATGTCGGCCGCGTCATTCCTTGGCATTTCGGCGGCGGTGATGGCCTCGGGCTACGACGGCCTGATCTATTCGATCGGCTTCCTGGTCGGCTGGCCGGTCATCACATTCCTGATGGCCGAGCGGCTGCGCAACCTGGGCAAGTTCACCTTTGCCGACGTCGCCGGCTACCGCTTCAAGCAGGGCCCGATCCGGGCCTTCGCCGCCTCCGGCACGCTGGTCGTGGTGGCCTTCTACCTGATCGCGCAGATGGTGGGCGCGGGCCAGTTGATCAAGTTGCTGTTCGGGCTGGAATACTGGATGGCCGTGGTCATCGTCGGCGCGCTGATGATGGTCTACGTGCTGTTCGGCGGCATGACCGCCACCACCTGGGTGCAGATCATCAAGGCCTGTTTGCTGCTGGCCGGCGTGACCTTCATGGCGATCATGGTGATGTCGGAGTTCGGCTTCTCGCCGGAAGCGCTGTTTGCCGCCGGCGTGAAGGTCAAGGCCACGATCGCCGAGGGCACCGGCAAGACACCTGCTGAAGCCGCGCAGATCGGCCTCAAGCTGATGAACCCGGGCGGCTTCGTCAAGGACCCGATCTCGGCCATCAGCTTCGGCATGGCGCTGATGTTCGGCACCGCCGGCCTGCCGCACATCCTGATGCGCTTCTTCACCGTGCCCGACGCCAAGGAAGCCCGCAAGTCGGTGTTCTGGGCCACCACCTGGATCGGCTACTTCTACGTGCTGATCTTCATCATCGGCTTCGGCGCGATCACGCTGGTGCTGACCAACCCGGAATACGCCGATGTCGCCAAGGGCGTCATCAAGGGCGGCGCCGGCACGGCCAACATGGCCGCAGTGCTGGTGGCCAAGGCGGTGGGCGGCAACATCTTCTACGGCTTCATCTCGGCGGTGGCGTTTGCCACCATCCTGGCGGTGGTGGCCGGCCTCACCTTGTCGGGCGCGTCGGCGGTGTCGCATGACGTGTACGCCACGCTGATCAAGAAGGGCAACGCCGACAGCGCCGCCGAACTGAAGGTCTCGCGCATCACCACGCTGTGCCTGGGTGCGCTGGCCGTGACGCTGGGCATCGTGTTCGAGAAACAGAACATCGCCTTCATGGTCTCGCTGGCCTTCGCGATTGCGGCATCGGCCAACTTCCCGGTGCTCTTCATGAGCGTGCTGTGGAAGGACTGCACCACCCGCGGCGCGGTGGTCGGCGGCTTCCTGGGCCTGATCTCGTCGGTCGGCCTGACCATCGTCTCGCCGTCGGTCTGGGAAGCCACGCTGGGCAACCCCAAGGGTTCGGCCTGGTTCCCCTACACCTCGCCCGCGCTGTTCTCGATGACCATAGGCTTCTTCGGCATCTGGCTGTTCTCGGTGCTCGACCGCAGCCCGCAGGCGGCCAAGGAACGCGCCCTGTTCGACGCCCAGCAAGTGCGCTCGGAGACCGGTTTTGGCGCCTCGGGAGCCTCGGGCCACTGAGCGCTGCGCCGCATGACCTGCCGGGCTTGCTGCCCGGCTGACCGACCCGGGCCTGGCGCCCGGGTTTTTTTTCGCCTGGCGCCCTGGGGCGCCGCGGGTTCTCAGCGGACCGAGGAGGCGTACAGGCCGAAAGAATCCTTGCTGTCAGCCTCGTCCATCACCGGCGCGACGCCGGGCCACTGACCGTCTGGACGACGGGTGACCGGTGGGCGTCAGCGGCGGCGCCCGGCGGGCTGCCCGAACCCGCGATGTCCGCCAGCGTCACCGCGTCGAGTTCAGCGAAATAGGCCTTCAGCGCATTGCCGAGCACGCCCTTCAAGCGGCAGGCCGGCGTCAGGGTGCAGGTGTCGGTGGACGCATCGAAACACTCGACGAGCCGGAAATCGGTCTCGGCGCTGCGCAGCACGTCGCCGACCCGGATCGCCGAAGGCGGCTGCATCAGGCGCAAGCCGCCGCCGCGCCCCCGGGTGGTTTCGAGCAGGCCCTGGCGCGCCAGATCGTTGACGATCTTCATCAGGTGGTTCTTCGACACCTGGTGGCGGTCGGCGATCTCGGCAACCGTCACCAGGCGGTCAGGATGGGCGGCGCAGTACATCAGCACGCGCAGGGTGTAGTCGGTGTAGTCGGACAGTCGCATTGGCGGCGCAGGTTTGAAGATGCATGCAAAGTATTGCTTTATTGTGACGCCTCACATAACATGCGTCAAACATACATCTTATGGCCACCATGAGCGCACCTCCCCTCACCGTCCTCAACACCGCCCGGCCAAGTGCCGCCGCGGCCACCGCCCAACCGGCACGCGGCCTGCCCTTGCTGCGGCTGGGCTTTCGCCCGTTCTACCTGGCGGCGGCAGCGTTTGCCGCGCTGTCGATTCCGCTCTGGGTGGCGATGGTGCTGGGCCACATCAGCCTGCCCATGGCCATGCCGCCGCTGCTGTGGCACGCCCACGAG
>CANGHK010000096.1 GCA_947453625.1 Burkholderiales bacterium
GGTCGAGTTTGCGGCAGGGTCGATCAAGGATCTGGCCGGTAACGGTTATGCCGGCACGACGGCCTACAACTTCACGACGGCAGCAGCGCCCGACACGCTTGCGCCTACCGTCACCGCCTTCAGTCCCGCCGACGAGGCGACAGCCGTCGCGATCGGCAGCAACATCGTGCTGACCTTCAGCGAGGCCATCGCCAAAGGCACCGGCAATATCGTCCTGAAGACGGCGGCCGGCGCAGTGCTGGCGACCTATGACGCGGCCAGCAGCGCCAACCTGACGATCACCGGCAGCACGCTGACGATCAATCCGACGGCCGATCTGGGCTACGCCACGGCCTACGCGGTCGAGTTTGCGGCAGGGTCGATCAAGGATCTGGCCGGCAATGGCTATGCCGGCACGACGACCTACAACTTCACGACGGCAGCAGCGCCCGACACGCTTGCGCCTACCGTCACCACCTTCAGTCCTGCCGACGAAGCCACCGCCGTCGCCATCGGTAGCAATATCGTCCTGACTTTCAGCGAAGCCATCTCCAAAGGTACCGGCAATATCGTCCTGAAGACCGCAGCTGGTGCCGTCGTGGCGACCTACGACGCGGCAAGCAGCGCCAACCTGAGCATTGCCGGCAGCACGCTGACGATCAACCCGACGGCCGATCTGGGCTACGCCACGGCCTACGTGGTCGAGTTCGCTGCAGGATCGATCAAGGATTTGGCTGGCAACGGTTATGCCGGCACCACGACCTACAACTTCACGACGACCGCGGCGCCGGATGCTGCCGCGCCGACCGTCACTACCTTCAGCCCCGCTGACGAAGCCACCGCCGTCGCCATCGGCAGCAACATCGTCCTGACCTTCAGCGAGGCCATCGCCAAAGGCACCGGCAATATCGTCCTGAAGACCGCTGCTGGCGCCGTCGTGGCGACCTATGACGCCGCCAACAGCGCCAATCTGACGGTCTCGGGTAGCACGCTGACGATCAACCCGACTGCGGATCTGGGCTACGCCACGTCCTACGCGGTCGAGTTCGTTGCGGGTTCGATCAAGGATCTGGCCGGCAATGGCTATGCCGGCAATGGCTATGCCGGCACGACGACCTACAACTTCACCACAGTCGGGGCGCCCGACACGGCCGCCCCGACCGTCACCACCTTCAGCCCCGCTGACGAAGCCACCGCCGTCGCGATCGGCAGCAACATCGTGCTGACTTTCAGCGAGGCCATCGCCAAAGGCACCGGCAATATCGTGCTGAAGACGGCTGCCGGCGCCGTAGTGGCGACCTATGACGCGGCCAGCAGCGCCAACCTGACGATCGCCGGCAGCATGCTGACGATCAACCCGACCGCCGATCTGGGCTATGCCATGGCCTACACGGTCGCGTTCGCGCCAGGGTCGATCAAGGACCTGGCCGGCAACGCTTACGCCGGAACGACCAACTACAAGTTCACGACGGCTGCGGCCCCCGACACGCTTGCGCCTACCGTAACCACCTTCACCCCCGCCGACGAAGCGACAGCCGTCGCGATCGGCAGCAACATCGTGCTGACCTTCAGCGAGGCCATCGCCAGAGGCACCGGCAACATCGTCCTGAAGACCGCTGCAGGCGCGATCGTGGCGACCTATGACGCCGCCAGCAGCGCCAACCTGACGATCGCCGGCAGCATGCTGACGATCAACCCGACCGCCGATCTGGGCTACGCCACGGCCTACACGGTCGCGTTCGCCGCTGGCTCGATCAAGGACCTGGCCGGCAACGGCTACGCCGGCACGACGACCTACAACTTCACGACGGCACCGGTGCCCGACACGCTGGCACCGACCGTCACCACCTTCAGCCCCGCCGACGAAGCGACAGACATCGCGATCGGCAGCAACATCGTGCTGACCTTCAGCGAAGCCATCACCAAAGGCACTGGCAACATCGTCCTGAAAACGACTGCTGGCACGGTCGTGGCGACCTACGACGCGGCCAGCAGCGCCAACCTGACGATCAACGCCAGCACGCTGACGATCAACCCGACCGCCAACCTGGACTTCAGCACGGCCTACTCGGTTGAGTTCGCGCCCGGCTCGGTCAAGGACCTGGCCGGCAACCCCTACGCCGGCACGACGACCTACCACTTCACCAGCGTGGGCTGGAACACGCTGACAGACAGCCAACTGGCCTTGTTGACGCCCGCTGAAGTGGCGGCGATCACCCCGGCCCAGATGGCCGGCCTGGGTGCCCGCCTGAATGTCCTGGGCACGGCGCAGTTCCACGCCTTGACCGAGGCCCAGATCAAGGCCTTGACCACCGCGCAGCTGGCCGCGCTGCCAACCGCCGACCTGGCCGTTCTGGCTACAGCGCAGGTGCAGGCCATCACGACCGCCGGCATCGCGGCCCTGAGCGTCGAGGCGCTCAACGCCCTGACCAGCCTGCAATTCCGTTCGCTGACCACCGCCCAGATCGCCGCGCTGACCCTCGACCAGGCCGCCAGCCTGGCCAATACCGCCAACATCGCGGCCTTGGGCACCGCGCAGGTGGCGGCGATCACCACCGCCGATCTGGCGGCGCTGGGCACGGCCAGCCTCAACGCGCTGAGTTCGGCCCAGTTCAAGGCCTTGACCACGCGCCAGGTGGCGGCGCTGGGCGCCGACCAGGCGAGGGCGCTCGAGACCGCCGACCTGGCGGCGCTGGGCACGGCGCAGATTCGCGCCTTGGCCACGGCGGGCTTGGCGGCGCTGGCCAGCGACGGCATCAAGGCCTTGAGCGCCGGCCAGGTCGGCGCTTTCAGCACGGGCCAGCTCACCGCGTTGGGCACAGCCCAGATGGCGGCGTTGTCGTCCGGCCAACTGGCGGCGCTGAGCCCCGCGGCCATCGCCGCGCTGCGCGTCGACCAGTTTCAGGCGCTGGGCGCCGGGGCGCTGCGCGGGCTGTCCGCGGCGGCGATGGTCGCGCTGGGCGGCGACAAGCTCAATGGCTTGACCACCGCGCAGACCGTGGCTTTGAGCACGGCCCAGATCGCCGCGCTCAGCACCGCCCAGGCCGCCAGCCTGGCGAACGCCGACGACATCGCCGTGCTCAGCCCCGCGCAGGTCGCGGCAATCACCGTCAAGAATCTGGCTTTGCTGACCAGCAACGCCCTGAACGCGCTGACCAGCGACCAGTTCAAGGCCTTGACCGTCGGTCAGGTGGCGGCCTTGACCTCGTCGCAGGCCGGCAATCTCGAGCCTGCCGATCTGGCGGCGCTGGGCAGCGCGCAGTTGCGGGCCTTGAAGCCGGCCAACGTCGCGGCGCTGTCCACGGCCGGCTTGCAGGCAATGGGGCCGGCCCAGTTTGCGGCACTCACCACCGCCCAGATCGCCGCGCTGACCCCCGATCAGGCCGCCAGCCTGGCCAACACCGGCAATATTGCGGCCTTGACCAGCGCGCAGGTGGTGGCGATCAGCGTCGCCGATCTGGCCCGGCTGAGCAGCACCGCGCTCAACGCGCTGGGCACCGACGCGTTCAAGGCCTTGACCACCAGCCAGATCCGCGCGCTGAATACGGCCCAAATCAATGCGCTGGAGGCGGCCGATATCGCGGCGCTGTCGACCCGGCAGTTCGCAGCGATCACCACCACGGGCATGGCGGCGCTTAGCGCGGCCGGCCTCAACGCGATGAGCAAGGCGCAATACGCCGCGCTGTCGGTCGGCCAGATCGGCGCGATCACGACCGATCAGGCCAGCGCCTTGCCCGGCTTCGGCCTGGCCGCGCTCAGCCTGTCGGCCCAGCTCGGCGCGATCAGCAGCGCCAACATCGCGGCGCTGTCGCCCAGCAGCTTGAACGCCTTGAGCCCGGCGCAATTCAACAGCCTGAGCACGCTGCAACTGGCGGCGCTGACCCCCGCCCAGGCCAGCCAACTGGAGACCGCCGATCTGGCGGCACTGGCGTTAACCCGCCTGAAGGCCCTGAGCACCGCAGCTGTCGCCGCGCTGACGACCGACCAGTGGCCCGGCCTGAGCACGGCGCAGATCGCCGGGCTGACGACCGGGCAGATGCTGGCATTGGGTGGCGTTCAAGTCGCCAGTCTCAGCGTGGCCCAGTTGCGCGCGATCACCACGGCCAGCCTGTCGCTGCTCGCTCCCGCGACCCTGACCGCGCTGACCACGGCGCAGTGGGCCGCGCTTGGAACGCGCCAGATCGCGGCACTCGGCAGTGCCCAGATCGGCGGTCTCGAGATCGCCGATCTGGCGGCCTTGACGACGGCACAGGTCGCGGCCATCGCCAGCGCCAACATCGCCGCGTTGTCGGCGGACGGGCTTGCCGCGCTGACCAGCGCCCAAAGCCGGGCGCTGACGACGGCCCAGATCGCCGCGCTGACCCCAGCCCAGGCGGCCGGCCTGTTGCCTGCGACGCTCGTCGCGCTGGGCACCGCGCAGGTGGCGGCGATCACCCCGGCCGATGTGGCGGCGCTCAGCCCGGCCGGCTTTGGCGCAATGTCCACGGCGCAGTTCAGGGCCTTGCGAACGGCACAGATCCGCGCCTTGACGACCGATGAGCTGGCGGCCCAGGGCACGGCGGGTTTGGCGGCCTTGAGCTCGGGCCAGATCGGCGCGTTGACGACCGACCAAGTCAGCGGTTTGGCGGCGGACCAGTTGCCCGTGCTGACCTCGGGCCAACTGGCGGCGTTCAGCACGGCCGGCATCGCGGCGCTGAGCACCTACCAATGGCAGGCGTTGAGCGCCGGGTCCATCCCCGGCATCACCACCGCGGGCATCGCCGCGCTGGGCAGGGACAAGCTGAATGCTTCGACCAGCGCCCAGACCGTGGCGCTGATATCGGGCCAGGTCGCCGCGATCCGCGGCACCGACCTGGCAGGCTTGACCACCGCGGCCTTGAATGCCTTGACCAGCCGCCAGTTCACGGCGCTGACCGTAGGCCAGATCGCCGCGCTGACAGCCAACCAGGCGGCCGCCCTCGAGACGGCCGACCTGGCCGCGCTGAGCACGGCCCAGCTGCGGGCCATCACCACGGCCGACCTGGTGACGCTGAGCACGCAGCAGATCGCCAGCCTGGGCACGGCGCAGCTGGGCGCGTTGGGCACCGCGCAACTGGCGGCGCTGACTGCGGCGCAGCGCGCGACCGTGATGGCGCGCAGCGGCAACCTGGTGACGCCGCTGATGCTCGACCTCGACGGCAATGGCGTGCAGACCCTGGCGCTGGATGCCGGTGTCCGGTTCGATCTGGCCCACCGCGGCCGCCTGTCGGCCACCGGCTGGGTCGCGCCCACCGATGGTCTGCTGGTGCTGGACCGCAACCACAACGGGGTCATCGACGACGGCGGTGAGCTGTTCGGCAGCGCCACCTTGTTGCCCGACGGCAGCCTGGCTGCCGACGGCTTTGCGGCCCTGGCGGCGCTGGACGGCAACGCCGACGGCCGGGTCGACACGCGCGACGCGGGCTACGCCGCGCTGGCGGTCTGGATCGATGCCAACAGCGACGGACTGACTCAGCCGGGGGAGTTGAAGCCACTGGCCGCGCTGGACATCATTGCGCTACACCTCGATGCCGCCCCGGCGCTGGCGACAGACCAGGGCAACCTGGTCGGTCTGGTCGGTTCTTACGACAAGTTCGACGGCAGCTCGCGCGAGCTGGCCGACGTTTGGTTGCTCACCGCGCCACTGGCTGCCGACCCGCCGACCGGGCCGACCCTCGCGCTGAGCACCCAGGTGTCGGACATGACGCAGTCGCTGGGTGGCTTCACCGGGGCGATCGAGGAAGCGCAGGCCCTGCCTGGACTGGCACCGGGCCTGCTGTCGCTTGCTGGGGCCGCAGGTTCAGCGTCGCCGTTGCAGCCTGACTTGTCGGTCAGTCTGGCGGCGCAGTTGTCAGCCTTTGTCGATCAGAACCCGGTATCTGCCGGTGTCGGCGTCGTTCCTGGCGCGTCGCCACCCCTGCAAGGTCTGACCCGTGACTTGAGCGGGATGCTGGCGGCCTACGTCAATGGGTCGGTGGAGGCGCGGACCCGGCACCTGTGCTGAGCGGGGAGGGACCGGCACCCCGCCGCCCAGTGCAAAATTCGCCCACCCCCAACTCTTGCCCACCCTTCCCATGTCCAGCACGCCCCTGTTCCACCTGGCTTTCCCGGTTCGCGACATCGCCGAGGCGCGTGGCTTCTACGGCGGCCTGCTCGGCTGCGCCGAAGGCCGCAGCAGCGAAGCCTGGGTCGATTTCGACTTCTACGGTCACCAGGTGGTGGCCCACCTGTCGCCCGACGAATGCGGGCTGGCGGCCACCGGCCAGGTCGACGGCGACGCGGTGCCGGTGCGCCATTTCGGCGCCATCCTGGCGATGGACGCCTGGGAAGCGCTGGCGGCCAGGCTGACCGGTGCCGGCACCCGTTTCATCATCGAGCCCCATGTGCGTTTCAAGGGCGAGGTCGGCGAGCAGGCCACGATGTTCTTCCTCGACCCCTCGGGCAACGCGCTGGAGTTCAAGTCCTTCGCCGACATGAGCCAGGTCTTCGCCAAGTAGGCCGGGCCAGGCCGTGAAAGTCTGCATCTACGGCGTCGGCGCGATCGGCGGCTTCATCGGCACGCGGCTGGCGCTGGCGGGCGATTGCCAGGTCAGCGCGGTGGCGCGCGGCGCCACGCTGGCCGCGCTGCAAGCGCATGGCTTGCGGCTGCGCCAGGGCGGTGAGTTGCACAGCGCGGCGGTGCGTGTCAGCGCCGACCCGGCCGCGCTCGGCGTGCAAGACCTGGTGCTGGTGGCGGTCAAGGCCCCGGCGCTGGCCGAGGTGGCCGCGCGCATCGCGCCGCTGGTCGGCCCTGGCACGCTGGTGCTGCCGGCGATGAACGGCGTGCCCTGGTGGTTTGGCGCGGGCGCGCCGGCGCTGGGCAGTGAGCCGCTGGACAGCGTCGACCCCGGCGGCCGCATCGCCGCGGCCATCCCGCTGGCCCGCGTGATCGGCTGCGTCGTCCACGCCAGCACCGCTACCTCGGCGCCCGGTCTGGTCGAGCACAAGATGGGCCAGGGCCTGATCATCGGCGAGCCGCTGGGCGGGGTCAGCGACCGGGTCCAGGCGCTGGCCGGGCTGCTGCAGCGGGCCGGGTTCGACGTCACGGCCTCGGCCGATGTGCGGCGCGAGCTCTGGTACAAGCTGTGGGGCAACATGACGATGAACCCGATCACCGCGCTGACCGGCGCCACGGTCGACCGGGTGCTCGACGACCCGCTGACCCGGGCTTTCTGCAGCGCGGCGATGGCCGAGGCGGCGGCGGTGGGCGCGCGCGTCGGCTGCGCGATAGACCAGACGGCCGAGGACCGGCACCTGATCACGCGCAAGCTGGGCGCTTTCAAGACCTCGATGCTGCAGGACGTGGACGCGGGCCGGCCTATCGAGCTCGATGCGCTGGTGACGGTGGTGCGAGAGATCGCCCAGCGCGTCGGCCTGGCCACCCCCTTCATCGACGCGCTGCTGGGGCTGGCGCGGCTGCATGGGCGGGTGCACGGGCTGTACCCGCAGGCGGCGACGGCGGGCTGAGCGCGGCGTCGCTTGAATCGCTTCGGCGACTGCGTGCTGGCCGCCGGCCCGCGCCCTGGGCCTATACCGGTTGTCCCGCCGCGGGAGCGGTGAAGCCGGGGTCGGACCAGGCCGCGCGCGTCGCCGGGTCGATCAGCCGGTCGTAGCGCGCCATCACCGCGGGGTCGATCACACCCAGCCAGCGGGCCACGGCCTCGGGCGGATGGCCGGCCTGCAACTGGCGCAGCGCAAAGCTGTGACGCAGCCGGAACGAGCCCCCGGCGCCGGGATCTAGCCCGGCGTCGGCCAGCACCTGGCGCACCGAGCCGTATTGCGCCACCTTGCCCCAGGGCTTGCCGCTGCGGGTGGACGGGAACAGCCAGTCGCCACCCAGCGCCTGCGCCGCGCGCAACTGCAGCCAATGCGCCAGCGCGCGCGCCGCCCAGGGCGCGATGGGCACCACATGCAGGGGCGCGCTGCCGTTGGCGGCCACGCGCAGGTGGATGGGCGGCCGCGCCGTCGTCGACGGCAGGTCGGGCAGGCCGCCCACGCCAAGCACATCGTTCAACCGCAAGGCCCGCACATCCCCCGGGCCCAGGCCTGCGCCCAGTTGCAGGCCCGCGGCGCAGCGGTTGCGGACTATTTGCCAGCGCGGCGGCTCGGTGGCGGTGTTCTTGGCGTCGTTGGCGTCGTTGGCGTGGCCATCGACCGACAGGCAGGCGAGCAACTGCGCGATATCGGCGGCCGACAGGCAGGCCGGCACATCATCGTCGTGCGCCGCGTTGGCGTGCCGCACCTCGGGTTGGGTGGCGATCAGTTCGGCCGCGGCGTTGCCGGGTCTGCGGCGCGTCACTGGCTGTTGCGTGGCCTGGTGCGCCTGCACCCAGCGCACCAGACTGAGCAGCCGCCATTGGTAGCGCGGTGTCAGCGACCGGCCGGGCCCGGCGATGCCGCTGCGGCTGGCCAGGAACTGCAGCAGGCTCACGCCGTCCAGCGTCTGCAAGCGCAGCGGCGGTGTCTGGCCCACGCACCAGACCGCCAGGGCATGCCACATCGCGCGGTACACCGCTTCCGACGAGCCGCGCCGCAGCCGGCCGTACAGCCGCTGGTGAACGCACCAGGCATCGAAGGCCGCCAGCATGTCAGTCAATGGGGAAGGCCTGTCAATACTCTCACCCGTGTCCATGGTTACCGCTCATAAAACGAACTAACGCCAGGGGGTCATGCTAACACGACCGTCACGCGTCGATGTGGCCGGGGCGCCAGCCGGCAGGTTGGCACGTTTGCCCTTGCGCTTCCGGCGGGCAGGGTGACGCCTTGCGGACAGCGGCAACGCGCCCGCTGGTGGTCCACTGTTGCAGCCGGTCAGGGCGGTCAGGCCCTGCGGCGCCACTCCCTTGCTGAACAGGCCCCGCCATGGACACCTCGACCTTGAACCCGCTGACCGAATCCCAGATCGTCGATGCCGTTGCCAGTCAGCGCGACGAGGCCGTCGCGCTGCTGTGCGAACTGGTCGCCGAGCCCTCGCTGCTGGGCGCAGAGCAGGGCGCGCAGGCGCTGGTGCGGCGCGAGTTCGAGCGCAACGGCCTGCGCATCCACGCCTTCGAGATCGACGAAGACAAGATCCGCGACCACCCCGGTTACTCGCCGTCGCTGATCGCCTACACGGGCCGGCAGAACGTCGTCGGCATCCACCAGCCGGCCGGGCCGGTGCGCGGTCAGTCGCTGATCCTCAACGGCCATATCGACGTGGTGCCGGTGGGCACCGAGCGGCTGTGGACGACGCCGCCGTTCGAGCCGCGCATCGAAGGCGACAAGTTGTATGGCCGCGGCGCGGCCGACATGAAAGCCGGCATCGTCGCCTACACGCTGGCCTTCCGCGCGCTGCAGCGCCTGGGCTACGAGCCCGCCGCGTCGGTCTACCTGCAATCGGTGGTCGAGGAAGAGTGCACCGGCAACGGCGCGCTGGCCTGCCTGGTCGAGGGCTATACCGCCGACGCTGCGCTGATCCCCGAGCCCGGCGAGGGCGTGATGAGCGCGCAGATGGGCGTGATGTGGCTGACCCTCGACGTCTACGGCGTGCCGGTGCATGCGGCCTATGCCCACACCGGGGTGGCGGCGATCGCCTTTGCCAACCACCTGGTCGACGCGCTGCGCGAGCTCGAGCAGGCCTGGAACCGCCCGGCCGCCCGCCATGCCTGTTTTGCCGGCCATGAGCACCCGATCAACTTCAACCTCGGCCGCATCGCCGGGGGCGAGTGGACCTCGTCGGTGCCCACCCATTGCCGGGTCGACCTGCGGCTGGGCTTCTACCCCGGCATCAAGCCCGCCGACATGCGCCGCCAGGTCGAAGACCATCTGCGGGCGGCACACCGCGCCCACCCGCAGCATGCCAGCGTGCAGTACGAGGTCAGCTACCAGGGCTTCCAGGCCGAGGGCCTGGTGGTCGACACCGCCCAACCGGTGATACGCCAGTTGCTGCAATGCCACCTCGACATCGCCGGCACCGAGGCGCCGCTGTTCGCGTCCACCGCCACCACCGACGTGCGCTTCTTCCACCTCTACGGCAATATCCCGTCCACCTGCTACGGCCCCGAGGGCGCGGACATCCACGGCATCGACGAGTGGGTGTCCATCGCCAGCCTGCAGCGGGTGACCGCCGTGCTGGCGCTGTTCATCGCCCGCTGGTGCGGACTGAACCGATTGCCATCGGGCCCGGCGTGAGCGCGGGCCGCGGCCGCGCCGCGGCGCGATGAGCGGCCTGGCCGCCGCGGCCGCGCCCAGCGCCTGGGCCAGCCTGCGCCCGGCCTGGCCCATCCTGGCCGGCGCCGCGCTGA
>CANGHK010000097.1 GCA_947453625.1 Burkholderiales bacterium
CTGAAATATTATCGCCTGAAGATATTTCAGACGGCTTGATTGAAAAATCAAAACTGCTATATTACGCAATTAAAAATCATGTCCCGCCCGTTGAGGCGGATGATTGGAGTATTCCGCAAGACATAATTGATTCTTTGAATCAAGAGTCCAACAAAGAATTTAGACAAACCTCAGGAAACAACCAGCCACATCAGCGCACGCGGAAACAGAACTTCGGACCGAAAGCCTCGGCGCTGAACGCTGAAGAAGCCGAGAAGAGCAGCCCAGGCCTAAAGGAACTGCTGACGATCGGCACGATCCGGGGTTATCTGAATCTGCATGAAATCGTCGACCGCCTACCTATAAAAATGGTTGACGACGACGCGATCGAAGCAATAATAAAACTTTTCGACGACTTGGGCATCGCAATCTATGAGCAGACGCCCGACGCCGCCATCTTACTGATAACGGGCTGCTGGGGTGCCACAGTTTCCGACGAAGATGCCGAGGACGCGATCGAATCTGCCATATCGACGGTCGAATCAGATTTCGGCCGAACCACCGATCCGGTGCGCATGTACATGCGCGAGATGGGATCGTTCGACCTGCTGACGCGCGAAGGCGAGATCGAGATCGCCAAGCGCATCGAGGGCGGGCGGCAGGCGAAGATGCTGGCGGTTTCCGCCTTGCCGTCGATCATGGCCGAAGTCCTGGCCTACGGCGACAAGATCGCCAGTGGCGACCTGTCGATCTCTGACGTGGTCGACGGCATCGTGGCCGCCGACGAAGCCGTCGACTATGTGGCAGAGGAAGACGTCGACTTTTTCGATGACAGCGAGGTCGACGACGATGAAGGCAACAGCAAGGTCATGACCAAGCGGCTCGACGAGATGCAGACCACCGCGCTGGTGCGCTTCTCGGCCATGCGCCTGAGCTTCAATAAGTTGGGCGCAGCATTCGAGAAAAACGGCTACGACTCAGTGCAGTACCGAGAAGCCCAGCTCGCGCTCAGCGAACAGTTGATGACGGTGCGTTTCACCGTCAAGACCATCGACCGGCTGTGCGACATGCTGCGCGCGCAGGTCGAACATGTTCAGTACATCGAGCGCGAGATCCGCAAAATCGTGGTCGACAAGTGCGGCATGTCGCAGCGGTACTTCATCGATCATTTCACGCCCAATGTGTTCAACCTCGACTGGGTCATCGCCGAAGCCGGCGCCGGCAAGGCCTACAGCGCCATCCTGGGCCGCAACGTGCCCGCGATCCAGGAGTTGCAGAACAACCTGATCGACTTGCAAGCCAAGGTGGTGATCCCGCTCGAGGACTTGAAGGCGATCAACAAAAAGATGAACGAAGGCGACCGCGCCTCGCTCGACGCCAAGCGCGAGATGATCGAGGCCAACCTGCGGCTGGTGATCTCGATCGCCAAGAGGTACACCAACCGCGACATGCAGTTCCTCGACCTGATCCAGGAAGGCAATGTCGGCCTGATGAAGGCGGTGGAGAAGTTCGAATACCGGCGCGGCTTCAAGTTCTCGACCTACGCCACCTGGTGGATCCGCCAGGCCATCACGCGCTCGATCGCCGACCAGGCGCGCACCATCCGGGTGCCGGTGCACATGATCGAGTCGATCAACAAGATCAACCGCATCAGCCGGGCCCACCTGCAGGAATTCGGCTTCGAGCCCGACGCGGCGACGATCGCGCAAAAGCTCGAGTTGACCGAAGAGAAGGTGCGGCAGATCATGAAGATCGCCAAGGAACCCGTGTCGCTGGAAGTGCCGGTCGGCGATGACGGTGACACCACGCTGGGCGACTTCATCGAGGACAAGCACAACGTCGCGCCGATGGACGCGGCGATGCAGTCCAACCTGCGTGCCGTCGTCAGCGAGTTGCTAGACGGCCTGACCGCCCGCGAAGCCAAGGTGTTGCGCATGCGCTTCGGCATCGACATGAGCAGCGACCACACGCTCGAGGAAGTGGGCAAGCAGTTCGACGTCACGCGCGAGCGCATCCGGCAGATCGAGGCCAAGGCGATGCGCAAGCTCAAGCACCCGAGCCGGGCCGACAAGATCCGGATGTACGCCGACGTGCTGTAGATCGGGTCAGGCGCCTGCCGGTAATGCCGACAGCGCGCCTATCCTCTTCAGGTCGGCGCTCAGCCACGGTCGAAGTAGAGCCCGGCACACAAAGCCAGGCCCACCCCGTAGAGCGCCACTGTGCCAGGCACCAGGTAGGGGTAGCCCATCAGCGCGACGCCCAGCCACACCGTGGTTCTGCGCCCACTGCTGCGGCCGCGCCGGAACGCGGCCCAACCCACCAGACCAAAGACGATCGCGCCGAAGATGTAGGCTGGGCTGGGCAGTTCCAGCCCGAGGGCGCTGAGGGCAGGCAGTGGGTCCATAGGGGTTGTGGCACGGGTCGGCCGGTTGCGCGATGAGGCTTGCCCCGCATGCTAGCGCTGGCCCCGGTTGCCACGGTGTAGAGCACGCCGGCGACCGCCGAGGGCAATTGCAGCACAGCAGGCGGCGCTCGGACAGAATCCCACCCACCGTCCCTGCCCTCTGCCCTGGAGTTTCTTGATGCCTGTTGCCTTCCCGTCCCTCAAGTCCGCCACCATCGCCGCGGCCATCGCGCTCGCCGCACCCGCCACCGTTGCCCAGGCCTTCGACGCCGTGCGCCTGTACGGCGCGGCCGCAGGCACTGACGGCGGCACAGTCGGCCTGGGCTACATCGCCGGCACCCAGTACCAGGGCTCGAACGAGCGGCGCAACATGGTGCTGCCCTTGCTGGACTACCAATGGACCAGCGGCTGGTTCGCAGGTACCAGCAACGGCCTGGGCTACGACTTCGCCAAGCGCGACGACCTGCAGTACGGCCTGCGCCTGACCGCCGACCTGGGCCGCAAGCAAAGTCGTTCGGAGGTCTTGCGTGGCATGGGCGACGTCGACATCAAGCCCCAGGTCGGTGCCTTCCTCAACTACTTTCCGTCGCGCGAGTTCTTTCTGACATCGTCGCTGCGCTACGGCTCGGGCAATGACGGCCGCGGCCTGGTGATCGATCTGGGCGCAGGCCACGCCACCCAGTTGGCAACGCAGTGGCGGCTGACGCTGGGCGCGGCCGTCTCGCTGGCCAATGCCGATTACATGCAGGCCTATTTCGGCGTCACGCCGGCACAGGCCGCCGGCAGCAGCCACGCGGTCTACAGTGCCGGGGCAGGCCTGCGCGAAGCCAAGGTCAACGGCTCATTGACTTACTTCGTCAGCCAACGCCTGTCCTTCACCACGGCGCTGTCGATCGGCACCTTGCTGGGAGATGCCAAGAACAGCCCGCTGACCCGCCAGGCCAGCACGCCCACCGCAGTGTTCGCCATGGCCTACGCGTTCTGAGCCCGATCCATGGCGGACGCGCCGGCCAGGTGCTGCCGACAACGGACGGGCTTGCAACCGCGTTTTCGCGCTGACATCTGCCGCCCGGCCGGCGACGCGCAATAGTGTCATGCCGAACTGGTATCGTAATGTTTCAAGTTATATTCCGGTCGGTCGCAGCCGACAAGGCTGCCTGCGGCGCGCAAAGCCGACTCATCAACAAGAAGCACAGAGATTCGGCGTCACATCGCCGAGTCGTCTGGAGGTCAGACAGTGGATTACGCAACCCAGCAACGAAACCCGGGCAAACATCCGATCGGACTCATCGTCGTCGCCGTGCTGCACGTCATCTTGGGCTATGCCCTGGTCAACGGCCTGGGCCGCAAGATCGTCGACGTGATCAAGGCACCCATAGAGACCAAGATCATCGACGAGGTCAAGCCACCGCCGCCGCCGCCGCCCGAGAACCTGCCACCGCCGCCGAAGATGGCGATGCCCCCGCCGTCGTACATGCCGCCACCAGAAGTGCAGGTGAGCACCCCGCAGTTGGCGCCGGCGATCACCGTCACCCGTGATGCGCCACCGCCGACACCGGTGACGATAGCCCCGGCACCGGCGCCGGTGGCAGCCGCGCCGGTGGCGGCCCCCCCGGCGCCTCGGGTCCAGGCCGTGCCCGCGCGCATCGACGTCAGCAGTTGCGAGAAGCCCGAGTACCCGGCGGCCGCGCTGCGCGCCGATGCCACCGGCACCAGCAAGATACGCTTCACCGTGGACGCCACCGGCATGGTCTCCAAGGCAGAGATCGAGCGCTCGGCCGGCGCCTCGCGAGAGCATCGACTGCTGGACCGCACTGCGATCGACGCCCTCAGCAAGTGCCGATTCAAACCCGGCGTGGACGAGAGCGGCAAGCCCATTGGAGGCACCACCGTGGTCGACTACGTCTGGAAGACCGATTGACACTTCAGCGCCCTGAAGCGCACACCCCTGCCGGTTCAGCGATGGCTACTGCGATGCCAGCAGTCAGTACGGTGTGACTGCGACCCAGGCTGCTGCCCTGCACCACCCTTGACCCCGATTTTCCGAACATCTATTCCTGGAGCCACCATGTCCCTGATGCAAACCCTGCGCGCGCCCCTGGCCGCTGCCCTGCTGGCGCTTGCCGCTTTCGCCGCACCCGTTCCGGCGCTGGCCCAGGCTTCGGCCCCAACCACCCAGTCCGCCGCGCCCACCCCGACACAGGCGCCAGTCGCCGCCGTGGCCAAGGAAGAGGTCGCCAACCCCTACGGCCTGGATGCGCTGTGGAGCCAGGGCGACTTCGTCGCGCGCGGCACGCTGATCATCATGATCATCATGAGCATGGGCTCCTGGTATGTGATCTTCACCAAGCTGTTTGAACAGCGCAAACTGCTCAAGAGCGCAGAAAAAGTCACCGATGCGTTCTGGAAGGCCGGCTCGATGAAGCAGGCCGTGGGCATGCTCGACGAGAGCAGCGCTTTCCGTTACATCGCCGAATCCGGCGTCAAGGCCGATGAGCATCACGAGGGCACGCTGGTCGAACAGATAGACCGCCACACCTGGATCACGATGAGCGTGGACCGCGCGATAGGTAATGTCCAGAGCCGGACCCAGGACGGCCTGGCGGTGTTGGCCACCGTCGGCTCGACCGCGCCCTTCGTCGGCCTGTTCGGTACCGTCTGGGGCATCTACCACGCGCTGACTGCCATCGGCATCGCCGGCCAGGCCTCCATCGACAAGGTCGCCGGCCCGGTGGGTGAGTCGCTGATCATGACCGCCTTCGGCCTGGCCGTGGCCGTGCCCGCGGTGATGGGCTACAACTGGCTGATTCGCCGCAACAAGACGGTGATGGAGAAGGTTCGCGCCTTCTCGGGCGACGTGCACAACGTGCTGCTGTCTGCAAAGAAGTAAGCCATGTCCATGCAGGTCGGGTCGCCTGACGGCGACGAGGATGAGATGAACTCCAGCATCAACACCACGCCGCTGGTCGACGTGATGCTGGTGCTGCTGATCATCTTCCTGATCACGATCCCGGTGGTCACGCAGAGCGTGCAGCTGCAACTCCCCAAAGAGCGCAACCTGCCGACGCAGACCAAGCCGGAAAACATCCTGCTGGCGGTGAGCAAGGAAGGCGACGTCTACTGGAACACCCGCAAGATGCCCGACGCCGAGTCCCTGGTCAGGGAGCTGAAGAAGGAGTCGATCAAGGACCCGCAGCCCGAGGTGCATATCCGCGGCGACCAGGACGCGCGCTACGAGAGCGTGGGCCGCCTGGTGGTGGCCTGCCAGCGCGCCGGCATCGCCAAGGTGGGTTTCATCACCGAACCGCCACCGAACCAATGACCCACCCCCGTAGCGCCTTCGGCGCCTCCCCCTCAAGGGGGCAAACGCCAGCGGCCCGGCAGAGCCGGCTCCGCGGCGTCAGCTGGGTTGCGCGCGCTTCATGCATCGCGCGTAACCTCAACGCAGGAGCACTGACATGGCCATGCAAGTAGGCGGCGGCGGCGACGAAGACGCCCCGATGATGGACATCAACACCACGCCGCTGATCGACGTGATGCTGGTGTTGATCATCATGCTGATAATAACGATCCCGATCCAGACCCACGCGGTCAAGATGAACATGCCGGTAGGCCCGAGCAGCCCGCCGCCCAAGCCGCCAGAGATCGTTCGCATCGATGTCGACTTCGACGGCACGATAGGCTGGAACGGCGCCATCGTGGCCGACCGCGCCGAGTTGGAGAACAAGCTGGCGATGGTCGCCGCCATGCCCGACCAGCCCGAGGTGCACCTGCGCCCGAACAAGCTGGTCAGCTACAAGGTGGTGGCTATGGTGATGGCCAGCGCTCAACGCCTGGGGGTGACCAAGATCGGCCTGGTCGGCAACGAACAGTTCTTGAATTGAGTCCGACGATGAAGATGCTTCAAACCGCCGCGGCAGCGTTGCTGCTGGCCGGCGCCATGACGCTGGCCCAAGCCCAGGCGCTGCGACCCGAGGTGGGCAAGCCGCTACAGCAGGCCCACGACCTCATCAAGGTCGGCAAAGGCAAAGAAGCCCTGGCCAAGGTCCGCGAGGCCGAGGCCGCGCCGAACAAGACCTCCGCCGAAGCCCTGCAGATCGACCGCATGAAGGCCGCGGCCGCCCAGCGGGCGGGCGACAGCGCCGCGGCGATCCAGGCGCTGGAATCACTGTACGGCAAGGTGAGCGGGAGCGAGCAGGGCCAAGTCGCCGAGCAGTTGGCATCGGCCTATGCGTCGGCCAAGGACAACGCGAAGGCCGCACAGTGGGTGCAGAAGGCCCAGGCGGCCGGCAACAACAGCGCCACGCTCAAGCAATTGCAGGCCTACCTGCAGGGTGCCAGCGGCGACTACGGCGCGATCGCCAAGGAGGCCGCCGCTGCTGTGGCCGCCGCCGAGCAAGCCGGCAAGCGGCCCGAGGAGGGCGACCTGTTGCGCCTGGCTGATGCGCAGCAGCGCACCGGCAACAACGCCGGCCAGGCCGCCACACTGGAAAAACTGCTCTTCAACTACCCGAAGAAGGATTACTGGGCGATCTACCTGGCCCGACTGCAGCGCAAGAGCGGATTTGCTGACCGCTTCTCGCTCGACGTGATGCGGCTGAAGCTGGCCACCGGCTCGCTGGCCAAGACCGACGAGTACATGGAGATGTCGCAGTTGGCCTTGCAAGCCGGCTATCCGGCTGAGGGCAAATCCATCGTCGACAAGGGCTTTGCCGCCGGCGCGCTGGGCACCGGCGCGGAGGCCGAGCGCCACAAGCGGCTGCGCGATCTGGCGAACAAGCAGGAGACGGAAGGCAAGGCCTCGATAGACCAGCGTGCCACCGCTGCGGCGGCCAACAAGGACGGCGGCGACCTGGTGCAGATAGGCTACGCCTACGCCACGATGGGCCAGGCCGACAAGGCGGTCGCGCTGATCGAACAAGGCATCGCCAAGGGCGGGCTCAAGCACCCCGAGGATGCCAAGCTGCGGCTGGGCCAGGCTTTGCTTCAAAGCGGCAAGCACAAGGCCAAGGCCGTGCAGGTGCTGCGCAGCGTGCAGGGCAATGACGGCGCGGCTGATCTCGGCCGGCTCTGGGCCTTGGTGGCCAACAGCCAGGGCTGAGACCGTCCGACGCCTGGCCCCCCAGCCATCCCCACCGGGCAGGGCGATCCCCTGCCCTTTCTCTTGCCTGTCGCCGAACCCGGCCCGACTTCCCGCCCCCACCATGACCTTGCCCTATGTTCAATCCCTGGCCGATGGCGTGCATGTCATCGACACCGGCTTCTACCGGCCGCTGTTCGACGCGTCCTTCCTGATCGTCGAAGCCGGCCGCGCCGCCTTCATCGACACCGGCACCAACTTCGCGGTGCCACGCCTGCTCGCCGCGCTGGACGACCTGGGCCTGTCGCGCGACGCGGTGGATTACGTCATCCCGACCCATGTGCATCTGGACCACGCCGGCGGCGTTGGTCTGCTGATGCAGTCGCTGCCGCGCGCCACGCTGCTGGTGCACCCGCGCGGCGAGCGCCACATGATCGACCCCCAGGCGCTCTACCAGGGCGCGCTGGCGGTCTATGGCCAGGCCGAGATGGACCGCGCCTACGGCACGCTGGTGCCGGTGCCCGCCGAACGGGTGCAGGCCACCAGCGACGGCATGACGATCGAGCTGGCTGGCCGCCCGTTGCGCTTCATCGACACCCCCGGCCATGCCCGCCACCACCATTGCCTGTGGGACGAACGCAGCCAGGGCTGGTTCACCGGCGACACCTTCGGCCTGAGCTACCGCGAGTTCGACACCGCCGCCGGTCCCTGGGCGATGCCCACATCCTCCCCGGTGCAGTTCGAGCCCGGGGCGCTGCGGCATTCGATCAACCGGCTGCTGGCGGCCGAGCCACGCTGCATGTACCTCACCCACTATGGCCGGATCGAGGGCATCCCCCACTTGGCCGGGCTGTTGTTCGAGCAGATCGATGCCATGGTGGCGATGGCGACCGCGCTGCGCGACGCACCCGATCGCCACGCCGCCCTGAAGTCGGGGCTGGCAGCGATTTGCCAGGATCAGTTGCAACACCACGGCTTGGCCGACATCGAAAAAGGCCTGGACCTGCTCGGTCTGGACATCGAACTCAATGCCCAGGGCCTGGGCATCTGGCTCGACCGGGACAAGCCCCGCGCCTGACCCGACCCTGGCCGATCAGGCACACTGCGCGCTCCGTCAAACCCCAAGGATCACCATGCGCATGCTGCACACCATGCTGCGGGTCGGCAACCTGCAACGCTCCATCGACTTCTACACCCAGGTGCTGGGCATGGACTTGCTGCGCAAGACGCTGCGGCCCGAGCAGCAATACGACCTGGCCTTCGTCGGCTATGGCGGCAACCCGGGCCAGGCCGAGATCGAGCTGACCTACAACTACGGCGTAGCCCAGTACGAGATGGGCAGCGCCTTTGGCCATATCGCGATCGGCGTGCCGGATGTCGCGGCCACCTGCAACGGCCTGCGCGACAAGGCTGCGGCGCTGGGCGGCGCGGTCACCCGTGAGCCCGGGCCGGTCAAGGGCGGCGACACGGTGATCGCCTTCGTCACCGACCCCGATGGCTACAAGATCGAATTGATACAAAAAAGTCAGTGACTGAGGTAATCCACCGCCTGAATGCCGCCAAACAAGCCATCCCGGCTGTAGCAAGACCTCGCTGTCCACGGCTGCCGCGCTGACGCTGGCCGATGCCGGCAAGAAGGTGCTGCTCGTCAGCACCGATGCTGCATCCAATCTCGACGATATGCTCGGCATCGAACTGCGCAACACGCCTGTCCCGGTGCCCGGCGCGCCCGGCCTGTCGGTCCTCAACATCGACCCCGCCAACGCCGCCGAGTCGTATCGCCAGCGCGTGCTGGCGCAGATGGTCGCGAGCGCGACCGCGGAGGAACTGTCGACCGTGCGTGGGCAACTGCCGGGTGCCTGCACGACCGAGATCGCCTCGTTCGACGAGTTCTCGTCCCTGCTGGCCGACGGCGCGCAAGCCTGGGACCAAATCGTCTTCGACACAGCGCCGACCGGGCACACACTGCGCCTGCTCAGCCTGCCCAAGGCCTGGACCGGCTTCCTGGATGGCAACGACCGCGGCGCATCCTGCCTGGGCCCGCACTCGGGCCTGAAGATGCAGGAGGTTCGTTTCAAGGCTGCGCTCGACACGCTGGGCAACCCCGCGAAAACCACAGTCATCCTGGTGACCCGGCCTGACCGCGGCGCGATCTCAGAGGCGGCTCGCACCTCGGTTGAGTTGCGCGAGCTGGGGTTGAGCAACCAGCGCCTCGCAATCAACGGCGCTCGCACGGCAGCACTGGGGCGAAATGGCTCGCCACGCGAACAGGGCGGGGATACACCCAGCCCCCAACTGGCGCGTCTGTATCCACCGGCCAAGGTGGCGCCCAGCGGCCGCTCATTGAGGGAGGCCATTGGCCGTGACTGCCGGTTCGCTGTAAGCGTCCCGCGAACCCCATCCTTGCGCAGCGGCCGGCGATGTGCTGAGTGCGTCTACAGGGTTGCGGCGACGGTGCCGGGCTCGGCGATGACGCTGGCTGGGCGCCAGTTGTGCGGCAGCAGTTGCGCCAGGTCGCGATTCTTCAG
>CANGHK010000098.1 GCA_947453625.1 Burkholderiales bacterium
CCCTGGCGGCCGACGGCCGGGAGGACCTGGCGTCATTGCGCGACGTTCGCAATGAGCTCAACGCCTACAGCGCGGCGGTGAACGCGTCGGTCGGCGTCAGCACGGTGCCGTTCATCACGGCCCAGGGCAATTTTTTGAGGCTCAGGCGCGAGCATGCCGACCTGCCGGTCTGGCCTTTCGCGACCATGGCCCAGTGGTCGCAAGCCGTCCAGACCCGCTTGCGCGAGAAAGTGCTGGAACTGGCCAGTCACCTGGAACTCATGGGCCCGCCGGTGATTCAATGGGGTCCTGCGTCAGCCGGAAGGTCGCCGCGATGCCCACGCTGGTGTTGCCGTTTGCGCTAACGCGCCTGACCGCCAAGGCAACGCAAGTCATTTAGGAACTCAAACCGGAGAAACCCGGATATCGCCGGGCCCGTGTTCGGTACCGCACAGATGTTTACCCGCACATAGCCTAGCCTTGACGGCGAGCCGATACACACGCCGGCCGCGGAAGTTGCGAAGTCATTTTGGCAGACTCAATGTTGTTCTCGGCCCGGCATGTGGAGAGAAGCTCGCGTCCACATTCACACTGGAGATTGACCATGATCATTCGCACCGCAATCGCCGCCGCCATTTCTGCCATCGCGCTCGCCGCCGGATCGGGCTGTGCCGTCGGCCGCGGTCAGGAGACCACCGGCGCCTACGTCGACGACGCCACCATCACCACCCAGGTCAAGAGCCGCTTCTACGAGAACAAGAACGTGGCTGGCTCAAGCATCAGCGTCGAGACGCTCAATGGCACGGTGATGCTGTCCGGCTTCGCCAAGAACTCGCTCGAGAAGACCACCTCCGAGAAGATCGCGCGGGATGTCAACGGGGTGAAGGAAATCAAGAATCAGATCGTCGTACGTCCCTGAACGGGCGCTGGGGATTTGTCGTACCACCTTCATATCGAATTCCGAAAGAGAATTAAATGAGCAGGAATCCCATTAAAGAGCAATGGATGCAAGTCACCAGCGATCCCGTCCCCGCCCACCCCCGCCCGGTCTTTCTCAATGACATGGTGATTGCGGCGAACCAGAAGCGCTACTTGAGCAGAGCGGATGTCGCCTCCCGGGTCGGCCTGGTCATCCTTTCGCTGACCCAGTTCGACAGCCAGCAGGCTTGGTTGAACCTGGCCGACACCGTCAACATGAGCGAAGCCTTCGCTCGAGCACGGGTGGGCAGCGGACCGCAGGCTGATGAGGTAGTGCTGCTTGCCCAGCAAGCCCTGTACGCAACCCACCAGCGGTACGCTAAGTACGGCACCTGGACAATGGAATCCAACGAATCGGAGGCGCTGCACTGGTTGCTCCGGCTGCACTCGCTGCAACTGGTGGCATGCAGCCTCGGCGAGTTCCATGCCGCGATGAAGTCACTCGAGGACGGGCGGGTAGAGAACCGCAGGCCAATGAGGTAGTGCTGCTTGCCCAACAGGCCCTGCACGCAGCTCACCAGCGCCATGCTGAGTCCGGCGTATAGGCACTGGAAGCCAACGAGTCGGCGATGCAGTGGCTTCCATTGAGTCGGCCCTGAAGAATATGAAATTATTTTTTAAAGCACTTTATTTTCAATTTGAATGATATGATCTCACGCGATTCAATCCAATAGATGGAAATTCCATGTAATTGACCACCGCTGTCGACGGCCACAGCCTCTATTTTCGTCCCGACTCGGCGCGATCTTCGATTTGAAGCACCCGCTTGCGGTGCTGTCCACGCGCATGCCCTGGGGCGCGATCGAAGCATCTCTGGCTCCGAAGTTGGGCCGTCAAAAGCTGCCGACCAAGCAGCTTCTCGGTGAGGAACTGCTCGGCGCCTGTGACGTCGAATCATGGCGGTGCTGCCAGCCTGATCTGGAGCGCGTGATCGTCGACTCGACCGTGCAGTCCTAGGCCATTGCCCGCCCAGTCGACAGCCGCCTGCTGGAGATCGCTCGGCACAAGGTAGTGTGCGCAGCCAAGCCTCTGCGTTTGAGATTGCCATTCGCCAGGCAGCGGCACTGGGTCCGTGCGCTGGCGAACACAGCGCACCCGTTGTATTCAACCCTTGACGACATAGCGCTGCAAGCGCGCGGCCTGCAGCACAGCGGGCAGATCGCTGAACAACAGGGCCAGCGGGCAGCGGCCCGCCAGGCAAGTGCAGGGCTGCACGAACCACAGCGCCAGCGACCAGCCGTCGAGCACCTCCACCAACTCACGCAACACGGCGCGCGGCTCATCGCGCAGGCCCAGGCCGGCGGCGTGAAATTGGAACATCGGCAACCAGTAGTTGCCCAGCCAGGCGAAGCTGAACAGCTGCCCCGAGACAATCAAGCGGGCCAGGCGCGCATGCCCGCCAGGCTCACCCTCACCCAGGCGCAGCGCCAGGTCATCGCCACGTGCCAGGCCCCCGGTGGGCCGCAGGCAGGTCTGCAGGGCGACGAAGTCGCGGTCATTGGGGCAACTGCCATAAACATGGACTTTGGCCCCAGGCAAGCCTATGCCGGCCAAGGGATAGGGAGTCGGCGCGGCTGCGGCGTGGGACGACAGGGCGGGATTGAGTAGGCTCATGCGATTCCTCCAAGACGCAGCCTGCGCCCGCCACACTGCCACCGTCTGTTCGCCGTCCCACGCTGACGCAGTGCGGCCACGGCCGCGCCGGCCGCTGCTGGCCGCCGGGTTCGGCAGCGCACAGACCCCGGGCCTTGCGGGCTCTAAAACCCTCTCACGCGGCAGCCCCGTGCAGCGCCCTGCCAAAGCTGGCAACGACGCGTCCCTCGACACGCACGAAGTCCGACGGCTGACTCCAAGCCCTGAAAGCAACCCATGAGCAAAATCCTCTCCCTGCACTTGCTGTCCCTGGCCTGCCTGGCCGTCACCGCGGCCAACCCCGCGCTGGCTCAAGACAGCAACTACCAATACTTCGGCTTGTCGGCCGGCCCGTCGCAAGCCAAGACCGATGGCCAAGCCATCGTCGACAGCCAATTGCCCGCGGGTGTGACCAGCAACGGCGCGACGGCAGACCGCCGCGATACCGCCTACCGCGCCTTCCTGGGCTACCAGATGACGCCCTTCTGGGCACTCGAAGGGGGCTACTTTCGACTCGGCGAGATGAGCGTTGCCTCCACCACCACACCGGCCGGCAGCCTAAAAGGGCGGCTTCGCAGCGATGGCCTGAATCTCGACCTGGTGGGCAGCCTGCCGCTGAGTGATCACTGGTCGGTGCTAGGCCGCGTGGGCGCCCAGTACGCCCGCACCCGCGGTGAGTTCGTCGGCAGCGGCGCGACGACGCCGCTGAACCCGAGCCCCAGCGGCAAGGCCACCAACTACAAGGCCGGCCTGGGCCTGCAGTACGCCTTCAGCCCGGGCTTCCTGATGCGCCTGGAAGCCGAGCGCTATCGCATCGACGACTCGATGGGCCACGAGGGCAATGCCGACGCGGTGCTGGTCAGCCTGGTGTTCCCGTTCGGCCGCGCGCCCACCTCCGCACCGATTCGAACGAGCGGCAGCCCCTATGTGGCCCCGGTGCCGGCCCCGGCGCCCGCCGCGGCCCCTGCCCCGACGCCGCAGCCGGCGCCAGTGGTGGTGGCGGTGCTGGTGCCGACACCGGCGGCCGCCCCGGTGGTCCGCCAACGGTTGAGCTTCAGCGCAGAATCGATGTTCGGCTTCGACCTGTCGGCCGTGCAGCCCGAGGGCCGCGGCGCCCTTGACGCCTTTGCGGACAAGCTGGCGGGCACGCGGTTCGACCAGATCACCGTCGAAGGGCACACTGACCGGCTGGGCACCAACGCCTACAACCAGCAGTTGTCGCAGCGGCGCGCCGATGCGGTCAAGAGCTATCTGGTGACCGAGCGCAAGGTGGACCCCGCCAAGATCACCGCCAAGGGCATGGGCGAAGGCAGCCCGGTGACCGCGACGGCCGACTGCAAGGGCAAGGCACCCAGCGCCAAGCTGATCGCTTGCCTGCAGCCTGATCGCCGCGTCGACATCGAGGTCACCGGCAGCCGCTGACCCGGCAAGCCAAGCCCCGGCCGCCATGCCCCCGATCACGACAGCGAGAGGTGAGCCAGGCGGCCAAATCGGCCGAGATCGAGTTCAAGGCCCGGAAACGCCGCAGCGCGGCCAGCGCCAACCTCGACCACCCCGCCGATGACTTCGTCGCGGACCCGATGCGTCGCCAGGCGGGTAGGCAGCGCAGCCCGCAAGCGCCGGTCGCGGTAGCGGGCGCCGACCAACAGGCGACGATCGTGATCTCGCTGCACGACGCCAACAGGGCGCCTCGCGCAGCAGCGGCCCGCAGTCACCGGTGACAGGTGCCCAGGGCCAGCGTCACCTGCGGCCGCGCCGGTTGAACATGCGCATCCCCGTGGGCAGGCCGGCCGGCCTGCAAGGGCGCTTGGTCGGCCAGGGCAGCCCAGGCCAGCCGCCCGGCGACCATGGCTCGCGCATGACCCAGCGCAAACCGGCGGCCGGCCTGTGTGCGCCAGCGCACGGACGCTGGCGCCTGCGCCCACGGATGCTGTGGTCAGGTCGTTGCTGACGACCCATCCGTCTGGAGACACTGAACCATGGCCCGGCTCACCACCCCGCTCGCCTGCTGCCTGATCGGCGCAGCCTTCGCCACCGTCCTGCTGGGCGCATGCGGCAAGACCGACACGCCGGTGCTGGCCTCGGTGGCAGCACCCGCCACGGCGCCCGCCGCCCAGGTCGACGACGCCGACGTGACCACCAAGGTCACCACTTCGCTGATGAGTGACGGGATCCTCAAGGGCTTCAATATCCGGGTCGTGGTGACCAAGGGCGATGTGCGCCTGATCGGCACGGTCGACACCCAGGAGCAGGTCGACAGCGCCAAGGCCATCGCCCGCGCCACTCCGGGCGCGCACAGCATCCACGACGAACTCGTCCTGAAGCGCTGAAGGCTGCCATGCCCAAAGCCCGGTCGACCCCAGCCCGGGCCGCTACGGCGCGGCCACCATCGCGCTGCACTGGCTGACGCTGGCGCTGCTGATCGCGGCCTATGCCGTGATCAACCTGCGCGAGCACTATCCCAAGGGCAGCCTTCCGCGCGAGGACCTCAAGACCTGGCACTTCATGCTCGGCTTGGCGGTGCTGGGGCTGCTGGGCCTGCGCCTGCTGGCCCGGCTGCACGGCACTGCCCCGGCCACGCGGCCACCGCTGCCGGTCTGGCAGGCCCGGCTGGCAGCCGCCGTGCAGGGCCTGCTCTACCTGTGGCTGCTGGCCATGCCGCTGCTGGGCTGGCTGCTGCTCAGTGCGTCCGGCAAGCCCATCCCCTTCTTCGGCTTCGAGTGGCCGGCGCTGGTGGCGGCTGACAAGGGCCTGGCCGAACAGGTCGAGGAGGTCCACGAGACCTTGGGTACCGTCGGCTATTTCCTGATCGCCGCGCACAGCCTGGCCGCGCTGGTCCACCACTTCATCACCCGCGACAACACCCTGCGGCGCATGCTGCCCGGCGCTTGAGGCCGCTGCAGCTGGGTGCGGCAGCGAACAGACGTCGAGGGCTGCCGCCGCTCAGCATCGCCGATGCCGACCGAAGCCCCATGCCCAACCCCGCCCTGAGCCCCGACCAGCCCGCCAAGCGCGGCCCGCGCTGGCCACCAGCGCGCTGCTGGGCCTGGCGGCCTGCGCCGCCTGGGCCCCGGTGACCGACGCCAACCTGGCGGGCCCGTCCCTGGTGCCGCCGGAGGCCTGGTCGGCCGGCGGCGCACCGATCAAGGCCAGCCTGTGCCAGCTGCTGAGCGAGCGCCGCAAGCTCGCCGAGGCCGGCGACGACAACTTCAACATCTTCGACATTCTGCAACTGGCCGACACCCTGTCCAGCACCATGGGAGTGCTGACCAGCCTGCTCGGCGCGGTGACCGCCGACAGCCTGCTGGTGGGCGGCATCATCGGGATACTGGTTGCCACGGCGGCGTCCCACGTGCTGTCGGGCGTGATGGTCGTACCCTATACTTTCGCCACTTCGATCAACCTGCTGGCGCTGCTGTTCTCAGCCTTCATCGGCGTGGTGTTTGGCTGCTTTCCGGCCCGGTGCGCCGCGCTCATGGACCCCATCGAGGCGCTCAGACACGAATGAAAACGCCCTGCTTGCACGCCCAGCAGTGCCCGCCCCGGCGGCCCGCGGCCCTGGCATGGCTGTTGGCCAGCGCCGGCCTGTTGCTGGCCGGCGTGGCCGCCGCCCAAGCCCCCTTGTTGGCCCAGAAGCCCGAGACTGCCGAGCCCGAACTGCTGCCAGATTCGGCGATCCGGGTCATGGAAAGCACCCGCCAGCGCACCCGCGACGCCACCGACTGGCTTGCGCGGCGGGTCGACAGCTGGTTCGGCGACCTGCCATTCGAACAGGGCGGCAAGGTCTCCGAAGGCCGGCTGGCGCTCGAGCTGTTCCATCGCAGCGACCGGCAGATCAAGCTGGACGTGCGCTTCTCGGCCGAGTTCAAGCTGCCCAATGTGGAGCGCTATGCCTACCTGTTCATCGGCCGCGACGACCAGCGCGCGGCGATCCAGGACACCCCAGAGGCCTTCAACCGGCGCCAGCAGTTGCTGACCAACCGGCCGGGCGACCGCGGCGTGCTGGCCGGCCTGGGCCTGACCCTGCCGCAGGGCGTGGGCCTGCGGGTGGGCGTGGGCGCCGGCCTGAAGCCGTACGCCCAGGCCCGCTACAACAAGGCCTGGACGCTGGCGCCTGACCAGCAGTTGGATTTCCGCGAGACTCTGTTCTGGACCGCGGCCGACCAGTTCGGCTCGACCACCGCGCTGACCTACGGTTACACGCTGTCGCCCACCCTGGTGCTGCGCTGGCTGAACGCCGCCACCATCACGCAGCAGACCCAGAACTTCGAATGGTCCAGCGGTCTCGGCGTCTACCAGGTCTTACCGCGGCTGCGGCGGCTGTCGCTGGAAGCCTTGCTCAGCGGCACCGGCCGCCACGGCCTTGGCGTGGGCGCATCGGACTATGGCCTGCTGGTCAAGTGGGAGCAGCCGCTGCACCAGGACTGGCTGCTGGGCGAGATCCTGGCCGGCCATTTCTGGCCGCAGCCCGACGCACAGAGCCCGCGTGGCAAGGCCTGGGCCCTGGGCGCCAACCTGAAGATGCATTTCTGACGGCGCCGGCGGGTGCTGCGCCGACACCAGAGTCCAGCAGGGTCCGGGCATCCGCGTGATCAGGGCCTTCAGGTCGGCGCCGATGTTGCGGGCCTGCGCCAAGGCCAGCGCGGTCACCGGATCGCCAGGCGCGGCGGCTTGCCCAAGCCGTCAGCAGTGGGTCCAGCCCCTCCATGGCGGCAAGGGGCCGCCGCAGGGCCTGGCCCATGCCGAGCAGCAGCGCAGCCTGCCGCACCTGGGCAGCGCTGGCGTCTAAGCCCTTGGCTATTGGCGCCGGTGGCGTGGTGAGAGGCCAAGTCGCGCGGGTTGTCGGAGGTGCCCAGCCGGTCGGTGTGACCCTCGACGGTAATGACATCGGAGCCGGTGCCCTGTAGTTTATTCGCGAACGTATCGAGCGCCGTCACGGCGTCCGGCCTGCTGTACGACGGGTCGAATGTGAACAGCGAATCGACCGAAAAGCTGACTCGGCGCCGATCAGTGGTCATGGCTACAGGCGCCGGCGCAACCGACGCGGGCGCGGCTACAGCGAGGCCCGAACTGCGGCGCCGAGGAGATCAAGGTCATCGCCGCCATCCTGGAGCGGGCGGTGATCGAAAGTATTCTTGCTAACCCGGGGTTGGATACGCAGCCGCCGCCCAGTGCCCGGGCCGGCGAGCCGGAGCTGCACTTCGCTGCCTGAGCCGCTTGCGCTGTCGGATATCAATCGACACGGGACACAGCCTGCAGCCGGGGTGGCGCTTCGCGCTGTGCTGGCAAGCCATGGCCAACACAAGGGCCAAACCTGAGATCAGGTCCAATCCTGCGCGCTGGTAACGGCCAAAGACCTTCCAACCCGGCAGCCGCGAACCTCCAGATGCCCAGACGCCTGTGTTGGGCGCTGAATCCGCCCAATGGCCGCGTCGCCGGGCTTTGAATCGAATCCGCACCCGGGCGGCGCGTGGACGCTCAGTGCGGGGCGAACTCCTGCTGCACCGGCCGGGTTTCCGGCAACACGTAGACGATGCCGTTCGTGCGCGTGAAAACCGGCTTCACCACCTCGCGGAAGAAGTCCGCCGTGACGTTGATGCAGCCGTAGGAAATCCGGTTGTCCAGCGGCGTTGGGCTGGCGAGGCGCTCTGCACGACGCTCCTTGGCGTTGGTCGTGATCACCGGGTGCAGCGAGAGCGCGCTGGCGTAGTCGACCCAGAGAATTTCATGACCCTGGAGATTGCGGTCGATCGAGGTCAGGTAGCGGCCCGCGGGCGTGGTTCGCTCGTCGGGGCGGATGGTCGACAACTTGCGGTCCCCGATGCCGGGCACTGCCTCGTCGCCCACCGCCAAACCCAGCAACGCCGGCGCGGTGCCGCGCAAGCTGGCGTCTGCCGCGAAGACGTAGACCCGGGCCTGTTTCTTGTCGACGACCAGGAACGGCAGGCCCTGGCTGTCACCCGACCCGATTGCCCAATCGGCAACGTAGCGCGCGTCGGCAGAGGCGGGCTCCTGGGCAAAATTCGCGCGCGCCGGCGGCGCAGGACTGGCCGGTCCCGCCGCAGCCGCGCTGTTTAGCGCAGGCCCGGACAAAACCCACAGCGCCAGGCAGAACACCCGCCCAGCCGTTGGCTGGGCCACCCTCGCTCGCGAGCGGCGATCCCAGCGATACCGGTGGCCCGTCATCCGGTGCTCAGTTGCGATCCTGCTTGCGCGCACGCACGGGTGCCACATAGATTGGCGGCGGCGGCGGTACCGGCGCCACCTGTGGCGGTGCGGACGGCACGACAAGCGGCGCTGGCGGAGGCGGTACGACCTTAGGCGGCATGACCGGTGGCGGCGCGACCGGTGGCGGCACGACCGGCACCAAGGTACTCAACTGGGGCGGCGTGACCAGCAAAATGACCGGCGCCCCGGGTGGTGGGACCACCGGCAGGACCTCAGGCACCACCACCGGCGGGACCACCGGCGCGGTCAGCGTCACGACCAGCCTTCCGTCGACGTAGGTGATGCCATAGTTGCCGGGCACGAAGGTGCCACCGGTGGCGCCGCTGGGTGTGATGGGATACGGGTTGCCAACGACAGGGGCCGTGGACACTGTGCCGGGGCTGGTCTCGGTCACGCTGCCCACGGTCTCGCCGTTGCGCGGCGCCACCGGGGTGGTGAACGCGGTGCCCACGGGTGCGAAGGTCGTGCCGTAGACCTTGCTCGCATCGTTGGCCTGGATCGTCAGCGGCGCCGGCGTGACCGTCAGCGCGCCGTCGAGATATGTGATGGTGTAGTTGCGGGGTGTGAAGCTGCCGCGGGTGGCGCTGCTGGGCGTGATCGCGTACGGCCCCGGCACCGCCGCGG
>CANGHK010000099.1 GCA_947453625.1 Burkholderiales bacterium
CCGCGTGCTGCGCGCCTGCGCGCTGGCCACCAGCGACTCCCAGGTGATGACCGACCGGATGCGTGAACTCGGCGCGGGCGAGGTGATGACTTTCCCGTTCGGCCTGGAGGACTTGCCGCCGCTGCCGGCCACGGGCCAGCGTGGCGACCACTGTTTCTTCGCCAACCGCGGGCTGGAGCCGATCTACCGCCCGCATGAGGTGCTGCGGCTTTTTGGGGAAATCGCCGCGGCCTGGCCCGATGCCAGTCTGGTGGTGGCCAACGACGGCTCGTTGCGCCCGGCGCTGCAAGCCCAGGCCGCCGCGCTGGGTCTGGCGTCGCGGGTGTGCTTCGTCGGCCGGCTCAGCGCCGCCGACCAGGCCGGGCAATACGCCCAGGCGCGCTGGTACCTGAGCCTGCCCGAGAGCGATTCGGTCTCGGTCTCGGTGCTGGAGGCGATGGCGCAGGGCTGCATCCCCATCCTGTCGGACCTGCCCGCCAATCGCGAGTTGGTGCGCAGCGGCGACAACGGCCTGGTGCTTGACGGCGCCGGCGCGCTGATGCCGCAAGTGCTGATGCCGCAAGTGCTTATGTCGCAATTGGACGCCTTGCTGGCGCGCGGCGAGGCCATCGCCGCGGCCAACCACGCCTGGGTGGCGCAGCACGCAATGTTCGGCCCGGCGGTCTCCGCCTTTCTGGCCCGGCTGCGCGAGATCCAGGCGGCAAACCCCCAATGAACATCCTGCTGATCAACCACTACGCCGGCAGCCCGGCGCTGGGCATGGAATACCGGCCCTATTACCTGGCGCGGGAATGGGTGCGCGCCGGCCACCGCGTGCAGATCGTGGCCGCCGATTTCTCGCATGTGCGGGCGCGTCAACCGGCAGCCGGCGACGAGACCATAGACGGCATCGCCTACCGCTGGCTCAGAACACCGTCCTACCAGGGCAATGGCGCGGGCCGGGTCTGGAACATCTGGCGCTTTCTGTCGCAGGTCTGGCGCCAGACCGGGCGCCTGGTGCGCGAGTTCAAGCCCGACGTGGTGATCGCGTCCAGCACCTACCCGATGGACATCTGGGTCGCGCGCCGCATCGCCCGCCGGGCCGGCGCGGTGCTGGTGTTCGAGGTGCATGACCTGTGGCCGCTGAGCCCGATCGAGCTCTCGGGCATGTCGCCCAAACACCCCTTCATCCGCCTGTGCCAGGCCGCAGAGGACGCCGCCTACCGCGATGCCGATGTGGTGGTGTCTATGCTGCCCAAGGTGCAGGGCCATATGGCCGAGCATGGGCTGGACTTGGCCAAGCTGCACATCGTGCCCAACGGCATCACGCTGGACGAGTGGCCAGGTGCTGGTGTGGCCGGGCCCGTCGGCGTGGCTGATCTGCCGCCGCTGCGCGAGGATGTGGCCGCGGCCATCGCCGTCCAGCGTGCCGCCGGCCGCACCGTCGTGGGTTATGCCGGGTCTATGGGCCTGCCCAATGCGCTGGACGTGCTGCTGGACGCGGCCAAAGCGCTGCAGACCGAACCCATCGCCATCGTGCTGGTGGGCGACGGCCACGAGCGCGCCCGGCTGGCGCAGCGGGTGGCGGCTGAGGGCTTGACCCATGTCGCGCTGCTTCCGCCGATCCCGAAAGCGCAGATCCCGGCCTTGCTGGCGCAGATCGACATCGCCTACATCGGCTGGCAGCGGGTGCCTATCTACCGCTTCGGCATCGCCCCCAACAAGTTGATGGACTACATGATGGCCGGCTGCGCCGTGCTGCACAGCGTGGAAGCCGGCAACGACCCGGTGGCCGAGAGCGGCTGCGGCCTGACGGTGGCGCCCGAATCCGCCGCAGCTGTCGCGGCCGGGCTGCGCCGGCTGGCCGCCTTGCCGGCTGCCGAGCGACGGGCGATGGGCGAACGCGGGCGCGCCTTCGTGCTGGCCCACCACACCTACCCGGTGCTGGCGCGCCGTTTCATCGCGGCGGTGCGGCGATGACCGGGCCGGGATCGCAGGACGAAACCCATGCCGTGGCCGAGCGCTACGCCCGCCGCCGGGCCGGTGCGCTGGCCGACCGCTACAGCCTGCTGCAGCCCGACGTCTGGCAATCGGTGCATGAGCGCCAGCGGGCGATGATCGGCTTGTTCGTGCAACTCGGCATGACGGACTTGCCTGCGCTGCGCCTGCTGGAGGTGGGCTGCGGCGCTGGTGGCAATCTGCTTGAACTGCTGCGAATGGGCTTTGCACCGGAGAACCTGGCCGGCGCCGAACTGCTGCCCGAGCGCCTGGCCCAGGCCCGGCGGGTGCTGCCCGAAGCCGTCACGCTGTGGGGCGGCGACGCCAGCGCCTTGGCCATCGCCCCGGCCAGCCGCGACATCGTGTTCCAGTCCACTGTCTTCTCGTCGCTGCTCGACGACGGCTTCCAGCAGCATCTGGCCGACGCGATGTGGCGCTGGGTGGCGCCCGGCGGCGGCGTGCTGTGGTACGACTTCGTCGTCGACAACCCGCGCAACCCGGACGTGCGCGGCGTGCCGCTGGCGCGCATCCGGCAGCTGTTTCCGCAGGCGCGGGTTCATTGCCGCCGGGTCACGCTGGCCCCACCGATCGCCCGCGCCCTGTGCCGGTTGCATCCGGGGCTGTACCCGGTCTTCAATGCCTTGCCCCTGCTGCGCACCCATGTGCTGGTGTGGCTGGAAAAGCCGCTCAGCCCTGGTTGAGCGGCTCTGCCGTTGTCGGGCTCAAGCCGAGCGTTGACATGTTGTAATCGGTCGACTACATTTCAATGATGTTTTCGATCAGGCCGCTGCCGGGTTTCATGGTTTGGCTGAACGCGAGGGGTGACCTATTCCATGCCAAAGCACGGGCCGCGCTGCTGGATTGAACTAGGGGAACGGGTATGAGCAAGCGTATCAAGGTCAGCGACCTACCGGAATTCGACGCTGCGCCGTATTTGGCCAGTGAGTTGGCGATGGCGGCTTACCTGACCGACATTCTGCAAGCCAATGATGCGGGACTGTTGGCTGCGGCGCTGGGCGACATCGCGCGTGCGCGCGGGATGACCGAGATAGCCAAGGCGGCGGGGATTACCCGCGAAGCCCTTTACAAGGCATTGCGAGCCGATAGCGCGCCGCGTTTCGACACGGTAAGTCGCGTCTGCGCGGCGCTCGGCGTGCGCCTTGTGGCGCAACCTCTGGGGGCTTGAGCCGCTGGGTGAGGGCTTTAGGCCGGGCGACTGAGGCTCAGCCTTCAGGCTCCATGCCGTAAAAAACCTCGGCCAGCGCCACCTTGCAGCCGACGCTGGCGCAGTCCATCGCCGCGTCCTGGCTCATGTCGTGCAGCACCCACAGGCCGTCCTCGCTGCGCCGGAAGCCCTCCACCCGGCGCGTGTCGGGGTCGACCAGGATGTACTCCCGCAGCGAAGCCAACTGCCGGTAGAGCGCGAACTTCTGGCTGCGGTCGTAGGACTGGGTGCTGGGCGACAGCACTTCGATCACCAGCGTGGGCGCGCGGAAGATGATGTCCGTGGCCAGGTCGGCCTTGTCGCAGGTGACGAACAGGTCGGGGTAGAGGAGGGTGTCGTCGGCGATCTGGATCTTCATGCCTTCGGAAAAAACCTGGCAGGGTGTGCCGTCCAGTTGTTCGTTCAGCCGTCGATTGAGGTTGGACACTACCCGCCCATGCGTGCGCCGCCCGCCCACCATCGCAAACACCTCACCCCGGTGGAACTCATGGCGCTCGGGTTGCTCGTTCTCCCAAGCCAGGAATTCGTCGAGCGACATTTTTTGCTGCACCCACGCCATGACGCCACCTCCAAGCCTTCATTGTGAACCCGTCCGCGCCGCCGCAATTCACCTTGACCTCCGGCCGTAAAATTGCCGGTTCTGCCCAGGCCCTCAACCCTGCGGCCTAGCCCGCCGACTCAGTCCTCCCGCGCATGAACCCCAACGATCCGTCCACGCTGCCCTTCCTGCCCTTCGCCCTGCCCGAGATCGGCGAGGACGACATCGCCGAGGTGGTGGACACGCTGCGCAGCGGCTGGATCACCACCGGGCCCAAGGCCAAGCGCTTCGAGGCCGACTTCAAGGCCTGGCTGGGCGACGCCGGTGACGACACCGAGGGCCTGCACTGCATCGCCGTCAACTCGGCCACCGCCGGCCTGCACCTGGCGCTGGAGGCGCTGGGCATAGGCCCGGGCGACGAGGTGATCACCACCACCCACACCTTCACCGCCACCGCCGAGGTGGTGCGCTACCTGGGCGCCGATGTGGTGCTGGTCGACATCGATCCGGCCACGCTCAACATAGCCCCGGCGCAGATCGAGGCCGCGATCACGCCCAGAACCCGCGCCATCCTGCCGGTGCACTATGCCGGCCTGGCCGCCGACATGCCGGCGATCCTGGACATCGCGCAGCGCCACGGTCTCAAGGTGGTGGAGGACGCCGCCCACGCGCTGCCTACCACCAGCAGCGGCCGGCGCATCGGCACGCTGGCCAGCGACGCCACGGTGTTCAGCTTCTACGCCAACAAGACCATCACCACCGGCGAGGGCGGCATGCTGGTCACGCGCGACCCCGCTCTGGCCAAGCGGGCGCAGATCATGCGTCTGCACGGCATGAGCCGCGACGCCTTCGACCGCTTCACCGCCACCGTGCCGAGCTGGTATTACGAGATCGTCGCGCCCGGCTACAAGTACAACCTGACCGACATCGCCGCAGCGCTGGGCATCCACCAGTTGAAGAAGGCACACGCCTTTGCCCAGCACCGGGCGGCGATCGCCGCGCGCTACAACGCCGCCTTTGCCGACCTGCCGGTGATCACCGCGCCCGAGGCGCCGGCCGGCGAACTTCACCCCTGGCACCTGTACGTGCTGCGCCTGCTGCCCGAGGCCGGCATAACGCGCGACACCTTCATCGAGCGCCTGTTTGCGCTGGGCATAGGCTGCAGCGTGCACTACATCCCGCTGCACCTGCAGCCCTATTGGCGCGACCGCTATCAGCTGCGGGCGCAGGACTTCCCGGCCAGCCAGCACGCCTTCGAGCAGATGCTCAGCCTGCCGGTGTACAGCCGCATGGGCCAGGCCGATGTCGACCGGGTGATCGCCGCGGTGCGTGGCCTGCTCCCGCGCTGACCCGCTGACCCGCCGGCATGGCCAAGCGCCTGTTCGACCTGCTGGGCGCCGCGCTGGCCTTGCTGCTGCTGCTGCCGCTGCTGGCGCTGGTGGCCATCGCCATCCGGCTCGATTCCCCCGGCCCGGTGTTCTTCCGCCAGCAACGCATCGGCCGCCACGGCGTGCCGTTCCGCATCCACAAATTCCGCACCATGCGGGTCGATGCGCAGGCCACCGGGCCGCAGGTGACGCTGGCGCGGGATGCCCGCATCACGCGTGTCGGCCACCTGCTGCGCCACTACCGCATCGACGAGCTGCCCCAGTTCATCGACGTGTTGCGCGGCGCCATGAGCCTGGTCGGCCCCCGACCCGAAGTGCCGCGCTTCGTCGCCTTCTATCCGGCCGAGATGCGGGTGCGGGTGCTGGCGGTGCGGCCCGGCATCACCGACCCAGCCTCGCTGGCCCATATCGACGAGGCCGCGCTGCTGGCTGGCGCGTCCGACCCCGAGCGCGCCTACATCGAGACCATCCTGCCTGCCAAGCTGGCGCTGCAGGCCGATTACGCCGCTCGCGCCACGCTGGGCTCGGACTTGGCGGTGCTGGGCCGCACGCTGTATGTGCTGGTGTCGCGCTGACCGCGGGTCGTCGCACGATGATGCGTGATGCTTGATGTGTGAAAATTGATTCTTGGAGGCCCTCCCATGCGAACCACCCTGGCCATCGACGACGACGTGTTGACCGCCGCCCGCAGCCTGGCCGAACGCCAGGGTTGCAGTCTGGGCGAGATCATCTCCACCCTGGCCCGGCAGGCGCTGCGGCGCGACGGCGAGGGCGCCGCTGCAACCCTGCGCAACGGCGTGCCCTTGCTGCCCATCCGGCCCGACGCCAGGCCGGTGACGCTTGCGCGTGTCAACCAATTGCGCGACGACCTGCCGTGACGGAGCGCCCGTGAGCTGTTATCTGCTGGACGTCAACGTGCTGATCGCGCTGGTCGACCCGCTGCATGTGCAGCACGATGCCGCCCATGAGTGGTTTGCGCGCGAAGGCCGTCACGCCTGGGCCACCTGCCCGTTGACCGAGAACGGTTTGCTGCGCATCGTCGGTCATCCCCGCTACCCCAACACGCCCGGAACCCCGGCCATCGTCGCGGGCATCCTGGCCGGGCTGCGTGCTCTGCCGGGGCACCGCTTCTGGCCGGATGACATCAGCCTGATGGACGCCGGCTGGATGGATGCCAGCCGGCTGCTGCACCACGGGCAGGTGACCGACAGCTACCTGCTGGCGCTGGCCGGGGCGCACCAGGGGCAACTGGCCAGCTTCGACCGGCGCCTGGTCACTGTCGCGGTGCCGGGTGGCGCTGACCTGCTGCATCTGATCTGACCCCCGGCCTATGCAGACCGTCAAGCCGCGCCCATCCGCGCCCACATGATCACCCTCTGGCACCGCCTCGACCGTTTCCTGGCCCGCCTGCGCCCGCACCGCGAGCCGCTGTCGCTGGCCATCGACGGCACGGTGGTGGCGCTGGCCTGGAACATCACCTATCTGTTCCGGCTCGGCTTCGAGCGCTGGATCAGCGCCCGGCCAGGCTACGACGGCTGGGTGCTGCTGGCCATCATCGCGGTCTACACGCTGGCCTTCAGCGCGCTCAAAGTGCCGCAAGGCATGTGGCGTTTCTCGGGCTTTGGCGAGGTCAAGCGCCTGGCGCTGGCCTGCCTGCTGGCCGGGCTGGTCAGCGCGGTGGGCGTGCTGATGCTGGAACTGCGCCAGGTGCCGCGCGCGGTGCTGGCGCTGCACCCGGTGGTCGCGCTGATGGGGCTGGCGCTGGTGCGGCTGGGCTACCGCATGGTCTACGAGCATGGGCGGGCGCGGATCACCGGCAGCGACGTGGAGATCCGCCGCGCCATCGTGATGGGCGCCGGCGAGGCCGCGCGGCGCCTGCTGGCCGGCATCCACCAGCAGGGCTGGATCGTGCTGGGCCTGCTCGACGACGACCCCGCCAAGCAGGGCGCGCGCATCAGCGGCCTGCCGGTGCTGGGGCCGCTGGCGGCCATCGCCGACAAGGCCGTGCGCGGTGCCGCCACCCACATCATCGTGGCGATGCCGGCCGCGCGCGCGTCGCAACGCCGGCGCGCGCTGGACCTGGCCGCGCCCGCGGGCCTGCCGGTGCTGACCGTGCCGTCGGCCGCCGAGCTGCGCGACGGCCAGGACGCGATAGACCGGGTGCGCGACATCGAGCCCGAAGACCTGCTGGGCCGCGAGCCGGTGCAGCTGGACGAGGCCGGCATTGGCACGGTGCTGGCCGGCAAGACGGTGCTGATCACCGGCGCCGGCGGCAGCATAGGCAGCGAGCTGTGCCGCCAGGTGGCGCGCTTCAAGCCGGCGCGCATCGTGTTGTACGAGCTGAGCGAGTTCAACCTCTACAGCATCGAGCAGGACCTGGGCGAGCGTTTCCCCGGTCTGCCGCTGGTGCGGCTGATCGGCGACGTGAAAGACCTGGCGCATCTGCGCAAGAGCTTCCAGGCCTGGCGGCCGCAGGTCGTCTTCCACGCCGCCGCCTTCAAGCATGTGCCGCTGATGGAGGAGGGCCACAACGCCGCCGCCGCGCTGCGCAACAACACCCTGGGCACCTACCAGGCCGCGCTGGCCGCGGCCGAGGCCGGCGCCGAGCGCTTCGTGCTGATCAGCACCGACAAGGCGGTAAACCCGACCAACGTGATGGGTGCCACCAAGCGCGCGGCCGAGAAGGTGATCTCGGCGCTGGCCGCCGAGCACCCTGGCACGCGCTTCATGGCGGTGCGCTTCGGCAACGTGCTGGGCAGCAGCGGCAGCGTGATCCCCAAGTTCAAGGAACAGATCGCGCGCGGCGGGCCGGTCACCGTCACCCACCCCGACATCATCCGCTTCTTCATGACCATCCCCGAGGCCGCGCGCCTGGTGCTGCAGGCCGCCAGCATCGGCCAGAGCGGCCAGGTGCTGGTGCTCGACATGGGCGAGCCGGTGCGCATCGTCGACCTGGCGCGCGACCTGATCCGCTTGTCCGGCCATTCGGTGGACGAGATCAAGATCGTCTTCTCGGGCCTGCGTCCCGGCGAGAAGCTGTTCGAGGAGTTGCTGGCCGACGGCGACACCACGCTGCCCACGACGATCAGCCGGCTGCGGGTGGCGCGGCTGCAGGACGACGGCGGGCAGGGCCATGTGCTGGCGCGGCTGAAGGCGTTTGGCGAGTTGGCCGGCGCCGACGACGCGGCGGTGCGGGCCTGGCTGCGCGAGGCGGTGCCGGAGTACGGGCCGGCTTGATCGGGCATCCGGCGCCGCGTTGCTCTTGTGTGTGCGCTGCAGCCGTGAACCGCCGCCCGCGCGATTCCGGTAATATTCCAACTTTCGATTCTTACTTTTCAAGCATCGTTCGTCAGGAGTAAGCATGCATGTCACCGACAAGGGCCAGGTCACCATCCCCAAGCACATTCGCCTGGCGGCCGGCGTTCTGCCAGGTAGCGAAGTGAGCTTCGCGATCGAGGCCGGCAAGATCGTGATCAGCAAATTGTCCAGCGGCATCAAGACCGACCGCCGCGAGCAACTGCGTGCGGCGGCTGCCAAAGTGCGCCAGAGCATGAGCCCGGCGTTCAGGCAGATGGACGCCGCAGAGGTGATGGCGTTTCTGCGTGCTGACGACAGCGCCGGGCCGGCCCCGGATGACCAGCCTTGACTTGTCCGCCTACGACGGCGGCGCGGGCTTCTTGGTCGATACCAACATCTGGATCGACTGCATGGACCCGGCCAGCCCGTGGCATGCCTGGGCGGTTGATCAACTTCAGTCTTGCAGCGAGCGCGCCCCGCTGCACATCAACCTGGTGATCTACACCGAGTTGCTGGTGCCCGAGCCTGCTGTCGACGCGCTGGACGCGCTGCTCGACGTCTATCAAGCCCAACGCAGTGCCTTGCCCTGGTCTTGCGCGTCATTGGCTGCCAGGGCCTTCGGGCAGTGCCGACGCCGTGGCGGCCTGCGCCACGCGCCCTTGCCCGATTTCTTCATCGGCGCGCATGCGGCGGTCTCCAATCTGGCTGTGCTGACGCGCGACCCGACACCCTACCGCAGCCACTTTCCGCGGCTGGTGCTGGTCTGCCCGGTTTGAGTGGCGATCAGCAACACGCCCAACCGCCCGCCAC
>CANGHK010000100.1 GCA_947453625.1 Burkholderiales bacterium
CCCGCCCTGGCGCTCGCGCACTGGCCGTTGAGTGCCCGCACTTCGGCGGTGCAGCAAATTCGGCTTTGTGCCCCAAGCAGCCCGCACGATCTTGAATTGTCTGTCCTCATCCTCTGACTTCTGGAACACGAAGCGACATGGGTTTTTCCGGTTTTCTCAATCAACTGCTCAACGGCCTGGCCGGCGCGTCGTCGCTGTTCCTGGTGGCCGCCGGGCTGTCGCTGATCTTCGGCGTCACGCGCATCGTCAACTTCGCCCATGGCTCTTTCTTCATGCTGGGCGTCTACATCGCCTACACCTTGGTCGATAAGTTGGGCGCGGCGATCGGCTTCTGGCCGGCGCTGGCGCTGGCACCGATCGTCGTGGGTGCGATCGGCGCTGCGGTGGAGGTGGTCTTGCTGCGCCGCATCTACCGCGCGCCCGAGTTGTTCCAGCTGCTCGCCACCTTCGCGCTGGTGCTGGTGATCAAGGACGCGGCGCTCTGGCTGTGGGGGCCCGAGGACTTGCTGGGCCCGCGCGCGTCGGGCTTGAGCGGCGCGGTCGACATCCTGGGACGGCGCTTTCCCAGCTACGACCTGCTGCTGATAGCGGTCGGCCCGCTGGTGCTGGGCGCGCTGTGGCTGCTGCTCAAGCGCACGCGCTGGGGCATGCTGGTGCGCGCCGCGACGCAGGACCGCGAGATGGTCGGCGCGCTGGGCGTCAACCAGGCCTGGCTGTTCACCAGCGTGTTTGCGCTCGGCGCGCTGCTGGCCGGGCTGGGCGGCGCGCTGCAGTTGCCGCGCGAGCCGGCCTCGCTCAACCTCGACCTGCTGACGATAGGCGACGCTTTCGTCGTCGTCGTGGTCGGCGGCATGGGATCGATCCCCGGCGCCTACGTGGCCGCGCTGTTGATTGCCGAAATCAAGGCGCTGTGCGTCGGCCTGGGCACGGTGCAGGCTTTTGGCATCGACTTCAGCTTCTCCAAGCTCACGCTGGTGGCCGAGTTCCTGGTGATGGCGGTCGTGCTGGTGTGGCGGCCCTGGGGCTTGCTGGGACTGGCCCAGGCCGCCAGCCGCAACAGCGCGGCCATCGAGCCGCCGCTGCGCAGCGCCGGCCGGCCGCTGCTGATCGCCGCTGCGCTGGTCGGCATCGCCCTGCTGGCGCTGCCGCTGGCCACCGCGTCCAGCCCCTACATCACCGTGCTGGCGATAGACCTGCTGACCGCCGCGCTGTTTGCCGCCAGCCTGCACTTCATCATGGGGCCGGCGGGCATGCACTCCTTCGGCCATGCGGCCTACTTCGGGCTGGGCGCCTACGCGGCGGCGCTGCTGACGGTCAAGGCGGGCTGGCCCATGGAGGCCGCGCTGCTGACCGCGCCGCTGGCCGCCGGCCTGGGCGCGCTGGTCTTCGGCTGGTTCAGCGTGCGGCTGTCGGGCGTCTACCTGGCGATGCTGACGCTCGCGTTCGCTCAGATCGTCTGGGCCATCACCTTCCAGTGGGATGCGCTGACCGGCGGCAGCAACGGCCTGACCGGCGTCTGGCCGGCGGCCTGGCTGGCTGACAAGCGCGCCTACTACTTCCTGACGCTGTTGCTGGTGGTCGGCGGCGTGCTGGCGCTGCGCCGGGTGCTGTTCTCGCCCTTCGGCTACGCGATGCGCGCCGGGCGCGACTCGCCGTTGCGCGCGGACGCGATAGGCATAGCCGTGCCCCGCGTCCAGTGGCTGGCGTTTGTCGTTGCGGCGGTGTTCGCCGGTCTGGCCGGCGCGCTCTACGCCTTCAGCAAAGGCAGCATCTCGCCCGACAGCCTGGCGGTGGGCAAGTCGGTCGACGGCCTGGTGATGGTGTTGCTGGGCGGGGTGCAGACGCTGGCCGGCCCGGTCGTCGGCGCCGTCACCTTCACCTGGCTGCAGGACACGGTGGCGCGCAGCACCGACTACTGGCGCGCGCTGCTGGGCGGCATCGTGCTGCTGCTGGTGCTGGCGTTTCCTATGGGCATCGCCGGGTTCATCGGCCAGGTCTTCGACCGCCGGCGGGCCGCAGCATGAGCTTGCTCACAGTCACCGGCCTGGGCAAATCCTTTGGCGGCAACCGCGCCGTCGACGCCGTCAACTTTTCCGTCGCCCGCGGCGAGTTGCTGGCGCTGATCGGCCCCAATGGCGCGGGCAAGTCGACCACCTTCAACATGGTCAACGGCCAGTTGAAGGCCGACGCGGGATCGATACGCCTCGATGGCCAAGAATTGATCGGGCGCAAGCCACGCGAGATCTGGAAGCTGGGCGTGGGCCGCACCTTCCAGATCGCCGAGACCTTTGCCTCGCTGACGGTGATCGAGAACGTGCAGATGGCGCTGATCTCGGCCGATGCCCGGCTGTATTCGATGTGGCGCCGGGCCTCAAGCTACCGCCGCGACGACGCGATGGAGTTGCTGCGCCAGGTGGGCATGGGTCCCCAAGCTGAGCGGCCTTGCAGCGTGCTGGCCTATGGCGACGTCAAGCGGGTCGAACTGGCGATCGCGCTGGCCAACCGCCCGAAGCTGCTGCTGATGGACGAGCCCACCGCCGGCATGGCGCCCCAGGAACGCCAGGCCTTGATGGCGCTGACCAAGCGCCTGGTGGTCGAGCGCGGGCTGGCGGTGCTGTTCACCGAGCACAGCATGGACGTGGTGTTCGCCTACGCCGACCGGTTGATCGTGCTGGCGCGCGGCCGCTTGATCGCCAGCGGGCCGCCGGCTGCGATCCGCGACGACCCGCAAGTGCAATCGGTGTATTTCGGCAGCGGCAAGACCTTCGAGAAACCCAAGGAGCTTGGATGAGCGAGGTCTTGCTGCGAGCCACGAAGCTCTGCGCCTGGTACGGCGCGGCGCAAATCCTGTTCGACGTCGACCTGCAGGTCAAGCGCGGCGAGGTGGTGGCGCTGATGGGCCGCAACGGCGCCGGCAAGAGCACGACGCTGAAATGCCTGATGGGCATGCTGGCACGGCGCAGCGGGCAGGTCGGCTTCATGGGTCGCGACATCAGCCGGTCTGAGCCGCATGCCGTCGCCCGCGCCGGCCTGGGCTTCGTTCCCGAGGACAGGCGCATCTTCAGCGACCTGACGGTGCTGGAAAACCTCGAGGTCGGCCGCCAGCCGGCCCGCTGTTGGCCCGACGGCAGCGCCGCGCCCACCTGGTCTACCGAGGCCTTGTTCAAGCTCTTCCCCAACCTGGGCGAGATGCCGCAGCGGCCGGGCGGACGCATGAGCGGCGGCGAGCAGCAGATGCTGACCGTCGCGCGCACGCTGATGGGCAACCCCTTGCTGGTGCTGCTCGACGAGCCCAGCGAGGGGGTGGCGCCCTTGATCGTCGAGCAGATGGTGCAGATGATCCTGGCGCTCAAAGCCCAGGGCGTCAGCATCCTGTTGTCGGAGCAGAACATGCACTTCGCCGAACTGGTGTCGGACCGGGCGTATGTGCTCGAAAAAGGCCAGATCCGCCACCAGGCCAGCATGGCCGAACTGGCGGCCGACGACGCAGTGCGCCGGGCCTACCTGTCGATGTGATGCGATGACGCAAATTGAGCGCTTGACCTCCCAACCCATTGCCTTGCGGATCAACGGCCGGGTCGAACACCTGACCGTCGACGGCGCCGTGCCCTTGCTGACGGTGTTGCGCAACGACCTGGGCTTGAACGGCCCGAAATACGGCTGCGGCCTGGGTGAATGCGGCGCCTGCACCGTGCTTGTCGACGGCGTGGCGGCGCGTGCCTGCGCGATGCCGCTGGCCGGCGTGGCCGGACGCGAGGTGACGACGCTGGAGGGGCTGGGCGGGGAGGGCGCGCTGCACCCCGTGAGCATTGACCCGCTGCATCCGGTGAGCATTGCCAAGCTGCACCCGGTGAGCATTGCCAAGCTGCACCCGGTGCAGCGGGCCTTCATCCAGACCCAGGCCGCGCAATGCGGCTATTGCCTGAACGGCATGGTGATGGCCACCGTGGCGTTGCTGCGCCGCCAGCCGCGGCCCAGCGACGCGCAGGCGCGGGCGGCGCTGGCGCACAACCTGTGCCGCTGCGGCACGCATATCGAGATCCTGGCCGCGGTGCAGGTGGCGGCCGGCCTGATGGCCGAGGCCATGCCGCCGGCGGGGTCAGCGGATTCAGCGGGGTCGGCCGGGTGAGCCGGCCCGATCCGCGCTGGCGCAGCCGCGCCGATTTCCGCGCCGCCGCCAACACCCTGCTGGTGCTGCGCGAGCCGCCCGCGCCCCCGCCGGCCGCGCCGGGTCAGCCGCCCATCGTGGCCGGCGACCCGGCCGAGGGGCTGGAGATCCTGCTGGCGCTGTTCGATGCCGGCGCCGGCCGGGCCGAGGCGATCGCGCTGGCCGGCCATGTCGACCTGGGCACCGGCATCGCCACCGCCTACGCCCAGATCGCCGCCGAGGAACTCGACCTCGACCTCGCCAGCGTGCAGGTGGTGCTGGGCGACACCGCCCGCGCGCCCAACCAGGGCCCGACCATCGCCAGCAGCTCGATCCAGGTCCATGCCCAGCCGCTGCGCGCGGCCGCGGCCCAGGCCCGGTCCTGGCTGGTGGGCGAGGCGGCCGCGCGCTGGGCGCTGCCCGAGGCGGACCTGGCCACGCAGGACGGCGCGGTGCAGGCGCCCGACGGCCGGCGGGTCGGCTATGGCGATTTGCTGGCGGGTCGGCAGGTCGAACTCAGGCTGGACCTGGCCACCCGCGTCAAGCCGGTGGCGCAGTACCGGCTGGTGGGCCAATCCGTGCCGCGCACCGACTTGCCGGCCAAGATCAGTGGCGCGCCGGTGTTCGTGCACGACCAGCGCCTGCCCGGCATGCTGCACGGCCGGGTCGTGCGCCCACCGTATGCCGGGCTGGATGCGGGCGATTTCGTCGGCCGCTCGCTGCTGGCGGTCGACGAGTCCTCGGTTGCCCACCTGCCGGGCATCGTCGATATCGTCGTCATCGGCGACTTCATCGGCATCGTGGCCGAGCGCGAGGAGCAGGCCGAGGCCGCGATGCACGCGCTGGCGGTGAGCTGGGCGCCGTTCACGCCGCTGGCCCCGCTGGACGACCTGGCGGCGGCGATCAGCGCCCACCCCAGCCAGGCGCGCGTGGTGGCCGAGCAGGGCGATGTCGACGCGGCGCTGGGCGGCGCGCCGACCCGGCTCGACCGCAGCTATGTCTGGCCTTACCAACTGCATGCGGCTATCGGACCGTCTTGCGCGCTGGCCGACTGGCACGCCGAGGACGCGATGCCGCGGGCGACTATTTGGGCCGGCACCCAGAACCCGCATGTGCTGCGCGCCGACCTGGCCCGCCTGACCGGCTTGCCGGCCAGCGCGATCGAGGTCATCCGCGTGGAGGCCGCGGGCTGCTATGGCCGCAACGGCGCCGACGACGTGGCCGCCGACGCCTTGCTGCTGGCGCGCGCGGTGGGCCGGCCGGTGCGGGTGCAGCTGACGCGCGAGCAAGAGCATCTCTGGGAGCCCAAGGGCGCGGCCCAGCTGATGCAGATCCGCGGCGGCCTGGCCGACGACGGCTCGCCCGCCGGCTACGATTTCTCCACCAGCTACCCCAGCAACGGTGCGCCCACGCTGGCCTTGCTGCTGACCGGCGCGGCTCCGGCGGTGGCCCAGGCTTTCGCGATGGGCGACCGCACGTCGGTGCCGCCCTACGCCTACGCCGACCAGCGCATCACCGTCAACGACATGGCGCCCATCCTGCGGGCAAGCTGGCTGCGCGGCGTCTCCGCGCTGCCCAACGCCTTCGCCCATGAGAGCTATATCGACGAGCTGGCGACTGCGGCCGGCGTCGACCCGGTGGCCTACCGGCTGCGCCACCTGCCCGACGCGCGTGCCGCCGAACTGGTGCGGGCCACCGCGGCCCGGGCCGGCTGGTTGCCGCACACGGCGCCGCGGCAGCGGCCGGCGGTCGATGGGACGGGCGTTGCTGGCGATGGGGGCGACTGGCTGGCCGGCCAGGGCTTCGCCTATGCCCGCTACATTCACAGCAAGTTTCCCGGTTTCGGCGCCGCCTGGGCGGCCTGGGTGGCCGATGTCGAGGTCAACCGCGTCACCGGCGAGGTCCATGTGGCCCGGGTGGTGGTGGGCCACGACGCCGGGCTGATGGTCAACCCCAAGGGCGTGGAGATGCAGGTGCATGGCAACGTGCTGCAGACCACCAGCCGCGCGCTCAAGGAGCAACTGCGCATCGACCCGGTCACGCGCACCGTGGCCAGCCGCGAGTGGGGCAGTTACCCGATCCTGAACTTCCGCGAGGTGCCGGTCGTCGAGGTGCTGCTGATGCCGCGTCCCGGCGAGCCGGCGCTGGGCGTGGGCGAATCGGCCTCGGTGCCGGGCACGGCGGCGATCGCCAACGCGATCTTCGACGCCACCGGGGTCAGATTTCGCAACCCGCCGTTCACGCCCGAGGTGGTGCGCGCCGCACTCAACCCGCTGCCCGCGCCGCCGGTGCAGCCAGCGCCAGCCGCGCCGCCTGGGGTCGAGCCTCGGGTGGCCGATCCGCAACGCCGGCGCAAGCCCTGGTGGACCATGGCTGTTGCCTTGGCAAGCGCGCTGCTCGGGCTGGGCGCGGCGGCGCTGGGCTGGCGCGCGGCGATCGCCCCGGTGCAGGCCAGCGCCGCCGGGGTCTACAGCGCGGCGCTGATCGAGCGCGGCCGCGGCCTGGCGGCGTTGGGCAACTGCGCGGGCTGCCACACCGCCGAGGGCGGGCTGCCCAGCGTCGGCGGCCGGCCGCTGGCCACGCCCTTTGGCACGGTCTACAGCAGCAACCTGACGCCCGACCCCGCCACCGGCATCGGCTTGTGGTCGTTCTCGGCCTTCCAGCGCGCGATGCGCGAGGGTCTGTCGCGCGACGGCCATAGCCTATACCCGGCCTTCCCCTACACGGCCTTCAGCCAGGTCGGCGACGACGAGCTGACCGCCCTCTATGCCTACCTGATGAGCCAGCCGGCCCAGGCCGCCCAGGCCCTGCCGGAGACCCGGCTGCGCTTTCCGTTCAACCTGCGCCCGCTGCTGGGCTTGTGGAACGCGCTGTATCTGCAGCCTGGCCCCGTGGAGACAACGGCACCGGCAGGGCGCAGCGCCGAATGGCAGCGTGGCGCGGCACTGGTCAACGGCCTGGGCCATTGCGGCGCCTGCCACACGCCGCGCGACGCCCTGGGCGGTGAGCGCGCTGGCAGCGCCTACCTGGCTGGCGCGCTGGTCGATGGCTGGGAGGCGCCGGCGCTGGGGCGGTTGAGCCGTTCACCGGTGGCCTGGACCGAGGCCGCGATGATGCAGTACCTGCGTCGCGGCCACCACCCGGAGCATGGCATCGCCGGCGGCGCGATGGCCTCGGTGGTGCGGGCGCTGGCCGGCGCGCCCGAGGCCGATCTGCGGGCGATGGCGCATTACCTCGTCTCGCTGCAGCCGGCGGCGCCGGCGGTCGACGCCCAGGCGCTGGTGGCGCGTGCCGCGGCCCAGCCCGGCTTGCTGCCCGGCCCGGCGCAGCGCCTGTTCGAATCGGCCTGCGGCGCCTGCCACCATGACGGCGACGGCCCGGCGCTGCTCGGCCTGAATCAGCCGCTGGCGCTCAACACCAACCTGCACAGCGCGCGGCCTGACAACCTGGTCCGCACCGTGCTGGACGGTCTGTGGCAGCCGGCCTTTCCCGAGATCGGCCACATGCCTGCTTTCCGCCATGCGCTGGACGACGCCCAGATCGCCGAGTTGGCGGCCTGGATGCGCCAGCGCTTTGCACCCGACCAGCCGCCCTGGACTGGCCTGCCCCAGGCCGTGGCCACGGCAAGGCGCGCCGCGCCCTGAGTCCGACACGCGCTGGGCTCATGTCGACAAGCCGGGTCAGGGCCCGAGGCCGTTCGTTCACCTGGTCGTTTTATGGATTTGTTGTTCTTTGTCATGTAAACGATGTAATATGGTGCATGCGTGTGAGGTGCGGAGAGCTAAGCTTGTTCATGAAATCAGTGTTGCGCCACGCCACGTTCCTGGATTCTGGCGCGGATCCGGACTGAATGAGCGTGGCCGGTCCTCGACCAGCGATCGGGAAAATTGTCAATTTATTTCGATCCCAATATTGAAGCCACCGGCGTCCTGCCGCCCCGCTATGGCCGCACTGTTCTGTTTTCAGGCGCCACCGATGGCTGTCGAAGGTGGTGTATAGGGCGTAGGCCCCAGCGCTTTGCCGGCCTCAGTCGGCGGGTGTCGAAGCCTCACCCCACCAATTTCTGTTGGTGGTCGGTGAGTGGAAAAATTCAACGTCTGCAAGAATATCAATGAGCGCTTTCATGTATTGCTGGGGTTTCTCCAGGCGTTCGGGTGTTCGCGCTGTGTCGGTTCCCAAACTGGCCGTGGCCGTCGCCTCGTTCAGCCTGGCCTGCGTTGCCTCGGGTGCCCTGGTCGGCTACTGGGTCGCCCGCGAGGCCACTGTGCAGGTCGCTGGCAGCGAGCGACCGGCACCTGATGCCTACACGCTGGAGCAACTCGGCACGATCAGCGGGCGCATGTTCTCGCTCGAGAGCGAAGCTGTGCTACTGGGTCGAAAGATTGGCCTCCTGCAGGGCGCTGAGGGTCTCTCTCCGACGGCTGCCGCCGCCCGTCGGTCTCCCCGCAAACCGGCTGCGGGTGGCCCCTTGTTGCCGCCCCGGGCCGAGATGGCGGCCACGCTGCTGTCGGTCGAGGCGCTCGAATCGTCGCTGCGCGAGGTGGAGCGCGCGTTGTCGGCCATCAGCGAAGAGGCTACCCGCCAAGGCCTGGCCGGCATGAGCTTTCCAAGCCGCCGACCTATCGAAGGTGCCGAGATCGAATCCAATTTCGGCAACCGGATCGATCCCTTCACCGGCCATCTTGCCACCTGATTAGAAACATGCCTCAGCCTGCGCCCTGAGGACCCTTTTTGGGATAGGTCCGCAACGCGCGACGTCGACGATGAGACGGGCGACGAGAGTGTGGAGATCGAAGCGACGGTTGAACCGGTAGGCGAATCCGGCCATGTAGTAGC
>CANGHK010000101.1 GCA_947453625.1 Burkholderiales bacterium
GAGTGCTGACCAGCGTCGCCGGTCCCGATTGCAGTGCGCGGTACTGCGCGGCCTTGAGGACGAAAATGTCCCGTCCCGCTCCTCCCGTGTAAGTCAGTTGCAGGACGTTCTCGCCGCTGAGCGTGTCGTTGCCCTGGCCGCCCTCAAGTTGAGCTTTCCATACCCTGCCATTGGCATTGGGGTTGACGACGAGGCTGTCATTGCCTTCGCCGCCGAGAAGTTTCAGATCGACGATGCCGTTCCAGCCGTAGGCGTTGTAATTGTTGGCCTCCAACTGGTCGTCACCTGCTCCGCCATCGAGCAGGTAATTCACGCCCTTGGATTCTCCGAAGTACGCGTTAAAGCTGTCGTTGAAAATGGCAAGAAGACGATCATTGCCTCCGCCGCCTTCGAGCGTGGCATTCTTGGAGTAGAAGGCCGTCAGCGAGTCATCGCCTTCGTCACCCTGCAACACAGCCTGCCGGAGCCAGGAAGCACCAAGCGTGTCGCTTCCCATGCCACCAGAAAGGGTTGCTTCCGCATGCTGGACAAAGATATGCGCTGCCTCATCGGGCTTCTCGCCCGTGGCGCTCACTTGGTCGTCGCCGCTCCCTCCAATCAATAGCGAAGATGGAGCGAACCCGAGCAGTGAATCCTGCCCTGCGCCGCCTATCAAGGTAATCGCACCCTCGAGAACGATTGACTGCAATTGATCGTCGCCGTCACCACCATCGAGCAAATTCGATCCTTGGTTGTCAGTGAGTCTGTCGTTCCCTCCTTCGCCTAGGAGCGTGTCATTCCCAACATTGCCGTCCAAGATGTCGTCGCCTGCCCCGCCGTACAGCAGGTCCTGTCCGGCCCCACCGTCTATCGTGTCGTTGCCAGCCAAGCCGGTGATCGTGTCATCGCCAGCCCCGCCGGTCAGGGTGTCGGGCAAATCGGTTCCGTTGATTGTGGTCATGGTGTCAGCGAGTGGGTTGGGCAGGGCGGTTGGCTCGAAAGCAGGCCGTTTGAGCGGACGAAAGAGAAATTCCTGGGGCCGTCGGCGGGAAAGATCCGCCAGCCGGGAGGCCGGCTTGTGGGCCGGCCCCGTGATCTGAAGCGTTGGACAGGGGCGTGGCGGCGTCAGCCATCGTCAAGCGTCACGCTGGGCGGCGGCTTGCCAGCCGGTTGCCAGGCGGGCCGGTGACGGGCAGCCAGGCCTTGGCGAGCTGCGCGCAGCGGAGACGCTGACGCTTGCCCGTCGCTTCCTGGCCCCGCCCCGCCGCCGCCAAGCGCGCCAGCACCAGGCCATGCCGAGCGGACTGGCGTGGCGCGCCAGACCCCAATCGGGAGGCGGGTTCGCTGTGGCCCAGCGTCGGCTCGCGCCTGCCGCCGGCCTCTTGATGACTTGATGACTGGTTCTGCATGGAATTTGAAAAATCTGATACAAATGTTTTTATCATTTAACTTTTATTAACACTTTGAATTGAATTGTGAAAGTCTCCGCATGGGTCGTCAAGCGGCAGTGGCGACCTTGGTGGCCATGTGGTCAAGGGCGCTGGCGGAGCCCCTGCGGCGCCCGGGCTGCTTGTCGGACAGGGGCTTGCCCGCGTGCCTGCCCGCTGGGCGGACGGGCGGCCGTGGGCCCCGGCAAGATCCTGCGCAGCACCGACGCGGCAGCGCGCCTGGCTGCCGCTCAAGCCCGCTTCAGGACGTTTTGGCGCTGCCGACTGCCCGCCCGCATCGGCCCGTTTTTTTGCGGTAACGATTACCGGTATTTCAAGCTGTTGGCCGCCGCCAACACTGCTGGCGCGCTGGCGGTGCTTGCCTCCGCGCCCGATACACGCTTCGCCCAGCCCGCGCCTCGCCGGCCACCATCACCGGCCACCCATCACCGGCCACGCCTCACCGGCCCATCCGGCCGGAACTTCCCGTCCACGCACCGACCGCTTGCCGACCACCATCTCCGCGCTGGTCGTGATGCCAGGAACCCGCCGCAGCAGCGCGCGGCCTGCCCAAGCCCTCAAACCGACCCGTCATTGACCATGGGCCTGGTCCGCCAGCCGCCCCGGCCCCGCCAAGGGTTAAATTCAAGCCATGCAAACCACCCGGCACTGGACCCTGGGCGCCAAGTTGTCCTTGGTCGCCACGCCGTTCCTGCTGCTGGCGATCGCCTCGATCGGCGTGCTGCTGTGGATGTCCTTGCAGCTCGAGGGCGGGGCGGCCTCGGTCAACGAGGCTGGCCGCATGCGCATGCAGGCCTACCGCATGGTGTTGTCCCTGGGCACGGGTGCTACCCAGGTTCTGCCGCAGCAGGTGGCCGAGTTCGAGCGCAGCCTGCTCCTGTTGCGCCGGGGCGACCCCGAGCGGCCGCTCTTCGTCCCCTGGGACGACCGGGTCAGGCAGCGTTTTGCCGCGGTCGAGCAGGACTGGGCACGCTTCAGGCAGCGACTCGTCGGGTCGGCATCGCCGGCCGATGTCGCCACGCTGGCGGCCGACGCGGCCAACTTCGCCGCTCACATCGACGGTTTCGTGGCCGGCATCGAAGGCCATCTTTCGCGCTGGACCTCGTTGATGCACCTGCTGCAGATCGCGCTGATGGCCCTGGCCGTGGTGGGCGCGGCGGTGCTGCTCTACACCGGCTACCTGTTCGTGCTGGAGCCGGTCGGGCTGCTCAAGCAGGCGATCCACCGCATCCAGGGCGGCGATCTGGGCGCCAGGGTGGATTGCGTCACCACCGACGAGTTCGGCACCCTGGCCGCCGGGTTCAACGGCATGGCCGCTCAGCTGCAGTCGATGTACCGCAACCTGGAGGCCCGGGTGCACGAGAAGACCGCGCAGTTGGAGGAGAAGCACGAGCGCCTGGAGAGCTTGTACGAAGTGACCAACCTGGTCACCAAGGCGCTGACGCTGGACGAATTGGCCACCGGCTTCACCAGGAGCGTGGCCCGCATCGCGCGTGCCGATGGCGTGGCCTTGCGCTGGTCGGACGAGACGAACCGCAACTACCTGATGCTCGCCTCGCAAGGCCTGCCCCAGGCCATGCTCGATGCCGAGCACTGCCTGGCGGCCGGCGACTGCCACTGCGGATCGCCTCGAGCGATATCCGGTGCCCATGTGATCCCGATCCGGGCCGGGCAGGTCGCGCCGATGGCGCACTGTGCCCGTGCCGGCTTCGAGACCGTGGTGGCGGTGCCCATCCGGCTGCACGAGCGCTTGATGGGCGAGGTGGATCTGTTCTTCCATGCCCGTATCGTCATCTCCGACGCCGAGCGCTCGCTGCTCGACGCGCTGACGGTTCAACTGGCCGGGGCGATGGAAAACCTGCGCCTCAACGCGCTGGGCCTGGAAGCCGCGGTGTCGCAGGAGCGCGGCTTCCTGGCGCGCGAACTGCACGACTCGATCGCGCAGTCGCTGGCCTTCCTGAAGATCCAGGTGCAGCTGATGCGCGATGCGATCGCCAAGGGCGACCCGCAGCAGGTGCAGCATGTGCTGGGCGAGATCGACGTCGGCGTGCGTGAGAGCTACGGCGATGTGCGTGAGTTGCTGATGCACTTCCGCACCCGCGCCAATGCCGAGGACATCGAGCCCGCGCTGATGACGACCCTTCGCAAGTTCGAACACCAGACCGGCTTGAAGGCCACGCTGCAGATGCAGGGTGACGGCATGCCGCTGGCGCCGGACATGCAGATCCAGGTGCTGCATATCGTCCAGGAGGCCTTGTCGAACGTGCGCAAGCATGCCCGTGCCGGGCAGGTGTGGCTGGACGTCCAGAAGCAGCCGCAGTGGCGCCTGGCGTTGCGCGACGACGGCGTCGGCTTCTCGAACCAGGACGGGCCGCCCGACGAAACCCATGTCGGCCTGCGCATCATGGCCGAACGCGCCGAGCGCCTGGGCGCGCGCTTCGAGCTGTTGTCGACGCCGGGCCGGGGCACCTCGGTCGTGCTGACGCTGCCGGCCACGCCGCGGCCTGCGGCTATCGTCGCGCCACCGCAAGCCCAGGTGGCCTGAACCATGACGACTGTATTTACTGACGAAAGCGCCAGGATCCGCATCCTGGTGGTCGACGACCACACCCTGTTCCGGCGCGGCCTGACGGCGCTGCTGCAGCGCGACCCCCAGTTCGAGGTGGTCGGTGACGCCGGTGACGCCGGACTGGCGCAGCGCCGTGCCCAGGAGTTGCAGCCCGACCTGATCCTGCTCGACAACCACCTGCCTGGCGTCAACGGCGTGGACGCCTTGCCGGGGCTGCTCGAAGCGGTGCCCGGCGTGCGGGTGCTGATACTGACGGTCAGCGAAGACGAGCGCGACCTGGCTGCGGCGCTGCGCGGCGGGGCTTGCGGCTACCTGCTGAAGACGATTGAGGGCGACGCGCTGTCGCTGGCGATCCGGCGCGTGATGCGGGGCGAGAGCGTGGTGGCCGAGGAGATGACGGGCAAGCTGATCGCCGCCTACCGCGGTGCGGCGGCAGCGCCCGCGGCGCCGGCGTCCAGGCTGGATGCCCTGTCGCCACGCGAGCAGGACATCCTGCGCGGCATCGCGCTCGGCCAGGGCAACAAGGAGATCGCGCGTTCCTTGGGCATCGCCGAGACGACCGTCAAGATCCATGTGCAGCATATCCTGCGCAAACTCGATGTCAGCTCTCGGGTTCAGGCGGCCGTGATGGCCAGCGAGCAGGGCCTGGTTTGACCCAGCGCAAGCCAGCGTGAATTTGCTGCCGCGCTAGTTCTTCAGAACGATGGCGGCCCCGAAACCCTAGTTCTTCTGCCGTCTGGCGGCATGCCCAGCGACGGATGCCGCGATGCGGGTTTCGTTTCTACAGTCTGCCCATGCAAATTGAGCGGGCTGCCAGATGAGCAAGAAGAGTCAGGCGCTGGCGGTGCTGATGGTCAGCACGCTGGCTTTCACCGTGTGCTTCATGGTGTGGATGATGTTCGGCGTGATCGGCATCCCGATCAAGAAAGCGCTCGGGCTGAACGCCACCGAGTTCGGCCTGCTGACCGCCATGCCGGTGCTCACCGGTTCACTGATCCGCGTGCCGCTGGGCATCTGGACCGACAAGTACGGCGGCCGCATCGTGATGACGCTGCTGATGGCCGCCACCGTGCCGGCCATCTGGCTGATGAGCTACGCCACCGCCTACTGGCATTTCCTGGTCATCGGCCTGTTCGTCGGCCTGGCTGGCGGCTCGTTCTCGGTCGGCACGCCCTATGTCGCGCGCTGGTTTCCCAAGAACCGCCAGGGTTTCGCGATGGGCGTGTACGGCGCCGGCAACTCGGGGTCGGCGGTCAACAAGTTCGTCGCGCCCGCGCTGCTGGTGGCCTTCGGCTGGACCATGGTGCCCAGGGTCTACGCCGCCATCATGCTGGGCACGGTGGTGCTGTTCTGGCTGTTCAGTGCCAGCGACCCGGCCCACCTCGTGCCGTCCAGCACCCGCTTCCGCGACCAGTTGAAGATGCTGAAGGAGCCCAAGGTGCTGAAGTACTGCCAGTACTACAGCATCGTCTTCGGGGGCTATGTCGCGCTGAGCCTGTGGATGGTGCAGTACTACGTGGGCGAGTTCGGCCTGGACATCCGCGCCGCGGCCCTGCTGGCCGCCTGCTTCTCGCTGCCTGGCGGGGTGCTGCGCGCGGTGGGTGGCTGGTTCTCCGACAAATACGGCGCGCACAGCGTCACCTGGTGGGTGCTGTGGGTGAGTTGGGTCTGCCTGTTCCTGCTGTCCTATCCGCAGGCCGACTTCACCGTGCTGACCGTCACCGGGCCAAAGTCCTTCCATGTCGGGCTGAACGTCCATGTGTTCACCGGCCTGATGTTCACGCTGGGCATCGCCTTCGCGTTCGGCAAGGCCAGCGTCTTCAAGTACATCAGCGACGACTACCCGACCCACATCGGCACCGTCAGCGGCATCGTCGGCCTGGCCGGCGGCCTGGGCGGGTTCGTGCTGCCCATCCTGTTCGGCGTGTTGATGGACCTGACCGGCATCCGCTCCAGCGCCTTCATGCTGATGTACGCCGTGGTCTGGGTCTCGCTGATCTGGATGTACTGGACCGAAGTGCGTCGCGCCGAAGTGATGGGCCAGAACGCCCAGACCTTCAGCCTCTGAAGCCGACCACACATTCGATGCTGCAAGGACCGACATGAACACGACCCCCAAGGACAGCGCCACCGCCGGCGCGGACATCGCCGACTGGCGCCCGGAAGACCCGGCGTTCTGGGAATCGACCGGCAAGAAGGTCGCTTACCGCAACCTGTGGCTCTCGGTGCCCGCGTTGCTGTGCGGCTTCGCGGTCTGGGGCATGTGGGGCATCATCACCGTGCAGATGCTCAACCTGGGCTTCCCGTTCACCCAGGCCGAGTTGTTCACGCTGACCGCCATCGCCGGCATCTCGGGCGCGACGATGCGCATCCCGGCCTCGTTCCTGATCCGCCTGGCCGGCGGGCGCAACACCATATTCCTGACCACTGCGATGCTGCTGGCCCCGGCCATAGGCACCGGCATGGCGCTGCAGCACAAGGACTGGCCGCTCTGGGCCTTCCAGTTGATGGCGCTGTGGTCGGGCGTGGGCGGCGGCAACTTTGCGTCGTCGATGTCCAATATCAGCACCTTTTTTCCGAAGCGGCTGCAGGGCACGGCGCTGGGCCTGAACGCCGGGCTGGGCAACTTCGGCGTCACGACGATGCAGATCGTGATCCCGCTGGTGATGACGGTGGGGCTGTTCGGGTCATTCGGCGGTGAGCCGATGACGTTGATGAAGGACAGCGGCTGGATCTTCGGCAAGATCGTTGCCGGCACCCCCACCTGGATTCAGAACGCCGGCTTCGCCTGGGTGCTGTCGCTGGTGCCGCTGGCCGCGCTGTGCTGGTGGGGCATGAACAACCTGAAGACGGTGTCGGGTGAGACCGGCCCGCCGCTGGTGGCCTTCGCCAAGATCACCTACCTGTACACGCTGGCCTTCGTGCCCGCGATCTTCATGCTCTACCTCTACCTGCCCAAGCCGACCGGGCTGGGGCTGATCAGCATGTGGGTGGCGATCCCCTTGGACATTGCCTGCGCGCTGCTGGTGATGCGGCTGGCGGCGTTCGGCGCGATGAAGGAAAACGTGGCCAAGCAGTTTCTGATCTTCCGCGACAAGCACACCTGGTCGTTGACGGCGCTCTACATCGTGACCTTCGGCTCCTTCATCGGTTTCTCGATGGCTTTGCCGCTGGCGATCACCGTTATTTTCGGTTACCAGCATCTGCCTGACGCCGCCGGCGTGATGGGCCACAGCCTGAAGAACCCCAACGCACCGTCGGCACTCACCTACGCCTGGATGGGCCCGTTCATCGGCGCAGCGGTGCGCCCGGTCGGCGGCTGGATCTCCGACAAGGTCGGTGGGTCCATCGTCACGCAGTGGATCTCGGCGGCGATGGTGCTGGCCTCGACCGCGGTGGGCTACGTGATGATGCAGGCCTACCAGTCGGCCACGCCTGAGCAGTATTTCCTGCCCTTCATGGGGCTGTTCATCGTGCTGTTCACCGCCAGCGGCATCGGCAACGGCAGCACCTTCCGCACCATAGGCGTGATCTTCGACCGCCAGCAAGCCGGCCCGGTGCTGGGCTGGACCTCGGCCGTGGCCGCCTACGGCGCCTTCATCGCCCCGGTGGTGATAGGCGCCCAGATCAAGGCCGCCACGCCGCAATACGCGATGTACGGCTTCGCCGTCTTCTACGCCGTCTGCCTGGTGCTGAACTGGTGGTTCTACCTGCGCGCCAAGGCCTACGTGAATAACCCATGACCCGCGCCTGCGGCACTGCATTCCCCCGAAATTCCGGAGACGCCAGATGAGCCACTTTCTCGACCGACTGAAATACTTCTCGAACCCGCGCGAGGCCTTCTCCGGCGAACATGGCGTGACCACCGGTGAGGACCAGACCTGGGAAGACGCTTACCGAAACCGTTGGGCGCACGACAAGATCGTTCGCAGCACGCATGGCGTGAACTGCACCGGCTCTTGCTCGTGGAAGATCTACGTCAAGGGCGGCATCGTCACCTGGGAGACCCAGCAGACCGACTACCCGCGCACCCGCTGGGACATGCCAAACCACGAACCCCGCGGTTGCGCACGCGGTGCCAGCTACAGCTGGTATTTGTACAGCGCGAATCGCGTCAAGTACCCGATGGTGCGCGGCCGCCTGCTCAAGAGCTGGCGCGAGGCCAGGCTGGCCAACGAGCCGGTGGCGGCCTGGGCCAGCATCGTCGAGGACGACGCCAAGCGTCGTGACTACCAGCAGGTGCGTGGCCTGGGCGGCTTCGTGCGCTCGACCTGGGACGAGGTCAACGAGATCGTCGCCGCGGCCAATGTCCACACCATCAAGAAACACGGCCCCGACCGCATCATCGGCTTCTCGCCCATTCCCGCGATGTCCATGGTCAGCTACGCCGCGGGCAGCCGCTACCTGAGCCTGATCGGCGGCGTCTGCATGAGCTTTTATGACTGGTACTGCGACCTGCCGCCGGCCAGCCCGCAGGTCTGGGGTGAGCAGACCGACGTGCCCGAGTCGGCAGACTGGTACAACTCCAGCTTCATTATCGCCTGGGGCTCCAACGTGCCGCAGACGCGCACGCCAGACGCCCACTTCTTCACCGAGGTGCGCTACAAGGGCTGCAAGACCGTGGCGATCACGCCCGACTATTCCGAAGTCGCCAAGCTGGCCGACATCTGGATGAACCCCAAGCAGGGCACCGACGCCGCGGTGGCGATGGCGATGGGCCATGTGATCCTGAA
>CANGHK010000102.1 GCA_947453625.1 Burkholderiales bacterium
AGCACGGCCTCGACCTCAGCGCGGAAGTCAGGCTCTACGCGAACGGACGGGATGGTGGCGGTCTTCATCGTCAGATTGTATCGCAAATGCGCCGCACGCTCTTCCTGATCGCGGCAACGTCAGCAGTACCTTGATACCTGTCGGTGACGACGCTGCCGCCTGCGCCAGCGAACGGCAGCAAGGTGCTTCCCATGGCGGCCTTCGGACTGCCTTCATTCCAAGTCCGCGACAGGCAGGTCCGGCCTGCCGCATCGGCGACAGCCCGCGCGCCCGCGCCGGCCATACTGACCCATGGCCACAGCATCCGCTCCCTCCGCCCACCTCCTGCTCACAGCTCCGGTGCTGCCCACGCTGTGGCGCCTGGCGATGCCCAACATGGTGGCCATGGTGGGCGGCGCGGTGGCGGCGATCGCCGAGACCGCGTATGTGGGCCAGCTCGGCGTGCCGGCGCTGGCCGGCATGGCGCTGGTGTTCCCGCTGCTGATGCTGCAGCAGATGTTCTCCGGCGGTGCGATGGGCGGCAGCGTCGCGTCGCTGGTGTCGCGGGCCCTGGGCGCCGGCCAGACGGCGCGGGCCGAGGCCCTGGTGGTGCATGCCCTGGGCCTCGCGGTGGTGGCGGGGCTGGCCACCACCGCGCTGATGCTGACCCTGTCGGACGCCGTGTTCGGCCTGCTCGGCGGCCGCGACGAGCCGCTGGCTCAGGCGGTGGCCTATGCCCACGTGGCCTTTCTCGGCTCCACCGGCGTGTGGCTGCTCAACACCTTGTCGGCGGTGCTCAGGGCCACCGGCAACATGCTGGTGCCGTCGGTCATCCTCATCGCCGTGGGCCTGGCTCAGGTGGCACTGGCCGGCGTGTTCGGTCTGGGCGCCGGGCCGATCCCGCGGCTGGGCATGCAGGGCATCGCCCTGGGCCAGGTGCTGGCCTATGCCGGTGGCACGGTGGTGCTGGGCGGGTACCTGTAAAGCGGCAAGGCGCGCATCCGCCTGCGCCTGCGCCTGCGCGGCGCCACCTGGCAGCCGGCGCTGGCGCGCGACCTGCTGCAACTGGGCCTGAAGGCCTGCGCCTCGCCGCTGCAGACCATCGGCACGATGATGATCCTGACCTGGCTGGTGGCGCGCAGCGGCCCGCAGGCGCTGGCTGGTTACGGCATCGGCACGCGGCTGGAATTCTTGCTCGTCCCACTGGCCTTCAGCTTTGGCGCCGCCTCGGTGCCACTGATCGGCATGGCCATCGGTGCAGGCCAGGTGGCCCGGGCCCGCCGCGTGGGCTGGACGGCGGCGGCGATGGCCGGCCTGCTGCTGGGCAGCGCCGGCCTGGTGCTGGCCGTGGTGCCCGATCTCTGGACCGACCTCTTCACCAAGGACCCGGCCGTGCTGGCTGCGGCCGACACCTACTTCCACTGGGCCGGGCCGTTCTACCTGCTTTACGGCGCCGGGCTCAGCCTGTATTCGTCGGCCATCGCGGCCAACCGGGTGGGTGGCCAGGTGCTGGCCGGCACGCTGAGGCTGCTGCTGGTGGCCGCCGGCGGCGCGGCACTGGTGTCCGCGCAGGCGCCGGCCTGGGCCATCTTCGCGCTGGTGGCGGTGGGCATGGCGGCCTACGGCACCGCGTCGATCCTGCTGGTGCGCTACACGCCCTGGGAGCCGCCGCTGCGGCCGGCGCCGGCCTGAACCTGCGCCGTCTGGCGCGCCCATGAGGCTGGAATGGCCGCCGGTTGGTAACGCTGGCCGGTACCCGGCGGCAGCCCGTACCTGCACGGGCGCGCTGGCGCCATAGCCGGTGCGCAGTTGGCGGTAGACGCCGGCGTCGGCGGCCAGGGCTTGCGCGGCAATCGCGAAGCCGCCGGGCAGCGGTCGACAGCAGAAGACTGGTTGCTGCCGCTCGGATTGGGTGGGCGAATGTCGGCGATTGCTTGCTGCAACTACGGCCCATCCCCGGTTTCGCCGTCGTCCGGGTCGCGCCAGGCGGCATTCGCTATCTCGGTCAGGGCGCCTGCCGAAAGCAACTCCTCCTCGTTCACCCAGTGGAAGCGGTCGACTTCCTGCTCGCACTGCGTCTGCCAGTAGGCCAGCAGCAGCAGGCGCGCAGCGGCGTCGCTGCCCAGGCCGCAACGGGTGGCGGCAGCCACTGCGCTGGGCGCCATCCATTCGCCCCAGTTGTCGTCGTAGCCCTTGGCCCAGAGCACCCAGAACCGGTGGTGGCTGCACATCGACAGGTAGTAGGCATCGATGCGCATGTTCATCGGCGACCAAGCCCACTCGACCTGACCAATATACCGGGCCGAACGCGGCATGGCGATCGGGGCGACGTCTTCGGCGAACGAGTCGGTCTTGACCGACCAGTCCGCCGGGCGCTCTGGCAAGTCCTTGACGAGGGTGAGGCGCTGCTGAGGCAGTTCGCCGGGCAGCATGGGAATGCGGGGGGATCGGGTCATGGCAAGTTCGTCATGGATGGTCTTGATGGGCGCGTGCATGGTGGGCGCTTTGCAGGACATCGCTGCGCTTCATCGCAGGCCCAGCTTTTCCCACGGTGCTTCGTGGCCGAACCACCCCCAGCGCGCGCCGTCGACCAGGTCGATCCCATCGCACCAGGCTGCTGCGACCGAGAACCGGCAGTCGACCAGATCCAGCCAGCGTGCCGCGTCGGGCAGTTCGCCCTCAGTGGTCGTGATGCGGACGTATCGCGGCGCCTCGTCGCCTGGGAAGGACACGAACTGGACCGTGGCCTCGGGCGCGACGCCGGCGCGAACCACCGCCAGCGCGAGCCGGCGCGCCAGCAAGGTGCCGGCACGGTCCGGCTTCCAGAAGTCCTTGCCGCTCAAGGCCGTGCCGCCTATGGGCACCCGTGGGCCATAGTGGTCGAGCAGCAGTTTCTTGCCCGACAAACCGTTGTCGCCCTCGGGTCCGCCCAGCGTGAAGGTGCCGCTGCCGTTGACGGTGATGTCGGCGGGCAGGGTGGGATCGAAGCCCTCGACCCGGCCCGCGATGTCCCGGACCACTTCGCCCACCACCTGCACGGCGGCGCGCTGCAGATCGATGTCGCCCACCTGCGCCAACAGCGAACACGATACTGCCAGCAAGCGGCGCCGCGCCCCGTTCTCCTCCAGCACCACCAGCACCTTGCCATCCGGGCACAGTGCGATCGGCGACTGCACGAGTTCGAAGAGCCGGCGCGCGATCTCCCTGGCCAGCCACTGTTCCGGCGCGATGTTGCCTAGCCCTGGCAGGTCGACGGCGTAGCCTGTCACGATCGACTGGTCGTCGCTGATGTGGCGGATCCGTTCCTCTCCGGGCACCAGCGTGTCCAAGCACAGGTTGTCGGCTACCGTCACGTCCGCGGGCGCGGGCCGCCATGCTGAGCCGTAGCCGGCCGAGGCGTACACACCGCGCACGAGGGCGGGGAGGTCCAGCCGGTCCGAGCCCTCGCAGGCGATCCGTCCGGTCAGGTAGACGGTGTCCCGGTGAACCGCCACCTCGATCGCGCACAGCGCTTCATGCTGACGCTGCCGCGCGGCCTGAACCAGGGCGTCGGCCACAGCATCCGCCAACTTGTCGGGGTGGCCGGGCAGCACCCATTCAGCGGGGCGCAGGATGGCGTGGTTCATGGATGGGGCCCTCATGCTTCGATGTCCAGGGTGATCGATGCATCCGCGTGCCGCTCCAGCGCCTGTCGACTGGTGTGCGCGCCGATGTAGGCCACGCCGATGCGCGCGCGGTCCAGGGCTTTCTGGCCCTCAGCATCGGCAGCGCCGACGTAACCATCGGTCAGCAGCACGGCCCGCCTGACCCGGTGGCGCATCATGTGCCGGGTGACGCAGCGGATGTCGGTGCCGCCGGTGCTCTTGCAGATCCCGGCCCGCAACTGCGCCGCCGAGACCTCGGCCACCTCGGTCGAGAACAGGTGAACCTGCGGGTGCACCAGCGCCTCGCAGTCCAGCACCGCGCCGTACAGCGCGCCCTTGATGCCCTCCATGCTGCCGGAGACGTCGACGTAGATGTGCACCCGTTCCTGCGCCGGGACCGGCTGCCTGGCTTGCACGGCCGCGCGGTACAGCAGCGGCGTGGCGCCCAGCGCACGGCTGACCATCGCGCGCCGATCGGCGCTCGGCACCGGCGACTCGATCTGGATCTCGGCGGGCATAGTCCGCCGGGCGCCTCGCCCCTTGCCCGACGCACCGGCCACCTTGCCGATCAGTTCGCGAAGTTGCCGCCTGCGGCTGGGCGCGCGCATGACGCGCAGGCGCGAGTCCCGCAGCAACGCCGTCATCGAGATGCCGCGCAGCGGCTGCGGCGGCGACGGCCAGTGGCGCACGATGTCCTCGACCGCGCCGGCCAGCACGTTGGCGCTGGCGGTGGCCTGACCATGCGCAGAGTTGTCGTGGTCGCCGAGCAGGGTGACGTCGACCAGCAGCTTCTCGCGCCTGGCCAGGAAGGCCCGCAGCACGTTGCGGATGTCCTCGTAGCTGGCGCCTTCCTTCGAGTACAGCGATTGGTAGACCTGGCGCGCTGGCCCGAAACCATTGCCCATCAAGGCCGGCGGCACCGCCACCTTGAGGATCGCCGGGTTCCAGTCGGCGGGCGGGCGCAGCAGGCAGGCCGGGAAGGCATCGTCGGGGTAGAAATCGCGGAACAGCGCGGTGTAGGCCGGCTGCGGGAACATCCGGCACAGCAGCGCGTTGATGACGCAGTCGAAGACGAAGTTGTCTGCCGGTGCGCTGCCGGACAGGCGTCTTGTGTGCCCGAGCAGCACATGGTGGATCTCGTGCAGCACCAGCATCATCAGCTTTTCGGGCGTGTTCGCGTGCTCGGCCACGAAGACCGGGTTGATCAGCAGCCGCGGCTGGGCCTGGCATTCCACCGCGGCGGTGGGCACGGCGTCGGTCTCGACGATATCGACCAGACGCAGCAGCCCGGCCAGTGCGTAGCGGCCGGCGGGCAGGCAGTCGAAGAGTTGGTCCTTGAGGTTCATTGCGATGTCCTTGGATGGGGTTCGGTTCAAGCGATGGGGTTCGGGCGGGCGGGCTTGCGCGGCGGCAGTTGCGCCAGGGCCTGGCTCAGCAACGACTCGGGGATGCCGTCGGGAAACCACAGCAACTGGCTCCAACGCATGCTCTGCATAGTCGTGTGGGTCGGCCCGACCAGGTTCGGGGCGTGCAAGGGCGCCAGGCGCGGCGTCCGATCGCGCAGCCACAGGCTGCCGGTCGACTTGGCCAGCGCCACGAAGGTCGTCGGCGCATGGTCCAGCGTGATGCGCTGTTCGCGGTTGCCGCCGGGCTTGCCCACCGTGTTTCCCACCATCAGACAACGCGGCCAATCGAGGCGCTCGGTGCAGGCTTCGATCAGATCGGTCAGGCGCCGGGTCGCCGCAGCTTCGCCCATATGGTGCTCGGGCTCGAGCAGGCGCAACAGCGCGACTGCGCTGTTCCAGTCCCGGTGAAAACGCGCATCGGCCTTGCCTATCGACAGCGACAGGTGCAGCCAGCTGCCGCAGCGGCGCGCCACCTCGATGCGCTCGGCCTCGTCGGCCAGCGGTCCGCGCCCGATGCCGCGCCACAGGATGCTGGCCTGCGGCGCGTACCCGGTGTTGTGCAGCAGGCCCGGGGCCTGTTCGACGGCGCCGGTCATGCGCTGACCGCGCCCAGACGACCCTGCACCTCGGCATAGCGCTGCAGCACCGCATGGACGTCCTCCTCGACGGCCAAGCGGTTCGCCGAGAAGAGCGATGCCAGCAGGTTGCCCTTGCGCTCGGTCAGCGGGGTGGCGGGCTCGGCCCCCAGCCGCTGCTGCAGCGTCCGCCAGATGCGGTGGCGCAGACCGTTGGGAGACACCTGCTCTGACACCTCCTGCAAGCAGGCTACGTCGCGGTAGACCTCGGCCACCGCGTCGGCTGCGACGACCGACAGGCGTGCCACCGCGCCGCTCTCGAACAGCCACTCCGCCAGGGCATGGCGGGCACCGTCGGCCGTGGCCGTCAAGGCGTCGGTGACGACCGTCGTGAGTTCGCCGTCGGGCAGGCCGGTGGCAGCGAGCGCCAGGCGTACCCTTGCGATGGGGTCGCGCTCGGCCAGGATGCGGCCCATCGGGTCGTCGGCCCGGGCGTCGGCCTGGCGCCAGGCTTCGCGGTGGCAGGCCAGCAGGCGGGCGGTGTCGAACTTCTGTCCCGCCGCCGCAAACGGCATGGAATTGAGCGCGGCGATCCAGGCCGAGTCGGCTATCCGGGCTTCGATGTCGGCGCTCAGCCTGGCGGCGTGGATTGCAGCCAGGTTGCGCGACAGCATGCCCGCGCGCCTGGCGCTGATCTGCGAGCCGGCTGCGCCGAGCAGCGCGGCCAGGATGCGCACGTAGCGGGCGATCGATGCCCCCCATTGCGCTTGCACCATGGGCAGCAGTTCGCCGGTGCGCGCGATCGCCGCCTGCCACAGGGCGCCGGCCAACGGGTCGGGCCGCGACTGCTCGGCCAGAATCACGGCCTCCTGCTGCGCCTCGCTGAAACTGCGCCAGTCCGGCATAGCCGCCTGCAGGGCGAACCGGTCCGACAGCGCGATGTCCAGCGGCTGGCTGCCAAGGTAGGCGCTGTCCTCGTCGTCGTCCTGCCCCGGCGGGTTCATCGCCGCCCAGCGGTGCTGCAGGTCGGGCAGCGGCATGCCCTGGACGCGGCGCTCGTGGATGATGGGGAAGAGCCGGTTCTGCACGTCCAGACGGGCGCGCGAGATCTCGTCGATGAAGACGGCCTGCGCGCCCCAGACCGAGGCCGGCGTCTGGACGAAGCGCAGCTGCCCCTGTGCGTCGGGCAGGGGGTAGCCGACCAAGTCGTCGAAGTTGACGAGGGCCGCGTTGTAGTGCCGCCAGCGCAAGCCCAGCGCATCGGCCAGGCGCTCGAGCAGCAGCGACTTGGCCGAGCCATGCGGGCCGATCAACAGCAGCGGCGACTCGGTCGTCAGCGAGGCCAGCACCACTGGCTCGAGCGCGCCCAGACCGACCAGCCCGAGACGGGCGATCAGGTCACGCTGAACCGGTGGTGGAAGCTCGATGGCTTCAGGGATGGGCTGCGGCGACTTGCCGGCGGCCTTCTTCGGGGCGAGGGGTTTCGCCATGGTGATGCACTCCAACCGTCCGGAACCGCGGGCGCGGCTGCGCCGGACGGAGGTGGCGCAACCGACGCTTTAGCAGCATTTGTGAATCGCCCTGCAAGTTGTCGTTTAACTCGGCGATGGAAAACAAAACGGCCCTCAAGAACGAGGGCCGCGTGCCTGCTGTTGTTGCGCTCGTCACTAAAGACTGCGCCTCATCCCCGAACTCGGTCGGGTACCACCTTGCCACAGGACGGCAGGTTGGTGACAGGCAGGCTGCCTGTGCTCTTGATGCAGGCGGTAGTCTATCGTTGTTCCGGCACCTTGTGTGGTTTATGCGGCGCCTGCGGTGTTGCGCAAAAGTCGGCAACTCGGAGCCGTGGTCGCTGAAGGGCGGCAGGCGCTGGATCGATTCGGGCGGGGTCGCGAGTTGTCAGGGAAAATCAGTGCTTCAGGCAGAGGCGGTCAGCGAAGGTCGGCACGGTGTCGCGACGGTCGCCGCCCACCGAATGCCAACCGATGCCCGCAGCCGAGACATCCCCGCCCATGGACCCTTTTGCACACCTTCCTCACCTCCAGGGCAAGCTGACGCCGGCCGACGAGTCAGCGCTGCGCGTCACCGTTGAAGTCCTCGCGGAATGGGACCAGCGCGCTCGCAACCTGGGTCGCCCCGTCGACTGGCGGCTCTCGAACCAGGCCATCGAAGCGTCTCGCCGCGCCGTTCTCGGCGCCCTGGATGCGCAGCAAGACTGCTGGGTCTTTTCCTACGGTTCGCTGATGTGGGACCCGGGCTTCCACTTTGTCGAAGTCCGGCTCGCGGAACTGCCAGGCCACCAGCGCCGCTTCACCTTCAAGACTGACATCGGCCGCGGCTCGACGCAGCATCCCGGGCTGATGCTCTCCCTCACACCCAGCGAGGGCAGTTGCCGGGGCCTGGCGTTTCGCATCGCCGCACAGGCCGCAGACGCCGAGACCGCGATCATCTGGCGGCGCGAGATGGTCCGCGGCAGCTACAGCCCCAGGTACTTGTCGGTGACCACGCCCCAGGGCGATATCACGGCCCTGGTGTTTGCCACCAACCCCGGGTTCCGCGACCATGTGGGGGAACTGCCGATTGACCAGACGGCAGCGATGATCGCGCAGGCATCGGGCATGCTGGGCACGAACCGCGAGTACCTCGAGCAACTGGCGACGCAACTCGGCAGGCTGGAGATAGAGGACGCCTACCTGTCGAGCTTGCTGCAAAGGGTGCAGGCGATAGTCGCAGACTGAGCGCTTGTTGCCGCGCTATCCATCGGCCACCTGGACACTTTCGACTTGCAGCCGCACGGTGCCAAGGCGATGTTCATGCTGTCTAGCGGGACGCGACGCAAGGTGGCGCTGGCGTCAGCGCGGAGCGCGCCAGGGCACTGCCTGTCGCCAACGTGGCCCGCGGACCGCCCTTGCGCCGCTAAGCTGCAGCTTTCGCAATTGAGCACCGCCTCCCGATGGCTGCAGCACCCCGCGCAAGACCCGAAGACTTCTTCAGCCCCGACGAGTGGCGTGCGGTCACAGCGCGCTCACGCTGGCGCGGGCTGTGGCTGGTGCTGCATTGCTGGGGCGTGATCGGCCTGG
>CANGHK010000103.1 GCA_947453625.1 Burkholderiales bacterium
AGCCCGACGCCCGATAGGCCGCCACCTGCTCCAAGCACCGCTCCAACCGTTCCCGATCCAAATCCACGCCGTCTCCTCCGCCGTTGCAATGCACGCGAGGTTGGCAGGTTCATGGTTGGACGGGAAGATGGGGTTGGCGGAACGCTTACAGATGTACCTCGAAGGGCGCTTCCCGTTCGACAAGCTGGTGCGCAGGTTTGCGTTGGCGGGCATCAATGAAGCCATCGAATCGCAGCACTGTGGCGAGTGCGTGAAAGCAGTTCTGCTGCCCTGACCAGCCGAGGTGCCCCGGCTGTGACCGCCGGTCAATTACCGCTGCCAGTTGACGGCGAGGCAGCGTTTTTGAGTTTCGGTGATGTTGCTAGCCCAGGTCTGTCGGTGGTGAACGAGCGCGCATGAGGCTTCGCCAGCCTGGCCACCCGAGGGCGGCCAGGCTGGCGAAGGCAATTTCATTGAACGGGGTTTTGGCGATCGGCCATTGCCAGCCCGTTGGGGGGCGCCGGCGGCACGATCAGTGACATACGCGAGCGCTGGCGTCACAACACCAACGATGCCGAAGTAGGTGGGCGCGGCAGCGATCACTAACGCCGGCAAGCTTGGAGACTGCGCCGCGCCCTACACCGTGCCGATGAAGGCGGTGCAGCAACAGCGTTGCACGCTGGGACGAGTCCGTCCAGTACCCCTTTGGCTTGACGCCCGAGGTGGATGTGGCCCGTTCAGCCCGCCTGTTCCTGTGCTCACGGTGCCACGACCAGGTGTTGCTGTGCTCGCACGGCGACCGCGGCCAACAGTATTGCAGCCGGGAGTGCTACAGCCTGAGTCGCTGCGAGCGACGGCGGGAGGCCGCCGAGCGCTACCAGAGCAGTCGACGCGGGCAATTCAATCATACCGATCGAACAGCACGCTCGCGCCAGAGGCGCCGCTCACGGGGCCAGCCCGGCTCGATCGACGACGTCGATAAAGTGACGCACCAGGGTTGCTCGGACGCCGGCACCGGCGCTTTACTGCTCGCATGCGACACCCCCAGCGCCTGCGAGGCCAGCATCGACATCGGTTCGGTCAGCAACACCGGCTCAGTCAACAGTCTCGGCAGCAAGTGGTGCGTCACACGAAGCTGGTGGCGCTTGCCACGCGCCTGCACGTTGACCGGCATGGTGCTCCCCCGAACGATGCATCAAGCGGGAAATATACACCCCGCTCAACTGGGCCAGACACCCAAGCCTGTCCGCTGGCGAGTAGCATTGCTACTAATTTGCAGTAGCAGCCGACGTATTTCTGAGTGATCCGGGGGTAAAAAACAGAAATCCCGCATGGAGCAGGAATTCTAAGTGCTTGATTTTATTGTGTTTTTTTGGAGGCGCGACCCAGAGTCGAACTGGGCTAGACGGATTTGCAATCCGTTGCATAACCGATTTGCTATCGCGCCTTCAATTTCAACTTGGTCTGGAACTGTTAGCTAGGTTGAACCAAATTTCGCTTCAATTGACCAAACCACTGTGTCCTGACAAAAACGGGAAGCCAAGGCTTCCCGTTTTGAATTTGGAGCGGGAGAAGAGTCTCGAACTCTCGACCTCAACCTTGGCAAGGTTGCGCTCTACCAACTGAGCTACTCCCGCATGGTGCTTCACTTGCTTGCATACAGCGCTTCCGGCGGTTTTTCCTTTTGCTCTGCAAAAGCTGTTGCGATCAGCACAGCCCGCATTCTATACCGAACATTCTGGCCGGCGCAAGCAGCTTGCTCCAATATTCTCAATGCGGCAAGGCGTCCGATGTGCTCAGGCCAGCCGCCACATCGGGCTTGGCCGTTTCGCCCTTGACCACCACCGGCTCATCATCGGGCAGCGGCACAGGCATAGACTCCAGCGCCACTTCCAGCACCTGATCGATCCAGCGCACCGGCACGATCTCGAGATGGTTCTTGACGTTCTCGGGGATGTCGGCCAGATCCTTGACGTTGTCTTCCGGGATCAGCACCGTCTTGATGCCGCCCCGGTGGGCCGCCAGCAGCTTTTCCTTCAAGCCGCCGATGGCCGTGACCTCGCCGCGCAAGGTGATCTCGCCGGTCATCGCCACCCCGGCCTTGACCGGGATGTTGGTGATCGCCGAGACGAAGGCGGTGGTCATCGCCGCGCCCGCACTCGGGCCGTCCTTCGGTGTCGCGCCGTCCGGCACGTGGATGTGGATGTCGCGCTTCTCGAACATCTCGTCCTTGATGCCCAAGCGGCGGGCCCGGCTGCGCACCACCGAGCGTGCCGCCTCGACCGATTCCTTCATCACGTCGCCCAGCGATCCCGTGCGGATGATCTGGCCCTTGCCCGGCATCATCGCGGACTCGATCGTCAGCAGATCACCACCCACCTCGGTCCAGGCCAGACCGACCACCTGCCCGACCTGGTTCTTCTTCTCGGCACGGCCGTAGTCGAACTTGCGCACGCCCAGGTAGTCGTTCAGGTTGGCGTCGGTGACGACCACCTTGCCCGTCACTTTCTTGAGCTGGATCGCCTTGACGGTCTTGCGGCAGATCTTGGAGATCTCGCGCTCCAGCGACCGCACGCCGGCTTCCCGGGTGTAGTACTGGATGATGCCGCGGATGGCCGACTCGGTGATTTCCATCTCGTCGTCGCGCACGCCGTTGTTCTTGGCCTGCTTCGGGCAGAGGTAGCGCTGGGCGATGTTGACCTTCTCGTCCTCGGTGTAACCCGCCAGGCGGATCACTTCCATCCGGTCCAGCAGCGCCGGCGGGATGTTCATCGAGTTCGAGGTGGCGATGAACATCACGTCCGACAGGTCGAAATCGACCTCGACGTAATGGTCGCTGAAGGTATGGTTCTGCTCCGGATCCAGCACCTCGAGCAGCGCCGACGACGGGTCACCGCGGAAGTCCATGCCCAGCTTGTCGATCTCGTCGAGCAGGAACAACGGGTTGCGTACCCCCACCTTGGTCAGGCTCTGCAGCACCTTGCCCGGCATCGAGCCGATGTAGGTGCGGCGGTGACCACGGATCTCGGCTTCGTCGCGCACGCCGCCAAGTGCCATGCGGACGAATTTGCGGCCGGTGGCGCGCGCCACGCTCTGGCCGAGCGAGGTCTTGCCGACACCCGGAGGGCCGACCAGGCACAGGATCGGCGCCTTGACCTTGTCAACGCGTTGCTGCACTGCAAGATATTCAAGAATGCGTTCCTTGACCTTGTCGAGACCGTAATGGTCCTCGTTGAGCACCGCCTCGGCCAGCGGCAAGTCGTGCTTGACCTTGCTCTTCTTGGCCCAGGGCAGGCCGATCAGGGTGTCGATGAAGTTGCGCACCACCGTGGCTTCGGCCGACATCGGTGACATCAGTTTGAGCTTCTTGAGTTCGCTATCGGCCTTCTTGCGCGCCTCTTTCGACATCTTGGCGGCTTCGATCTTCTTCTCGAGTTCCTCGAGATCGGCACCCTCTTCGCCGTCGCCGAGTTCCTTCTGGATCGCCTTGACCTGCTCGTTGAGGTAGTACTCGCGCTGGCTCTTCTCCATCTGGCGCTTGACGCGGCCACGGATGCGCTTTTCCACCTGCAGGATGTCGACCTCGTGCTCGAGCAGTTCGAGCAGTTTTTCCAGCCGCTTGGCGATCACGAACAGGTCGAGCACCGACTGCTTGGCTTCGAGCTTGAGCGGCAGATGCGCGGCGATCGTATCGGCCAGGCGGCCCGGATCGTCGATGCCGGCGATCGAGGTCAGGATCTCGGGCGGGATCTTCTTGTTGAGTTTGACGTACTGGTCGAACTGTTGCGTCACCGCGCGGCGCAAGGCCTCGACTTCGGGCGTCGGGTCACCGGCAGGTTGCACCGGAACCACCTCGGCGGAGAAATGCTCGGCGGTCTCGTGGATCGCCTTGGTTTCGGCGCGCTGCACGCCCTCGACCAGCACCTTGACGGTGCCGTCGGGCAATTTCAGCATCTGCAGGATGCTGGAGACGCAACCGATCTCGAACATGTCCTCGGGCTTGGGCTCGTCCTTGCCGGCGGCCTTCTGTGCCACCAGCATGATCTGCCGGCCGGCCTCCATCGCGGCCTCCAAGGCCTTGATGGACTTGGGACGACCGACGAACAGCGGGATGACCATGTGCGGAAACACGACCACGTCACGCAGCGGCAACAGCGGCAGCGTGATCGGATCGGCGGGGAGTACTGGATGTCCAGACATGGATGACCTCTCTTTCTCAGACCGACTTGGGGTCTGAGCGGGCGAATGCAAGTGCGTGGGGCTGGCTGGTGGCGGGACGCGCCGGGCAGTTGAGGCCCGACGCGAAGTTTGGGCGTCTAGGCGCTGGCCTTTTGCTCGCGGTAGACCAACAGGGGCTTGGCGCCCTCTTCGACGATATGCTCATCGATCACCACCTTGGCCACCCCGTCCATCGTGGGCAGGTCGAACATGGTGTCGATCAGTGCGTTCTCCATGATCGAGCGCAGGCCGCGCGCGCCGGTCTTGCGCTTGAGCGCCTTGCGGGCGATCGCCGTCAGGGCCGATGGCCGCACTTCGAGTTCGACGCCGTCCATCGAGAACAGTTTCTGGTACTGCTTGACCAGCGCATTGCGCGGTTCGGTCAGGATCTGCACCATCGCGCTCTCGGTCAATTCACCCAGCGTGGCCACCACCGGCAGCCGACCCACCAGTTCGGGGATCAGGCCGAACTTGATCAAATCCTCGGGCTCGGCTTCCCGGAACAGGTCGGCGGCGCGCTTCTCGGTCTTGCTGTGCACCGAAGCAGCGAAACCAATCCCGGATTTCTCGGTGCGGTTCTGGATGACTTTTTCCAGCCCGTCGAAGGCCCCGCCGCAGATGAACAGGATGTTGGTCGTGTCGATCTGCAGGAAGTCCTGGTTGGGATGCTTGCGCCCGCCCTGCGGCGGCACGCTGGCCATGGTGCCCTCGACCAGCTTGAGCAGCGCCTGCTGCACGCCCTCGCCCGAGACGTCGCGTGTGATGCTCGGGTTATCGGACTTGCGGCTGATCTTGTCGATCTCGTCGATGTAGACGATGCCGCGCTGCGCCCGCTCGACATCGTAATTGCAGTTCTGCAGCAGCTTCTGGATGATGTTCTCGACATCCTCGCCGACATAGCCGGCTTCGGTCAGCGTGGTGGCATCGGCGATCACGAAGGGCACGTTGAGCAGCTTGGCCAGGGTCTGGGCCAGCAGCGTCTTGCCCGAGCCGGTGGGGCCGATCAGCAGGATGTTGCTCTTGGTGAGTTCGACCTCGTCAGTCTTGACCGCGCCGATGTACTTGAGCCGCTTGTAGTGGTTGTAAACCGCCACCGACAGCGTGCGCTTGGCCGAATCCTGCCCGATCACATACTGGTCGAGCGTGGTCTTGATCTCGAAGGGCGCGGGCAGGTCGGACTTGGCGGTCTTGGACCCGGCCGCCTCGACCGGCGCCTCGTCACGGATGATGTCGTTACACAGTTCTATGCATTCGTCGCAGATGAATACCGACGGTCCGGCGATGAGCTTCTTGACCTCATGCTGGCTCTTGCCGCAGAAGCTGCAGTAGAGAACTTTTTCGCCGGAGGCGCCCTTCTTGTCGGCCATGTGTGTGCTTGTGCTGTGGAGGGCGAAGTGGAGTCAGAGCAATGATAGGACAAAGACAGGGGCCACCCGGGCAGCCGCTGTCCTGCCGCGGGGCGTCAGGCGCGCTTGGCGATGACCTGGTCGATCAGGCCATAGGTCTTGGCTTCTTCGGGCGACATGTAGTAGTCGCGCTCCATGTCGGCGGCGATCTTCTCGAAGCTCTGGCCGGTGCGGTCGGCGTAGATGCGGTTGAGTTGCTCGCGGGTCTTGATGATCTCGCGCGCGGTGATCTCGATGTCGGTGGCCTGGCCCTGGGCGCCGCCCGACGGCTGATGGATCATGATCTTGGCGTTGGGCAGCGCGATGCGCTTGCCCGGGGCGCCGGCCATCAGCAGAAAGGACCCCATGCTGGCGGCCATGCCCATGCACAGCGTCGAGACATCGGGCTTGATGAAGTTCATCGTGTCGAAGATCGACAGGCCGGCGCTCACACTGCCGCCGGGCGAGTTGATGTAAAGGAAGATGTCCTTGTCCGGGTTCTCGCTCTCCAGGAACAACATCTGCGCCACCACCAGGTTGGCGGTCATGTCGTTGACCGGGCCGACCAGGAAAACGATGCGCTCGCGCAGAAGGCGGCTGTAGATGTCGTAGGCGCGTTCACCGCGACCGGATTGCTCGATGACGATGGGCACCATGCCCAGGGCTTGCGTGTCCATTGCGCTCATGGATATCCTTGAATTTGAAGTCTGCATCGATTATGACCCGCTGTGCGGGGGCTTGCAGGCGATGAAAAACGGGGCGTCGACTGGTCAGTCGCACGCCCCGCTGTTCGCCCGGCAGCAGGGCGACCCACCGTAGATGAGGCTGATCAGGCCGTCATCAAGTCGTCGAAGGGCAAAGCCTTGTCATTGATCTTGACCAGGCCCATCACATGCTGGGTCACGTTGGTCTCGATCACCACCGCCTCGACCTCGGCCATGCGCTGGCGGTCCGACAGGTACCAGCGCATCACGTCGGCCGGCTTTTCGTAGCTCTGCGACAGTTCTTCGATGTGGGTGCGCAGTTGGTCTGGCTGGGCCTGCAGGCTGTGGGTCTTGACCAGTTCGGCCACCACCAGCCCCAAGCGCACCCGGCGCTCGGCCTGGGGCTGGAACAACTCGGCGGGAATCGGTGCCTTGTCGGCGTCCTTGATGCCGCGTTGCTTCAGATCCTCGCGCGCGCTCGCCACCAGGCGTTCGATCTCGCTGTCGACCAGCGCCTTGGGCAAGTCGAGTTCGGCGATCTGGATCAGCGCATCCATCGCGGCAGCCTTGTTGCGGGCAAGCACACGGAACTTGACCTCACGCTCGAGGTTCTTCTTGACGTCGGCGCGCAAGCCTTCGACCGTGCCGTCGGCGATGCCCAACGACTCGATGAAGGTTTGGTCGAGTTCGGGCAGATGCTGGGCCTCGATCTTCTTGACCGTGACCAGAAAATCGGCTTCCTTGCCGGCCACATCCTTGCCGTGGTAATCCTCGGGGAACTTCAGCGGGAAGGTCTTGTTGTCGCCGACCTTCATGCCGCGCACGGCCTTGTCGAACTGCTCCAGCATCTGGCCTTCGCCGATCATGAACTGGAAGGCCTCGGCCTTGCCACCGGAGAATGTCTCGCCGTCGATCTTGCCTTCGAAATCGATCGTCACCCGGTCGCCCTCGATTGCGCCTTCGGCCGCTGGCCGCTGGGCAAAAGTGCGGCGTTGCTTGCGCAGGATGTCGACAGTGCGGTCAATCGCGGCCTCGGTCACTTCGCTGCTGACGCGGTCGACTTCCACCGCCGACAGGTCGCCGAGCTTGACTTCCGGGTAGACCTCGAAAGTGGCGTCGAAGGCGAGCTGGCCCTCGGGCGACTCGTCCTTGGGCGAAACCCGGGGCGTGCCGGCCACGCGCAGCTGGGCCTCGTTGGCGGCGCTGGCAAAGGCCTGGCCAAGCTTGTCGTTCATGACCTCGTTCTGCACCGAGTAGCCATAGCGCTGGGCCACCACCGACATCGGCACCTTGCCGGGGCGGAAGCCGTCGGCCTTGACCGTGCGCGACAGCTTTCTGAGCCGGGTTTCGATTTCGGAGTTGAGGTCGGTCGCCGGGATCAGCAGGGTGATGCGGCGTTCGAGCTTTTCGAGGGTTTCAACAGTCACAGCCATGATGGGACTCACAGAAAAAAGGATCTGGTGCGCGGGGCCGGACTCGAACCGGCACGCCCGTGAAGGCGTCAGGACCTAAACCTGGTGCGTCTACCAATTTCGCCACCCGCGCGGGAAAGTCTTGCCTGCGGGCTGGCCGGTGTATTGGCCGGCCAGGCCGCAGCTGTCTACCCGGAAGGACCATGTGTTGCCGGGGTGAGGCAACGCCCGAGCCATCCGGCAAACCGGCGATTCTAGCCGGCCGATGGCCCGCCATGGCCAGGCCCGGGCCGGCGCACCCGGAACCATGCCGCATACATCGCCGGCAGCGACAGCAAGGTCAGCGCGGTGGCCACGATCAGCCCACCCATGATCGACACCGCCATCGGCCCCCAGAACACGCTGCGCGTCAGCGGGATCATCGCCAGCACCGCCGCAGCGGCGGTCAGCACGATGGGCCGGAAGCGCCGCACCGCGGCCTCGACGATCGCGTCCCAGGCCGGCAGCCCGCGCGCGCGGTCCTGCTCGATCTGGTCGATCAGGATCACCGAATTGCGCATGATCATGCCCATCAGCGCGATCACGCCCAGCAGCGCGACGAAGCCGAAGGGCCGGTCGAGCAGCAGCAGCGCGCCAGCCACGCCGGCGATGCCCAGCGGGCCGGTCAGGAACACCAGCATCGCCCGCGAGAAGCTCTGCAGCTGCAGCATCAGCAGCGTGAAGATCAGGAACAGCATCACCGGGATACCGGCGGCGATCGAGCCCTGGCCCTTGCTGCTCTGCTCCTGCGCGCCGGCGATGCGGATGTCGTAGTCCGGCGGCAGGGTCTTCTTCAGCGCGCTGATCCGGCCCCACAGTTCCTGGGTCACGGTCTGGCCCTGCACGCCTTCGATCAC
>CANGHK010000104.1 GCA_947453625.1 Burkholderiales bacterium
CGCGAGGCGCTGGTGGCCACCGTGTTCGATCTGCAGGTGGCCAACTACGGTGTCGCGCGCGGTCTGGAGGGTGAGCTGGCGGCCAAGAGCTTCGACGACGACACGCCCTACACCCCGGCCTGGCAGGAGCGCATCACCGGCACGCCACGCGCCCAGCTGATCACCGTGGCCCAGCAGTTCGCCGAGAACGCGCACAAGACGCAGGGCAAGTCGATGGTGATCATCGGCGCGGCGATGAACCACTGGTACCACTGCGACATGAACTACCGCGGCGTCATCAACATGCTGATGCTGTGCGGCTGCATAGGCCAGTCGGGAGGCGGCTGGGCGCATTACGTCGGCCAGGAAAAGCTGCGGCCGCAGACCGGCTGGACGCCGCTGGCCTTCGCGCTCGACTGGGTGCGCCCGCCGCGCCAGATGAACAGCACCAGCTTCTTCTATGCCCACACCGACCAGTGGCGCTACGAGAAGCTCGGGATGGAGGAAGTGCTGTCGCCGCTGGCCGACAAGACCACCTATGGCGGCAGCATGATCGACTACAACGTGCGGGCCGAGCGCATGGGTTGGCTGCCTTCGGCGCCGCAACTGCAGACGAACCCGATGCAGGTGGTGCGCGACGCCACCGCCGCCGGGTTGGAACCCAAGGACTACGCGGTCAAGGGGCTTAAGGACGGCTCGCTCAAGCTCAGTTGCACCGATCCCGACCACCCGGACAACTGGCCGCGCAACATGTTCGTCTGGCGCTCCAACATCCTGGGCTCCAGCGGCAAGGGCCACGAGTATTTCCTCAAGCACCTGCTGGGCACCAGCAACGGCGTGCAGGGCAAGGACCTCGGAGCTGAGGAGGCGAAACCAACGGAAGTCGTCTGGCACGACAAGGCGCCCGAGGGCAAGCTCGACCTGCTCGTCACGCTCGACTTCCGGATGAGCACCACTTGCTTGTACTCCGACATCGTGCTGCCCACCGCCACCTGGTACGAGAAGAACGACCTCAACACCAGCGACATGCATCCCTTCATCCACCCGCTGTCGACCGCGGTGGACCCGGCCTGGCAATCGCGCAGCGACTGGGAGATCTACAAGGGCTTCGCGAAGACGTTCAGCGAGGTCTGCGTCGGTCACCTGGGTGTCGAGCGCGAGTTGGTGCTGACGCCGCTGATGCACGACAGCCCATCCGAGCTGGCCCAGCCCTTCGCAGTGCAGGACTGGCAGCGCGGCGACTGCGAGCTGATCCCCGGCAAGACCGCACCCAACATGCAGGTCGTCGAGCGCGACTACCCGAACACCTTCAAACGCTTCACCGCGCTCGGGCCCTTGATGAACAAGGTGGGCAACGGCGGCAAGGGCATCAGCTGGAACACCCAGACCGAGGTCAGGCAACTCGGCGAGTTGAGCGGCCTGGTGACGGCCGAGGGCGTGACCCGCGGCATGCCCAAGATAGAGACCGATATCGATGCCTGCGAAGTGATCCTGCAACTCGCGCCCGAGACCAACGGCCATGTGGCGGTCAAGGCCTGGCAAGCGCTGGGCAAACAGACCGGCCTGGACCACACGCACCTGGCGATCCACCGCGAGGACGAGAAGATCCGCTTTCGCGATGTCCAGGCCCAGCCGCGCAAGATCATCAGCTCGCCCACCTGGAGCGGCATCGAGAGCGAGACCGTCTCGTACAACGCCGGCTACACCAACGTGCACGAGATGATCCCTTGGCGCACCCTGACCGGGCGCCAGCAGTTCTACATGGACCACCCGTGGATGATCGCCTTCGGCGAGGGTTTCACCAGCTACCGCCCGCCGGTGGACTTGAAGGCCACTGCCGGCATCCAGGGCGTCAAGCCCAATGGCAACCCCGAGATCGCGCTGAACTTCATCACGCCGCACCAGAAATGGGGCATCCACTCGACCTATACCGACAACCTGCTGATGCTGACCCTCAGCCGTGGCGGGCCTTGCGTCTGGCTGAGCGAGGACGACGCCAAGTCGGTCGGCATAGCGGACAACGACTGGATCGAGTTGTTCAACCTGAACGGCGCGATCGCGGCGCGCGCGGTGGTCAGCCAGCGCGTCAAGCCGGGCATGGTGATGATGTACCACGCGCAGGAAAAGATCGTCAACACGCCGGGCTCGGAGATCACCGGCGCGCGCGGCGGCATCCACAACTCGGTCACCCGCATCGTCCTCAAGCCCACCCACATGATCGGCGGCTACGCCCAGTTCAGCTACGGCTTCAACTACTACGGGACCATTGGCACGAACCGCGACGAGTTCGTCGTGGTGCGCAAGATGAACAAGGTCGACTGGCTGGACACGCCAGTCGGCGATGAACTGATCGCCAAGGTGCAGGCCGAAGGAGAAGTCGCATGAAGATCCGCGCCCAAATCGGCATGGTGCTGAACCTGGACAAGTGCATCGGCTGCCACACCTGTTCAGTCACCTGCAAGAACGTCTGGACCAGCCGGCCCGGCATGGAATACGCCTGGTTCAACAACGTCGAGACCAAGCCTGGCATCGGTTATCCCAAGGAATGGGAGAACCAGGACAAGTGGAACGGCGGCTGGCACCGCTTGGCCAGCGGCAAGATCGAGCCGCGCCAGGGCGCGAAGTGGAAGTTGCTGATGCGCATCTTCGCCAACCCCAACCTGCCGCAGATCGACGACTACTACGAGCCCTTCACCTTCGACTACGGCCACCTGCAATCGGCGCCCGAAATGAAGGCCACGCCGACGGCCAGGCCGCGCAGCCTGATCACCGGCAAGCAGATGGACAAGATCGTCTGGGGGCCGAACTGGGAGGAGATCCTGGGCGGTGAGTTCGCCAAGCGGTCCAAGGACAAGAACCTCGACGGTTTCGAGCAGGCGCAGAAGGACATGCTCGGCCAGTTCGAGAACACCTTCATGATGTATTTGCCGCGGCTGTGCGAGCACTGCCTGAACCCGGCTTGTGTCGCCTCTTGCCCGTCGGGTTCGATCTACAAGCGCGAGGAAGATGGCATCGTGCTGATCGACCAGGACAAGTGCCGCGGTTGGCGCATGTGCGTGTCGGGCTGCCCCTACAAGAAGATCTACTACAACTGGAAGAGCGGCAAGGCCGAGAAGTGCATCTTCTGCTACCCGCGCATCGAAGCCGGCCAGCCCACGGTGTGCTCCGAGACCTGCGTCGGCCGAATCCGCTACCTCGGCGTGCTGCTTTACGACGCCGACCGGATCCAGCAAGCGGCCAGCGTCGAGCATGACCGCGACCTGTACCCCGCGCAGCTGGACATCTTCCTCGATCCCCACGACCCGAAGGTGATCGCCCAGGCGCAGATCGACGGCATCCCCGACCCATGGATGGAGGCGGCGCGCAACTCGCCCGTCTACAAGATGGCGGTGCAGTGGAAGGTGGCGCTGCCGCTGCACCCCGAGTACCGCACGCTGCCCATGGTCTGGTATGTGCCGCCACTGTCGCCGATCAGCGCGGCGGCCAACGCGGGCCTGGTCGGCACCAACGGCGAGATCCCCGACGTCCACCAGTTGCGGATCCCCGTCAAGTACCTGGCCAACCTGCTGACCGCGGGCGACACCGTGCCCGTCGTGCGTTCGCTCGAGCGCCTGCTGGCGATGCGCGCCTACCAGCGCGAGAAGCATGTCGACGGCCGCATCAACCAGGCGGTGCTCCAGCAGGTCGGCATCAGCCAGGCCGAGGTCGAGGAGATGTACCAGGTGATGGCGATCGCCAACTACGAAGACCGCTTCGTGATCCCCAGCACCCACCGCGAATACGCCGAGAACACCTTCAACCTGCGCGGCGGCTGCGGCTTCAGCTTTGGCAACGGCTGCTCCGAGGGCATCAGCGAGACCAGCCTGTTCGGCAGCGAGAAGAAGCGCACCATTCCCATCAAGGCGGAGGTTTGACCATGTTTGCCTTTCAACCCACCGTGATGGGGCGCAGCCTGCGCGTGCTGGCGGCCTTGCTGGCCTACCCGGACGCGCAACTGCGCGACGACCTGGCGGAAATGAGCGCGCTGCTGCACGCCGAGCGCGCGCTGTCGGCACCGCGCCGGGCCGAGCTCGACGCGCTGATGGCGGCGATCCGCTCGGCCGATCCGCTGCGCAACGAGGCCGATTACGTCGAGCTGTTCGACCGCGGCCGCGCCACCTCGCTGCACCTGTTCGAGCATGTCCACGGCGACTCGCGCGAACGTGGTCCGGCGATGATCGATCTCGGGCTGACTTACGAGAAAGCCGGGCTGAGCCTGAAGGAAGGCGAACTGCCCGACTACCTGCCGGCGGTGCTGGAATTCGTCTCGACCCAGCCGCCGCGCGAGGCCAAGGCCTTTCTGGGCGAAATGAGCCACATCTTCAACGCGCTCTTCGGCGCGCTGCAGCACCAGCAATCCGCCTACGCCAGCGTGCTGGCGGCGCTGCTCGAACTGGCGGGTGAAGCCGCCCGGCCGGTAGTGCCGCCGGTCGACCCGCCCATCGACGAAAGCTGGGCCGAACCAGTGGTCTTCGACGGTTGTTCGTCTCAGGGCCAGGCCAGACCCGGCCAGCCGCAACCCATCCACATCCGCCGCAGAACCGCCAGCGACCACGCGGCCAAGGGAGCGTCCGCATGAACCCCAGCACATCCTGGCTGAACAATTTCCTGTTCACCGTCTACCCCTACATCTGCCTGGCGGTGTTCTTCATGGGCAGCCTGGCGCGCTTCGACCGCGACCAATACACCTGGAAGAGCGACTCGTCGCAGTTGCTGCGCACCGGCTCGCTGCGCTGGGGCAGCAACCTGTTCCACATCGGCATCCTGTTCCTGTTCTTCGGCCACCTGTTCGGCCAGTTGACGCCGCACTGGATGTACGAGCCCTTCATCAGCGCGCCGAGCAAGCAGATGGTGGCCATCGTCTCGGGCGGATTCGCGGGCCTGTTGTGCTTCATCGGCCTGACGCTGTTGCTGCACCGGCGGCTTTTCGATCCCCGCATCCGGCTGACCAGCCACCGCACCGACATCGCGATCCTGGTGATCCTCTGGCTGCAACTGGTGATCGGGCTGATCACATTGCCGCTGTCGTTCGAGCACCGCCAGGACGCGCATGCCATGCTGGTCCTGGCCGACTACCTGCAGGGCATCGCGACGCTGCAGCCCGACGCCAGCGCGCTGGCCTCGGTGGACTGGCCGTTCAGGCTGCACATGGTGCTGGGCATGACGATCTTCCTGCTGTTCCCGTTCAGCCGGCTGGTGCATGTGTGGAGCGGGTTTGCCACTGTCGGCTTCCTGTTCCGCCCGCACCAGGTGGTGCGCAGCCGGCGCCTGAACCTGCCGGCAGGCCACAACCAGCCGCGCCAGCCCGGCGCCGGCGTCTGAGCGCGATCAGGTGAACACGATGCTTGTCGATACCGTGGATTTGAGCGCCCTGGGCGTGGACGACGCGTCGGGCCCCGTGCCGGCGTCGGGCGTGGCCCGCATCAATGGCGTGGCCTTGAACCGTGCGGCCGAGGGCATTGGCCTGGAAGCCCTGCGCCAGCGCGCCTGCACCGAGTTGCTGCGGCAGGCGGCCATCCGCGGTGGCTTGCTGGCCGCCGCCGACGCCGCACCGGTGGACGGCGTGATCAGCGAGGTCGCTTCGCAAGCCATAGACGCCTGGCTGACGCGTGAACTGCGGCTGCCCGAGCCCTCGGTCGAGGCCTGCCAGCGCCACCACGCCGCCCACGCAGCGCGTTACCGCACCGGAGAACGGGTGCAGCTTCGCCACATCCTGTTTGCCGTGACGCCCGGCATGGACGTGGTGGCCTTGCGCAACCGCGCCGAGACCTGCCTGCTCGACCTGCGCTGCCACGACGGCCAGGCGCGGAGCGGCGGCAGTGCGGATTTCAGACTATCGGCGCGCGAGTTGTCCAACTGCCCCAGTGGCGAGCAGGGCGGCGATCTGGGTTGGCTGACGCCGGGTGACTGCGCGCCCGAGTTCGGCCGCGAGTTGTTCGGACAGATCGAGGTCGGCGTGCTGCCGCGCCTGGTGCACAGCCGCTTCGGCCTGCATGTGGTGGAGGTGCTGGCGCGCGAGGGCGGCGTGGCGCAGCCTTTCGAGGCGGTGCAGGGCGCGGTGGCGATGGCCTTGCGCCAGCACGCCTGGGTGACGGCGTTGCGCCAGTGCCTGCAGTGGCTGGCCGGCCAGGCCGTGGTCGAGGGCGTCGAACTCGACGCGGCCGATTCGCCGCTGGTGCAGTAGCCGCGCTGCCGAGCCTCAGCCAGCGTTGGCCGGCCTCGCGCCTATCCGTTGAACCGGACCGGCTGACCCTGGACGTCGAACGCGACGAAGCCGCCGATGCGGCCGGCCTTGATCGACTCGACCATGCGCTGCAACAGCGCCTCGGCCTGTGCCGGGGTCGGGCTGACGGCGCCCTGGCCCGACAGTGCCGCGACGAAGACGATGTCCCAGGCGCTGCCGGTCTGGCGCGACTCGGCCAGCAAGGTCTCGAAGGACAGCAACTCGTCGGGCGTCTTGTCCACGCACATCAGCGGCGACAGCGTGCCGCCTTGGCCGGCCTGGAAGCGAGCCCGCTGGTCGGGGCTGGCATCGTCGGGCATGCCGGCGGTGGTGAAGACGAACAGCAGGCGCTGCGGCGCGGCCTGGTCGCGCGCGGCGCGCAGCAGGTCGTCAAAGCTGGAGAGGGTCATGGCGGGCTTTCGAGGGGATCAGCCGCAGCAGCCGCCCCCTGAGCAGCAAGCGCCGTTGTTGGTCTTGGCGGGCACCACTGACTTGCAGATCTCCAGCCGCCACAAGGCCGGGCCCGCTTCGAGGGTGGTGAAGCCGAACTGGCCCGGCCATTGCAGGTCGATCTGGTAGCGCAAGGGCAGCGGGTCATGGTCATTGATCAACTGCAGTGCCTCACCCGCGGACAGCGCGTCCAGTTGGGCGAAGATCAAGCCATGGCGTTCGAAGGGTGCGATCTGGCGCACGTCGAGGGTGCAGGCGGTGACGGTGTTCATGGTGAGGCCTTTCTTGTCTAGGGGGGAATCGGAGGGTTGGGCGGTGCCAGCGTGGGCTGGCACCGCCGAGGAAGTCAGTGAGAAAGACAGCCGGCGGTCAGCCGTCCCGTCCGTCGAGCCGGGTGCGCATCAGCCAGGGAGTGAAGACCCAGAGGTAGAGCGCGAAGGCGCTGCTCCAGGCCAGTGCGGCAGCGATCAGCGGCAGGCCGTGGGGCAAGGTGGCCGGGGCGATCAGCGGCACCAGCGTGCGCAGCAGCGCGGCGGCCAGCACCAGCGCGTAGGCGGCGACTTCGGCCCGGCTGACCCGCAGCGCCCGCCCGGTGTGGCCGCGCGCGGTGCGGGTGATCATGCCGATCACCAGGCCGCCGGTGGCGCCCACCGCCAGCGCATGCACGCCTGCCGATACCCCCACCAGCCTGAGTTCGGACAGCGCCAGCAGTGCCAGTCCGACCGGAATCCAGGCATAGGCCGCGTGCAGCACCCACAGGATCGGGCGGCTTCGAGTCACCCGTGGCTGCCATTGCCAGAGCCGGTGCATTTGCAGTGCGGCGGCCAGCCCCAGCGCGGCAGCCGGCAGCGGGCCCGGCGGTGCGGCCACCCAGCCGGCCAGTCCGACCGCGGTCATCGCCAGGGTGGCCCAATCCAGCCGGGGTCGCGACCGCAGTTTCAAGCCTGGCGTGGCGCTCATCGTGAACGCCGGGATGACCCGGCCCGCCATCACGCTTTCGATCACGATGATCAGGCCGAGTGCGGCGTGCAGCGCAGTCACGGGCGCGACGCTCACGACGCCGAGCGAGGCGAGGTGGAAGGTCGCGTTGGCGCAGGCCAGCAGCAGCAGGATCAGCGCCAGCGGCAGGTTGCGCCGGTTGCCGGCGCGCAGCAGCACGGCGGCCAGCAGCCCGGCCACCAGCGGCAGGAACAGCATGTCGAGCGCCGCATACGCTGCATACGCCGGGTAAGGCACCACCAGTGCAGCCAGCCGGGCCGACAGCCAGAGCAGCGCCAGCGCCCCCAGCGAGACACCGCGCGGCGTTGCCAACCCGGTCCAGGCCCGGCCGGCGGTCAGCAGGAAGCCGACGATGACCGCGCTGGCAAAGCCGAACAGCATCTCGTGGGCGTGCCACAGCAGCGGCGGCATGGCCATGGGCAGGCTGATGTGGCCCAGCACCATCGCCACCCAGAGCGGAATCGACAGCGCGGCAAACGCTGCCGCCGCCAGGTAGAACGGGCGAAAGCCCAGCCGCAGCAAGGGCAGGC
>CANGHK010000105.1 GCA_947453625.1 Burkholderiales bacterium
CGTCACCGACAGGTATCAAGGTACTGCTGACGTTGCCGCGATCAGGAAGAGCGTGCGGCGCATTTGCGATACAATCTGACGATGAAGACCGCCACCATCCCGTCCGTTCGCGTAGAGCCTGACTTCCGCGCTGAGGTCGAGGCCGTGCTGGCGGATGGCGAGACCCTTTCCGAGTTTGTCGAAGCGTCTGTTCGTGCGGGCGTCGAGCGGCGCCGTGTCCAGGGAGAGTTCGTCGCGCGCGGTCTGCGCTCCCGTGACGAGGCGCGGCGAACCGGTGACTACGTAGATGCCGATGTCGTGCTTGACGGCCTCCAACGCAAGCTCGACGCCGCGCGCGTCCGCCTGGCGACGAAGGGCAAGTGACATTCAAGGTACGGCTGACGCGAGACGCCGAGGCGGATCTCGACCGGTTGTTCGACTTCGTCGTCGAACGAGAGTTGGCCCGTGACGGCGGCGACCTGGATCTGCCAGAGCAGGCCATGACCGCACTGCGCGCTGGCATCGCCACGCTGAAGTCGTCGCCCTTCACCTGCCGCAAGGCGGGCAACAGTCCCTTCCTCAGAGAACTGATCATTCCATTCGGGCGATCGGGCTACGTCGCGCTGTTCGAAATCGAAGACGAGTCGACCGTTGCCGTCGTCGCCGTACGCCACCAACTCGAAGACGACTACCACTGAGTCAACCGTTCGCGCCACCCACGCGCCATCGAACGACTATTGCCTTTCTGCTCGGCGGTTCGCCGGCAGGGACGCGACATTGGCGACCGGCGACTTCATGGCATCGCGTGTTACCGACGGACTGCGAAGCAGCCGCACCTGCTAGCCCGAAGAAGATCCAAACGCAGCATCCACTTCGCGCGCAGGGTGCAACCGGACCCGTCGCACTTCGGGCTGGACGGCTGGGGCCTGAGCAGCCGCGGCGTCGATGAAATCGGCCACCGTCTGCCATCCTGCGCGCAACTGCGCCTCGCTCTTGCCCACGTAGTGGCCCAGCGTCACATCGCCACCTGCCGCGTGGTTCATCATCCGCTTGAGCACACCGACGCTGACCAGTTCCTCGGCGATGCTGGCGAAGGTCGCCCGAAGCCCGTGCCCCTGCACCGTCGTACCCGCCTGGGCGTTGATCCACGCCAGCGTCTTGCGTGCGTCCACGATCGGGAACAACACCTCATCGGGCGCCCTGCCCTGGCAATGTTGCGCCACGATCTGCAGCGCCTGCCTGGCCAGCAGCAGCTTGTGATCACTGCGATTCTTGGTGTCGCGCAGCACAATCTTGCCCCCGAAGTGGTCGACGTCCCCGACCAGAATGGGCGGATAGCCGTGAAGCTTGTTGCCATGGATCTCGACGCCGCGGCACCCGGTCAGCAACTGAAACTTGTAGTAGTCGGCCGCCACCCGCGACGGAGCGCGGCCATCAACTCCCGTGCCGGGGGCGCGGCACCGAAATCACCATCCCAACCCGATTACTGCCCGGCGCATCGGCATCCCGCCGGCGACGGCCGCGCCATGGTGGCCGCCCTGCAGGACGGCCACCATGGCGCAAACCCTCCAACCAAACACCAAGTTGATCAGCTCAGGATCAAATCCGACACTTCAACGCCGAATAGGTGCGGTTCCTGAGCAGCGTTCACATCGCGGTGCTGGCACTGTTCGAAGGCGTGGCCACCGGCGCGGCCAATGGCTACGCACGCATGGCCGACAAGCCCGCCGCCACGCTGCTGCGCCTGGGCTGCGGCCTGGGCAATGACCTGGCGAACCTGCACAACGCGCGCAAGGGCCAGGTGCCCGTGGTCAACATCGTCGGTGACCACGCGACTTTTCACACGCAGTACGACGCCCAGTTGCAGTCCGACATCGAGACCGTGGCGCGCAACGTCTCGCCGGGCTTCGTGCGCACGGCCGACCTCTGCCGCGACAGGGTCGACGCCATCGCCGCGGCACGCGGCCTGCCCGGCCAGGTGGCCACGCTGACCCTGCCGGCCGATGTGTCCTGGGGCGAGGGCGCCGAGCCAGCGCCGCCGCCGCAGCAGCCCGTGGCGATGGCGGCCGACGATGCCACCGTGGCGGCCATCGCCACGGCCGTGCGCTCAGGTGGCGTCTGTGCGCTGCTGCTGGGCGGACGCGCGTTGCGCGAACCGGCGCTGCTGGCTGCGGCGCGAATCGCCGCGGTGCAGACCGGCGTGCGCCTGCTGGCCGAGGTCTTCCCCACCCGCATGGCGCGCGGAGCGGGCCTGCCAGCGGTGCAACGTATCGCCTACTTGGCCGAACTGGCCGGGGTGCAGCTGGCCGATGTGCGGCACCTGATCCTGGTGGACGCGAAGTCGCCGGTGTCCTTCTTCGCCTATCCGGGCAAGACAGGCGATCTGGTGCCCGAGGGCTGCACCGCGCACACGCTGGCCACGCCGGCGCAGGACGGCGCCGCCAGCCTGGACAAACGGGCCCAGGCCCTGGTCGCCACGCAGGCCCAGCCCGTGCTGCAACCGGCGCAGCGCCCGTCGCGCCCCCGCGGCAAGCTCAGCGCCGCCAAGGTCTGCAAGGCCGTGGGCCACCCGCTCCGAGAACGCCATCCTCGTCGACGAGACCATCACCTCGGGCCTGATGCTCTCGATGATGACCGCGGGCGACCCGCGCCACGACCTGATCACCCTGACCGGCGGGGCCATCGGCCAGGGCCTGCCCAATGTCGTCGGCGCCGCGGTGGCCTGTCCGCGGCGGCCGGTGCTGGCGCTGGTCGGCAACGGCGGGGCGATGTCCACCCTGCAGGCGCTGTGGACCATGGCGCGCGAAAAGCTCGACGTCACCTCCATCGTCTTCAACAACGCGTCCTACTCGGTGCTCTAGGTGGAACTGGAGCGCGTGGGCGCGGCGGAATCAGGCCCCAAGGCCAAAGCGCAGTTCGACCTGAGCGGTCCGGTGCTGGATTTCGCGGGGCTGGCGCAGGGCATGGGCGTGCGTGCGGTACGCGCTGCCACCGCCGAAGAGTTCGTCAAGGCGCTGGAATACGCGTTGGCGCAACCCGGACCGCATCTGATCGAGGCCCTGGTGCCCGAGTCTCTCGGCGGCGCCGAGCGCAAGCTGCTGCCCTGGCTTCTGCGTTCTCTGCCCAAGCTGCCGCCCGGCTTGGCGCGGTGCTTTGGCAGTCGATTCAGGCGGCATTCACCCTGAAAATTTAGCCATTCACCTTGCTCGACACCATCAGCGCTTGTGCCGTGGTGACGGGGTTTTCAGCGCCCGGCGATAGACCGGATGAACGCCAGCGCCTGCTGGGCGATCAAGTCCTTGTCGTTGTCCAGCGTGGCCACGTGGTAAGAGTTGTCCAGCCACAGCAGCTCGACCCGGCTGGCGCCGACCAGGCGCACGATGCGCGGCCCGTTGCTCGGGTCGACCACATGGTCTTCGCGCGACTGGATCACCAGCGTCGGGCACTTGATGCGCGGCAGCAGATCGCGCGTCACGCCGACCAGGCTGTAGAGATGCCGCAGCGCCGGCACCGGCACTTGCTTGTAGGCCAGTTCGACCACGCCTGGCGCCTTGATGTCCGAGCCTATGCCGGGCACCAGGGCGGGCATCGTTGGGTCCAGCGCCAGGCTGGCCCGGTCGGGCGAGTTGATCTGCACCGTGGCGTTGATCGTGATCGCGCCCTTGATCACGTCGGCATGCTTGGCGGCGGTGTAGAGCGTCAGCGTGCCGCCCATGGACAGACCGGTCATGAAGACCTGCGAGCAGGTCTTGCGCAAGGTGGCCAGCGCCTCGTCGACCGATGCGATCCAGTCGCTGGCGGTGGTCGCGGCCATCGCCTGCGGCGAGGTGCCATGGCCGGCCAGGCGCGGCCCGATCACCGTGTAACCCGCCGCGGCGAGTTGCTGGCCCAGCGGCCGCATGCTCTGGGTCGTGCCGGTGAAGCCGTGGCACACCAGCACGCCGATGTCGTTGCCGGGATGGAAGAAGGGTTCTGCACCGGACAGGATGGGTTCGTCGGTCATGCGGGGCTCCTGGTGGATGGGTAGAGGGGGCGGTGGGGCCTGCGCCGCGACGGCTCAGCGCCGGTTGAGGCTGCAGACCAGTGCGGTGCCGGCGATGGTGGCACATGAAAGCATCATGCGCCCGGGCTCGCCCAGTCCCGGACGGGTGCGCTCGATGAGCGGTTGGCGCTGGCCGCTCGCCGCTACATCGCCACCAACTTCTCCTCCCTGCGCCCCAGCCGTCTGCTGTTGACCAGGCTCTCCACCCGCGCATTCATCACGCCGGCGACGTTGGCCGTGGCGCGCCCGAAGCCGAGCGCATCGAGCGCACCGGAGACTGCCCCGTCCTGGTGGATCGAAAACCCCATCCTCACCACCTCGACCAGCGCGGCGTCGATTTCCTCGGCCGACACCCACTCGATCTTGCGCTCGGCCGGCTCGAAAGCCCTGCGGTTCCTGACCTTAGCGGCGCGCGACCCATCCGCATAGACGAAGCCGTCGGCGTGGTGAAACAAGCCGTCTCGGTGGCCTTGCCGAAGCGCCGCGCCGACGTTCTCGACGATGCGGCTGCCTGCCCGCGCCACACCGAACGACGCCATCAGGCGCTTGATCACCTCGGCCTCATGCACCGGCGACTCGACGTCGGCGACGGCTTTCACCAGGCTGGCCAGGCCGACCGCCGGCGCATCGTGCAGGCCGAATCGCGATCCCTCGGAACTCGGCAGTATGGCCCGCAGGTAGGCCCTGGCTGTCGCGGCGTTCGCGACCTTCGCGGTCGAGCCAGCGTCCTCGGCCAAGGCCCGGGTGATGATCGGGGCCGCCACCGGGGCTATCGTCTGCGTCAGCGGCAAGTTAGCCGCGACCGATAGCCTGGCGGCCTCGATCGCCGCCACGGCCTGCTCGATCTGGCGCGCCGGGTCCCTGAACCAGTCGGTGCTCCAGATCCTGTGGAAACGCCAGCCCAGGCCTTCCAGCACGCTCTGGCGCAGCCTGTCGCGATCGCGTGCCGACCTGGCGCTGTGGTAGCTGGCGCCGTCGCATTCGATGGCCAGCAGGTAGCGCCCGGGGCAAGCCGGGTCCTTGACGGCCATGTCGAGGAAATAGCCCGCGGTACCCACCTGCGCCTCGACCGGGTATCCACGGTCCTGCAAGGCGCGGAGAACCTCGCCCTCGAACGGCGAGTCTGCGTCCTGGCCGGTGGTCGGCGGCGCGTCGAGCACCCGGGTTTCGGCATAGCGCAGAAAGTGTTTCAGCGCCCGCACCCCATGGCTGGCGTGCTCATCGAGCACCAGGTCTTCCGCCCTGAAATTGCAGAACACCTCCATCGCCATCTTCGCCCGGCTGATCAGCACGTTGAGCCGCCGCTCGCCGCCGTCGCGGTTGACCGGGCCGAACTCCCTGGCAATCCGGCCCGTCTCGTTGCGGCCGTAGCCAATGCTGATGAAGATCGCGTCGCGCTCGTCGCCCTGCACGTTCTCCAGGTTCTTGACGAAGAAGGGCTCGGTCGGGTGGGCCGACGTGAAGAAGGCTTGGGTCTGCGGCTGGGCCCGGCGCAGCAACTCGATCTCCACCTGGATCAGGTCGCGCTGCGCCACGCTGAAAGCCACGACGCCGAGTGACATCCCCGGCTTGTCCGCCGCATGGGCCATCACCGCCTGCGCCACCGCCTTGGCCTCGCCGCGGTTGGTGCGGGTGCGACCACGGTCGTACAGCGCCTCGGGCAGGTGGCGCAAGCGCAGGCCGGTGGCCAAGGGGTTGCTGCCCGACGAGGGAAAGATCACCAACTGGTGGTCGTAGAACTCGGCATTCGACACCGCGATCAGCGACTCGTGCCGGCTGCGGTAATGCCAGCTCAGGTAACGCTCGCGCGAGCCGCGGGCGCGGAACATCGACAGGATGCTCTCGATGTCGCTGGTGACGTTGTCCTCGTCCTCGACCTCGATCTCGCGGCCGAAGAAGTCCGACGGCGGCATCTGCCGGGTGTCGCCCACCACGATCACCTGGCGGCCGCGCAACACCGCGCCAAAGGCGTCGACGGCCTTGACCTGCGAGGCCTCGTCGAAGATCACGACGTCGAACTCGACCTTGCCCGGCGGCAGGAAGTTGGCGATCGACATCGGGCTCATCATGAACACCGGCTTGATCTGCTGGATCGCGCGGCCGGCCTGGTCGATCAGCTGCCGGATAGGCATCAGCCGGCGCTTCTTGTTCAGCTCGTTGCGCAGCACCGCCATCTCGCCCGGCTGGTTGATGCCCGGCTTGCGCTCCCAGAGGGCCTTGGCCAGCGCCGTCTGGGCATGCCCGATGGAAGCCTGGTCGAGCTGGCGGAAGCGTGCCAGCAGGTGCGCCTGCTTGACCGGGTCGAAGCGCAGCAGCGAAGGCGAGTTGGCATAACCCTGATCGACCAGCCCGGCGTACCAGGCCATGTCGAAGGCATGGACCAGGTCGGGCGCGGCGTGCGGCCACCGCGCGGCCTGATCGACCACCAGCGCCAGGCCCGCCGCCGTCAACTCCTGCTGCAACTGGTTGAAGCGCACCAGATCGTAGAGCTTCGCAATCTGCTGCAACCAGCGCAGCAGCTGATCTTCCAGTTCGCGCAGTGGCTGCGCCAGCAAGCTGCTTCCAGGCTGGCCCTGCTCGAGCTGCAACTGGTTGACCAGCGCATCGAGTTGCTGCTGCAAGGCCGCCACATCGGCCCGTATCGGCACGATGGCCTGGCCCAGTCCGCTGGCATCGGCGTGGCCTGACAGAAAGTCCACGATGCCGGCGGGCAAGGTGCCGGCGCCGAGGTCGTCGTACAGCGTGAACACCCACTCGCCCAGGCGGGCCAGCACGGCCCAGTCCGAGTGCTGCTGGTTCCATTGCGCGCCGAACAAGGCCTCGCCCAGCAGGGCATGCTGGTCGTAGACGAGCTTCTGGCGCTGGAACTCGAGCACACCGTCGACCAAGGCCAGGCACTGCGCGTTGTCCTTGGCCAAGGGCGTCTTGCAAAGCCCTTGCAGGCGCGCACGCGACTGCCGGTACTTGCCCGACAGGATGCGCCACCACTTGTCGCCCAGGCTGGCCAGGTGCTGGCGCTCGGTCAGCAGGTCTTGCACCCAGGCCTGCTCGATCAGCGTGCCGCCATGGTCGGCCCTGGCCTGGCTCATGATCCGGCCCGCCTCGATCAAGTCCCGGATCGAATCGCGCCGGCTTTGCCAGTCGCCGGTGGACAGGCGAAGCCCCTGCAGCCGCGGCGCCTGTGCCGCGCGCTGGGCGGCGCGGCAGACCACATCGACATCGCTCAAGTTGACGGGCCGCCCCAAGCCCAGGTGGGCCGCCACCTTGTCGGCGGCCGCGGCAATGCGCTGCAGCGAGGCCATGGCCTGGTTCAGCGACGTGCCGGCCTGGCTCTGGTCCATGGGCGAGAAGCTGGTTCGGCGGCTGCCCCAGAACGGGTTGCTGGGCGGCGGGCCCATGGCCTCCAGGTGACTGGCCAGTTCCAGCACTTTCTCGCGCAAGCGGGTCTGGACGGCTTGCGACCACTGGGCCATGGTCGCGAAAGGCCAGACCGGCAGGTCGGCATGCTCGCGCCTGAGCCTCAAGAAGTTGCCGAGAGCGGTGATGAAAGGCACCGTGCTGACGCCGACCGACGCGTTCACCGCCGCGCTGTAGGCGTTGAGCTCATTGCGAACGTCGCGCAATGACGCCAGGTCCTCCCGGCCGTCGGCCGCCAGGGGCTTGCCCTGGTCCAGCGTGCGGCCCAACTCCTTGAGCACCGACTGCTTGGTGGCCTTGTGGCTGTGCAACTCCAGCACCGCGTCACCGAGATGGCAATCGTCGAGCCGGCGCTTGACCACCTCCAGCGCGGCCATCTTCTCGGCGACGAACAGCACCGTCTTGCCATTGCCCAGGAACTCCGCAATGATGTTGGTGATCGTCTGTGACTTGCCGGTGCCCGGCGGCCCCTGGATCACCAGGTTGCGCCCTGCCCTGGCCTCCAGGATCGCCAGCGTCTGGCTGCTGTCGGCGTCGCGCACGAAGCGCAATTCGCCCGGCTCGATCACGCTATCCAGGTGCACGCCATCGGCCACCGCGGCCGTCTCGTCGGCAAAGCCGGGGCCCAGCAAACGGCCCAGCACCGGATGCTGGCTGGGCTTGCTGCCCTCGGGCCAGACCAGGGGGTCGAGGTCGTTGAACATCAGGAACTTGCCGAACGAGAAGAACCCGAGGGCGATCTCGTCACCCGC
>CANGHK010000106.1 GCA_947453625.1 Burkholderiales bacterium
CGCACCGTCGTTGTCGACACCTTGCCCCGCACTGCGCTGGGCAAGGTGCGCAAGTCGGTGTTGCGGCAGCTGCTGATCGATGGGGCCGCCGCGCGGACGCCGGCCGCTTGAGCGAGTGCGCGGGCCTGCGGATCAGCGCCTGGCCCTAGGCGCCGGTCTCTCAGTTCAGCACGATGGGCCGCGCCGGTGCCGGTGGTTCAGCAGCGTCGGTGGCTTCGGCGGCGGGCTCCAGGATGCCCCAGTCGCTGCCGGCCAGGGCCTGCTCGAGCAGGCGCAGCAGGCCGTTGGCCAGGTCGGCCGACAACTCGAGCCGGAGGTGCCGGCCGTCGGCTTCGCGGGCGGCCAGCGCCAGGCCCCGGCCCTGCCGGCCCGGCCCCAGGTCTATGGCCACCGGCAACAGCGGCAGCGGCCCCAGCGGCAGCGCCGCGGCCGTCGGATTGAAGGGCGTGGAGAAATCTGCGCCAGCCAGGCTGCGGCTGCGCGCGGCGTCGGCCAGCATCTGGCGGGCCTCGGGCAGCAGCAAGGCGTCCTGGCCTGCGACCCCGGCCAGCACGACCAGCCGGGTCAGGTGCGGCCACAGTTGGCGAAGCATGCGCCGGGTCAGCCAGAGCGCGAACAAATCGCCGCCCAGGGTGCGCAATTGCCACAACACCCGGTCGGCCGTCGGGTCGTAACGAACCTGCATTTGATGGATGTCCACAGGGCATTTTATGCAGGCGCAGGCGACTGCTGCGCGCCGATGGGCTCGCCGCATGGGTGGCGCTGGGCATTGATCCTGCGCAATCGGGCCGCGCTGGCTGGCGCGCGTCGGGCTTGAAGTTCGGCCTGCCAGCCCAAAATCCTGGCGCAACCGAAGGAGATTTCCATGCGCCAAGACAAACTGACCACCGCTTTCCAGCAGGCCCTGGCCGAAGCCCAGAGCCTGGCCGTCGCCCGCGACAACCCCTACATCGAGCCCAGCCATGTGCTGGCGGCGATGCTGGCCCAGCCCGATGGCCCCAAGGCCTTGCTCGACCGCGCCGGCGCCAACACCGCGGCGCTGAAGACGGCGATGGAGACCGCCATCGCCGGCCTGCCCGGCGTGCAGGGCGGCGGGCAGGTGCAGGCCGGGCGCGATCTGGTGCAGTTGTTGCAGGCGGCCGACAAGGAGGCCACCAAGCGCGGCGACCAGTTCATCGCCAGCGAGATGTTCCTGCTGGCGCTGGCCGACAGCAAGTCCGACATCGGCGGCATCGTGCGCGGCCATGGCCTGTCGCGCAAGGCGCTGGAAGCGGCGGTCGAGGCGGTGCGCGGTGGCGCGACGGTGGACTCGGCGGAAAGTGAAGGCCAGCGCGAGGCGCTGAAGAAGTACACGCTGGACCTGACCGAGCGTGCCCGCCAGGGCAAGCTCGACCCGGTGATAGGCCGCGACGACGAGATCCGCCGCACGATCCAGGTGCTGCAGCGCCGCACCAAGAACAACCCGGTGCTGATCGGCGAGCCCGGCGTGGGCAAGACCGCGATCGTCGAAGGCCTGGCCCAGCGCATCGTCGCCGGCGAGGTGCCCGACACGCTGCGCGACAAGCGCGTGCTGGTGCTCGACATGGCCGGCCTGCTGGCCGGCGCCAAGTACCGCGGCGAGTTCGAGGAACGGCTGAAGGCGGTGCTCAAGGAAGTCTCGATGGACGAGGGCCGCATCATCCTGTTCATCGATGAGTTGCACACCATGGTGGGCGCCGGCAAGGCCGAGGGCGCGATGGACGCCGGCAACATGCTCAAACCCGCGCTGGCGCGGGGCGAGTTGCACTGCATAGGCGCGACCACGCTCAACGAATACCGCAAATACGTCGAGAAGGATGCCGCGCTCGAGCGCCGCTTCCAGAAGGTGCTGGTCAACGAGCCCAGCGTCGAGGACACGATCGCGATCCTGCGCGGGCTGCAGGAGAAGTACGAGGTTCACCATGGCGTCGAGATCACCGACCCGGCGATCGTTGCCGCAGCCGAGTTGAGCCACCGCTACATCACCGACCGCTTTCTGCCCGACAAGGCGATCGACCTGATCGACGAGGCCGCGGCCAAGATCAAGATCGAGATCGACAGCAAGCCCGAGGTGATGGACAAGCTCGACCGCCGGATGATCCAGCTCAAGATCGAGCGCGAGGCGATGAAGAAGGAGCATGACGAGGGTTCGCAGCGCCGGCTCGGGCTGATCGAGGATGAGCTCGTCAAGTTGCAGCGCGAGTACAACGACCTCGAGCAGATCTGGAAGGCCGAGAAGGCCGCGGCCCAGGGGTCGGCCCAGGTCAAGGAGCAGATCGAGCAGATCAAGTTCCAGATCGAGGAGCTCAAGCGCAAGGGTGATTTCAACAAGGTGGCCGAGTTGCAGTACGGCCGCCTGCCCGAGCTGGAGAAGATCCTCAAGGAAGCCCAGATGAAGGAGTCGGGCAAGGCCAAGGGCGCGAAGGAGGGCACCGGCGCGCGCCAGTTGCTGCGCACGATGGTGGGCGCCGAGGAGATCGCCGAGGTGGTGTCGCGCGCCACCGGCATCCCCGTCAGCAAGCTGATGCAGGGCGAGCGCGACAAGCTGCTGGCGATGGAGGACGCGCTGCACAAGCGGGTGGTGGGCCAGGACGAGGCCATCGTCGCGGTGGCCGATTCGATACGCCGTTCGCGCGCCGGCTTGAGCGACCCGAACCGGCCGCTGGGGTCTTTCCTGTTCCTCGGCCCGACCGGCGTCGGCAAGACCGAGTTGTGCAAGGCGCTGGCCGGTTTCCTGTTCGACAGCGACGACCACATGATCCGCGTCGACATGAGCGAGTTCATGGAGAAGCACTCGGTCAGCCGGCTGATCGGCGCGCCCCCGGGCTATGTGGGCTACGACGAGGGTGGCACGCTGACCGAGGCGGTGCGCCGCAAGCCGTATTCGGTGCTGCTGCTCGACGAGGTGGAAAAAGCCCATCCGGACGTCTTCAACGTGCTGCTGCAGGTGCTGGACGATGGCCGCCTGACCGACGGCCAGGGCCGCACGGTGGACTTCAAGAACACGGTGATCGTGATGACCAGCAACCTGGGCTCCCACCTGATCATGCAGATGGTGGGCCAGGACACCGAGTTGATCCGCCAGGCGGTGTGGGGCGAGGTGAAGGCGCATTTCCGGCCCGAGTTCCTCAACCGCATCGACGAGACCGTGGTCTTCCACGCGCTGGACCAAGCCCATATCCGCGACATCGCCAAGATCCAGTTGAAGTTGCTCGAGGCGCGGCTGGAGAAGATGGAGATGAAGCTCGAGGTCTCGGACGAAGCCCTGGCCGAGATCGCCAAGGTGGGTTTCGACCCGGTGTTCGGCGCCCGGCCGCTCAAGCGCGCGATCCAGCAGCGGATCGAGAACCCGGTGGCCAAGCTGATCCTGCAAGGCCGTTTCGGCCCCAAGGACGTGATCCCGGTCGACCTGCGCGACGGCGAACTCGGCTTCGGACGCGTGGTGCATTGAGCCTGCGGGCCGGGGCCGGCCTGGGCGCGCCGGCCCGAAGCGGGTTTCAGGGGTTGTCCCGGCGGCGCCAGGCGGCTGGCGCCAGGGCTGGCTACCATGGGGCGCTGTCCCGCTACTGCCAGCCCGCCGACGGCGCTGCACCGCCCCCATGACCACCATCGCCCTGTCCGACGACCCCGCGCCGCCGCTGCGCCAGGATGCCACCGTGATCGGACTGGTCGGCGTGGCGCATGCCGTCAGCCATTTCAGCCAGTTGCTGCTGGCGCCCTTGTTCCCCTGGCTGAAGGAAGATTTCGGCGTCAGCTACACCGAATTGGGCTTGCTGCTGACGATCTTCTTCGTCGTCTCGAGCGTGGTGCAGACGGCCTCGGGCTTTGTCGTCGACCGGGTCGGGCCGCGCCCGGTGCTGCTGGGCGGCCTGGCGTTGCTGGGTCTGGCCGCGCTGGCCTATGCCAGCAGCCACAGCTACGCGATGCTGGCGGCCAGCGCGGTGCTGGCCGGCGTGGGCAACGGCGTGTTCCACCCGGTGGACTACACCTTGCTCAACCGCAAGGTGCACAAGACCCGGCTCGGCCATGCCTACAGCGCGCATGGCGTGACCGGCACGCTGGGCTGGGCGCTGGCGCCCGCGCTGATGGTGCCGGTGGCGCTGGCCTTCGGCTGGCGCGCGGCGATGCTCAGCGCCTCGGCGGTGGCCTTTGGCGTGCTGGCGCTGCTGTGGTGGCAGCGTGATCGGCTGGCGCTGGAGGCGCCGGCGCCGCTGGCGCCGCGCGGGGTGAGCGCGGGTGGCGTGGGTGGTGTGGGTGGTGTGAGTGGTGCCGCCGCAGCGCCTGGCCGGGTCGAAGGCCCGCTCGATTTCCTGCGCATCCCGGCGGTGTGGATGTGCTTCGGTTTCTTCTTCTTCTACGCGATGGCCTTGAGCGTGGTGCAGAGCTTTGCGCCCGAGGCGGGGCGCCAGTTGCACGACGTGCCGCTGCAGTGGGTTGCGGTCTGCCTGTCGATCTACATGGTGTGCAGCGCCAGCGGCATGGTGCTGGGCGGCTTTCTGGCGGCTGACCCGGCGCGCTGCGAGCGCGTGGTGGGCATCGGCATGGGGCTGGCGGCCTGTATCGCGCTGAGCGTGGCGTTGCTGCCGCTGGCGCCCGCCGCGGTGCCGCTGATGTTCGGCCTGATGGGCCTGGTCTCGGGCAGCGCCGGGCCGTCGCGCGACCTGCTTGTCAAGCGCTCGACGCCGGAGAATGCCAGCGGCCGGGTCTTCGGCGTGGTCTATGCGGGGCTGGACATCGGCCAGGCGATCGCGCCGCTGCTGTTCGGCCGGCTGATGGACCTGCACCAGTACCGCGGCGTCTGGATCGGCTTGGCCGCGGTGCAACTGGTGTTGATCGTCAGCGCCTTCAACGTGCGCCGTGTGCGCCGCGAATGGGTGCCCGCCTGAACGGCGGGTGCCGATAATCCGCCGATCCTCATCCAAGCGGCCACCGCCCACCACCATGACCCCCAGACCCGCCGGCCACGTCCTCGTCGAAGCCCTGATCGCCCAAGGCGTGCACACGGCCTTCGGCGTGCCGGGTGAGAGCTACCTGGCCGTGCTCGACGGCTTTCACCAGCACCGCGACAGCATCCGCTTCGTCGCCTGCCGGCAGGAGGGCGGGGCGGCCTTCATGGCCGAGGCCCAGGGCAAGCTGAGCGGCCGGCCCGGCATCTGCTTCGTCACCCGGGGCCCGGGTGCGACCAATGCCAGCATAGGCATCCACACCGCGTTCCAGGATTCGACCCCGGTGATCCTGTTCGTTGGCCAGGTGGCCAGCGACCAGCGCGACCGCGAGGCTTTCCAGGAACTGGACTACCGCCAGATGTTCGGCCCCGGCACGCTGGGCCTGGCCAAATGGGTGGGCGAGGTGCAGGACGCCGACCGCCTGCCCGAATACATCGCGCGCGCCTTCCACACCGCGCTGCAGGGCCGGCCCGGCCCGGTGGTGCTGGTGCTGCCCGAGGACATGCTGACCCGGCTGACCGACGCGCCGGTGCTGCCGCGCGCCGAGCCCGCCCAGGCCTGGCCTGCGCCCGGCGCGCTGCGCGACCTGCGCGCGCTGCTGCTGGCCGCCAAGCGCCCGCTGCTGATTGCCGGGGGCAGCGGCTGGGACGCCGAAGCCGCCCGCGCGCTGCAGCGCTTTGCCGAGAACTGGCAGTTGCCGGTGGGCTGCGGTTTCCGCTTCCAGGACACCTTCGACAACCGCCATCCGCTGTATGCCGGCGATGTCGGCATCGGCATCAATCCGAAGCTGGCGCAGCGCGTCAAGGACGCCGACCTGGTGATCGCGCTGGGCGTGCGCCTGGGCGAGATGACGACCGGCGGCTACACGCTGCTGACGCCACCGCGCCCGGTGCAGCAACTGGTGCATATCCACGCCGGCGCCGAGGAACTGGGCCGGGTGTTTGCAGCCGACCTGCTGCTGCAGTCGTCCATGGCCTGCGCGGCCAAGGCGCTCGAGTCCCTGGCCGCGCCGGTCAATATTCCCTGGGCCGACTGGGCTGCCGACGCCCATGCCGACTACGAGGCCAACCACGCCGCGCCGCCGGTCGCGCCGCTCGACATGGCCGTGGTGATGAAGACGGTGCAGCGCCTGGCGCCGGCCGACACGGTCTACACCAATGGCGCCGGCAACTTCGCCGGCTGGCTGCACCGCTATGTGCGCTACTTCGGCCTGCAACACCATGGCCGCACCCAGCTCGCGCCCACCTCGGGGGCGATGGGCTACGGCTTCCCGGCAGCGGTGGCGGCGGCCTTGCTGCACCCCGAGCGCACGGTGGTCAACGTGGCCGGCGACGGTGACTTCTTGATGACCGGCCAGGAGATGGCCACCGCGATCGGCTACGGCGCCAACCAGGGCGCCGGCCGGCTGGTCAGCCTGGTGGTCGACAACGGCACCTACGGCACGATCCGCATGCACCAGGAGCGCGAATACCCGGGCCGGGTCAGCGGCAGCGATCTCTTCAACCCGGACTTCGCCGCGATGGCGATCGCCTTTGGCTGGCGTGCGGCCACGGTGCACGCCACCGAGGGTTTCGAGGCCGCGTTTGCGCAGGCCTTGCAGGCCGGCCCGCCGATGCTGATCCACCTGAAACTCGATGCCGAGGTCAGCACCAGCCGCACCA
>CANGHK010000107.1 GCA_947453625.1 Burkholderiales bacterium
GTCTCGTCGGCAAAGCCGGGGCCCAGCAAACGGCCCAGCACCGGATGCTGGCTGGGCTTGCTGCCCTCGGGCCAGACCAGGGGGTCGAGGTCGTTGAACATCAGGAACTTGCCGAACGAGAAGAACCCGAGGGCGATCTCGTCACCCGCGACTTTCCAGCGCGCCTGCTTGCCGATGGTGTCGCGCACCGCGGCGAAGAACGCGGCCAGCGGCGGCAGCTCATCGGCGTCGGCACTGGCGTCGACCGCGACCCTGGGCAAGTCCAGTGCAAAGTCGGTCTTCAGCCGCGCCGCCAGCGACAGGTTCTGAATCAACTCGTCGCCGCTGAAGCTGAGCTGGAAAGCGTCCCTGGCGCCGCCGCGCTTGAGCTCGACCGGCACCAGCAGCAGCGGCGCCTTGCGCAGCTTGTCGGCCGAATCGGCCTCGTACCAATGCAGGAAGCCCAGCGCCAGGAACAACACGTTGACGCCCTGCTCCTGCAGACAGGTCTCGGCCTCGGTCTGGATCTTCAGCAGGTTGAGGAACAGACGCTCCTCCGACAGTGCCGTCTGCAGCCGAGTGTCGGCGTGCCGACGGGCCGTCCCCGCCGCCGCGTCCTCGGGGCCGTTGTCGGCGCCCAAGTCAGCGCCCCAGTCAACGCCTTCCAACTCATGCAGCAGTTCCAGCGTCGACGCATCCTGTGCGATCACCGCCTGGTCATCCGCACCCTGGCCGCTGGCAATCTGGCGCAGACGCTTCTCGGGCATGTGCGCAAACGTCATCGCCTTGCCCTGGCGGTAGAGCAGCTTGAGCACCTCGTCCGAGCGCTCGTCGACCACCATCAAGCTCCTGGCCGACGCATTGAAGCTGACCATGTTGTTGCGCAGGCCGATGTCGAGCAAGTCCTTGCGGCTGCTCAGGAGCTTTTTGCGGGTTTCGATTTCAGACATGCGGGATGGTTGCTTCTCTCAGTGCGGGTGCAGCGATCCGAACCGGTGAATTCAAGCCAGTTGCTCCGCCAATTCGGGGTGGCCGGACTGTCTTGCACGGTCGGCGGCGGTCATGCCGGCCCGATGGGGCCCCCGAGCACAGCCCAGGCGAGATGGCTTGAGAGCCCTTCCTTGTCCTGGTGGGCGATCGCCTGGACGACCTCCGCCCACAGTTGCTGATTGCGCTTCTTTTCCCCGCCGAACAGTCCGAAAACCATGTCTCTTTTCTCCCCGATGTCCAATGGCTGCCGGCCGTGGTCCCGCGTGGGCCCTCCCGACCTCGACAGAAGTTGAATGCGCCAACCCAGTTTACCGATTCAACTGACAGGTTGGACGCACTTCCTTACAGAGACGACCGCCGAAGCAAAACGTCAGGGTGAGCGTCCTTCGGTCGCTGCCGTTGGCGCTCGCAAGGCCGGCCGGCCTGGCACCCACCGGCTAGCTGAGCAGCCAGCCCAGCAGCAGCACGAAGGGCAGAAGAACGATCACAATCAGCCAGAACTTGGCAAAAAGCTCGTTGATCGCTTGAATCAGTCGCTCAAGAAACATCACTGGCCCTTTCGCTTTGGCACCGGCTGGTGCCGTCGCAACAAGACAGTCTGGCAGCCGAAGAACTCAGGCTGTGCGCCTTCCGCTCGGTGGTGCGCGTCCGACCTGCCCGGAGGCTCGCCCTGGAAGCTTGGTCATCGGCGCGGAGTTCATGCCCGACAGGCCGATCCATCCGCTGCGCGTCGGCGAACGCCCCGTCCCGATGGCTGCAGATTTCCAATACTCCTGAATACTCAGCAGCTATTTTTATAATGCAATACTACCGGAATATAAAATAATGAAGTCCTGGAAAATTGTGAGCATGGATCAAGGCAGCCCATCGTGGCACGCCTGGCGAAACGACGGCATCGGCGCCTCCGAGGCACGGCACCTGATAAGCTGGAACAATTCGGAAATATCGAACCATCTGATCAAACTGAAGACGACGCCACAAAAACCCTTTCGAGGCAATGCGTTGACGCGGCAAGGCAATGCGCTGGAACCCATCGCGCGCAGCGCCTACGAAGCGCGGATGGGCGCGACATTCAGCCCGGCTTGCATCGTGCACCGCGAACAACCCTGGCTGCGCGCCAGCCTCGACGGGCTGTCCATCTGCCAGACCCGCGCTGTCGAAATAAAATGTGGTGCCGCGACGATGGAAAGGGCTGTTGCCGGTGAGATTTCATCGAATTACCGGTTGCAGCTTCAGTATGTGATGGCCATCACCGGCTTCGAATCGGTCGATTTCTGGTGCTATCGGCCTGATCTCGAACCGGTGTTCATGACCATCGCCCGCGACGACAAGACCATCGCGACGCTGATCCGCAACGCTGGCCTCACCTGGGAACAAGTGATCGTCGCACGAGCGGCCTAGTCCCGGACCGGCCAGCCCATCGCCGCGCCATCCCGGTCAGCCCCAAGCGCATCCCAACAAAGTCCCAAGCCTGGCTCACCGAGACGGATCGTGTGCGATTTGGGCCCAGTGGTCTTCCGGCAAGGCCGCGCTGGCGCCGGCCTTGGCCCAGGCGGATTGCGCGGCTTGCGGGTTACCCAGGGCCGCCCGTTTCCATAAGAAGTCCGCGGTCTCCATCGCACTGATCTTTTCCGCGATGGTCACCACAAAGAACTGGGTCATGGTGGTGTCATCGGCAGCGGCAATCCGCTTGGCCGCCTTCTTGAGATTCGGGCAGGCGCAGGGCGTAACTGCGCATGGCGGGGAACTGCTTTGAACGAACAAATTCAGTTGCCTGAAAGCCTGCAGCGGCATCAGTCAGCGCCATGGGCTCCATCCTCAGCGCCATCGTCAACCGCGTCATCGGCGGCGTCATCTGCGCCGTCATCCGTGCCCGCGCTGTCAGCCGTCGGCGCGCTGAGTCGACGCATGGTCAGCGCACAGCGCTGTTCGACCAACGTGACGATCTGGCCGAGGATGGGGTGGCCCTGGTCCTGCGCATCCAACGCGGCCGCGGTCTGGCGGGCCAGATCGGGCAGGCGGCTGGTGATGGCCATCACCCGTTTCCTGACCTGGGCGGGTGACAGGCCAGCATCGCGGGCGAAGCGCTCCCAGTGCCTGGCCATCACGGCGCTGAAGCGGTATTGGCCGCCCAGTTTCATCGCCATCTTGTCGGTCAGGCGCGGGTAGACCGCCGTGCACAGCAGGTCGTAGAGCGGGGCCAGCGTGGCGTCGGTGCGGGCGGCGTGGCCGATGGGGCCAGCGCGGCCAGTTGATGCGGCAGCGCCGTACAGCAGCGAGAAGTTCTTGCCATGCGCGTCGTGGTTGCCGATCAAGGCGTTGAACACCACCGCGTCCAGCAGCGCCAGCACGGGCAGCGCGCTGGGCCGGGTGGCTCGGCGCAGCAAGGCAAAACATTGCGCCAGGTCGGGGCCGCCCTCGTTCTGGTACTTGTGCTCGGGCGGCACGCCCAAGGCCTGGCAGAAATCTTCCTGGTGCAGGCGCGTGGGTGCGGGCCCTGCGGCGGTCAGGCGGTCATAGCGCTGCACCAGCAGCACGGCACCCTGGGCAACTGGGTGGATCTGCACCGGTGCCACGGCCAGTTTCAAGGCCGCGGCCAGGCGCATGCAGAAGGCCTCGTTGAACACCGTGCCGTCCAGGCCTGCGATGGCCGGCTTGAGGATGTGGGTGCTGGGCGCGCCGTCGAGCGGCAGGCCGATGCGGCCGTCACCGGCAACGACCACTGGCAGCTTGTCCTGCGCACCCGCCAACGACAGGCGCAGGCCTTGCTGGCCGGCCAGCATCGGCCGCTGCGGCATGTCGTCGAGCAGGTGTTGCAGTTCGGCCGCATCCAGCCAGCGCACGCTGTTGGCCTCGGCTGGCGGCGCGGGCGTCTGGCCGGGCTCCAGCAAGGTGACGGCGCCGGCGCATTCGCCGCCGATGCCGGCCAACAGCGCAAAGTCGTTCTGCCGCGAGGCCTGCAGCGCCTGGGCCACCAGGCGTCGCTGCTCGCCCTCGGGCAGCAGGCCGGCAAAGAAGGGCCGCGTGGCGCGGTCGTCAAAGGCCTCGGCACGCAAGGGCAGCGATTGGGACAGGACGCAAGCCTTGTCCTGCGCCAGCCAGTCCGGCGCGTACTCAAAGCGCAGCCGGCCTGCCACCTGGCTCAGGGTGCCGACCCTGGCGCTGGCCAGCCCGGCGCTGAACCAGACTTCGAGTGTGCGGGGCATGTCAGTCCGTGCCCATCGACGGCAAGCCGTGCACGGCCAACGAGCCGCCCAGCGCATGCAGCACACGCAGGATGGTTTCCAGCCGCAGCGTGGGCTTGCCAGACTCCAGGTCGACGATGAAGCGCACGCCCACCCCGGCCGCCAGCGCCAGCTGGGGCTGGGTCAAACCCAGCCGCTTGCGGGCGGCGCGGGCGGCCAGGCCCAGCGCTGCGGGGGTGTCGATGACGGCGGGCTCGGACATGCTTATTTCCTGTTCGGGAAATTATCGCGTGACTTCAGCCTGGATGGTGAGTTATTTACCGATCGGGAAATCACTGTCGATCGGATTCGATGTCTGGCAGAAAAATCCCGATCGGGATTTTTTCAGGCCTCCATCGCCGATCCGCGCACCCGGGTTTGTCAACCCGCAGCCGGCTTGACGGGGGCCGATCACTGGATGCGCGGCAAGGTCAATCAGCGGCAAGGTTTACCGCGCAATGCCGCTGCCGTTGCGTGCCGGCGCCGGCCCCGCCAAGGAGCCCAGCCTTTACCCACAGGCCCCCGCCGCGCCCGCCTGCACCAACCGATGCCGCCGCGCGATACCCGCATGAAAGCTCGCCGGCAGCCTGGCCCAGTCGTGCACCTCCACCAGGATCGGCAGCGCGCTGTCCTGCAGCGCCTCGACCAGGGCCGCCCGGCCGGCCACCGGCTGGGCCAGGTCTTGTGGGTTGCGCAGCACCAGGTCCAGGTCGCTGCCTTCGTGGGCGCCGCCGTTGACGCGGCTGCCATAGGCCCAGACCTCGGCTTCGGGCACATGGCGGGCCAGCAATTGGCGCAGCTCGGCCAACTGGCCTGGCATCAGATCCAGTTGCGGAGCGGCGGCGGGCGCAGCGGTGTCAAGCGGCGGCATCGAAGACGCTTTGCAATGGACCGGCCAGCGCCCGCAGGTCGTGCAGGTAGTCGGGCAGCAGTTTGAGGGTGTCGTTGGCAAAGCCCTCGCCGTAGTCATGCGCCGTGCTGTTGCGGTTGGCACGGTAGGCCAGCCAGCGCGTCACGCCGGCCTGATCCAGCAAGCCATGCTTGCCGGCGTGGCGCAGCACGTCGTTGAAGACCAGCGCATCCACGCTGCGTGGATTGCCGCCATAGGCCTTGAGCGCCTTGCGCAAGAGCTTGCCGGCCGTCTCCAGCGACAGTTCGAAGCTCTTGATCGCGGCGTTGCGGTAGAGGTCGAACATCACGGGCTCAGTGGCGGGCGTCCGGCCGATCGCCAGCAGGGCCTGCTCCAGCGTGGCCGCGGTGCGCAAGAGATGTTCAACAGTCAAAGCCATCGGTTCGTCCTCGGTCAGGGTTCGCAAATCGTATCCCAGGCTGGATGGGCGTCACCGACGCCGGTCGGCAAAGCCGGCTGCCGGAAACCTGTGGCCTGCCCCTACGCGCCGGTCCACCGGTAGCGCGTCCCCTTGGCTGCGCCGACCTGTTCGACGGTGCCGCGCTCTTTGAGCGGCTCGATCACCTGCTTCCAGACCGCGACATCGAGGTCTTCACCCAACTGAAGCTGCACCTCGTTGCGCAGCAAAGGCCGCGCGGCGATTCGCAGGATGTCGATGATGCGCGACGTCAGTGCTCCGATGTCGACGTCGTCTTCACTGCCTCTGGCCACACGCACGCGCGGCGGCGCCTCCTCGTCGAAGGTCAGCACCGGCGGCGCCGGCCGCGCGTGGCGATCGCGCACCGGTGGCAAGGTGCGCACACGGGCCTCGTCGGCCTCGGGCCGCGACAGGACGACCTCGGTCAGCACCTCGGGCGGCAGCACGGCGCGCGCCAGGTCGAGCACATGGTCGTGGTGGGTGAAAAGGATGATCTGCACCTGCTCGGACAGGCCGGCCAGCAGCGACAGCGCGGCCGAGGTGCGCGCGTCGTCAAAGTGCACGAACACATCGTCCAGCAGCAGCGGCAGCGGCGTCTGGCGGGCGGCCTCGCACACCACGGCCAGCCTCAAGGACAGCCAGATCTGGTCGCGGGTGCCGTCGGACAGCGCCTTGGTGGTCTTCTCGCCGCCGTCGGCGTCTATCGCCAGCAACTCGGGCACGCGCCCTTCGTAGTTGACGACGAGGCTGTCGTAAGCCCCGGCCGTCAGCGCCTTGAAGTGGGCCGACGCGGCTTCGAACAGCGGCCGGGCGCGATCCA
>CANGHK010000108.1 GCA_947453625.1 Burkholderiales bacterium
ACATAAGGCGGCAGCTTGTGCTCGCGCGCGACCTCGCCGCGCCAGGCCTTGAGCGCGGCGAAGCGCAGCAGGCCGGCCTCGTCCAGCGGCAGCGGCGGTGGTTTGCCGGCACCGCCTGCGCCACCCGCACCACCCGCGCTGCGGCTGGCGCCGCGTGCGACGCGCCCACCGCGGCCCCTGGGTGGCGGGTCGGCGGCCACGCGCAGCATCACCGGCACCTCGCCTTTGAGCACCGCGCGTGCCGAATCACTCAGCTCCAGCGTGTTGAAGTCGCCCACGCTGCGCACATGGCCCAGCGCCACCAACTGGCGCAGCACGCCGCGCCAGGCCTGCTCGGTGATGTCGGCACCGATGCCGAAGGTCGACAGCCGCTCGTGGCCGCGCTGCGTCACCTTGTCGGTCACCTTGCCGCGCAGCACGTCGATCAGGTGGCCGGCGCCGAAGCCGAAGCCGCTCTGCTGGTGGAAGCGGTAGATGCAGCTCAAGGCCTTGCGCGCGGCATCGGTCGCGTCCCAGACCGCCGGCGGGTGCAGGCAGTTGTCGCAGTTGCCGCAAGGCGTGCTCTGCTCGCCGAAATAGGCCAGCAGCCGCACGCGACGGCAGTCGTGGGCCTCGGCCAGCGCCAGCAAGGCGTCGAGCTTGGCGCGCTGCAGGCGCTTGAAGTCCTCGTCCGCTTCGCCGTCGTCGATCATGCGGCGCTGGTTCACCACGTCGGCCAGGCCGTAGGCCATCCAGGCGGTGGCGGGCGCGCCGTCACGGCCGGCGCGGCCGGTCTCCTGGTAATAGCCCTCGATGTTCTTGGGCAGGTCCAGGTGCGCGACGAAGCGCACGTCGGGCTTGTCTATGCCCATGCCGAAGGCGATGGTGGCCACCATCACGATGCCGTCCTCGCGCAGAAAGCGGTCTTGATGCCGGCGCCGCACGTTGGCGTCCAGCCCGGCGTGGTAGGGCAGCGCCAGCACGCCTTCGCCGTCCAGCCAGGCGGCGGTCTCCTCGACCTTCTTGCGGCTCTGGCAATAGATGATGCCGCTGTCCATGCCGTCCGGACCGTCGTGCTCGTCGCGTAGGAAACGCAGCAGCTGCTTGCGCGGCTCATCCTTCTCGACGATCTGATAGCGGATATTGGGCCGGTCGAAGCTGGCGACAAAGACTCTGGCGTCCTCCAGCGCCAGCCGCAGCACGATGTCGGCGCGGGTGTGGTCGTCGGCGGTGGCGGTCAGCGCCAGGCGCGGCACGGTCGGGAAGCGCTCGTGCAGTTGCGACAGGCCGAGGTATTCCTCGCGGAAGTCATGCCCCCACTGGCTGACGCAATGCGCCTCGTCGATCGCGATCAGGCTGAGCAGGTCGCGCTCGTGCAGGCTGTCGAGCATCGCCAGAAAGCGGGCGGTGAGGATGCGCTCGGGCGCGGCATACAGCAGCACCAGCCGGCCGGCCAGCAGGTCGCGCTCGGTGCGGCGTGCCTCGTCGCCCTCGAGCGTGCTGTTCAGGAAGGCCGCGGCCACGCCGGCCTCGGCCAGCGCGCCGACCTGGTCGTGCATCAGCGCGATCAGCGGGCTGACCACCAGCGTCACGCCCTGGCCGCCGCGGTGTCTGGCGATCGCCGGCACCTGGTAGCACAGGCTCTTGCCGCCGCCGGTGGGCATCAGCACCAGCGCGTCGCCGCCGTCGCACACCTGCTGCACGATCTCGGCCTGCTGGCCGCGAAAGGTGCCGTAGCCGAACACCTGCTGCAGGATGTCCAGCGGCTTGGTCGAATGGGAACTGGCGGCGCGGATCTTGGACATGAAGCCAGGATGGTAACGAGGGCGGCCGCCTCCCCGTTTCAGGGGGATGCCGCGCCCCCACCGGGTGATGGCCAGCGCAGGGCCGCTCGCTATGATGGCTTTCTCGGGGAGAATCGCTCCCCCCGCAAGCCCCCTCAGTCCAGCAAGGAGCCCAGCCATGGCATCGGTCAACAAAGTCATCCTCATCGGCAACCTGGGGCGAGATCCCGAGGTCCGCTACATGCCCAGCGGCAGCGCGATGTGCACGGTGGCGATCGCCACCAGCCGCAACTGGAAGAACAAGGAGTCCGGCGAGCGCCAGGAAGAGACCGAATGGCACCGCGTGGTGTTCTTCGACCGCCTGGCCGAGATCGCCGGCGAGTACCTCAAGAAGGGCAAGTCGGTCTATGTCGAAGGCCGGCTCAAGACCCGAAAGTGGACCGACAAGGACGGCATCGAGAAATACACCACCGAGATCGTGGCGCAGGAAATGACGATGCTGGGCGGCCGTGACGGCGGCGACGACATGGGGCACGCCAGCCAGGGCGAGCCGTCGGCCCCGCGCGCCGAGGCTCCGCGCCGCGCCGCGCCACCGCAGAATCGTGCGCCGGCACCCGCCCCCGCACCGCGCCAGGCGCCGCAGCCCAAGTCGAGCACCGGCTTCGACGACATGGACGACGACATCCCGTTCTGACCTGACGCCGCGGCGCCTGCCCGCCATCCTTCGGAGTTCCGCCCATGTGCCCGCGCCGCCAGTCGTCTCTCGCGCCGGCTCGCTGCTGGGCAAGCGGGTGCGGGTTTCGGGCTGCGGTTCGATAGGCGCGCTGGCGGTGCGGCTGATCAACGAGCGCCGGTGGACGATGAAAGTGCTGATCGACTTCGCGCCCATGTCCTGACAGCATGTCCTCCACCATCTTGCTGGAGGACATCGCTGCATGAACGCCTTACCCTACCACGGCATCCCGCTGGTCAAAGGTCTGCCGCTGGTCGGCAACCTGCCCAAGTTCCTGCGCGACCCGCTGGCCAACGCCCAGTCGCTGGCGCTGCATGGCAACGTGGTGCGCTCGCGCACCTTCTTCGAGACCGTCACGCTGCTCGGCCCCGACGCCAACCAGTTCGTCCTGCACGACCGCGAGGGCAACTTCACCAGCCGCGGCGGCTGGGCCTACTGGATCGATTCGGTGTTCCCTGGCGCGATCATGGCGATGGACGACCCGCAGCACAAACACCACCGCCGCATCATGCAGGGCGCGTTCAAGCGCTCGGCGATGGAGCGCTATGTGGCCGACATGGGGCCGGTGATCGCCAGCGTGCTCGCGCGCTGGCCGGCGCTGCCGGACCGGACGATGCAGATCTTCCCGCAGATCAAGGCGCTGACGCTCAACATCGCGGCAAGGGTGTTCATGGGCATGGCGCTGGGTCCCGAGGCCGACCGGATGAACCAGGCCTTCATCGACACGGTGGAAGCCTCGCTGGCGCTGATCCGCAAGCCGCTGCCGCCGTTCGCGATGTGGCGCGGTGTGCGGGCGCGCAGCTTTCTGGTGCGGCTGATGCAAGCCAGGCTGGCCGAGAAGCGCGCCGTCGAAGGCCCCGACCTGTTCAGCCAGCTCTGCCATGCGCGCGGGGAAGACGGCGAGCGCTTCAGCGACGACGAGGTCGTCAACCACATGATCTTCCTGATGATGGCGGCGCACGACACCACCACCTCGACGCTGACGACGATGGTCTACTGCCTGGCGCGCCAGCCCGACTGGCAGGACAGGCTGCGCCAGGACGCGCTGGCGCTGCCCGACCCCCACCTCGGCTACGCCGATCTTGCCGGACGCGAACAGACCGAGTGGGTGATGAAGGAGTCACTGCGCATGTACCCGCCGCTGACCTCCATCCCGCGCAAGGCCGCGCGCGACTGCAGCTTCGGCGGCTTCCAGATCCCCAAGGGCACGCCGGTGGGCATCTCGCCCATCCACACCCACCACCTGCCCGAGCTGTGGACGCGCCCGAACGACTTCGACCCCTTGCGCTTCTCGCCCGCGCGCGCCGAGCACCGCCGCCACGCCTACGCCTACCTGCCGTTCGGCGGCGGCGCCCACCTGTGCATAGGCCAGCACTTTGCCGACATGGAGGTCAAGAGCGTGATGCACCAATTGCTGCGGCGCTTCCGCTTCAGCGTGCCCGAGGGCTACCGCATGCCCTACCAGCTGGTGCCTATCGCCAAGCCGCGCGACGGCCTGCCAGTGCTGCTGCAAGCCCTGTAAGACCCGCGGCCGGCGGGTGTCCCTACCAGGGCAGCCGCTGGCCGTCGTAGGCCACGAAGCTGCCCGAATCGGCTGGCGTCAGCGCGTCCAGCGCCTGCAGCATCTCCAGCGCCGCCATGTCGGCCGGCCTGCCGATCACATCGCCCTTGAACGGCCGCGACAGCGCCGAGGCCACGGTTCCCGGGTGCAAGGCCACCAGCACCGCCTGCGGCTGGCTGCGCTGGAGCTCGATCGCGGCGGTCCTGAGCAGCATGTTGAGCGCCGCCTTCGAGGCCCGGTAGCTGTACCAGCCGCCCAGCCGGTTGTCGCCGATGCTGCCCACCTTGGCCGAGACCAGCGCCAGCAGCGCGCGCTGGCGGTCGAGCAGCGGGCTGAAATGGCGCAGCACCAGCGCCGGTCCGAAGGTGTTGGCGCGGAAGGTGGCCAGCAACTGCGCGTAGTGCAGGTCGGCCAGCTTCTTCTCGGGCATCGCGTCGGGACTGTGCAGCAGGCCGGCGGCGTTGATGACCAGGTGGAACAGACCCTGGTCGGCCAGCGCCGTCGCGGCCAGCGCGATGCTGGCCTCGTCGTCGAAATCGATCGCCGGCTGCGAGTGGCGGTGCAGACCGACGACGGCCGCGCAGCGCGGGTCGGCCGCCAGTGCGCGGACGAAAGCCGCGCCTATGCCGCCCGAGGCGCCGATCACCAGCGCCCGGTAACCATCGGGCAGCGAGGGCAGCGGCGCGCTCACACCCAACCCTGCCGCCACACGGTGTCGTCGCGCAGTTCGCGCCAATCGATGCGCCGCACTGCCTTGGAGCGCACGGCCTCGATCTCCACGGCATCGACACGGGTGGCGGGCGGCTCAGGCAGGATCACCTTGGACACCAGAAAGTGCTTGTCACGCGACAGCGGCCGCACCGCGGTCCATTTCGACAGCAGCAACTTCTTGGGATGAATGGCGTTGACCATGGGCGGATCTCGTACGGGTCGGCGCAGCGCCAGCAAGGCCGAAACGGCGATGGATCACACGGCGGGGTGGGCAGCCGGCCTGCAAACTGTTTCCGGAGCGCGAGCATACGTCCCGCCCGCCGGCCACGCCCGCCGAGGGCTGCTCAGCGCGCCGCCATGCCGCCGCCCGCCACCCAGTCCACCAGCGCGTCCAGCGCCGGCCGGGCCGCCGCCGCCTGCGCGTGGTTGACCATCGCGGCCAGCACCCACCACCGGCCCTGGGCGTCGGGCACATAGCCGGCCAGCGCCACCACGTTCTTGATCGAGCCGCTCTTGAGCCGCGCCCGGCCGCTGGCCGGCCCGGTCTTCAAGCGGTTGCGCATCGACCCGTCGACACCCGCCAGCGGCAGGCTCATCATCAGCTCGGGCGCCCAGCGCCCGGCCTGCGCGGCCTGCAGCATCAGCGCCAGCTGGCGCGGCGTGATGCGCTCGCTGCGCGACAGGCCCGAGCCGTTGTCCAGCACCAGCCCGGCCGGGTCGATCCGGTGCTCGGCCAGCCAGGACAGCACCGCGCGCCCGGCCAGTTCGGCGGTGCCGGGCGCCGGCTCGTCGGCCATCGCGCCCAGGCCCAGCGACAGGTAGAGCAGCCGCGAGGCCGGGTTGTCGGACTGCTTGTTCATCATCCGCAGCACCTCGCCCCAGGGCCGCGCCAGCCGGCGCGCCAGCAGCCGCACCCCCGGCGGCGTGGCCTCGGGCGTGCCGGCCCAGGCCACGCCCGGGGCC
>CANGHK010000109.1 GCA_947453625.1 Burkholderiales bacterium
CCCGCAGCCTGAACACCCGCGAGAACGCACGCTACACGGCCGAGTTGCTGCGCGGCGAAGGCCAGAGCCGGGTGCTGCTGGTGACCTCGGCGCTGCACATGCGACGGGCAATGCGCTGCTTTAGTGCGGCGGGGCTGGAGGTTATTGCGGCGCCGACGGATTTCGAGGTGCTGCCGCTGGCGTTCACTCCGCTGATGCTGCTGCCGGATGCCGAGGCGCTGGTGGGTAGTGGGCGGGGGTTGAAGGAGTTGATTGGGTATTGGGTGGGGGGGTGTTGAGGGGTGGGCCGCCAGTCCATCGGCACCACCCGCCTGCCTTTGGTGGCCATGCCTGCAGCCTTGGAAGTCGCGGCGCTGCATCCAAGCAACTTGAAAGCTGGAACGGCCATCTTGCGAGCAGGGAGGCGGTGCCTCAACCCCGTTTCTAAGTGATTTCCAAACACATTGGTCGACTGACGCAAAACCCTCAAGGGACTGATGTGGGGCATGCGCAAGAACCCAGACGGCTGGTCGCGCACGCAGACCAACGCGATGCACTGGCTCCAGCGTTCGGGCCTGAAGAGCGCGCGCGCCTGGCGTCTGAAGATGGCCTTGCGCGAGGTCTACGCGCGGGCCGCTGCCAGCAACAACGCCGAATTGGCAAGAGCCGACCTCAAGGCCTGGCTGAGCTGGGCCCGGCGCTGCCGGCTCGAGCCGTTCAAGCAACTCGCCAAGACCATCTCGGCGCGCGCCGACGCGGTGGTACGCGGAATGACTGACAACCGATCCAACGCCTTCGTCGAGGCCATGAACGGCGTGCTTCAACAAGTCAAGCGAGCCGCCCGCGGCTTCAGAACCGCCGCCAATTTCATCGCCATCGCCTACCTGCGAATGTCCAAGCTCAAGCATCTGCCCTCTCATCCTTTCGCCCCCGCGCCGGCCAAATGAGATTGTTGCGTTCCACACTAAACGGCATAGAGCCTGGCCAAGGCCTCGCCCGGCGCGCTGTCCTATGGGTCCAACGGCAACGGCACGGCGCAACACCTGATCGGCACGCTGTTCCAACTCAACACCGGCACCCAGCTGCTTCACGTGCCCAACAAGGGCAGCGCCCCGCTGACCACCGACCTGCTGGCCGGGCAGGTGACGATGTCTTTCGACAGCATCACGCCGGTGATCCAGCACATCAAGGCCGGCAAGCTGCGCGCCCTGGCCGTCAGCACGCGCACCCGGTCGTCGCTGCTGCCGGACGTGCCGACCCTGGAGGAAGCCGGACTCAAGGGCTTCGACATCGAGACCTGGTACGGCGTGCTGGCTCCCGCGTCGACGCCGCCGGCGATCGTGGCGCGGCTGAACACCGAGATGCTCAGGATCATCAAGTCGCCAGAGTTCGTCCAGCGCATGAAGGAGGCCGGTTGCGAGCCCCTGGGCAGCAGCGCGGCCGAGATGGCCAAGCGCATCGCCGATGAGACCGCGAAGTTCGCCAGGATCGTCAAGGACGGCAAGGTGGCGATCGAGTAGTGCGGTTTGGGGGGCCATGCCAGCCAGGCCCAGGCCGAGGGCTTGCGCCATGGGCTGCTGCGCGCACGGGTCGGGCGGTTCCGTTCTGAGCTGGCGTCGCGCCAGTGTGGCGGCGCTGACTGCGCGGCCTGTGTTTACCGCCAATTCCGGTCAAACAGCGCTGATCTGTGGTTACGATGCGGGCTCGAGGGACCCTGAAGGCGCTGCGGTTGCTGGGTGGCGGCGCCAGAGCGCAGAACCGGTTAGGGACTTGCGGCGTGCAACTGGCCTGTCCAGGGGTTACGGGTGAGATTTTTATCCGTTGCGGGTGGGGGTGGGTGACGCCGTCGGTGGTCATCGCGGTGGATGGCCGGTTGGGACAAAGGGGTTGGATGTGGCATTCGTACTGATTGCACTGGTCCTTCAGGGCTTGGTCTTTGGCTTTTTCTGCGGCTACATCGCAAAGGAAAAGGGCCGGAGCTACGGCAGCTGGTTCGCGCTCGGGTTCTTCTTCAGCATCCTGGCGGTGTTTGCGCTGATTGCGGTGCCGAAGATCGAGTCGGCTGCTCGTGTTATCGGCGACAGCGGTTGGCGTCCGCCTGCCGCGCCTGATCGCCTTGCGCCAGTGACGCCGCCGCCGCAACCTCTGTTCGACGGTCAGCGCGACATTGCGCTGCCGGCCTACCAGTTGTTCCTGACCAAGCGCTTCGCCATCGAGAAGAACAACACGCTGGACAAGTTCGTGATCGGCAACGATGTCTTCGACGACTTGCCGGCGGTGCTGGCCGATGCCGATGCGCGCTACGGCAAACAGTTGGCTGAACTGGCGGCGCAGAAGCTGCAACTCGAGCGTGAAGCCAGCGCGCGCGAGCAGCGCCGGCTCGAGTCCGCTCAGCGTGAGCTGGCGCAGGCTGAACAAAGCAGGGCGCAGGAGGAATCGCGTCGGGTCGAGTCGGCCGCGCTGGCCCAGCAGCAGGCGGAGTGCAGGCAAAAGGTCATTCGCAAGGCCATGCCCTGGGCGATCGGTGCCGCCGTGGTGGTCTGTGTCGCGGCCGGCTTGCTGATCCGCCAGCATTCGATTCAGGAGGAGGCGACGCGGCTGGCCTGGCAAACCCCTGGCAAGGTGATCAAGGACTGCGCCGATTGTCCCGAGATGGTGACGATCCCGGCAGGCAGTTTCGACATGGGCTCAGGCGCCAACGGCTCACCCGAAGAGAAACCGCAACATGAGGTCAAGCTGCCAGGTTTCCTGCTGGCTCGAACCGAGGTCACCCAAGGTCAATGGCGCGCGGTGATGGGCAACAACCCCAGCCATTTCAAGGACTGTGGCGACGACTGCCCGGTCGAGCAAATCAGCTGGGGCGATGCCCAACTGTTCGCGACCCAACTGAGCCAGAAGACCGGCAAGACCTACCGCCTGCCCAGCGAGGCCGAGTGGGAATATGCGGCGCGTGCTGGTGGCAAGGGTGAATGGGGTTTTGGCGATGACGAGTCGCAACTCGGGGCTCACGCCTGGTTCAACGCCAACAGCGACAGCAAGACCCACCCGGTCGGGCAGAAGAAAGCCAGCGCCATCGGCCTGCAAGACATGCACGGCAATGTCTGGGAATGGGTGCAAGACGCCTGGCACGGTGATTACAGGGGTGCACCCAGCGAGGGATCGGCCTGGGTCAACGGCGGCGATCAGGCGCGGCGGGTGCTTCGCGGCGGCGCCTGGAACGACATTCCCAGCATCCTGCGCTCGGCCGACCGCATCCGCAGCGAGCCGGACTACCGCGACTTCTTCACCGGTTTGCGTATCGCCAGGACCAATTGACCTTTAGCCCTTTTACCCTCCTACCCTTTGCATCGTCATCGTTGACGATGCGCGGGGCTGAAGCGTCCGCCTGGCTTGGCGACGGCTGAAGGTGTTTCTTGGCTGGGGCGCAGCACAGGCCGCTGGAATGGCTGCCGCCTTGGCCAATAGGCAGGCAAGGGCCCGCGTGCTGGTGCGGGTGCTGCGCATGGCCGCCGGCAACTTCGGCGACTGCAAGCCACTCGACGGTGGCGTGTGCGAACTGCGCATCGACTGGGGCCCCGGCTACCGCGTCCATGACGCCCTGGCCGGCCGCCGGGTGGTGCTGTTGCTGTTGGGTGGCGACAAGCGACGCCAGCGTGCCGACATCGCCGCAGCGTTGACATATTGGCAGGACTGGCAACGAAGGAGCGAAGCATGAAAGCATCCCGCCCGCATGACGAAACCCTGGTCAAGTTGCTGAAGGATGACCCCGACTTTGCCGCCGTCTACCTGGGCGCCGCGCTCGACGAGGCCGACCAACCCGGCGGACAGGCCGGACTGCTGGCAGCGCTGCGCCACATTGCCGAAGCGCAGGGCATGGCCAGCGTCGCCGAGCGCGCCGGCATCCCGCGGGAAATCGTGTACCGGGCACTGTCGCCGCGTGGCAGTCCGACAATGAAAATGCTGCTGGCGCTGTTGAACGCGACCGGGCTGCGGCTTGGCGTGCAGGCTTGAGCGTGAAAGCATGGGGCAGACCAGGGTCGTACCGCGTGACAAGCGCCGTGACGAGGCCCTGCTGCCGCTGCTGGGCGAGTTGCAGCAAGCCGCCGCCTTGCTGGATGCCGTCCAGCAACAGGACGAACTGGCCGCGCTGAACCTGGCCCTGCACAGGTGGCCAAGGCACAAGCGCTTGCCCCAGAAACACCAAAGCCCCGTCTCAGGGATCAGCCTAGGCGCCGCCCGGCTCGATTTTCACATTGGCGCAGGACAGCACCAGGCTGTCCTCCACGGCGACGTTCAGCACCAGGTGCAAGGCCCGGTCAGGCCGCCAGCGGATGCCTGGCGGTCAGGTGCATGTCGACGTGGATCGTGGCGAACGGGCAGCGCACCCCGCCGGTATCGGTGCGCTCCACCAGGCCCAGCGCGGCCAGGGACTCCACATCGTCATGCACGCGCTTGACGTCACGCCCGACTCGCCGCGCCAGCTCGCGTACCGGCAGCGCGCCCGCGCCTTGCAGCGCATGGACGAGTGCCCAGCGCCGGGCAGTCAGTTGGGCGAAGAACGCGCCCGCCGTCTCGAAGTTCAGCACCTCTCCCGCGTAGCTGCTCGCCTGGGCGCGCTGGCCGGCGGCCCGCAGGGCGGACCTCCAGTCCTGTTCCAGGGTAATGGTCAGGGTTCGGTCAGTCATGTGTTGCCCCTTGCTGCGGACACTGCCGCGATGAAGTCCTCCACCAGAGCCGCCACCGTGGTGAAGCTGTAGGGCAACTCCAGGCCGCCGACATGACGGTGGTCGCCCTTGCCGCGCTCATTGTCAAACCCGATCAGTCGCACGCCCGCCACGACATAGGCGGCCCGGTACTTGAAGCCGTGCGTCGTCGGCGGCACCGGCTCAGGGACACGCCACACGACCAGCTCGATCACGCCGCCGTTCGGCGTCACGTCCTTGAAGCGGGTGATGAGCTCGGCGTCCATGTTGGCAATTGTGCCAACGATGCACCGGCGCGGGAATCACGACAGGCCGGGAAGCCTGCCGCCTCGGGCAACGCATCTACCTGGCTGGGCGCATTGATGCTCACGCGCGAAATAGCCGGCCAGCATGGCTTCAGCCACACTGCGATCAACAAGCGGGCCAGGGCCGGCGCCTGGGACCGCGACCTGTGGCCAAGATCCACGCCAAGGCCGAGGTGCTGGTTTCCAGGCACCAGGTTTCCACTCTGGGTTCCTCAGTAATCCAACGCCCCGGTCATTTGCGAAGCCTGAAGGGTCGCTCGGCGCCTCCAGCGCACCCAAAACACCCCTGCCGCGCCGACTGCCGGCCGCTGGTGGGTGTCCTGGCACGGCGGTGGGCCATCGCCGGTGCTGCCGGCTGGGCTCAAAATTTAGCCGAGCGTGTCGTGACTGTCACGCGCGGCGCCGTGGTGGTGATGCCCGCGGCCCGTTGACCAGCGCCAGCGCGAGCCCCTGCGCACTGCTTTTCTTACATCCGCCGTTACATCCTGACGATGCAGGCCCATCGAAGGGAGGTACCGACGTGGAACGTCACCCCAAGCCCCGACCGCGCTGCCGTAGTCATCGCCGCCCCTGCGGATTCGGAAAATCGGCTTACATCCGCCGTTACATCCTGGCGAAGCCCCGCAGCCGGACAAGAAAAAAGCACCTAGGCTTTCGCGCTAAGTGCTTGATTCGACTGACTTATTTTTGGTAGGCCGTGTA
>CANGHK010000110.1 GCA_947453625.1 Burkholderiales bacterium
CACGATGAAACGCGAGCTGACCGCGCCCGCCACCAGCCGCGCCAGCGTGGTCTTGCCGACCCCCGGTGGTCCCCAAAGGATCATCGAATGCAGGCGGCCGGTCTCGAACGCGACCCGCAGCGGCTTGCCCGGACCCAGCAGATGGGCCTGACCGATCACGTCATCGAGGGTGCGCGGACGCAGGCGCTCGGCCAGCGGCACGGCCAGTTCGTCCCCCTGCGCGTCAGGCGCGGGCGCGGCGATGGGCGGCGCTTCGGCGGCAAACAACGACTCCTGTGCATCCATCCGGCAATTGTGGCAGTGCCGCCCAGCGGCCGAGCCGGCCGGCCAACCCGTCATCGCCCGGTCACGCCGGTGAAGTCAAATGGGAGGTTGCCAGCACACTGAAGTACCCGGACCCGTCCCATGAAAATCTCCCACAACCGGCACGTGCCGGTGCTGGCAATTGCGCTGGCACTTGCGCTGGCGCTGTCGATCACCGGCCGGGCCAGCGCCGACGAGACCACCGAAGAGCCCTGGGGCGTCCATGGCCAGGCCACCCATGTCTGGCAACGCAAGTCGGCCATGGCCGCGCCGTATTCGGGTCCGAACAGCCTGGGTGGCCCGCGCGAACTGAGCCACTCCTTCACCGCCACGCTGGCGCTGGGCTGGCGGCCCTGGGCCGGCGGCGAGCTCTACCTCGACCCGGAAGCCGCCGCCGGCGTGCCGCTGTCCCAGCTGACCGGCCTGGGCGGCTTCAGCAACGGCGAGATGGCGCGCAGCTCGGGCCCGACACTCACGTTCTACCGGGCGCGGCTGTTTGGCCGCCAGACCTGGAACCTGGCCGGCGACGACGGCCAGCCCAGCCCCAGCGAGGCGGTCGACGCCGACTTCAACCAGCTCGCCGGCCGGGCGGCCCGGCGCCGCATCGTGCTGACGCTGGGCAACCTGTCGGTGGCCGACCTGTTCGACGACAACGCCTACAGCCATGACCCACGTACCCAGTTCCTGAACTGGTCGCTGATGAGCATGGGCGCCTATGACTTTGCCGCCGATGCCCGCGGCTACACCCGCGGCGTGGCATTGGAGTGGTTCCACGACGACTGGGCGCTGCGCGCCGGCCGATTCGCACTGCCGCGCGAGCCCAACCAGCAGGCGCTGGACATGCAACTGCTGCAGCACTTCGGCGACCAGATCGAGCTCGAACATGGCCATGTGCTGGCCGGCCAGCCCGGCAGGCTGCGCCTGCTGGTCTTCCATGACCGCACCACGCTGGCGCGCTTCGACGATGCGCTGGCGCTGGCGCGGCAGACCGGCGGCGTGCCCGACATCAACCGGGTGCGTGGCGCGGTGCAGGACAAATGGGGTTACGGGCTGGGGCTGGAACAGCAACTGGTGCCGAACGTCGGGCTGTTTGCACGCTGGAGCGCGGCCGACGGCCAGACCGAGACCGATGCCTTCACCGAGATCGACCGTTCGCTCTCGGGCGGGCTGTTGCTGGACGGTGCCGCCTGGGCGCGCGCGGGCGACAGCCTGGGGCTGGGCTTTGCGCGCAACGAACTGTCAGCGGCGCGGCGCCACTACCTGGCCGCCGGCGGCATCAGCTTCTTCATCGGCGACGGTGCGCTGCGCTACCGGCCAGAGCAGGTGCTGGAAGTCTTCTATACCCTGCAACTGGCCCAGGGCGTGACGCTGGCACTGAACGGCCAGCGCATCGTCAACCCGGCCTACAACGCCGACCGCGGGCCGGTCAAGCTGGTCGCCACCCGGCTGCACCTGGCGTTCTGAGCTCCGGCTCAGAACCGCCGCCCGCCCGACAGGCGCCAGGCGTCCTGGGCCGTGAAGTTCTGCTTCGGGTCATGCGCCAGCCGGGCGAACCAGACTACACCGTCCAGCCCCAGGGTCCAGCCCCAGGCATTGACAACACCGGTGTCGCCCTGGCCTTGTTTGTGCAGCAGGTCGGCGCTGAGCCGCAGCGCGTCGGCCAGCGGCCAGCGCAGCGTCAGGTGCTGGTGTTGCTGGCCTGTACCCAGCCGGTCATCGGCGATCACCGAGACCGAGAGTTGCCGGCTGCCCTCGCCCTGCCACCCCAGCACCAGGCCGATCGCGTCGTTGGGGTCGAAGTTGAGGTTGACATAGGACCTGAGGTTGGTGCGGCCCAGGCCGACCTGGGCGTAGAACGGCGCGCCCACCTGCAGCGCCAGGCTGCCGCCGACGAAACCGCCACTGGCCAGTTGCAGCGAGGGCAGCAACTGCACCGGCAGCGTCGGGCCGGTGGCCAGCGCCCAGGGTTCGTCCCAGCCGGCCCGCCATTGCCGGCCCACCGCGCCGTCCTGGTAGAGGCCCAGCCACAGCGAGCGGCCGTCGCGGCGCCAGCGCGCGTTCAGGTCGGTGCCCAGCGTCGCCGCGGCGCCGCTGCCCAGCCGGTAGCGGCCCAGCGTGATCTTGGACTCGCCGGGGTTGGCCTGCGCGTCAGCCTCGTCTTCAGCGGCCGCGGCGGGCAGCGCCGCGGCCAGCGCCAGCACTGCAACCCAGCCGCCCCGCCAGGTCATGCCCGCGTCTCCGCTTGCGCGCCGGCATCGCCATCGCCATCACCCTCGGACTGCCCCGGCAGGTCCTTGCGCGCCGCCCAGGCATAGAGCGTGGGCAGCACCAGCAGCGTCAGCAGCGTGGCCGACACCAGCCCGCCGATCACCACCACCGCCAGCGGGCGCTGGGTCTCGGCGCCGATGGCGTGGCTCAGCGCCATCGGCAGCAGACCCAGCATCGCCAGCATCGCCGTCATCAGCACCGTGCGGAGCCGGGTCAGGCTGCCCTCCATCACCGCCTGTTTGGCATCCATGCCTTCCTCGCGCAGCTGGTTGTAGTAGGTGACCATCACGACGCCGTTGAGCACTGCCTGGCCGAACAGCGCGATGAAACCGATCGCCGCCGACACCGACAGCGGGATGCCGGTGGCCGCCAGCGCGACGATACCGCCGATCATCGCGAACGGGATGTTGGCGATGATCAGCAGGGCGCTGCGAAAGCTCTTGAAGGCGTCGAACAGCAGCAGAAAGATCACCAGGATGGACAGCGGCACGACCCAGGACAGGCGTTTCATCGCGCGCTGCTGGTTCTCGAACTCACCCGACCAGACCACCTCGTAGTTGGCCGGCAGCTTGAGCTCGCGGCCGGCGGCGGCCTGCAGGTCGGCCACCACCGAGCCCATGTCGCGGTCGCGGATGAAGATGCCCACCGAGGCCACGCGCTGGCCGTTCTCGCGCGCGATGTTCATCGCCCCGCTGGTCTGGCTGATGCGCGCCAGCTGGCCCAGCGCCACCTGCGCGCCCGACGGCGTGGGCACCAGCAGCGCGGACAGGCTGGCGAGGCTGCGCTGGCCCGCGGCCAGGCGGACCACGACCGAGAAGTGGCGCTCGCCCTCCCACAGCTCGGAGCTGGTCTTGCCGGCGACCGCGGTCTCGATCACGTCCTGGATGTCGCCGACGTTCAGTCCATAGCGCGCCGCGGCGTCGCGGTCGATGTCGATCTTGAGCTGCGGCAGCTGGCCGTCGCGGTCGATGAAGGCACGCATCACGCCGGGCGTGGTGCGCGCCAGCCCGACCACGGTGTTGGCCAACTTGTTCAGCTCGTCCAGGTCATCACCCTTGATCTTGACCACGATCTGGCCGTCGATCTGAGAGATGCTCTCGAGCACGTTGTCGCGTATGGGCTGCGAGAACGACACCTCGATGCCCGGCAAAGCCGAGACCGCATCGTCCATCGCCGCGACCAGCTTGGGCTTGGTCATGCCCGGCCGCCACTCGGTGTCGGGCTTGAGCTCGACGAAAGCCTCGAAGCCGTTGAAGATCTTGGGGTCGGTGCCGTCGTCGGGTCGGCCCACCTTGCTGACCACCGTCACGACCTCGGGCACCTGGTGCAGGCGCTGGCGGATGCGCGCCGAGGTCAGCTTGGCCTCCTCGGGGGAGACCGACGGCGGCAGCGTGGCATTGACCCAGATCGTGCCCTCGTCGAGCTCGGGCAGGAACTCGGAGCCCAGCGTGCTGGCCAGCGCGGCAGCCGCGGCCAGCGCCAGCCCGGCCACCGCCATCACGGTCCTGGGCCTGGCGATGGCCCAGGCCAGCGCCGGCGTGTAGACCCGCTTGCAGGCCCGCACCAGCGCGTTGTCGCCATGCGGCAGCTTGCCGCGCAGCAGCAGCAGGCACAGCAGCGGCACCAGCGACAGCGCCATCACCAGCGAGCCCACCAGCGCCGAGGTCACGCTCCAGGCCATCGGCGAGAAGATCCGGCCCTCGTGGCGCTGCAGCGTGAAGATGGGCAGGTGGGCGGCGATGATGATGACCATCGAGAACAGCGTGGGCCGGCCGACCTCGACCGTGGCCCACAACACCGCCTTGAAGCGCTCGGCGCGGCTACGCATCTGGGTCTCGCTCAACTCACCCAGGCGCCGGAAGATGTTCTCGACCACGATCACCGCGCCATCGACGATGATGCCGAAATCCATCGCGCCCAGGCTGAGCAGGTTGGCCGGAATGCCGACAAAGGTCAGCCCGAGGAAGGTGGCCAACAGCGACAACGGGATCACCGCGGCGACGATCGCCGCCGCGCGCAGGTTCTGCAAGAAGACGAAGAGCACGAACATCACCAGCAGCGCGCCCTCGGTGAGGTTGGCGAACACCGTGTGCAGCGTCTTCTTGATCAGCCAGCTGCGGTCGTAGTACGGGATGATGGTCATGCCCGGCGGCAGGCCGCGGGCGTTGAGCATGTCGATCTTGGCCTGCACGCCGGCCAGCACCTTGGACGGGTTCTCGCCCTTGCGCATCACGACGATGCCGTTGACGATGTCGTCAGCATCGTCCTGACCGACCAAGCCTTGCGGCGGGTACTGGCCGATCCGCACCGCGGCCACGTCGCGCACCAGCACCGGCGTGCCGGCCACCTCGGCCACCACCACCCGCTCGATGTCGACCGAGCTGCGGAAACTGCCCAGCGAGCGCACCAGGAACTGCTGCCGGCCCTGGCTCATCGCGCCGCCGCCGGCGTTGCCGTTGGCGCGCTGCAGCGCGGCAAACAGTTGGCCCAGGCTCACCTTGTGGTCGCGCAACCGGGCCAGGTCGGGGTTGACCTCGTACTGCTTGATCGCCCCGCCCATGGTCACCAGGTCGGCCACGCCACTGACCTGGCGCAGCGCTTTTTCCACCACCCAGTCCTGGGTCTCGCGCAGTTCGCGCGGGCTGTAGCCGTCGCCGCGCAGGCGGAAACGCATGATCTCGCCGATCGCAGTCGACGGTGGTGGCACGTCGGTCTCCACGCCGGCCGGCAGGTCGACGCCGCGCAAGCGCTCCAGGATCTGCTGGCGCGCCAGCTGGTCACCGGGCTTGTCGTCGAAGGTGACCATCGCGAACATCAAGCCGTACTGGGTATGGCTGAACAGCCGCACCGTGCCCGGGATGCCGGTCAGCGCGATTTCGATCGGCAGCGTCACCTGCTTCTCGACCTCTTCCGCGGCGCGTCCCGGGTAGAGCGCGATGACATTGACCTGGGTGTCCGAGACATCCGGAAAGGCCTCGACCGGCAGGTTCTGGAAGGCGATCACGCCGGCGCCGACAAACAGCGCCAGCCCCAGCCAGATGAACAGCGGCTGGCGCAGCGAGAAGCCCACGAAGCGCTGCATCATGGCGCGGCGTCCAGCAACTGG
>CANGHK010000111.1 GCA_947453625.1 Burkholderiales bacterium
AGCCTAGCAGCGGCGCTGCACGTCTCGCCTCGGGAGGGACCCTGAATCGGCGCGACAAGTTGTCGCGGCCGGGTGGGCCACGGCAACACCCGACGCGCGCGGCGCCAGCAACCGGGCTTGAACTCCAGCGCCGCCGGGCTAGCGTAGGCGGTCAGCGGGCTTGAACTCGCCAAACCACTCGCCGTGCAAGTCGCACTCGAGCGCACCGGACTGTCGCGGTTGCGCCGGCAGTTCGCCGACAGTGGCTTGGACACTGCAATCGGCTGGCGTGTCGGCGGCCAAGCCTTCGCCCGCGCAGCCCGCCAAGGCCTGGATCTCGCGCACCGCGGCTGCGGCGCAACTGGCCAGGTTGCGCGCGTCGTCGGCAACCCCGGCGATACCGCCGCCTGACGCGCCGGGCCGGGCGGCCTCGACGGCCGCGCTGAGCGCCAGCAACTGGCTCTTCAAGGCCATGCCTTCGATGCTGGCGAAGATAGCGGCCAATGGGCGGCTGTCGGCCAGCACCACGCCAGCCCCAGCCTGCGCCAGCGGCCGGGTGATCGACCGCCTGACGAGCAAGACGCAGACGCCGACCAGCACCAGGATCATCGCCGCCAACATCGCCAGCAGCGCCATGGCCCGGTCGACATCGGCGTGCGCCTGCTGCGCGGCCAGCCCGACGCGCTGGTCATTGAAGGCCCACCAGGCTTCGAGCGCGGCCGTCAAGTGCAGGAAAGCCTGTTGCGACGGCCCGTTGAGTTGGGCTCTCGCCAGCGCCAGGGCGGCAGGATCGCGCTGCGTCAGGCGCGACAAGGCCAGCAACTTGTCCTGCTCGACCCGGAACTCGGCCAGGCTGGCCTTGACCGCTGCGCAGTGGCGGCGGTCGGCATCGTCCGCTCCCTGCGACTGCCAAGCTGCCAGCCGCCGATCGAGCGCCTGGCGGCTGTTGCGCAAGCGCGCCTCCAGCGCGGTCAGTTCGGGCCCGCCGCCGAGCGCCAGGTGCAGCGCCGCCAGGCCCTGCACCTCGTCGACCAGGGCCGTCAGCTCATGAACCAGCTTGACCGAGGGCCGGGCAACCACCGCCAGCCCCGTCATCTGGGCATCGAGTCTCAGGGTCTGCCGGGCCGACAGGATGTTGCCCAGTGCCAGCAGCAGCAGCAGCGTCAGCCCACCGACGACGCGGTGGCCAAGGCGGAGGTGTCGAATGGTTCTCATGTCGGGGATCGTGGCTGCGGCACGGCGGGGCGGGCCAGCAAAGTCGCTGCCATCGATGATGGCGCCTGGGGCTCGGGCCCGATCAGCCGAACAGGGTGGCATAGCCTGGTCTGATCCACGCGGCGGCTAGACGCCCCACCCTCCGGCGGCGCCACACCAAGGGCCACAATGATGTCAAGCTTGTCACCGACTACCGAGCTATGCCCATGGCCACCCGACATCTCCACCGCGGCGCGCCGCACCGATTGCACACGCTGATGGAATTCCGCGCGCTGGTGGAGATGGCGATGCTGCCTTTCACCTGGCCGCTGCTGACCACCGCGCCGCACGGCGACGGCCACCCGGTGCTGTTGCTGCCGGGCTTCATGGCCGACGAGATCACGCTGGTGGCGCTGAAGGCATTTCTGGCCGGCCGGGGCTACAACGTGCAGACCTGGGGACTGGGCCGCAACATCGGCTTCCAGCGCCGCCATGCCGAGGCGCTGGAGCAGAAGATCCGCCACCTGCACCACCAGACCGGCCGCCAGGTCAGCCTGGTGGGCTGGAGCCTGGGCGGGGTGTTCGCGCTCTACGGCGCACACCAGGCGCCGGAATGCGTGCGCCAGCTGATCACGCTGGGCAGCCCGGTCAGCGTGGACCCGGCCGGCAGCCAGTCGCCGCCCCTCGTCAAGGCGCTCTACCGGATGATCGCCCACCCGATGGGCCCGACCGTGCATGTGATGCAGCCGCGCGCCAAGAAGCTGCGCGAGCACCTGCTGCCCAGTGTGCCCATGAGTTGTCTGTACACCGTCAGCGACGGCGTCGTGCCGCCGCAGGAGGCCACCATCGACGCCCCGGGGTCAGGCTACGAAAACATCCGGGTCCAGGGCAGCCACACCGGTCTGGGTTTCAATCCGATGGTGCTGTGCATCCTGGGCGACCGGCTGGCCCAGCCCGAGGGGGATTGGGCGCCATTCGACCCGGTCGGCCTGGCGGGCAGGGTGTACCGGATGCTGACACACCCGGCCCTGCCGATCTGAATGCCTTCGCCGCCCGGTTTCACGACTGAACCGGGCACACGCAAGCTTGCCCGCCTGTGATGGGCAGATTCAGGCCGCCCTGGGCAGCGCCTTGCGGCGCCGCCGCGCCACCGACTTGGCGGGTCTGGCCTGGGCCAACGCCAGATACTCCTGGAAGCTGTCGCGCAGGCAGAGCGCAAAAGCCTCGGGATCGGGCATCAACTCGCGGCACGAGGTGGGCGAAATCACGACCCGGCCGTCGTAGCGGGTGACGGCAAAGGCCAAGCCCAGACCATCGTTGATCGGCAGGATGGCCGAGAAATAAGTCATCCGCGCACCGCACAGAAAGAGCGGCTGCGCCGGCGCCGGCACATCGGTGATCACGCAGTTGGCCGGCGGGGTGCGCGGCCCCAGCCTGGCGCCTAGCCGGCCCGCCAGGCGGCGGGCCCAGGACAGCAGCGCCGCCGGTGCCTTCTCGCCCGCCTCGGCCAGATCGCGGCTGCCGATAACGCGCTCGACCACATCAGGCACGCCGTCGGCCTGGGCCCTGATCGCCGCCAGACGCTTGACCGGATCGGCGAGCTCGGTCCCGAGTTTGACATGGCGCCAGACCAGCGCGGCCCTGCCAGCCGGCGTGGCCAGGCTGGGCAGTGGCGACGGCATCAGCCGGATCGCCGTCAGGCTGTGGTCGTCGGGCAGTTCGCCCTGGGAGTCGAGGTAGCGGCGCATCGCGCCGCCGCAGACTGCCATCACCGCGTCGTCCACCGTCACGCCGTCGACCAGGCCGCGCAAGGCCTCGAACTCGGCGTCGGTGAAGCGGCGGGTCTCGAACACCCTGTGCGGCGAGACTACCGAGTTGAAGCGCGTCACCGGCAGGTTCTGCGGTCGCAGCAGCATCTCGCTGGCCAGCGCCGCAGCCGCCGGCGCCACGTTCGCGGCCACCCGCGCCAGCGGCAACGCCAGGCGCAGCGGCGCGGCGGCCGAATGCACCAGCCCGCGGCCAAGCAGCGACAGTTGGCCAGGCGCCGACTCGGCGAACCAGGGTGCGGGCGGGCCGTCGGCGGCCGGGTTGGCGCTGGTGTCGAGCAGCAGGGCGCTGATCGCGCTGAGTTGCTGCAGTTCCACCGCCGCGAGGTGGGTTTTCAGCAGGACTGCGAAACTGCCTTGGGCGAGGTCGAGAAAGCTGTCCAGACCCTCGATGACATAGGCCTCCCAGAGCGGACGCTCACCGTCCAGCGGCCGCGCATGGATGCGCGAGGCCTGGATGCAGAACTGCCGCCAGTCACCCGGCTTGGGCAGGGCGATGTGGCGGACGTGGTACTCGAGATCGAAGTTCTCGTCGTCGACCCAGTAGGGATGATCCAGCGCCAGCGGCACGCGTTGCAGCCGCTGCCGGAACAGCGGCGACGCATCCAGGCGCCGTTCGATATGCGCCAGCACCGTCTTGAAACGCACCACCCCGCCAGCCGCCGTGGCCTGGTCGAAGATGTGCAGCAGGCTGACGTTGGCGTTCGAGTGCGCGGTGTCCGAGTACAGGAAACCCGCGTCGTACCCACTGAGCTGGCGCATCGCGACTCCGATCAGGCCGTCGCGGCCTCGACGGCCGACGCCACGGCTTCGACCACGGGCTTGGCCTGGGCGCTGCGGCGCCTGCGCGGCGCAGCCGCGACGCCGGCCGGCTTGGCAGCGACCTTGCGCCCGGTCTTGGGCGCGACCGCGGCGGCGGCTTCGACCATGGCCTCGGCGACCGCCTTGCGGGCCTTCCTCACACCGGCGGCAGCACGGCTACGGGCTGGCGCGGCGCGCTTGGCAGACGCGATGGGCTTGACATGGGACCTGGCGCCCGGCAGCTTGTCGACACCGGCGACCACCCGCTCGGACAGCGCCAACGCGGCTTGCGCACCGGGCATGCTGATGCGCACGGCGGCCTGCACGCCGCCGGCCAGGACGCGGTTGCCGACGCCTTCGACCAGACCGGCCACGCGCTTGAGTTGGGTCGTCACGCCGGTGCTGCCCAACTCGATCGCGCGCTCGGTGCGGGTGCTGACGGCGTCCAGGCTCTTGCTGGCCAAGCCGGTCACCCGACCCGTGGCGCGGCGCAACGCCGTGGCCAAGCGAGGGGCCAGACGCTCGGCGCCTTGCCGGGCGGCCTTGTCGACGCCGCGCTCCATCGCGTTGATCAGGCGCTGACCGCTGGAGCGGTAGGCACAGACCGCATGCTCGGCGGCGCGGGTGTAGTTGGCAACCGTCTTGAGGGTGATGGCACGCAAGGTGGGGGAAGTCATGGTGTGCTTTCGTTCGGGGGTTGAAGAGGCGCTGGCTGCGGGGTGTTGTGAACACCCATGAAGGCAGTGTGCGCCGCGGGATCTAGAGCGCGAAACCCAATCCAGCGCCAAAAACCTAGGCTTTTGACTCCAGAAATCCGCGCAAAACGACGCGGTGCGTTGCACTGGGCCGGTGCCGCCGCGGGCCGGATCACCGCAAAATACCCCCATGAGCACAGCTGCCGGCGACGACGATCCGACCCACGCGCTGGATGATTTCGTGCGCCGCATGCGCCCGGCGGCGCTGGCAGCGGCCGAGCTGCCCGACCTGTCGGCGTTGCAGGCCAGGCTGAATCCGGACCGGCCGTCCGCCGGCGCCAGGCCCAAGAGCGGCAAGCTGCGCAACGGCCAGACCTGGGATGCCGACGATGTGGTCGATGTGTCCGAACTGGCCCTGCCCAAAGTGGACCTGGCGGCCGAGCGGGCGCGGGCGGTGAAGACACCCGACATCGCCCTGCCAGCGGTCGACAGCCCGGCGCCGCTGGGCGCCGCCGAGCTCGACGCCAGCACCCGCCGCGCCAGCGCGTCGGTGGCCGCGCGACAAGCGGCCGAGCAGTTGGCCCGCGACCAGCCGTCCTGGCAGCCCGACCTGCAATCGCTGCAGTTGCGCCGCCATGCCGATCCGCGTCTGCTGGCGTCGTGGCAGCCGGGTGCCTGGACCGGCGCGCTGCGCGAGGTCTTTGAATCCACCACCGAGTTCATCACCACGCCAGTCGGCACCGCGGTCGAAACCTACCTGCCGCACCGCCTGCTGCTGCTGTGGCCGCCGCAGCGCCCGGACGCCCCCACGCCCAGCCGCTGGCCGCAGCAGGTGCGCCTGTCCGCCGCGCCTGCCGACCAGGCCGACCAGGCCTTGCTGGCGCTGGTGCCAGCCGACGCGCCGCTGTGGCTCAACCGGTCCGGCGCCGACATCGACTGGGCACTGGCCGCCGAGATCGTGCTG
>CANGHK010000112.1 GCA_947453625.1 Burkholderiales bacterium
CCTGGATGCTCTGGTACAACCGGACCCGACTGCACTCGACGCTGGCCTATGTCAGCCCGATGCAGTTCGAAGAAAACTGGCTGGCCGATCAACCCCGGCAAGCCAGCGCGTAGGCCAGCTATGGGATACGGAATCCAGGGGCAAGGTCAGTCTTGCTGGACGCGGGCGTGTTGTGCGTGGTGGTCATGGGACTTTCCTTCGGGGTTGGAGGGATGGGTTGCGGTGAGTCGGTTTCGGCCGGATCGTCGCGAGGAAGAACTTGGTCGGCAGCCGGCGCCAACACGGGTTTGGCAGGTGCTGCCGGCTCGGTTGCGGGTGGCGCTGGCGATGCTTGGGCCGAAGGTGCTTGGGCTGCCAGGGCAGGCGCACCGGCGGCGACCATCTCGATCAACCGCGCCTCGGAGATCACGGCCACACCCAGCTTGGCGGCCTTCTCGGACTTGCTGCTGGTGGACCCCGCATCGGCCAGCACGAGGTAATTCAGCCCGCGGCTGACCTCGTCCACCAGCGCGTAGCCGGCCAGGTGCAGCGGCTCGGCGTAATCGTGCTTCTTGCGTCCGCTGGGCAGCTTGCCGCTGATGCAGACCGTCTGGCGCGGCGCCGCGCCGTCGTCCGCGGCGGGCTCAGGCGGCTGTTGCGCCAACACTGCAACGCCCGCGGCAAGCAGTTTGTCGATGACGGGCGCCATCGCGTCTATGCCGTCCTGGATCTGGCCGCCTATGCTGGGCACGCCGGCCTGGGCGGCGAAGTCGGCATCGCGCAGCTTGCCCGAGCGCCAGTCGTCCAGCCGGGCCAGCGCGCCGCCGGCGTTTTTGATCATCAACTCGACCCTGCGCTTGCCCAGAAAGTCCAGCCCCAGCGAGCCCAGAAACCGGCTCAGCGTCAGCGAGCGGGTGGCGTCTATCGCCTGCAGGATGGACGCGGCGCGCTTGTCGCCCAGGCGCAGGTCGCGCTCGGCATGGGTGACCAGGTCGGCCATCTTGGCCTGCCGCCCGCGCAGCGTGTAGAGGTCGGCCGCGTCGGCGAGGTCGAGTTGATCGACCATGGCCTCGAGCACCACGTCGCCTATGCCCAGGATGTCCAGGCTGGCGATCCAGCGGCTGATCTTGCCGGTGGACTTCTTGGCGCAGGCCGCGTTGCGGCATTCGATGACGACGCCCTCGTCTCCGCTGCTGACCAGCCGCCGCCCCACGCCGCCACCGCAGAACGGGCAGACCACCGGCGCCAGGATCGGCGTGCGCGTGGCCGGCCGGTCGGTGACGCGGATGATCTTGGGGATGATGTCATTGGCCTTGACCACCCAGACCGAATCGCCGATGGCCACGTCGAGCCGCTCGATCTCGTCGTAGTTGGCCAGCGATGCGTTGCTGACCGTCGTGCCGCCGATCTCAACCGGCGCCAGTTGCGCGGTGGGATAGAGCCCGCCGGTGTGGCCGCCGCTGACCACCACGCCCAGCAGCACGGTCTCGCCACCGCTGGAGTCGAACTTCCACGCCACCTGGCCCTTGGGGCGGCCGCTGCTGACGCCGAGCGCGCGCTGCAGCGCGATGTCGTCGAGCTTGATCACCAAGCCGTCTATCCACAGCGGCAGCGCGTCGCGGGTGGCTGCGATGCGCTCGAAATACGCCACGGCCTCGTCCACCCGCACGCAGCGCTGTTGCGGGATCAGGTTGAAGCCGAGTTGCGCCAGCCGGGCGGCCTTGTCGGTCTCGGTGGCGAACTGCACGCTGCGCCCGTCGCGCGTCTCGTCCAGGTCGAACGCGAAGATGGTCAAACAGTCGGACTGGTGGCCGTTCTTGCGGCCCATGATGCCGGTGCCGGCATTGCGCGGGTTCTTGCTGCGGGCCGGGTCTATGGCCGTCCAGTCGGCCACGGTGAGGACCACCTCGAAGCGCACCGCGCCGGTGAAGCCGGCGGCGCCCTGCCCCGCGTCGCCCACCCAGACCGGCAAGCCCTTGAAGCGCAGCGCGTTGGCCGTGATGTCCTCGCCGACCGTGCCGTCACCGCGCGAAATCGCCTGCACCAGACGCCCGTCGCGGTAATAGGCCGCCGCGCTGGCGCCGTCGGCCTTCAGGCTGACCTGCAGCACGGCGGACAAGCCCTCCACCGCGCCATCGCCACCGTGGCTGGCCTTGGCACACCAAGCGCGGAACTCGGCCTCCGAGTTGACCTTGCTCTGGCTGCCCATGGGCATCGCATGGCGCGCCTTGGTCAGCATCGCGTCCAGCGGCACGGGCGACCCCACCAGCGCCAGCACCGGGTCATCGGGTGCGAGCCGCCGCAATTCGTCTTCGAGCGCGTCGTATTCGGCGTCGCTGATCACCGGCTCACCGCTGTAGTAGTAGGCGTGCTTGGCTTTGAGGATTTGGTTGCGGAGGGCGGCGGCGCGTGTCACGGGACTTCCTTGCGGCGTTGAAGTGCGAATTTGGTGTCCATGCGTTATTTCTCAGCAGTTTCGGTGGGGGTGTGGGCGATGCCGGACCGCCCAACTGGCAGCAACAGCGAGAGCCGACTTCTGATCTCAGTTCGGGAACGGGATGTCGATGTCGCCTGCGTCGAGAGGGAAACCACTGGCGGACATCGCGCGTACCGTGCTGGCGTCGTCGCGCGCCCGGATCAGATCGCCTCGCAACTTCATCGCCGCCGAAAGCAGGCGCAACTCGTCGAGGCTGCCGATCCGGCATTGGCCGTCATTGAACAGTGCCGGTCCGGCCTGGATCTCCGCGATGTCGCCATCCGACAGCGCCACCGCCTGGCCATGCGCCAGCAGCAGCGCCGCACAGGCCAAGGCGTCGGCCTCCCGCAGGTAGCCCTTGGCGGCCGACGCGGGGTCCTGGTTCTGCCAGGCTTGCTGCCAGTCGGTGTCGGGGTCCAGTTCGGTATCGTCGAAGTCCGCCCGCTTCAAGACCACCTGCCCATCGTCCTCGTACACCCAATAACCGCTGAATCTCATGTCAATATCCTTTTGATTTATTTATCGGACGCGCCGTCACCGCTGCATCGTCGTGGCACAGACCAGGCTGTGTCGCCTGCGTTTTTCTGGCGCTGTCGCCGGCAAGGGTCGGGTGGCCCCTGCGGCGGTCAGCTGGACAAGGCTGGATGAGCGGCCTTGTCGTCGCGCATCCGGCCAAGCGACGCCGATGTGCCAGGGTGTCCGGCCAGAAGCTCACCAGGCGAGCCCATGGGCGCAGGCTTTGGGCGAATGCCGAACGGCCGGGCACGGCGGCATTCGCGCGCCGGGAGGATCCGGCTGCAGCGATCCGGCGGCGCGGCAGCGGAATGCGATCCGGCACAGGGCGCCGGGCTTGGCTTGCCCATCGAGGTTGCGCGCCGGCACTGCCCGTCAGAACGGAGGGCGATGAGGCGGGGCCAGGCAGGCGACCGACACCACTGGCGCGGTCCACAAATGATAGAAACAAAAACTTCAAGCATGCCGACGTTTAAATTGTTTTGATTTTTGTGCATAAATTACATTTTTTATTGTTATGCCGCCACCATAATGATGCGAACTCACGACATCCCGGCGGCTGCACAGCCTCTGCCACACCCACCAGCACGCGATCACCAGCGCGCGCGGCAGGGCCTGCGCCTCGCCTTCCGCGCGGCAGATCGTCAGTACTGAGCATTTGATGTAAATCACGTATGTTGATTCGCCACCCCATAGACGCCGTCGACACGGAAAGGTCAGGGTCAGCGGGAATTTGCGGAAACGTTTACCGGCGAAATAGCTTGACTTTTCGACGATGTCACCCCAACCCTCAGAGCGGCTCGCCGGGTCCACCTGTCCCCGCACAGGCGGCAAGGCGCCAGCGAAGGGTGCATCCGCCTCGGCGCGACCTTGTTGGCGCCACCCGAACTGCGCGCCATTCGACGTTCGCCAGCGAGGTTCAGACCCATGTCGAGCCCGTCGATCGTCTTCAGGGACGCACCGAGGTCCTCGAGGACTTATCCCCAGTCACTGTGGACAAGCGTGTGCGAAACCTGCATGACAACGGCTGCAGCCCGCGCCAACGCTGGCTGTCGAGCCCTTTGCCGCTTTCCTGGGCACGCGCCTCCCCACGAACTGCCGCGGACCCGGACGACCGGCTGAGCGGGATCGAGCCCAGGGGGGTACTGGCCGGCACGCGCGGCGGAAAGCACAACGCCACGCGCTGCTGCGAGAGCAGCGCATGCACAAGGTGTACGAGGCCGTCGCGCCCTTGCGCGAGGACCTGGCGCTGCCGCTGACCGGGCGTCACCGACTGCAGGACCCGACGGGTGCCCGCCACCTGCCGGTGCGGGCGATCGCCGGCGAGCCCAACGCGCAGACGCCGCGCGCCACCTGAGATGTTCCAGCCGATCGCGGCGCCCCCTGTCTCTGGGCCAACGGTCAGGCACAGCGGCGTCGTCCGACCGATCCCGAGCGCCGAAGCTTGGACCGGCCCAGTTTGCCGCGGGTTGGGAGGACGGGCTGAACAAAGGCTCACCGGCGACAGGCTGCGCGTGGTGCGGGCCCTGCGAGCCGCCACCCGCCAGTGGGGAACGCCGCAGTCGGCATGCGCCAATTTAAGCAAAATTTGCCAAAAACATTAATAAACACAAAAAACAACAAAAATAATTCACCTAAACAGGCTTTTATGGTGTGTTGACCGCCGATAGCTTTTTTACTACAGTACCAAGTCTTATGATCGGTTTACAGCAACTTTCCATCTCACGCCGGGAACCACTCACTGAGACCGTGGTCTGCGCATTTCGACTGACCAGGGCGTTTGTGACGGGTGCCGAAACTGTCGGACATGGGCGAAATCCTTGAGGCAAGCAAAAAAGGGCTCTATGCCGTTTAGTGTGGAACGCAACAATCTCATTTGGCCGGCGCGGGGGCGAAAGGATGAGCGGGCAGATGCTTGAGCTTGGACATTCGCAGGTAGGCGATGGCGATGAAGTTGGCGGCGGTTCTGAAGCCGCGGGCGGCTCGC
>CANGHK010000113.1 GCA_947453625.1 Burkholderiales bacterium
GGCTCGGCGCCCAGGCCGAACAAGGCCTCGCGCAGCCGCCAGCGCGCCAGCGCAAAAGCGCGTGCGTGCAGGTTGGGCAGCTCCAGATAGTCCGACAGCACGAAGTAGCCGTCGAAGCGCATGAACGGGCTGCAGTTGACCAGCAAGGTACTGATCCAGGTGGTGGTGGCCAGCAGAAACGCCGCGCTGCGCAGCCCGCCATCGGGCAGCAGGCCCCAGGCCAGCGTGGCCCAGACGGCCACCACCAACTCGGTGGCCACGCCGGCCGCGGCGATCTGCAGCCGCTGCCAGCGCCCGGCCAGCTTCCAGGCCTCGTTGGTGTCGGTATACGGCATGGGCACCAGCACCATGAAAGCCAGCCCCATCGTCGGCACGCGGCAGCCGTGGCGCTTGGCGGTCAGCCCATGGCCGAACTCGTGCAGCAGCTTGACCGCCAGCAGCGTCAGCCCGTAGTGCAGCAGCCCGGTCGGCGACAAGGTGTCGACCAGGGTGTTGCGCAGCAGGTCGCCATGGCGGTAGGCCAGCAGCAGGCCCGCGACCAGGGCCAGCGCGGTAGCCCAGGCGAAGCCGGCGTGGAAGACCCAGCCCAGCGCGCCGTGCAGGCGTCCGAGCAGCGCGTCGGGCCGCAGCAGCGGCACGCGGAAGAACAGGTAGTTGTGCAGCACCCAGCGCAGCGCGCCGGGGCGGCGCGCCGCGGCACGCCTGGCCATCGCTGCCGACTGGTCGGCGCCGGGCTGGTGCACAAGTTCGTTGCGCTGCAGAAAGCCCAGCACCGCGGTCACGTCGTCGGCCTCGGCCTGCAGCGGGGTCTCGTCGGCGATGGCCTGGGCGATCGCCTCGGCGTTGCCCAGTTCCCAGTGGTTCAGCACCTCGAAGCTCAGCCAGTCGAGCTGGAAGAACTGGCTGCTCACCGGGTCGTGCAGGGTCCAGCTCGGCTGGCCGTCGCGCAGCCGCGGGCCGCGGTAGAGCGCCAGCTCCTGGCGCAGCGCGGGCAGCGCCGCGGAGCGGGGCGCCGCTGCCGAAAGTTCGGCCGAAAGTTCGGCCGGAAGGGCGCTCGCCACCATGGCCGCGCTCACACACCGAGCAGTTCACGCACGGCGGCCAGCGGCCGGCGCAGCACCCAGTAGCCCAGGCTGACTTCCTGGCCTGCCACCCGCGCCGTGCCCTTCAAGCCGATGCGCTGCGCGCTGGACGCGTCCAGCGTGGCCCGCAGCAGGTAGGCGCTGCTGCCGTCGGGCCGGCGCTGGGCCTCATGCGCGACATAGCGCAGCCGTCCCGACAGTGACTCGGTCGGGCTGGCGGCCAGGTAGAGGCGCACGGGCGCGCCCACCGGCAGCGGGATCGCGTCGCCTATCGGCAGCCAGGCCTCGATCTCCTTGTCGTCGGGCGCGGCCAGCCGCATCACCCGCTCACCGGTGCTCACCGGCCGGCCTGCCCATTCGGCGGCGTCGTCGAACAACGCCACCCCGTCGCTGGGGGCCAGCACCTGCGATCGTTTGAGTTGCTTGTCGAGCAGCGCGAGTTCGGACCGTTTCTCAGTCACGTTGCCACGCGCCGCGGGCATCGCCGCGCGCGCCTTGTTGTCGTAGAGCGACTGCTGGTCGTACTGGCGCAGTTCGGTCTCCACCGTGGCCAGCGCCTGCACCGCGATGTCGCGCTTGCTGCTCAGCGCAGCGTCGTCGTAGGCAAACAGCGGCTGGCCGGCGCGCACCAGCTCGTTCGGGCTGACCAGCAACTGCTGGACCACGCCGTCCAGCGGCGCACGCACGGCCACCGGATGCGCAGGCACCAGTTCGGCCGGCGCCAGCACCGACAGATGCACCGGCACCGTGATCATCAGCGCCGCAATCGCGGCCAGCACCGCGGCGGCCACGGGCAGCCCGCGCAGCCCGCGCAGCAGGCGGCGCCGCGTCGATTGCCGCTGCGCCAGCGCCAGACAACAGGCCTGCCAGTTGGCCAGCCAGTCGGCCATCGCCGCGCATTCGGCGTCCGACCAGGCCTCATCGCGGGCGAACAGCAGCCCGCCACGGTCACCGCCCGGTCCGCTCGGGTCGTCTTGACCCACAGGCACCCACAGCGCCTGCGCTGGCAGCCACTCGTCCCAGGCTGCGGCCAGCGCGTCCGGCAGCGCGCCGGCCTGCACCGGGCCGGCAGGCCGCGCCGCCAGCGCCCGGCACACCGATTGCAGCCACTGCACATAAGGGCCGTTGCGCTCGACCTGGCTGACGCCCGACAAGGCCAGCACGCCGCGCCGCTGATGCCACAGCGCGGCCTGCCGGTAGGGCGCCAGCAAGTGGCTGTCGTTGACGGCGATGAACTGCAGCGCGGCGCGGTCACCGGCGCCGTGGCAGCGCCGCAGCAGCGCCAGGGTGATGCAGGCCAGCGTGCCGTCGATATCGGCTTGGGGAGTCAGCGTCAAGCGTCAGGCCCGCCTGGCCGGCGCCAGGTTGCGCGCCTGGGTCGGCTGGCCCAGCGCGGCACGCCGCACCGGCGCCAGATCACGCAACTGCTGCTGCAGGCTGATGCGGCCCGGGGTGGCTGCCGGCGGGGTGGCTGGGGCGGCGGGTGCGGCGGCCGGGTCGACCGCTGGCGTGGCCGCCTCCGGGTTGCCGATCTGCAGCCGGAACAGCGCGTCGGCCTCACCGCCCTGGCCGTCGCGGGCCGTCACCTTCAGCCGCACCTCGCCGACGAAGTTCAGCGGCGGCGTGCCCTCGAAGCGCCGGGTGTTGGTGTTGAAGCTCAACCATGCCGGCAGCGGCTGGCCATCGGACTGCTCGGCCGACAGGGTCAGCTGCTGGCCCGGGCTGGACGCCAGGAAAGTGCGGTCCGGCACGCCGAAGCCGGCGATGGTGTTGCGGTCGGCGTACTGGTCCGGAATCCGCTCGGCCACCAGCAGCGTTGGCACCGCCGCGGTCGGGGTCAGCGGGTTCGGTTTCAGCACGTCGGGCACCCAGATGTCGACCGGGGCCAACGGCCCGGGCTGCATCGGCGGGGCTGCGGCGGGCACCACCGGCGCTGCGGCGGGCAGCGGCTCGGACGCTGCAGGGGGCTTGGGGCTGTCGTCGTCCGGGGTGGCCAGGGTGGGTGTGGCGCTGCGGTTGTCGGCCAGGAAGACCTGACCTGACGAGCCGTCGTCGGCCAGCGTGCCGGTGCCGCTGAACTGGCGTCCGCTGCTGTTGCCCGCGCGCAAGCTGAAGCTCTCCGGGCCCTCGAAGAGGCTGTCGTTGATGACGGCCACCCGCACCAGCATCGTCGCGCCCGGCATCGCCACCGGGCCGGTGTAGGCCAGCCATACGCTGCCGTTGAAGTACTCCAGCGTGCTGCCGATATCCGTGCCGACCGTGGCGCTGCCGCTTTGCAGCGCCAGGCTGACGATCTGCCCGGCGGCGCCGCTGATCTGGAACACCGCGTAGGGCGAGGACTCGCTGACGCTGACCGAGTTGACCTCTAGCGCGCGGTCGTCGTCCAGGGTGGCGCCGGTGTCTGTGCTGCCGTCGTCCTTGAAGATCGCGCCCGCCCCGTCGTCGCGGATCGTGGCGGTGCCGGTGCCCGCGGTGCCGCCGGTGTTGGTGGCGGCCAGCGAGAAGGTCTCTGCGCCCTCGAACACGCTGTCTTGCAGGATGGCGGTGCGCACCAACAGCGCGCCGCTGGCGTTCAGCGCGGTATTGCCGCCGGTGTAGGCCGTCCAGTGGGCGCCGTTGTCGGTCGAGACCTGCAGCGTTGACCCATGGTCGGCCGCGCCCGCCGTGCCGTCGGCCAGCGCGAGGCTGACCTGCTGGCCGGCGCCGCCGCTGACGCTGAACACCGCGTAAGGCGAGGCCTCGTTGACCGTCGGGCTGCTGACGCTGACCGGCCGGTCGTCGCTGGTCTTGGCTGCTGCATCGACGTTGCCGTCTGCCTTGTAGATCGCGCCGGTGCCGTCGTCCCTGATCGTGCCGGTGCCCAGTGCCGCGCTGCCGCCCACCGGGGTGGCGGTCAGCGTGAAGGTCTCGTTGTTGTCGGGGATGCTGTCGTCGATGACGGGGGTGCGGACCAGGAAACTGCCGGCCGCGGGCAGCGTCACGGCGCTGGCGTAGTCGGACCAGGTCGTGCCGCCGTCGGTCGAGACTTGCAGGTTCTTGCCGTCGGCCGCGCCGAAGTCGGTGCCCTCGCCGGCGGCGGTGTCGCCGGCCAGGATGAGGTCTACCTGCTCGCCGGCGACGCCAGTGACGGTGAAGACGGCGTAAGGTGAGGCCTCGTTGACGGTGGGACTCGACACCGTCGCGGGGTCAGCCACGGGTGTGACGGTGATGGTCACCGTGTCTGTGTCGGACAGGGGCGTTCCGGCGCTGTCGGTGGAGAGCACCGTCAGGGTGTCGCTGCCGTTGAAGTTCTCGCCGCCCTGGTAGCTCAGTGACGCCAGCGTTGCGTCGATGTCGGCTTGCGTGCCGCTGAGCGTCAGCATGGCGCTGTGGTTGGCACCGGCGTTGATGCTGGTTGCGCCCGACAGGGTGACGTCGAGCGTGCCGCTGGCCACGGTGAGCCGGGCCGTCGCCAGGTTGCCGTCTACGTCGCTGACGCTGATCAGCTTGGCGCCGCTGAAGTCCAGAGCCATGTCCTCATTGACGGTCTGCGCGCCAGGAACCCTGTTCACCGGCGCGTCGTTGACCCCGGTGATCGTGACGACGACGTCCTTGGTCGTGCCGTCGACCGACTTGACGGTGAAGGTCTCGACCTTGGTCTCGCCGGCCTTGAGGTACTGGACATCGGCATTGGGAACGGTGTAAGTCCAGGCGCCAGCGCTGGTGATGCTCAGGCTGCCGAGCGCGCCAGTGCTGGGGGTGATGCCCGAGGTCTGGAAGCTGGACTCGCCGGTGTCGGCGTCGCTGATGGTCAGCGTGCCGGTGGA
>CANGHK010000114.1 GCA_947453625.1 Burkholderiales bacterium
GGCGTGTGGTTCGAGAACGCGCACGCGGTGTTTCCGACGGTCACGCGGGTCAACGCGGCGTCGCTGGGCACGGGCAGCTATCCGGCGCGTCACGGCATCATGGGCAATTCGATCTTCGTGCCAGTGGTCGATCCGCTGCGGGCCTTCTCCAACGACGATGCCGACAAGCTGCTCAAGCTCGACGAGCTCAGCGCCGGGCGCATGACGACGGCCGTGGGCATCGCCGAACTGCTGGAGCGCAGCGGCCGCAAGATGGTGGTCGTCAGCTCGGGCTCGACCGGCAGCGCCATCCTGCTTGCTCCCGCGGCGCAGCGGGGCGCCGGCGGCGTCATCAATGGCGATTTCGTGCCCGGCAAGTCGCTGGCCTACCCGCTGGCGCTGAGCGAGGCCGTCAAGCAGCGCTTTGGCGTGGCGCCCGCCAAGGGCGGCGCCACCGACCGCTACGACGCTTCGGTCGACTGGTCGATGAACGTCCTGCGCGAGTATGTGCTGCCGGACTTGAAGCCCAGCGTCGTGTTCACCTGGATGACCGAGCCCGACCACATCCAGCACGGCCTCGGACCGGGCGCGCCGGCCTCTCGCGAGGCCATCCGCAACGACGACCGCCAGATCGGTCTCGTGCTCGCCAAGCTGGAGGCGCTGGGCCTGCGCGACAAGACCGACATCGTCGTGGTCTCCGACCACGGATTCGCCCAGACCGTCGGCCAGGTCAATGTCGAGCGCGCCTTGATCGACGCCGGCCTGATGCCGGCGGCCGCGTCGGACGAGGTGGTCATGGCCTCCAGCGGGCAAGCGGTGGCGCTGCACGTCAAGCACCGCGACCCGAAGCGCACCGCGGCCATCGTCGAGTTCCTGCAGCGCCAGCCCTGGTGCGGTGTCGTGTTCACCGCGGCCAAGCCGGGCGGCAGCGCGCACGAAGGCGCGGTCCCAGGCACCTTCTCGCTGGAGTTCGCCCAGCTCGGCGGCCACGAGCGCAGCCCCGACATCGTCTTCACCTTCCCCTGGACCTCGGCGCCCAACCCGCATGGCGTGCAAGGCACCGAGCAGAACCAGGTCGGCGGCAATGCCGTCACCGGCCCGGTGCAGACTGCCGCGGCCAACCATGGCGGCATCGGCCCCTGGACCGTGCGCAACACCATGCTGGCCTGGGGTCCTGGCTTCAAACGGGGCACGGTGGTTCGCACGCCAACGTCCAATGTCGACGTGGCGCCCACGCTGCTGCACTTGCTGGGCCTGGGCGAAGCCGCTGCCCGCATGGACGGCCGCCCCTTGCTGGAGGCACTGGCCAGCGGCCCCGACCCCGAGCAGGTGGCGATGCAGGTCAGCGCGTTGCGGGTGCAGCAAGGTGCCTACCGCGCGGTGCTGCAGACCAGCGAGGTGAACGGCAAGCGCTACATCGACAAGGCCTGGCGCGAGCAATAGGGCCTGCGGCCCAAGCGTTCCACGGACGCCGCGCGGCGCCAGCGCACCGGCGATCAGGCGTCGATCATTCGTCGAACAAGCCGTCCTGCTCGGCCGCGCCGCCGCCCAGGCGGGTGATGCCGCGCGAGGCCTGGCGCCAGAACTGCGAGAACGAGCTGCACAGCGCGTCGGGCGCGGCCAGCAGGCGCGGCGCGGGCTGGCGCCAGGCGGCCGGCCAATCGGCAGGCAGGTGGGGGTTGTCGGTGCAGCGCACGCTGGCGGCGCCGGCCAGCGCCTGCTGCAGCGCCGCGCTGTCGGCCCACAGCAGCTGCGAGGTGATGGCCGACAGCCGCGCCGCAACAAAGCGCCAGCGCGCCGCCGACCAGGGCCAGCGGTCGTGGAACTCGGCCGGCCAGACGCCCAGCCGCAGCGGGTCGCGCTCGCCGCGCGGCACCGGCGCCGGGTCGGCCAGCGACCAGGGGTGCACCAGCCAGACATCGCGCCCGGCCACGGCCTGCTTGGCCGGCAGGGCCGCGGGCGGCGCCAGGTCGGGCGGCAGGCGCTGCCACAGCGCGGGCTCGGCCACGCCCGGCCCGACCCGGCCCGGCGCGGCGGGCAGCGCCAGCGTGCCGCGGGCCCAGCGCTCGAGCGTGGCGTAGTCGGTGTCGACCACGCTGCCCGGGCTGGCCCAGCCGGCCAGGCCGGCGGTGTAGCGGGCCACGTTCTCGGCGTTGAACAGGTAGGGCTTGTGGCTGCCGGTGCCGGCGATCCACTGCCAGGACAGGTGGTTGCTGGCCAGGTCGCCGTCCAGCAGGTGCGCCACCAGCCAGTCGGCGCCGGCGCGCCAGTGCACGCCGCGCACATGCACCACATAGCTGGCCAGCCACATCCGCGCGTGGTTGTGCAGCCAGCCGGTGGCGTAGAGCGTGCGCACCGCGGCGTCTATCACCGGCACGCCGGTGCGGGCCTGGCGGATGTCGTCAGGCAGGGTGGCGCTGTAGTCGGCGTCGGGCCGCGGGCCCTCGTGCAGCGACTCGAGGATCGCGTCGCCGTGGTGCTGCCAGACATGGTGGAAGAACTCGCGCCAGGCCAGTTCCTGCACCAGCTTGTGGTCGACCGGCAGCGCCTGGCGCGCCGCCACCGACGCCGCCACCTCGGGCAGGCTGAGCAGGCCATGGGTCAGGTAAGGCGACAGGCCGGTGACGGCGCCATCCAGGCGGTTGCGGCTGCTGGCGTAGGCGGCGGGGCGCACGGCGGCCAGCCTGGCCAGCGCCGCGGTCCGGGTGGGGGGGAAGGTTGGGGTCATGGGGTGGGAGTGTGGGGCCAGGGCGGCCGGAATCGCCGGGCGGCGCCGTCGGGCGCCGCGGGATGCCTCAATTGTCGAGCAGGCCGGCTCAGGCGGTGGCCGCCGGGGCGCCGCGGCGGCGGCAAGCCTCCGAACAGTACTTGACCTCGGCCCAGTTCTTGGCCCAGGCCCGACGCCACACCATCTCACGCCCGCAGGTCACGCAGGGCTTGCGCGGCAAGGCCTGCTTGTTGCCCTTGAATTCGGTCTTGCGCTGCATGAGGATTGCTTACGTTGCGGGTGAGCCTGGATTGTGGAAGACGCCCGCGAGGACTGCAGCGGAAGTCGCTTCCAGGCGTTGACTTGCGTGGAAAAGCACTTTTACACACTTGTGTTCACCCCGAGAGAGGGCGCAGTGCCTGTGCTCAGTTGGCGCCGCGCCAACCGCCGAGAATAGACCCGCCATGCCGCGCAAACCAAAGCTTGAACTGCTGGACCAAGACGCCCCAGAAGCAACGAAAGCGTGGTTTGCGAAGGCTCGCCCCGCATCGGAGGTGCTGTCTGGACTGCTTGGCGACGCGGCGGCGAAGGCCATGCTCAAGCCCAAGCGAGGGCGACCCGCATTGGAGACGCCGAAAGAGCATGTCCACCGATCCATAGCCGACATAGGGTGATCCCACTTCGCTGCCCGCAAGGAATCACCCGACCGCAGGTGCTGTGCAGCCCGTCACGTCAGCCTCGCCTACGCGTCCCGTCGACTCATCATGAAGGCTTCGGGCCAGGCTGGTAGGGCTGCCGCACGGCTTTTTACAAGGTGCTGCTGCTTGGACTCGACAGCGAAAGTAGTTTCCCTGCGTGCTAACATTGTGCTTCCATTCCGAATCGGGAGCATGATCATGGAAGTCGCAATCCGCAAGATGGGCAACTCTCAGGGTGTATTGATCCCGAAACCAATCCTGGCGCAGGTGGGACTGGAGGGTACGGCCGATCTGCAAGTGCGCGACGGCGTGATTGAGATTCGTGCTGTTCGTCGCAATCCGCGAGAGGGCTGGGCTGACGATGCGCGCAGGATTGCCGAGCAACGCGATGACGCGCTGGTCTGGGCGGAGTTCGCCAACGACGGCGACAACGAACTGGTCTGGTGATGAAGACAGGTGACATCTGGCTGGCCCAACTCGACCCGACGGTGGGCAGCGAGATCCAGAAGACACGGCCTTGTGTCGTGATTTCGCCTGACGACATGAACGCGCACTTGCGCACCGTCATCGTGGCGCCGATGAGCACGGGATCGCGGCCAGCGCGCTTCCGCATCGCGCTTACCTTCCAAGGCAAGCAAGGCCTGATCTTGCTGGACCAGGTTCGAACCCTCGACCGTGCGCGCCTGGTCAAGCGATTGGGTGCCCTGCGGTCGGTCACGCTGGTCGCAACGCTGCAAACCCTGCAGTCCATGTTCGCGCCGTGATCCGTCGTGGGGATGTCTTGCTTGACGGCGGCTGAGGCACCCACCTGGGCTGACCGATCCCGCAGCATCCATCCGCCCAGCGGACCTGCAAGGTCGTTCATGCTGACACCGCCAGCTGCGCATGCTTGTGGCCGGGACGGGACAAAGCGGAGTTCAAGTTGACCGCCGTAAACCAGTCATCCAAGGCGGGCCAGTTCGGGAAATTCTGAGCGGATCAGCAGGGTCCGGTGCCTGGATACGGACAACGTTGGCGCATTCAAAGGCTCGGGTGCGGGCTGGCAAACTCGGCTGAACAATGCGATTCGGGAATGGCTGAAATCGCACTCGGTGCAAAAAGCCTGAGGAAGCGCTGAGCAATTCGGCATGAATCCTGGGTGAGTCAGACCCATGAAACAGCGCCAATCGCCTACCTGACTAGGCACAAAGCTCAGCAAGGCTCACTTGGTGAGCCACTGGCTCCCTAAGCTGACTCTGTTCATTGACGGAGCCAGGCCATGCCAACCAACCAGATCCAGTTCCAACGCGGGATGCCGATGCATGAATTCTTCGGTCGCTACGGCGGTGAGTTGCA
>CANGHK010000115.1 GCA_947453625.1 Burkholderiales bacterium
CACCGGGTCCTCGGCGCGCAGCCGGTCGAATATGTGGCTCTCGATGCCGTCGATGAAGTGCTGCGGATCGGCCGGGTTCAGCCCGGTCAGCGACATCGCCCCGACGCGCTGCCGGGCGGCGGCTTCGGCGGCGGCCATCGTGGTGTGTTCGGGTGCGGATTGCAGAACGGCGTTCATCGCAGTCTCCTTCAGGGTTGTGTGCCGGGCTGGCGCGGGGCTCAGTGCTGGCCTTCGGGCATGGTCACCACCAGGCCGTCGAGCGCGTCGGTCACGGTGATCTGGCAGGCCAGACGCGAACTGTCGCGCAGTTCGGCGGCGAAGTTCAGCATCTCGTCTTCATGTTTCGTGCGTGGGCCGGTGAGCGCGCTCCACGGCGCCTCGACGAACACATGGCAGGTGGCGCAGGCGCATTGGCCGCCGCAGTCGCCGTCTATGCCGGGCACGTTGTTGTCTATGGCCGCGCGCATCAGCGACAGGCCGGCGGGCACCTCCACCGCGTGCTGTTTGCCGTTATGGGCGATGAATGTGACCTTGGGCATGGCGGGCTTCTCGACGGGGTTGAAGGGCAGGTTGAAGGCTGAGTGGCAGGTTAAATCAAAGGGCGAGCGGCGCGGGCCTGGGCCGGTCAACCCGCCGTGCGTTGCTGGCGCAGGGCGCGCAATTGTTCTGGGCTCAGGCCCAGCGCGTCGGTCAGCGGGCCGGGCGATTGCGGGTCCCAGCTGTGCCGCGGGCCGATGGTGATGCCGCCGTCCACCGTCAGGTGGGTGCCGGTGACGAAGCCTGCGGCGTCCGAGGCCAGGAACAGCGCGGCCTCGGCGATGTCGCGCGGCCGGCCCGAGCGGCCTATCGGGTTGGCCGTGCCGCTGCGCTCGGCGATCTGCTGGGCCAGCTTGCCGGCCTCTTCAGGCCCCAGGTTCATGATGCCGCCGAAGATCGAGGTGGCGATGAAACCCGGCACGATGGCATTGATGCGGATGCGGTGGGCCGACAACTCGGCGGCCGCCAGCCGGGTGAAATGCAGCACGCCGGCCTTGGCCACCGAATAGGCCAGCGGCGCGTAGCCGGCCTGCAACGCAGACACCGACGAGGTGTTGATGATGGCCCCGCCGCCGCGCCGCTTCATGTGCGGCACGGCGAACGACGCGCCCGCCACCACCGAGCGCAGCAGCAGGGCGTGGGTGGCGTCCCAGCCCTCGGCGTCCCAGTTCTCGACCCCGGCCAGCGATCCGCCCGCCCCGGCGTTGGAAAACAGGATGTCCAGGCCGCCGAACTGCGCCGCGCCGGCGTCGATGGCGTGCTGGATCTGCGGCGCCTGGGTGACGTCGCAGCGCACGAAGTGCAGCACGCCGGGGAAACGCTCGGCCAGCGCCTGGCCGGCCTCGACCTGCACATCAGCGGCCAGCACGCGCGCGCCCTGTTCGATGAACAGTTCCAGCGTCGCCAGGCCTATGCCCGAACAGGCGCCGGTGATCACCGCCACTTTTCCATCCAGCCTCAGGGCCATCGCGAATCCTCTGTCGTCGAAACAGGCCGATCGCGCTTGACCGCCCCCTTGGGCGGGGTGACGTCGGACCCCGGGGAGGCATTCTGCGTTGGCCGGGCCGGGCCGTCGGGGCGTGTTTGTACCGGGGTGGGCGGCGTGGGCGCGGCGGATACGTGGCTTTCTCGCGGCTTGCTTGCCGCCCGTGCAGGCGGCGAGCAAGCCCTGCCCAGCCGCTAACATCGCGCCGTCCAGCCTGCCAATCCACCCGCCTGCCCGCCCATGACCCTCGCCACCCTCGAGATGTGCCCTGCCGCCGCGCCCAAGGCCACGCTGATCGTGCTGCACGGGCTGGGCGCCGACGGCACCGACTTCATCCCGATGTGCGACGCCCTGGAACTGCAGGCGGTCGGGCCGGTGCGCTTCGTGATGCCCAGGGCGCCCGAGCTGGCGGTGACCGTCAACAACGGCCAGCGCATGCGCGCCTGGTACGACATCCTGGGCACCGACTTGCAGCGCCGCGAGGACGAGGCCGGGTTGCGCGACTCGGTGCGCCGGGTGCATGCGCTGATCGACCGCGAGCGCGCACTCGGCGTGCCGGCCGACCGCATCGTGCTGGCGGGCTTCTCCCAGGGTTGCGCCGTCGCGCTGCTGGCCGGCCTGCGCTACCCCGAGCGCCTGGCTGGGCTGGCCGGGCTGTCGGGCTATTTGCCGCTGGCCGCCAGCACCGCGGCCGAGCGCAGCCCGGCGATGCGCGACGCGCCGGTCTTCCTCGCCCATGGCCGCCAGGACGGCGTGGTGGCCATGGCGCGCGGTCTGGCGGCCCGCGACACGCTGGTCGGCCTGGGCCACCGCGTCGACTGGCAGGACTACCCGATGGACCATTCGGTGTGCATGGACGAGGTGACGGCGCTCAACCGCTGGTTGCTGCGCGTCTGGCAATAGCCGGTCGACACATGCCGCCTGCGGGCGGCTGAAGCCGAAGCCAGGGTCGCAAACCTGCGCCGGCTCAATGCCAGGGCGATTCAGTCGCCTGTGGCCCAGGCCCCCCCCTGTTTCCAGGTGACGGGCGCTTCCCATGCCCGCTGTCGCCGGGTTCAATAGCGCTCTTCAAGCCTGCCTGCCCGGCCCAAGCTGGATCTACGCCAATGGCGTTTGACCTTTAGGCATTTTGATATTTTCAAGCGGAGAATTTTCCGGCGGGCTCTGATTCATCGCTGTCAATGACCATGGCTTTGATGAGTTATTACTTGACAGCAGGCCTTGCCAGCTTGTTCGCCGCAGGCAGCGTTGTCCTGGGAGAGTCGATGTCCGAAATCGTTCTGACCCGCGCCGATCATGGCAAGACGCTGGCTGTCACCGTGGGCAGCGCTTTGTCGGTGGGGCTGGATGAATCACCGACGACCGGCTACGCCTGGGCCGACCGCAGCCAGGGCCCTGTGCTGAGCCTGAAGAGTTCGAACTTCGCGCTCGCGTCCCGCGCCGGGGTAGGCGGCGGCGGCCGGCGCAGCCTGCGCTTCTCGGTAGCCGCACCGGGCACCACCACCTTGCGTCTGGTGCTGGTGCGCGCCTGGGAAACCGATGCATCCGCGGTCGATGAATTCGCGGTGTCTGTCGTTGCGACACCACCCTGAGGCCGGCCCGCGACCCGCGGACCGTTTACTTGCCACCTTGCGAGGAGGAATCCAACGCCACAGCAGTCTCCGACCGTCTTGAACCGATCCGGACCGGCAAGCCGCGACGCCTGGGCGCCAGGGTTGCCGGAATTCCAACGTCAGCATCTCGAAGCCACGAGGAAATTCACCATGTCCGATACCACGACTGTTCACCGTTTGGGCTGGTTGCGCGACCTGCCCAGCATCAAGGACCACACCCCCGACCACACCCACATCAAGCCCATGCTGGCCAAGGTGCGCGGCGCGGGCAACCGCATGGGGCCCGCCGAACTGGCCACCAGCACCGATCTGCGGGCCTGGTTCTCGCCGATCGAGAACCAGCTCAGCCTGGGTTCCTGCACCGCCAATGCCGGGCTGGGCCTGTTCGAATACTGCGAGCGCCGGGCCTTCGGCAAGCATATCGACGGGTCACGGCTGTTTCTGTACAAAGCCACGCGCAACCTGCTGAAGTGGACCGGTGACACCGGCGCCTATCTGCGCAGCACGATGGAGGCGATGGCCTTGTTCGGCGTGCCGCCCGAGGAATACTGGCCCTATGTGGTGGCCAACTACGATGTCGAGCCGTCGGCATTCCTGTACTCGTTTGGCAGCCGCTTCCATGCGGTCAACTACTACCGCCTCGATCCGCCAGGCACCGCCAAGGCGACCTTGCTGACGGCCATCAAGGCCAACCTGGCCGCCGGCCTGCCGGCATTTTTCGGCTTCACGGTTTACAACTCCTACACCCAGGCCAACGTCGCCAACAAGGGTGCGATCCCGTTTCCCACCACGGGTGACAAGGTGGTGGGCGGCCATGCGGTGGCGGTTGCGGGCTACAACGACAGCCTGGTGATCAAGAACACCAACCCCGGCGCCGCTGCCACCACCGGTGCCTTGCTGATCCGCAACTCCTGGGGTACCGGCTGGGGCGATGGCGGCTACGGCTGGCTGCCCTACGAGTACGTGCTCAAAGGCCTGGCAGTCGACTGGTGGTCGCTGATCAGCGCCGACTGGGTGGATACGGGCAAGTTCGGCTGAGGGAGTGCTGCGGGCGGGCTGTTGGGGCCCGCTCGCCGGCGTGGGGAATTCCTGGCGGAAGCGGTGAGATTCGAACTCACGGTGGAGTTACCCCCACGGCAGTTTTCAAGACTGCAGCCTTAAACCACTCGGCCACGCTTCCACTACTCCTGATCCAACCATCCTGACGCGATCGTCGCGTCAGCCTTGCCCGTGCGCCCACCGCTGCGCGACAGG
>CANGHK010000116.1 GCA_947453625.1 Burkholderiales bacterium
GACGCTTCACACGCCCTTCAGGCAGGTGTATGTGCAGTCGGCGGCGGGCGACGCCGGCGGGGCGATAGGCGCGGCCTTGACGGTGTGGCACAGGCTGGGCGGGGCGCGCGGGCCGGCAATGCACCACGCCAGCCTGGGGCCCGATTGCGATGCCGAGGCCATTGCCGCGCTGCTGCAGTCACGCAGCGCCGAGATCGCGGCCGCCGGTTGCAGCGTGGAAATCGAGGACGACGAGGCCGCGCTGTGCGAGGCCACCGCCACCGCACTGGCCGCCGGCCAGGTGGTGGGCTGGTTCCAGGGCCGGATGGAATGGGGCCCGCGCGCGCTGGGCAACCGCTCCATCCTGGGCGACCCGCGCCGCGCCGACATGAAGGACCTGCTGAACCTGAAGATCAAGCGCCGCGAGTCGTTTCGGCCGTTCGCGCCTTCGGTGCTGCGCGAGGCGGTGGCCGACTGGTTCGAGATCGACGCCGACGTGCCTTTCATGATGCAGGTGTTCGCCATCCAGGCCGACAAGCGCGCGCTGATCCCGGCCGTCACCCATGTCGACGGTTCGGGCCGGCTGCAGACGGTGACCGAGGCCGCCAACCCGCGCTACCACCGGCTGATCAGCGCCTTTGCCGCCCGCACCGGCGTGCCCATGCTGCTCAACACCTCGTTCAACGAGAACGAGCCGGTGGTCTGCCGCCCCGAGGAGGCGCTGGACTGCTTTCTGCGCACCCGGATGGATTTGCTGGTGATGGGCAACGCGGTGTTGCGGCGCGCGCCGCAGCAGGCAGCAGCGGTGGCCACGCAAACCAGCAGCAGCACCCCGCAGCGCGCCCGGGTGCACCGGGTCGAGGCGCTGACGCCCTGAAGCCGATCGGACCCCGCGCCATGTCGACCCGCATCTCCGTCATCACCGCCACCTACAACTGCGTCAATGAGTTGCCCGGCTGCCTGGAGTCCATGGCCAGGCAGACCCACGCGATGCGCGAGCACATCGTCATCGACGGTGCCAGCAGCGACGGCACGCTGGGCCTGCTGCAGCGCCACCGCGCGCAGTTCTCCACCCTGATCAGCGAGCCCGACGGCGGCATCTACGACGCCTTGAACAAGGGCGTGGCGCGGGCCCAGGGCGATGTGATCGGTTTCCTGCATGGAGACGATGCCTTCGCCAACGACCAGGTGCTGGCCCGGGTGTCGGCGGCGTTCGACGACCCGCGCGTCAGCATGGTCTACGGTGATTTGCAGTACGTACGGCGCCAGCACACCGACGAGGTGGTGCGGCACTGGGCGGCCGGGCCCTTCGACCCGTCGCAACTGCGCGCGGGCTGGATGCCGCCACACCCCACCGTCTACCTGCGGCGCGAGGTCTACGAGCGGCTGGGCAACTTCGACACCCAATACCGCATCGCCGCCGACTACGACCACCTGCTGCGCGTGTTTGCCGACCCGTCGCTGCACTGCGCCTACCTGCCCGAGGTGCTGGTGCGCATGCGCACCGGCGGCATCAGCAACCGCTCGCTGGGTTCGGTGCTGCGCAAGTCGGCCGAGGACTTGCACATCCTGCGCCGCCACCAGCTGGGCGGTCTGGCCTCGCTGCTGATGAAGAACCTGCGCAAGCTCAGCCAGCTGCGGCCGGGCAAGCTGCTGCAGCGCAGCGCGCGGCGCTTGATGCCGCGTCTGCCGGCGCCCGGCGCTGCCAAGCCACCACTGCCTGCAGCAACGCAAAAAGCAGCGCGTGATGCTTGACCTGCTGCGGTTTGTCTGGACCCACCCTTTGAACCGCGGCGGCAGGCTCAAGGCCTTGGGTCGGGCGTTGCGTTGGCAAATCGCATGCCGCCTGCTGGGCGCACCGATAGCGCTGCCATTCGTGGACGGTCTGAGCTTGCTGATCGAACCAGGCATGACAGGGGCCACCGGCAATTGGTACTGCGGCTTGCACGAGCCCGACGACATGGCCTTTGTGCTGCACCTGCTGCGGCCGGGCGACCGCTTCCTGGATGTGGGCGCCAACGTCGGCAGCTACACCTTGCTCGCAGCGGCGACGGGCGCCTTGGTCACGGCGGTCGAGCCGATTCCTGCGACTTTTAAGAAACTGCGTCGCAACGTTCTGTTCAACCTGCTTGACCAACAGGTCAATGTCCTGGCCTGCGGCCTGAGTGACAGCGCAGGCGCACTTCGTTTCACTTCAGCACTGGATACGGAAAACCATGTGCTGGCGGCCGATGAATTTGCCGACTTTGTAGAAGACCCCACGACCCGGCTTGACGACATTGCCAAGAGCAGCGTGCCATTGCTCATCAAGATCGACGTCGAAGGCCATGAACAGGCTGTGCTGAGCGGCGGCGCGGACACGCTGTCCGACCCACGCCTGCTGGCAGTGATCATGGAGACCAATGGCAGCGGATCGCGCTATGGGCACGATGATAGCCAGCTCATGAAAATCATGCTGGGGCATGGCTTCCAACCCCGTGCCTACGACGCCCTGACGAGACGTTTGTCTGACCACCCTGGCCGCGGGGGCAACACGATCTTTGTCCGTGACCACGACGCCGTGCAGGCACGGCTCAAGGCAGCGCGGCAGTTCCGCCTCGTCAACAGGCGGCTCTAGCATGTCCCGGTCTGATTTTCCAAAGGTCTTCAACAATTGGCTGTCTGGCGTGCCGGCAGACTGACCCACTTGGCCTGAGGCCAACAACCCCGTTCAACGTCACCCACCCCCTCGAAAGCCCCCCATGACGCCCACGCCCGACTCCACCTCCCTGCCGCTGCGCGGCGCTTTGACCGCGATGGCCCTGGCCTGCGCCAGCCTGATGGCCGGCTGCGGCTTTGGTGACAATGGCAGCGGCAACGTCATCATCGTCCCGGTGCCGCCGGCGGTGGCGGTGCAGACCACGGTGATCTCCGGCGTGGTGGTGGATGCCACCACCGGCGCGGCGCTGACCAGCGGCAGCATCAGCCTGACGATTGGCGGCACCGATGCGGCCAAGGTGGTGGACGGCAACGGCCAGGCCATCACCACGCTGACCAGCACCAACGGCACCTTCCTGCTGGCGGCCAAGGCCGGCACCGTGCCCAGCGTGGCCGCGCCGCTGGAATTCACGCTGACGCTGACCCGCAGCGGCTATGTGCCCATCACCCAGAAGGTGTCGCTGACCGGCAACGGCACCTCCGCGGTGGAGGTGCGCATGGCCAGCGCCCAGGCCGATGCGACGGGCAAGATCCCGGTGGCCGCCGACAACAGCGGGCAGCAGACCAGCACCACGGCCAGCGCAGGCAAGTTCGGCGCCGACGTCTCGGCCTCGGCAACGCTGTCTACCGCAGCGACGCCCAAGGAACAGAAAGTGACGGCTTCGGTGACGATCCCCGCCAACGTGGTGGGCAGCGCGGTGGACGCCAGCGGCAAGGCGGTCGCGGCGGCCGACGGCAAGGCAACCTTGCAGGTGGTCACCGGATCGATCACGTCGCTCAGCGGCCTGTCGACGGTGGAGCCGGTACCGGTCAAATCATTTGCTTTTCCGGTTGCCTTTGCGGCCTTTGCCAGCTTCGACGTCATCGACTCGAAGGGCCAGCGCATCAACAAATTCGACCCGCCGATCACGCTGTGCTTGAGCATGATGGCTGCCACCGTCAATCTGAGCGTGACCCCCACCCGGCTCTACGCCATCGGCGACAAGGTGCCGATCTACACCTTCGACCAGCCGACGGCCAAATGGGTGAGACATACCCTCGACAACACGCCCGGCGGTGCGATCGTGGACGGCACGGTAGGCCAGGCCGACAGCAACGGCCTGCTGCCGGTTTGCTTCCAGTCAGGCCACTTGTCGACCGATGCCATCGTGACGGCCGCACCGGACATCTGCTCCCAATCACTGACGGTGATCGCCGCGGCAGGCGACACCCGCAAGTTCAGGGTGCGCGAGATGGGCTTCCTCAATGGCAAGTCCATGTTGGTGGAGCAAATCTACAGCGGCACCTTCTTGGCCGACATGCCGGCCGGCGGCGCCATCACCGGCGAGGTGTACAACGACGCCACCAACGAGGTCGTCACCACCTTCAGCGGCAACGCTTGCACCAGCATCGCCGCCAACCCGATCACCGTGACGCTCGCGCCCCCGCCCACAGGCACCGTGGCGGTCAGCGTCAGCGAGGTCTGCTCGAACGACGCCACCGTCAGCACCCCGCTGGCCACCACGGTGAGCCTGTTCAACAGCAGCAATCTGCTGCTGGGCAGCGGCTAC
>CANGHK010000117.1 GCA_947453625.1 Burkholderiales bacterium
TAAGCGCTGAGTGGGCCGTATATCTTATCTGTCCTTGGTTATTTCTTACAGCATCCAAATTTAATGCCGCTTTGAAATTATTGACAATTGGAGGGCTTTTTGTCGGCCTCGCGTCGTTGGAAGCTCAGTCCGACCGGGGACTCGACTTCACAACCGACTTTGGCGTAGTGCGTTGTTTTCTTGAATTTTCTATCGGCCTCTTGTTAGCCTGTACTTATCTTCGCCTGCGGGATAGTACGGTTAGTTCGTGGTTGGGTTCGGACACCCACGTCGCAGGAAGTGTGCTGGCGGTAGTTGCTGCGATTATTTTGGCTGGCCGCGACACATGGGTAGTCGTAACGTTCTGCCAGCTATTGCTTGCGCTTGGCATGAATGAACACCGCGCACGTGCGCTTCTGAGCGCAGCGCCGCTAATTTTTCTAGGAGAAATTTCCTACTCGTTCTACATGTGCCACACTTTTGTTTTTCACTACCTCGGCTTGGCGCTGGAGCGGCTACCAAGCTTCGGCGTGCCGGGAGTGCCTGCTGTCGTAGGCCTGCTGCTCAGTCTGGCGTTAACTATCCTCATTGCGACGCTCATGTTTCGTTGCGTAGAACTGCCAACTCGCAGCTACGTACGATCTGTGCTCGGCTCGCGATGAAATGCCCTAGGGAGGTGCAGCGTCTGCACCCCTAGGCCTATCCCGTTACACACATCTTTTTTCCAATATTTTTTCTACGCAGCGCCAACCTGCTGAAGTTGGTTGAATGAGGATTAGGCCCACGCCGACTAAAAGTGAGCAACGCGTGGCTGCCACCGATCACTACACCGCTTTCGACGGTAACTCGTGACACACGAAAATAAAAATTAACAAGCGCGGCTAAAGCTGAACTGCTGAAAACCGGTTGCTTTAACCATGCGCCGCGCAATAAAAAGCGAAATAGCTGATTTCGAATTTTTATTCGCGCACGCTGGTTGAAATTAATTTTCACACTGATGTTGCTTTTGCGATTAGCCACAAAATACGCTTGGACGCCCTTGTTAATGGCTAATTGCGCGCGCCGAAATGCGCTTGATCGAAAAATATCCCCGCACGGCCTGCAAGGCCAAAAAAATGACTGAAACTACGCAGGAATGCATGTTGCAGCAAGTTCCGCAAAACCCATGAATCCCAGTTTTTTGCGGCACATCACGCCCATCGTACTGACTTTCAACGAAGCCCCCAACATCGCCCGCGCATTGGGCAAGCTGTCGTGGGCGCATGAGATCGTGGTGGTCGACAGTGGCAGCACCGACGGCACGCTGGACATCCTGCAGCGCCACGCCCAAGTCCGAACCGTGCATAGGGCTTTCGACAGCCATGCCGCCCAATGGAACTTCGCGCTGACCCAGACCGGCATCAACACCGACTGGGTGCTGGCGATGGACGCCGACTACGTCCTCACCGACGACTTGGTGGCTGAACTGTCACAGTTGGATCCGTCCCCAGAAACCCTGGGCTACCGGATGCGGTTTCGCTACTGCATTGCCGGGCAGCCGCTGCGGGCTACGCTGTATCCGCCGGTGACCACCCTGTTCCGCCGCAGCCGTGGCCGCTACCTGCAGGACGGCCACACGCAGCGCCTGGCGCTAGCTGGCCAGGTGCTGGCACTGCAGGCCCCTGCGCTGCACGACGACCGCAAACCGCTGCAGCGCTGGTTGTGGGCGCAAAACCGTTACGCAGCACTCGAATGCGATGTGCTGCTGTCCAAACCCTGGCGCCAACTGCGCCTGCAAGACCGGCTGCGCAGCCTGATCGTCATCACCCCCTGGCTGGTGCCGCTGTATTGCCTGACGGTGGGCCGTGGCGCGCTGGACGGCTGGCCCGGCCTGTACTACGCGCTGCAGCGCGGGGTGGCCGAGGCGGTGTTGTCGTTGCGGCTGCTGGAGGCCCGTATGAACCCGAATGAGATCCCCCGATGACCCCACCCGCAGACTATGGTTACCACTCGGCCACGGCCACCTGGGCGCAGTCCTACCTGGCACCACAGGTCACCCGCTTGCTGGGGGGCACGGGCAACGGCCCGGTGCTCGACCTCGGCTGCGGCAACGGGTCGCTGGCACGAACGCTGCTAGCGCAAGGCCACGATGTTTACGGCGTGGATGCCTCCGAGTCCGGCATCGACATCGCCAATGCCCAGACGCCTGGGCGCTTCTTCGTGCTTGATCTCAACACCACGAGCCTGCCGGCCGAACTGGCCGATCGCCGCTTCAACACGGTGATCTCGACCGAAGTGATCGAGCACCTCTACGACCCGCGTGCCCTGCTGGCCTCCGCAAGGCGAGCACTCGCACCCGGCGGACGATTGATCTTGTCGACGCCCTATCACGGCTACCTGAAGAATGTGGCACTGGCCTTGTCGGGAAAATTGGATGGGCACTTCACGGTCTTGTGGGATGGCGGCCACATCAAGTTCTTCTCCCGCGCAACGCTGACGCAACTGCTGCGGCAAGAAGGCTTCGAGGTGACTGCCTTCGCTGGGGCCGGCCGGATGCCTTGGCTGTGGAAGAGCATGGTGCTTTGCGCCAACATGCTCTGACAGGCGTCTTGGCTGCACCTGCCGCGGCCGGCGCTGAACCTGCCCTGCGGGCGGCACTTGCGCTGTAGCCACACCTCGCGTCTGCGCCTTTGGCGCTTGTACCAACGCCGGCCGCCAGCCGCGCACATCAGTCGGCCCCACCGTCCCCCAGCGCCTGCACCCCCCGCCTAGCGCGGCTGGCCGCGGACACCACCCCGGCCGCCTGCAAGGTCCCGCAAGCCAACACCCAGGCGCTGCCCCACACTCCGCGCGCCACCGCCACACCATCGATCCAACATCGCCGTTTGAAAGGTGATCGACAGCTTGGAACTGTACGCACGTTTTTATTGCTTTACATCTTTAACTGATAAGATCTTTCAAGCTCGCTGAGGGCCGATGCCTGCACCGGCACGGCAGAAGCGCTGGTCCTGCCCCAACACCCCCTTCCCCGGCCACCACACCGCATGTACATCCTCGGCCTCAACGCCTTCCACGGCGACTCCGCTGCCTGCCTGGTCAAGGACGGGGTGGTCGTCGCCGCGGCCGAGGAAGAGCGCTTCCGCCGCATCAAGCATTGGGCCGGACTGCCCACCGAGGCGGTGCGCTGGTGCCTGCAGCACGCGGGTATAGCCCTGGCCGACCTGGACCATGTGGCGGTGAACCAGGACTCGCGCGCCAACATGACGCGGCGCCTGGCGTACTCGCTGCGCGAGCGGCCCGACCTGGGGCTGGTGATAGACCGCTTGAGGAACCGCAGCAGGCGCCAGGGCGCGGGGGTGCAACTGGCCCAGGCCTTCAAGGGCCAGCACCTGCGGGCCGAGGTGCATGCGGTGGAGCACCACCTGGCCCACCTGTCGTCGGCCTTCCATGTCTCGCCCTTCGACGAGGCGGCTGTGGTCTCGGTGGACGGCTTTGGCGACTTTGCCAGCACCGCCTGGGGCAAGGGCCACGGCACCCAGATCGCGGTGGATGACCGGGTGTATTTTCCGCACTCGCTGGGTATCTTCTACCAGGCGCTGACGCAATACCTGGGCTTCCCGAACTACGGCGACGAGTACAAGGTGATGGGGCTGGCGCCCTATGGCCAGCCGCTGCACCTGGACGCCATGCGCCGCATCGTGCTGCTGCAGGCCGACGGCAGCTTCAAGCTGGACCTTGCTTTCTTCCGCCACCACAAAGAGGCCGTGGTGCATGAGTGGACCGGCGGCTCGCCCAGCGTGGGCATGCTCTACAGCCCCGCCCTCGAAGCCCTGCTCGGCCCGGCCCGCGGCGCCGGCGATGCGCTGACCCAGCACCACAAAGACCTGGCGCGCTCCATCCAGGCGATGTACGAAGAGGCTTTCTTCCACCTGCTCAATGCGCTGCACCGGCGCCACGGCGTGGACACGCTGGCCAGTGCCGGGGGCTGCGGCAACAACTCGGTGGCCAACGGCAAGGTGACGCTGCACACGCCCTTCAGGCAGGTGTATGTGCAGTCGGCGGCGGGCGACGCCGGCGGGGCGATAGGCGCGGCCTTGACGGTGTGGCACCGGCTGGGCGGGGCGCGCGGCCCGGCGATGCACCACGCCAGCCTGGGACCCGATTGCGA
>CANGHK010000118.1 GCA_947453625.1 Burkholderiales bacterium
CAGACGGTTCGGCCGACATCGAAGTGCCGCAGGGTCTCCAGCAGCAGGGTGTCGAAGTACTTCTGGGTCGGCTGCGCTTGGCCGGGCAGATCGCCGAGCAGCGACCCCCGGTGTCGCGCCAGACCCTCGAGTTCAAGCACCTGGTGGCCTTGGCGCTCAAGCTCACCCAGCAGTCGCGTCTTGCCGCAGCCCGTCGGGCCGCAGAGCACTTGGTAAGACAGCGCCCTGGGCAGCACCTCCAGGCCGGCGCGAACCCAGCGCCGGTAGTTCTTCCAGCCGCCGGCCAGCACATCGACTTCGAAGCCTATCGTGCGCAGGTTGTCGGCCCACAGCCGGCTGCGCTTTCCGCCACGGAAGCAATAGACCATGAAGCGATCCTGCGGCTGGTACTTGGAGATCAAGGGTTTGATCTGCGCTGCGATGTTGCGCAGCGAATACTCGACGCCGATCAGGTAGGCCGCATGCTGATTGCTGCGGTGGGTGGTACCGACCTCGGCGTACTCGCCGTCGTCGACCACCGGCAGATTGACTGCGCCCGGAATATGGTCTTGCGCGAACTCACGCGGCGATCGGGCATCGATCACCAGGGCATACGACGCCCAGTCCTGCACCTCCAGTTGGTGTGGATGAAAAAAGGCGCTGGCAATCTCCATCGTGTCGGACATGTCCCGGCCTGCCCTCCGACCTGCTGAATTTGGGTCGAAATCCATCGCGCAAAACCCTGCGATTCGCCTCTAGAGTGGTCCCCGGGCGCCGCAACGGCCGCTCGGGGTTCAATCAATCGCAGACCTTTGGCACGGAGACGACGGTGAGCGGATCCGAGACTTTATGCGCCCCTGCACAAGCTGCCAAGCGGCTGGAGGCTTCGCGGCGACCCGCTACTTGGGGGCCTCATCGCAGCGGCCAAGGAAGGCAACCGCAGCCCGATGAACGCCCATGCGCCCCAAGCTTGCAGATCGACCGACTTCCCATTGGGCGGCGCACCAAGCCCCCACCAGCGCAGCGGCGCCCTGGTGCGCAATAGCGCTCGATCCGCCGCACATGCATTCGCGAACACACGCACACGCACACGCACACGCACACGCACACGCACACGCAGACGCAGTCGGCGTCGTCATGGCTGGCTTGAGGACAGACGATGATCAAGACCTTCGCGGCTTTGAACAGCAAGGACGGCGTCGGCAAGACGACGCTCACCGCCAATCTCGTGGCGCAGTCCCTGCAAGTGGGCAACCCGGGCAACAACGCGCGTGACCTCCCGGGTGTTGCCGAAGCCAACGCCTCCCACGAGCAGTTCGAACACCAGATCGAGCTGACGGTCGATGAAATCCGCCCCTACGAGAACAACCCGCGCCGTTCGGCGAACGTCAAGTTCGACGACATCAAGGAGTCGATCCGCGCCGGCGGACTGAAGTCACCGCTGACGGTGACGCAACGACCCGGTGAGTCTCACTTCATCGTCGAAGCCGGCGGCAACACCAGGCTGCTTGCGCTGCAGCAACTGTGGTTCGAGACGCGGGACCCTCGATTCCGCCAGCTCGTGGTGTTGTTTCGGCCCTGGAAGTCGGAGAGCCATGTGCTGACCGCCCACCTGATCGAAAACGAGCAGCGCGGTGAGATGAGCTTCTGGGACAAGGCCACCGGCATCGTGGCGCTCAAGGGACGACTGGAAGCAGAGCAGGGACGGCTGCTGACTCTGCGCCCGCTGGAGGATGCGCTGCATGGCCTCGGCCTCGCGGTCAACACGGCGACGCTCGGGCTCTACCTGTTTGCCACCGAACGGCTGCTTACTCTCGGGCAGGCCGTGGTCGGCCTGGCGGGTCTGGACGTCAAGACCCTGCAACCCAGGCTGAACGCGATCAAGCGCTACGCGCTGGCCAGGCAAGCCTCGTCCGAGGATGCGCTGTACGACACGGTCTTCGAGCCGGTCTTCAGGCGCATCGCCGACCAGTATCCGCACACCGGCGAGTTCAGCGCCACCGCCACCTGCGAGGCCTGCGAAGCGGCGATGGCAGCGTACCTCGAAGAAACCGTCGCCGCGCTGCGCGAAGGACTGCGTCCGGCGTCGGCCCGTGGCGGGCCGGCTGAGCCTCCTGCAACCCGGACTGAGGGTGCGGCCGCGCCACCCCCCTTCGAAGCGGTAGCACCCCTTCTGCACGCCGAATCCCCGCCGCCAGAAACTGACGATCTGCTGCAGCGTGCACGCGCCTTCGCCGATGTCATCGGTCTCGGCGACTGTGTACAGCCGGCGCCGATGTCGTCCGCCGGCTTCCGGCTCGCGCCGATTCCAGATCCGGACGCAGCAGCGCCGGAGCGGCAACGTGCCTGGTGGCTGCTCGCCAGCGTCACCGGCCAGGTCGATCGCGTGGCGGCCGGGTCGGTGCCCATCGATGCGGCTTTCCTGCTCTGGCTGGTCGACCCCGCCGACATCTCGGCCACGGCCTTCCGGGAGGTTCTGGCGTGCCTCAGGCGGACGCATCGTCCGACCGGTGCGCCGTATGTCGGCAGCGACCCGGCGCCCTCCCGAGAGGAGGTCTGATGCTCCCGCTCCACGACACCCAGGTCCGCCTCGTCCTGCTCAACCACGTCACGCTGCGCCTGGCAAACGCGCTGCCCGACGAGCTCGATGCCGTCGGCATTGCCAACGAGCAGCTCGATCGCCTGTGTCAACTGTCTGCGCTCGACCTCAACCGGTTGGCAGCGATGCGCACGCTGACCATCGGCATCGCCCTGGATGGCGAGGCCTTGCAGACCGGCTTGCGCGCCGTCGCCCTGGTCAAGGAGGCCAAGGCGCTGGAGGCGTATTTCATACGCCACGGCGCATCGACCCAACTGATGAGCGCGCTCTTCAAGATTCGCCGCAAGCTCACCTTGAAGTTCCGCCGAGATCTCGGCGCACGCCGGCCTTCAGGACGCGTGCGGCTGCCGGATCACGCCACGCGCGAACGCATCTACCAGCTGTGGCTAACCATCGCCGACCCGGCGCCGCGCATCCGCTTCTACCAGTTGCACCAGGCATTCGCGCACCTGCCGATCGCCGTGCTGGAGGTGGTCATCCGCGATTTCGAGGCAGCCGCATGAACACACCCATCGAGTCCCACGGCATCACCACCGACCTGCTGCTGGAGGTCTTCGACCTGCCGGTCAGCTTCCACCGTTGCCTCGTGCCGGTGGCCGGCGGGGTGACGCCGGCGCTGATGCTGTCGCAGGCCATCTGGACCACCCAGGCACTGGAGCCCGCCGCGGGCGGTTGGTTCCTTCGATCACAGGCGCAATGGACGCAGGAGACGGGCCTGTCGCGTTGGGAGCAGGAGACGGCCAGGCGTGCGCTGCGCCGCGCCGGTCTGCTGGAAGAACGGCACCTGGGCATGCCGGCAAAGCTCTGGTTTCGGCTACGCGCCGACGTCCTGATGCAGGCCCTTCAGGCGAGCAGCGTTCAGCCAAGCCTGAGCCAGGAGCGACGATGACGACGACGATGGGGCGCGCTCACCATGGCTGATCAACCCGGCACCGCTTCTGTCGACCCGTCGGCATCGGCACCCTTGGCGCCAGCCACCCGTGCCGCGCCGCTGTCCGTCATCTGGTCGCTGCTCGGACGCCCTGTCGCGTTCTACCGGCGCCTGGTCGACCTGACCGGCAACGTCAAGGCGGCGTTGCTGCTGTCGCAGGCGATCTACTGGACGCGTCGCGGCAGGGACATCGCCGAGCAAGGTGGGTGGTTCCACAAGACGACCGAGCAGTGGGCCTGGGAGACCGGCTTGTCACCCAAGGAGCAGAGCAATGCGCGGGATGCGCTGAAGGTGCTCGCCCTGGTTGATGAGCGTCGCATGGGGCTTCCTGCCCGCCTGCACTTCCGGCTGAACACCGAGCAGTTGGGCCGCGTCCTGGCCGAGCGGATCGCTGTCGACCCGCGCAGCGCCGACTGGGACGACACGGCGATGGCGGCAGAGATGCTGGGGCCGTCGGTGACCTACCACCGCGCGCTGGTGGACATCGCCGGCGGCGTGCACGCCGG
>CANGHK010000119.1 GCA_947453625.1 Burkholderiales bacterium
CATAGCGGGCAGCAGCGTCGATGCCGAACTGATGCGCGGCTACTTCGCGGCCTGGGCCACCCAGCCCGGCGACCGGTCGGCCTACGCGGTGTCGCATGTCGGCTGGGGCATGAACCGGCGCGCGCGCTGGGACGCGATGACCTTCTACGACAAGGCCGATTTCAACGGCACCGAGCTGCGTGCCTTTGCCGGCAATTTCCTCTATTCCACCGGCGCCAACGAGGTGGCGGGCCGCCACACGCTGGGCCATTTCGACCTGCCGATGCGCGGCTGCAGCGTCACGCTGGACGGTGTGGCGGTGGTCGAGGACGGGGTGTTGCGGTGAGCGGCCGGCTCGTCACCGCAGCTGCCCTGGCGCACCTTCGCTGGGACAGTGCCCTGGGCCGGCCCGGGCCGCTGGTCGTGTTGCTGCACGGCGTGGGCGGTGGCCGCGGTGCCTGGGACGATCAGGGCTCGGGCACCGGTGCGGCGCTGGCGGCGGCCGGCTTCACCGCGTTGGCGGTGGACTGTCCGGGCTACGGCCTGTCGGCGCCCATCGACCCCTTTGATCTGGCGGGGATGGCCGGCGCGGTCGAGCGCCTGATCGCCGAGATCGACCTCGGTCCGGCCTGGCTGGTGGGTCACAGCATGGGCGGCATGGTGGCGCAGGAGCTGGCCGCGCGCGCGCCGTCGGCGCTGGCCGGTCTGGTGCTGGCCAGCAGCTCGCCGGCCTTCGGCAAGCCCGGCGGTGACTGGCAACGCGAGTTTCTGCAGTCGCGCTTCGCGCCGCTGGACGCCGGCCTCGGCATGGCCGGCCTGGCGGCGCAGCTGGTGCCGGCGATGCTGGCGCCCGGCGCGTCGGCCCATGTGGCCGCCGGCGCCCAGGCCTCGATGGGCCAGATTCCCGAGGCCACTTACCGCGCCGCGGTGGCCGCGCTGGTGGCCTTCGACCGCCGTGTCAATCTGCCGCTGATTGCCATGCCCACGCTGGTGATCACCGGCGAGCATGACCGCACCGCGGCGCCCGAGGTGGCGCGCAAGATGGCCGAGCGCATCGCCGGTGCGCGCCTGCAGATCGTGCCTGGCGCCGGCCACTTGCTGCCGCTGGAATGTGCCGATGTGTTCAACGCGGCGCTGCTGGCCTTTTTGCTGCAACGCTGAATCGACTGGAGACCGCCCATGGCTGCCGTGACTTCTGCTGTTGACCCGGCCGCCGCCGCCCCGCTGCCCAGCCGCTACGCGCCCTCGCATATCGCCGGCAACCCGGCCGCGCTGACGCCGCTGCAGCGCGAGCTGATCGGGCGCGTGGCGGCGCTGGGCCCGCGCCTGGCCGCCCGGGCCGAGCGCCATGACCGCGAGGCCAGCTTTCCGTTCGACAACTACGACGACTTGCGCGCCGCCGGCCTGCTGGCCATCTGCGTGCCCCGCGCCCACGGTGGTCTGGGCGCCGACTACGCCACCTATGTGATGGTGTCCGCCGAGCTGGGCCGCTGGTGCGGCGCCACCGCGCTGAGCTTCAACATGCATGTCTGCTCCTGCCTGTGGGCCGGCGAGATCGCCGATGCGCTGGACATGACGCCCGCCCAGCGCGCCGACCATGAGCGCAACCGGACGCTGCACTTCGGCCGCATCGTCGGCGAGTGCAAGCTCTACGCCCAGCCCTTCTCCGAAGGCGGCGCGGCAGCGGCCGGCGCCGCGCCCTGGGGCACGCTGGCGGTCAAGGTCGACGGCGGCTACCGGGTCAGCGGCAAGAAGATCTTCGCCTCGCTGGCCGGCGCGGCCGACACCTACGGCGTGCTCTGCACGCTGGAGCGGCCTGACCGCGCGACCGGCGGCAGCCGGCGCGACGCGCTCTACCTGGCGGTGCCGGCGGATGCGCCAGGCGTCAGCGTGGTCGGCGACTGGGACCCGCTGGGCATGCGCGGCACCGTCAGCCGCAACCTGTTGTTCGACCAGGTCTTCGTGCCCGAGACCGCGCGACTGATGCCCGAGGGCCTGTACTTCCAGGCCGCCAGCCGCTTCCCGCACATGTTTGCCACGCTGTCGCCCACCTACCTGGGCGTTGCGCAGGCGGCCTACGACTTCACGGTGCAGTACCTGCGTGCCGAGGTGCCGGGGATGCCACCGGTCAAGCGCCGGATGTACCCGACCAAGCAGTACGCGGTGGCCGAGATGCGCATCAAGCTGGAGGCCACCCGGGCGCTGTTTCTGCAGAACGCCCGCGAGGCCGGGGTCGACCCCGACAAGGACGCCAGGATGCGGCTGTACGCGGCCCACTACACCATCATGGAGAACGCCAACGACATCTGCCGGCTGGCGCTGCGCACCTGCGGCGGCCAGAGCATGCTCAAGAGCCTGCCGCTGGAGCGCTTGTACCGCGACTCGCGCTGCGGCAGCCTGATGCTGCCCTGGACCGCCGAACTGTGCATGGACAGGCTGGGCCGCGAATGCCTGTACGAGGCGGGCGAGCGCGACGAGGCGATCGAGTGAGCCTGCGTTGAGCGGGCTCTACCAGCGCATCGCCGCGCAAGCGGCGCGCCGGCCGGATGCGCTGGCGCTTGAATCGGACCATCGCCGGCTGAGTTTCCGGGCGCTGGTCGACCTGACTGACGCGACCGCGGATCGGTTCCAGCACGAGGGTCTGGGGGCCGGCGCGGCGATAGGTTGGCTGGGCCACAACTCGGCCGAGATGCTGGCCGCGCTGCTGGCCTGCGCCCGGCTGGGCGCGATGTTCGTGCCGCTGAACTGGCGCCTGGCCGCGCCCGAACTGGCGGCGATCGCGCGCCATGCCGGCCTGTCGGCAATGCGCCACACACCCGAGATGGCCGGCCTGGCGGCCCAGGTGCTGGACGGCGCGCCGCTGGCCGGGCGCCGGCGGGCGGCGCCTGGCCTGCCACCTGTGCCGGCGTTGCCAGACCCTGCCGCTGCCGACCTGCTGCTGGTCTACACCTCGGGCACCACCGGCGAGCCCAAGGGCGCGCTGCACACCCAGGCCGGCATGCTGGCCAACATCGACATCGCGCTGGCGGTGCAGGGTCTGACAGCCGACGACCGGGTGCTGGCGGTGCTGCCGCTGTTCCATGTCGGCGGGTTGTGCATCCAGGTGCTGCCGGCGCTGGCGGTGGGTGCGGCCGTCCATCTGCACGCCCGTTTCGACCCCGCGGCCTGGCTGCGGGACGTGGCGGTCTGGCGGCCCAGCACCAGCCTGCTGGTGCCCACGCTGATGCAGGCCTTGCTGACGCACCCCGGCTGGCCGGCGGCCGATCTGGCCAGCCTGCGCTTCGTCAACAGCGGTTCGCAGACCGTGCCGGTCGGCTTGATCCACGGCTTTCACGCCCGCGGCGTGCCGGTGGCGCAGGTCTACGGCAGCACCGAGAGCGGGCCATTTTCGATCGCGCTGCGGCCTGAGGAGGCGCTGGCGCGGGTGGGCTCGACGGGCCGGCCGGCGCCGGGGGTCGGCTTGCGGCTGGCCGATCCGGCAGGGGCCGAGGTGGCGCCGGGCGAGGTCGGCGAGATCCTGCTGCAGGCACCCAACCTGATGCGCGGCTACCACCGGCGACCGGCCGGTGCTGGCTTTGAACGAGGTTGGTTCGCCACAGGCGACCTGGCCCGCGCCGACAGCGAAGGTTTCGTCACCGTCGTTGGCCGCAGCCGCGACCTGATCATCTCGGGCGGCGAGAACATCCTGCCGGCAGAGATCGAGAGCCTGGCCGCCACCTGGCCCGGCGTGGCCGAAGCTGTCGTGCTGGGCCTGCCCGACCCGCACTGGGGCGAGGTGCCGGTGCTGGTGCTGGTGGCGCAGCCAGGGGCCCTGCCCGACCTGCCGGCGCTGCAGGCCCACCTGGCGCAGCGGCTGGCGCGCTACAAGCAGCCGCGCCGCACCGTCGTTGTCGACACCTTGCCCCGCACTGCGCTGGGCAAGGTGCGCAAGTCGGTGTTGCGGCAGCTGCTGATCGATGGGGCCGCCGCGCGGACGCCGGCCGCTTGAGCGAGTGCGCGGGCCTGCGGATCAGCGCCTGGCCCTAG
>CANGHK010000120.1 GCA_947453625.1 Burkholderiales bacterium
ACGCCGGTGCCGGCATCGATCAGCACGTCGTCATCGAGCAGGAAAGCGGTGGTTCGACAACCCGCGGCGATCGAGCCCGAGCAACCGAGAACGTGGATTTGCATGGCGATGGAGATGCAGTCGGGTCGGCGCTGGCGCAGACGCGGGTGGGGGTGACTTTGGGGGCAGGCCGACGCCGCCGTTGCGGGCGCGGTCGCTGCAGCATGGTGCAGGGCGGGCCGGGCCAGCGCAAGCCGGCGCGAGGTCATTTCACACGCCGGCCTGCACCGCGCGGGCGACAAGCGCCGAGGCCGTGACCTTTGTCATGCCGCGCCATAGCAGCCAGGCCGGGCCAGCGCCGCGGCCCGCCCAGTCAACCGTGGATGAACTGCATCTGCGTGCCGGCCAGTTCGATCAGGTCGCCGTTGCTCAGCGGCGCGGTTTCGGTGCTCAGCAGCACGCCGTTGATCGACGGCCGCCGCGCGCCCTCGACATGGGCCAGCACATAGCCGGTGGGCCGCCGGGTGATGGCGGCCACCTGCACGCCGGGTTTGCCGACCGTCGTGACGACCTTGGTCAGCGCGACGGCGCGGCCCGCCGCCGCGCCGCTGAGCACCTTGATCGACGCCGCCGGCAAGCCGCCGCCCATCGCGCCGGAGGCCGGGTTGGCCTGCGGCGCGGTGTGGTGGTAGGGCGAGTGGCCAGCAGCGCCAGGGCGCACGATCATGGTCTTCTCGTAGTCGCTGCTGTCGTCAACCAAGTACTTGATCTTGTACTTGCCGATCTCGACCGTGTCGTTGTGAGCCAGCAGTTGCCGCTTGATCGCCTTGCCATTGATGTAAGTGCCGTTGGTGCTGTTGAGGTCTTCGATGAAGACGTCGGGGCCCACCATCTGCAGCGCCGCGTGCTCGCCACTGACGGCGAGGTTGTCGATCACGATGTCGTTGTAGGGCCGCCGCCCCAGCGTGGTCTTGTCCTTGGTGATCTGCACCTCCTTGATCACCACCCCGTCGAGAGACACCACCAGCTTGCCCATGCTTGACCCTTTGTTCTGTCTGACCGTGACCCGGGTCAGCCGACCGGCGGTGCCTGCCGCGCTGGCTTCAGCGGCCGAATTTCCACCACGGCCGACCCGCGTCCGCGGCACCACTGCCCACCCGCGCGAGTATCAGCGAAATATTGTCTTTTCCACCAGCATCGTTGGCCGCGGCAATCAGCGCCTGGCCCGCCGCCGGCAGCGCGTCGTGGGTCAGCAACAGGCGGGCGATCGTCGGATCGTCAAGCATGTCGGTCAGGCCGTCAGAGCACATCAGGTACAAGTCCCCGGGCTTTGTGGGGTGCAGGTGGGTCTCGAGCAACACCCTGTCGTCGACGCCTACCGCCCGGGTGACGAGGTTCCTGTTGGCCGAGAACGCGGCCTGCTGCGGCGTGATCAGGCCCGCGTCGAGTTGTTCCTGCAGCAGCGAATGGTCGCGGGTGATCTGCGCCAGCGTGTTGTCGCGCCAGCGGTAGGCGCGCGAATCGCCGACATGGGCCAGCCTCAGGCCGGTCTCGCGGAACACCGCTAGCACCAGCGTGGTGCCCATGCCGGCGTGTTGCGCGTTGGCGTTGGCGGCATTGAAGATGGCGCAGTTGGCGTTGTCGACGCAGATCTCCATTGCGCGCTTGACCTCGGCGTCGGTGGCGCGGTCGGCGGCCTCTGCCAGCCAGCGCCCGAGCTCACTGCCTATGAAGTCGGTGGCCATGCCGCTGGCCACCTCGCCGGCGTTGTAGCCGCCCATGCCGTCGGCCAGCACGGCCAGCGCATTGGCGCTGTCGACGAGCACGGCATCCTCGTTGTTGCCGCGCACCCGCCCGGTGTCGACAGCGTGGAAGAATTCGAGATTCATGCTGGGCGAGGCGGCCGTGGAAGCAGTGGGGGGCTGGCGGCGGGTGCTGCGCCACGCCTTGCTTCGCGATTGTGCCCTGGAAGCCGGCTTGGTCAGTGCAGTGCGGCCGCTACAAGCGTGGCGAAACCGACGGTGTCAGCACCCTGGCCATCAAGGCCGCCAAGGCCGCGACCTGGGCGGCCCAGGCGGCCAGATCGGCTGGTCGCTGGCCGGCGGCGCGCGCGAGCAGTTGTTCGACCACCGCCACCGCCGGGGCCGGCAGGTCCGGTCGCAGCGCGGCCAGCGAGGCGGGCGGCTCTTGCGTCGTGGCCCGCAGCAATTCGCCCAGCGTGGCGGCCTGGTGCGGCCGCCGGCCGGTCAGCAACTCGAACAGCATCACGCCCAGCGCGTAGGCATCGCTGGTGGCGCTGGCGGGCGCGCCCGCCAGCAACTCGGGCGCCATGTAGGCGGGGGTGCCCAGGGTCATGCCGGTTCGGGTCAGCTGGGTGTCGGCCAGCTTGGCAACGCCGAAATCGGCCAGCTTGAGCTGGCCCGTGCCGAGGTCTAGCAGCACGTTGGCCGGTTTCAGGTCGCGGTGCACCACGCCCCTGGCATGGGCGAAGGCCAGCGCCGCGCCGACCCGCGCGCCTATGCGCAGCACCAGTACCTCGGGCAGCAGACGGTGGCGCCGGGTGTAGCGGCTGAGGTCGGCTCCGCCCACCCGGTCCATCGCCAGCCAGGCTTGCGCTCCGGCCAGGCCGGCGTCATGCACCGCCATGATGTCGGGGTGTTGCAGGCGCCGGCCCAGGTCGGCCTCGCGCCGCAGGCGGGCGACCCACTCGGCACGCTCTGCTGCGGGCAGGGCCGAGCCCAGGGTGATCAGCTTGACCGCCACCGCGCCGCCGGTGCGCAGGTCGACTCCCTCGTGCACCGCGGCGCTGTCGCTGGCGCCTATGCGGGCACCCAGGCGGTAGCGGCCGGCCAGCACGGGCGGTCCGCCATCGTCGTCCACCGGGAGCGCGGTTTCGGCGCGCTTGAAGGGATACCAGGCCAATAGACCTCCTGGTGCACGCCGTCTGCGCGCGTCAGCCTGAACTTATCACGTCGGCCCTGGCGCGGCGCGTGTGGCCAGGCCGCGTGTTGGGGAGGCCGCAGCCGCGCGCGTTCAGGGCGTCGCGTGGCGGGACGCCTGGCGACGCTGCAGGAATCGGCCCAGTGCCACCACCAGCAGCGCACCGGCCACGCCGGCCGTGTTGACCACCGTGTGGGACTGCACACCAAACTGGCGGATCACGCCCGGATCGGTGAAGATCATCTCGCCGGCCAGAAAACCCAGCAGCGCGGCCCCCATCGTGATGATGACGGGGAAGCGCTCCATCACCTTGAGCAGCAACGTGCTGCCGAAGATGATCAGCGGGATGCTGATGCCCAGGCCCAGCACCAGCAGCAGCGTGTTGCCCTTGGCGGCAGCGGCCACCGCCAGCACGTTGTCCAGGCTCATCACCAGGTCGGCGATCAGGATGGTGCGGATGGCGGTCAGCAGCCCGGCGTTGGTGGCCGCGCCCTGGTCGCCGCCATCGTCGTCTTCCAGCAGCAGCGTGACGCCGATGTAGACCAGCAGCAGGCCGCCGACGATCTTGAGGAAGGGCCACTTCAGCATCTCGACCGCGATCAGCGTCAGGACCACGCGCAGCACGATCGCCGCCGCGCTGCCGAAGAAGATGGCCTTCTTCTGCTGCTGGGCCGGCAGCGAGCGCGCGGCCATCGCGATCACCACCGCGTTGTCCCCAGAGAGCAGGATGTTGGCCAGGATGATCGAGCCGAGTGCGGCCCAGAAGGCGGCCGATGTGATTTCCATGCAAGTCTCCGGAGGGTGGGTGTGCGTCAAGGCGGCCCGCGCACCGGCAACAACGCAAACCGGAGTTTAGGAAACCACAGCCGCCTGGCCGTTCGTACTTCTACGCAGCCAGCGGGCCGGCAGCCGAATTACAGCAGCGCCTTGAGCAGGCGCGCCATCTCGCTCGGGTTGCGGGTGATGGTGAAGCCGCATTCCTCCATCACCGCCAGCTTGGCATCGGCCGTGTCGGCGCCGCCCGAGATCAGCGCGCCGGCGTGGCCCATGCGCTTGCCGGCGG
>CANGHK010000121.1 GCA_947453625.1 Burkholderiales bacterium
GCTGACGTCGCGGATGACGGGCGGGCGGGCGGGTGCGGCGGCGCGGTCTGGCGCCACGCCGGTGCGGTGGGCCGGTGCCGCGCTGGCCTGCGCGTCGGCCTGGGCCTTGGGCCACGGGCTGTGGATGCGTGTGGCGGCCTGGTGCCTGAGTTGACCCGACCCGACATGCCGGATCTGAACACCGCAAACAAAAACGCCCGACCAAGCGGCCGGGCGTCGGGACCGGGCAGCCGCGAACGGCTGCTCGACATGCCCAGATTACTTCTTGTCGGCCTTGGAAGCGGCGGCGGCGGGCGCTGCAGCCTTCTTCTCTTCCTTCTTGTCGGCCTTGGAAGCGGCAGCGGCCGGTGCGGCAGCCTTCTCTTCCTTCTTCGCGTCAGCGGCGAAAGCGCCAGCGGTGGCGAAGGTGGCGGCGATCAGGGTGGCCAGGAGCTTGTTCATGGTGAGAGTCCTAAATGATGGATTGAAAGCGCCCTCCTACATTGGGAGGGCACTCCCGAAACGTCGGCCGACGTCAGTCGGTTGACAGCCCCGATGACATAAAATAGTCGGGTTTTCCTCAAACAGCGCAGCGCGCGGAGCCAACGAACATGTACCAGCACATCAAAGTGCCCGAGGGTGGGCAGAAGATCACGGTCAACACCGACTACTCGCTGAATGTTCCGGACCAGCCCATCATCCCATTCATCGAGGGTGACGGCACCGGGCTCGACATCACCCCGGTGATGATCAAGGTGGTCGACGCCGCCGTGGCCAAGGCCTACGGTGGCACCAAGAAGATCCACTGGATGGAGATCTACGCCGGTGAGAAGTCGACCAAGATCTACGGCCCCGACGTCTGGCTGCCCGAGGAATCGCTGGCCGCGCTGCGAGAGTACGTGGTCTCGATCAAGGGACCGCTGACCACGCCGGTGGGCGGCGGCATCCGCTCGCTGAACGTCGCGCTGCGGCAGGAACTCGACCTCTACGTCTGCCTGCGCCCGGTGCAGTACTTCAAGGGCGTGCCTTCGCCGGTCAAAGAGCCGCACAAGATCGACATGGTGATCTTCCGCGAGAACTCGGAAGACATCTACGCCGGCATCGAGTGGGAAGCCGAGAGCGACAAGGCCAAGAAGATCATCAAGTTCCTGGTCGAGGAAATGGGTGTCAAGAAGATCCGTTTCCCCGACACCTCGGGCATCGGCATCAAGCCAGTGTCGCGCGAGGGCACCGAGCGCCTGGTGCGCAAGGCGATCCAGTACACGATAGACAACGACAAGCCCAGCCTGACCATCGTGCACAAGGGCAACATCATGAAGTACACCGAGGGTGGCTTCCGTGATTGGGCCTATGGGCTGGCGCAGAAGGAGTTCGGCGCCGAACTGATCGACGGCGGCCCGTGGTGTCAGTTCAAGAACCCGAAGACCGGCAAGATGATCACGGTCAAGGATTCGATCGCCGACGCCTTCCTGCAGCAGATCTTGCTGCGCCCGGCCGAGTACTCGGTGATCGCCACGCTCAACCTGAACGGCGACTACATCTCCGACGCGCTGGCTGCGCAGGTCGGCGGCATCGGCATCGCCCCGGGCGCCAACCTGTCGGACTCGATCGCCTGCTTCGAAGCCACTCACGGCACCGCGCCCAAGTACGCCGGCAAGGACTACGTGAACCCCGGTTCCGAGATCCTTTCGGCCGAGATGATGCTGCGCCACATGGGCTGGATTGCCGCTGCCGACCTGATCATCGCGTCGATGGAGCGCTCGATCGCCAGCAAGAAGGTCACCTATGACTTCGCGCGGCTGATGGAGGGCGCGACCCAGGTCTCCTGCTCTGGCTTTGGCCAGGTCATGATCGACCACATGTGATCTCGTTCCACTGCGTCTCATGACGCCCCGTAAGCCCCTGATTTTGTTGAAGAAATCAGGGGCTTTTGCTTTTCAGCTCGTCTCACGGCCGACCACGAAATCCCGCCACTTTGGAGGGGAATAAGGCGGGTAGAGCGGAGGGAAATCCTCCAAATTCCTCCATTTGGAGGGGCCGCAAATTGGACGAGAGAAGGCGACATGAGACTCTGCAACTACACCCTTTCCGCGACCCGGATCAACAACGCCAAGCCCAAAGGCAAGCTCTACAAACTCACCGATGGTGGTGGGCTGTTCATCGAGGCGCTGAAGTGGTTTGCATGGTTGAGGGGCTGACCCCTACCTTCACGCCGGCCAGGTCGCTGGCGGTGGACCATCCAGCGCCGAGCGAAGCAGGTCTATGGCGTCGCAAGATGGGCAACTCGGAACGCGTCCTGATCCCAAGCCCCTCCTGGCTCCTGCCGGGCTGGAAGGAACCTCCGACTTGCAGATGCGCGACGGTGCACTGCGCCAGGCCCGTCAGCGGCCATCCGCGACTCGCTTTGGTGATAGCTTCGCTTGATGCGAAGCCTGGATAGTGTATATTCTTACCAAACGTCGATCGATTCTCATGAGGTAAGGAAATGACCGCCACCGCCACGCTGTCGAGCAAGTTCCAGATTTCGATTCCCAAGGCCATTCGGGAGGAAGCGCACTGGAGCGCTGGCCAGGAGTTCGTGTTCATTCCCAGGGGCAAGGGTGTTCTGGTCATGCCGGTTCCGGAGCTCAGTGACCTGGCCGGCATCGCCAAAGGTGCACGCAAGGCGGGCTATCGCGATCGCAAGGACCGCTACTGATGGCGGCGGAGATACGTGTTGTCGACACCTCAGCCTGGATCGAGTGGTTGACGGGCAGTCCGCTCGGCAAGAAGCTGGGCAAGGAGTTCCCCGACAAGCCTAATTGCATCGTGCCGACTATCGTGCAGCTTGAGCTGTCGAAGTGGCTGGTGCGGGAACTTGGCGAGGAGCAGGCTGATCAGGTCATAGCCTATACGCAGAAATGCCTGGTCGTGCCACTCGACACCGCGATTGCGCTGCTGGCTGCCGACCTGCATCGGCAGTACAAGCTGGCAACCGCCGATGCGATCGTTTATGCGACGGCACAGAAGCATGGCGCAGAACTGCTGACCTGCGACGAACACTTCAAAGGTCTGCCTGGCGCGGTGCTGTTTTCGAAGGCGGAGCGGGTCTGAGGCGTTGTGCGCGCCCGCTCGAGACCGAGTGGGTTCTTCGCAGTCGGTACCGGGTGAGCCGCAAGTCGATGGCGGCCGCCTTCATCTCGATGCTGGAGACGCCCGGAGTCGAGTTCGAGCATGACGCCAAGGTGGAAGCGGCGCTCTACCTGCTCGACCAATCTCCGTCCGCGGACTTCGCCGACTGCCTTCTCGTGGCCCGAGCAACACACCTGAGTCGCTCGCGCTTCGTGACCTTCGGCGCTGGCGCTGCACGCCTGGCGCGTGGCGAGCTTCTGCAATAGGGTATGGCTGCGCGCGGCCGACAAGATGGCAGGCGAGACGCGAATGGGCTTGAGCCAGTTGCCAGTTCCAGTCGCCAGGGCTTGATCTGGTGGCGCGAAATGCTAGAGTTTCGCCGTGCCCGCCAACGGGTTCGGCCAAGTGACAGGACATCATCTGTACTTACCTATGAAAACGTCATCCCACCGGAATGGAGGGGAACGTGACGGGAGATAGGAAAAGTCAGAAGGGGCGGAGCGAGCAACGACGCGGGTTGCGGCGCGATTTGCATGTGATGATCGACCACATGTAACAAGGTTTTCGGGCGCCTCGCGGTGCCTGATCACGTCATGCAAGCCCCTGATTCCGATGGTGGAACCAGGGGCTTTGACCTTGCCCCTGGATTCCGTATCCCATAGCTGGCCTACGCGCTGGCTTGCCGGGGTTGATCGGCCAGCCAGTTTTCTTCGAACTGCATCGGGCTGACATAGGCCAGCGTCGAGTGCAGTCGGGTCCGGTTGTACCAGAGCATCCA
>CANGHK010000122.1 GCA_947453625.1 Burkholderiales bacterium
ACTTGCAGGCCAAACTGATGCGCCTTGGCCCGGCCCTGCTGCAGGAAACCAAGGCGGCCAGTGCGACGGGGCAGGCCGCTGCGCGCATCGACATCATCGGCGAGATGTTGGCGGCGCTGCCCAGCGATGGGCCTCTAGCCGAGACCGGCGCCTGGGCGTTTCCGACCTCGAAGGACCCGACCAAGTTCTACCAGGTGAGCTTCGGCCGCGGCGGCCACCTGCAGTGCACCTGCCCGGGCTTTGAGTACCGAGGCGAGTGCAAGCATGTGCGGGAGGTGCGCAAGACGGCGTTGGCTGACTGAAGGGCACGCATCAACGGCCCCATGGCCGGACTGCGCCAACGCCGCAGCTGCGCTGGCGCGTGCCGCGGGGCATCACCACGCAAGATCAGCAACATGCTGAAGAAGGAATCAAACGATGGACGAGCAGCAAGAGCACGACTTGAAGATGGCACAACAACCGACGGAACTGGAGCCGGGCAGCCATCAGCGCCTGAAGGCTTTACTCGCCAGGAAAAGCGCGATTTCCGGGAAATCAATGCAATCCACGACATTCGATCCCATCGCGCAAGCGATGGCCCAGAATCCTGGTCTCACTCGGGAAACGGCCGAGGAGATGGCCAGATGCCTGGGCTTCTGAAGAGGCGGGGACAACCTTTCTTGCTCAGTGGAAGGTCGGAGCCAAGGCAAAGGATGCACTCATTGTCAGCGGGTTTCGGGCCGCTAATGTTTTTGTCCTGGCACCTGCAGGAAACTTGAGGTCGATGTCGAACTTCCAGCGCTCGGCGCGCCTTGTCTTCAAGCGCATGTCGACTGCGCTGTGCCTGGCTGGGCAACCGTACGGCATCGCGGTGGGTGCTGCCTTGCCCGATCAGCATGCCAGTCTCAGTCCGCAATCCGATCGGTCACCACCCGCGCGCTGCTGCCGCCGCTGACAACTAGGCCTGTCTCTCCATCTCCCGGTACTCAATCGGAACGCGCCCGATCGCTTGCTGCCATTGCCGGTGGAAGGGCTCACCCAGCAGTCGGTACACCATCACCTTGCGAACATAGTCTGACAGTCCCAGATTCTCGGCCGATGCCAGGTCAGCCAGGCTGACCCGAAGCTTGCTTGGCATCCACAACTTGAAGTCCTCGATAGCCTTGCCGAGCAGTCGCAGTCCCGCAGCAGGATCCTCGACCTTGCGTTTCGCGGAGAGCTTGATGCTGCTGTCGGGCGCCAGAGGTTGACGCCGGTGCCAGTCTCGCAGTCGTGCCAGTTCCGCCTGACCGTGGACATGCTCGAACAAGATGGCGCGCAGCACGTCGGGGCGGCTGTTGTCCGTCTCCGCACTGATGACATCGAGCGACGCCACCAACTTGGCGGGCAGCCACACTTTCAAGGCGACATCGTTGCGCGCGTAAGCGGCGTAGTCGATCTGGGTCGCCGCAGTTGATGGGGGCGCGACGGTAGCCGCGCGAGAACCTCTGGATGCAAATGGCCACATCGGCGGGATCATATTGCAGTGGCGACGGGTGGGCACCGGACCCAATCGATGTCACATCTTGCAGGCCAGGCGCACAGGCGGTTTGACGTGGTGAACTGGCCGAGTACGGGTTCGGCCCGGGGGTATGACCTGTTTGACGGTTCTGGCCAGCAGGTTGATGGTGGCGCCGATGGCGGCGATGCCGTCGCAGGGGAATTTCTCCACCTGCCGACGGTTGCCGAATACCGTCGGTCAATGGCTCCTGCCCCAAGACCTCCCATCAACGCTACGGCCATCGCCCCTTCACTTCCTCCGCCTGGTGCTGGACTTGAGGTGCTGCGTCAATTGCGCGGTCTGCTGGATCACGACGACCCGGTCGGCGTCGCACAGGCCGTCAATTGCCTTGGCAAGCCAATTGGCGATGTCAGGGGCCCGGTCGGAGGTGCGGCAAATGAGCGCCCCCATCGAGCAACCGTACACAGCGGACAGTTGCCGCAGCCGAAGAAGGGTCGGCACGATCGATCCCGCCTCCCTGCTCAAGCCCGTTTCGGGCTCTACCCCAATGTGCTCGGCAACGCGATGCTGCGACAGGCCCGCCTCGTGACGCTAGTTGGCCAGCGTCGCACCCACGGCCCTGAAGCAGGCCACCCAGGCGCCATCGTTCACAGCGGACTGCGACTTTCGGGTTGAAGACACGATGCTGCGCAGCAAGAGGCGACAGGCAGCGCAGGTCCGGCACCAGCGCCATGAGCTTGATGCAATACGAATTTAATGTCTTTAAATGTGATTTCTTGAGGAGTTGACTGATGAAGTGGCTGAGTCTTCGTTGCCCTGAACCCGCGCTACACATGTTGAAGGCCGCAACGCTATTTTCGGCGTGCCTGATCGGCGCCTGCGCCACCTCCAACCCGGCCGAGCAGTGGTGGCTCAACGGTCTGTCGCCGGCCCAGTTCGAGGCTGACCGGGCCAGCTGTCAATCGATCGCCGCGAACAGCATCGACAACGAGCGTGTCCGGACGGCTGGTGGCGGGATGGCGCGCGGGGGCGGCATGGCCGCCCTTGGTGGACTGCTGGCGGCCGCGGAATGGGCCCAGTCTCAGGGTGTGTTCGATCGCTGCATGGAGTCTCGCGGGTACATGCAGCGCAAATAGTCAAACCCGCTTTCCGTCGTTTCCCCAAAAAAGGACCACATCATGAGGAATGCATTGCTTCTCTCCGCCCTGGCGGCCGTGGCTGGCGCTTCAAGCGCTCAGACCACGTGTCAGGTCATCGGCATCCAGGTCGTTTGCAACTCGGCCAGTGGCAGCTCTTACAGCAGCCAGCAAATCGGTAACTTCACCCACGGTCAGTCCAGCGACGGCACGACGTCCACGACTCAGCGCATCGGCAACACGACCTACACCAGCCGCAGTGACGGCACTGCGTACAGCGCCCAGGCGATAGGCAGTATCACCTACGGACAGAACAGCAATGGGTTATCCAGCACCACCCAGCGCATTGGCAACATCACCCACACGAACCGCAGTGATGGCAGCAGGACGACCTGCCAGCACATCGGCTCGCAATTGTTCTGCGACTGAGGGGGGCTCGACCTTCAGAGTCCACGATGAACAAGAAATCCCTCTATGCCGGGCGCGGCGCTCTCAGTGCCGCGATCGTGACCATGGGTTGGGCAATGCTGTCCGATGAGCCTGGAAGCCCGTTTCGTGGCGCGCCGTTATCCTTGAGGTTGATAGGCGGCGCCCTTCTCTGCCTTCCGTTGGCCGGCGTCGCGGCAGCAATCGGAGCAGCTCTCGGCGCTTTAACGGACAGGACAAAGAACTGATCATCGTCCGGCCGACGGCAGAGTTCATACCGTGATCTGATCGAAAAACAGGCTGACACACGCCGGCGCCTCCGGTTTGACGACAACTTCCGGGGCGGGTGGGCAGGATAGTTAACGTCGACTGATTCGTGCTGGCACCATGACGTCCCGGCGATCGCTGTCACTGTCTCCATCGTGTGCACCATCTCCTGTTGGTGCACACCACCGACGGTCTGCACCCGTCAAGTCAGATGCCGGCCTGCAACCGCCGGCGGCGCAATGACCGGGCTCTGCCGACTGTTCGCGTGCAGTGCAGCTTGAACTGGCATAAGGCTAAATCCCTCCTGACTAGGCACAAAGCTCAGCAAGGCTCACCTGGTGAGCCACTGGCTCCCTAAGCTGACTCTGTTCATTGACGGAGCCAGGCCATGCCAACCAACCAGATCCAGTTCCAACGCGGGA
>CANGHK010000123.1 GCA_947453625.1 Burkholderiales bacterium
CCTCGCCCGGGCGGGCGCCGGTCAACAGCATGACTTGCAGCACGGCGGCGATGCAGGGGTTCTGTAGCTGGCGAACTTGGATGAACCACGCGGCCAACTGTCCCTTCTGGAGAACGTCCGACTTGGTGCCGGCTTTGCCCAGCGACTCGCGGGCCTTGCGGGTCTTGCCCGGGTTCTTGTCGGGCAGCAGCGGCGCATAGGCCGGCTGTTCGCTGCACCAGGTCAGGAACACGGTCAGCAGGCGCCACGCCAGCCGGGCCGATGCCGGGCGGGTCTGGCCTTCCTTCGCGGCCCAGGCTTCGATGGTGGCGGCGTCGAGGTCGCGCAGCGCCAGCGGCATCAGCGCGGCCAGCGGCCCGGGCTGGGTCAGCCTCTTGCCACCACCCCGGCGGCCGGACGGCAAGCCCCCGGGTTTGGCCTTGTCGATGTGGTCCCGCAGGTGAAGGTCGCCCCAGTGCGGGCGGCGCTCGGCGATGTAGACGGCCCAGACTTCGGCGACGGTCAGCCCTTGGTCCCGTTCGGCTTCGCGCTTGGCGACGTCGGCGGCGATGGTCTCGGCCTTCACCTCGCGGGGGTCGCGGCCCTCGTCAATCTGGCGTTGAAGCTCGCGGGCCTTTTCCTGCGCCTGCGGGATGCTCCAGGCGTCAGGGCTGCCGATGGTGATGCGCAGGGTCTTGCTTTGGAACTCGCTCTGGAAGACGTAGGCCGGCTTCCCGGCTGGCGTCGCCCGCAGGCCTAGGCCGGGCGCGGTCAAGTCCCACAGGAAAGCCTGCGCCTTGTCGGGCTCGCACTTGAACCCACGAACCCGGCCAGCAGTGAAAGCAATCTTCGCCATGTCATGTCCTTCCAGAGTCTTACATCGCCAGGATGTAAGGGCGGATGTAAGACGATTTCCCGAATAAAGCCCCATTTCAATCAACGGACGGGCTGTTCAAAAAGCCAGTACATCAGAGCTAAAGTGTTGATTTGTATAGAGTGTACCTACTTCAATCAACGATGGCAAATACCATAAAATCAGGATTGTGATTCCTGTTGTCGTGGGTTCGAGCCCCATCAGCCACCCCAAGAAATACCAGCAAAATCAACGGGTTAGAAGTTCAGGCTTCTAGCCCGTTTTTCTTGGGTGAGGCTCATGTAGCCACCATGTAGCCACGGGTACATCGTTTTGTACCGTGTAGCCACCGTGTAGCCGAACCGCTGACGCGATGGCTGCGGCGGCGCCGCCTGGCTCGGGGTGACGGTCGCCGGCCAGCAGCACATGGCCCTTCACGCTCGGTCGCAGGGTCTCGGGCTGGCGCTGGTCAATGCCCGGGGCGGCAGCGCAGGTGGCGGGCCACAGCCGCGTCAGGATGCCCGCCAGCGCACGGGCCGGCGGATCGGGTTGGCGCGTTGATCACCGGCTCGCCCGGCACCGCATGCGATGCGCCAGCAACGCGCCAGGTCGCCCCCCAGCGGCCCGCGGGCGGCGCGGCAAGATGTTGGTAGCTTGACTGTGCGCTGCGGTTCCGGCGGGCTCGGCCACCACCGCACCGGCCGCCAAAGCGGCGAACGTAACTATCACGGGAACGTCTGCCGGCAGCACCGGCGATGGCCCACCGCCGGACATTGACGGCTCCTCGAAGTACCCCGGTGCGAAAGATTTCGCTTCGATTGCTCAAGGCCTGCTTTCCAACGCGCAGCGTCAGGTGGTGGCAGGCTCGCGGTCCTCAATCGCCATGCGGGCAATGAACCCTGAGCGGGTCTCGCCGGCACTTCGGGCGCGGGCGTCCAGGCGATGCAGCACGCGGCGCGGCAGGCTGATATTCACCCGCTCGAGGGTGTTGTCCAGCATCGCCGGGTCGATCTTCACCAGCCCCCACAGCCAACCTTCGAACTCAGGGTGCGCGGCGCGCAGGGCGTCGATAGCTGAAGGCTTTGGGATGACTTGCCCGGCGTCCAAGGCGGTTTCAATCCACGCGGTCACGGCTTCCTCGGCCTGAATCAGCGCCTCTTCCATCGTGTCGCCAGCGGAGAAGCACCCGGGCAGGTCAGGCACCACCACACCCCAGGCGGTGGCGTCGGTGCCGGGTTCGATGGCAATGGGGTAGCGCATGGGTTCACCTCTCGGACGATGGCAGGATGCCGGCATCTCGCCGGATGGCTTTGACCAGCCCTTGCCCCAAGTCCTTTTTCGGGTGCGGCACCACCACGATGCCGGGCCGTTGGGGATGCTTGAACACATGGTGCGAACCGTTCACCCGGTCAAGCACCCAGCCGGCTTGCCGCATCTCGCGTATCAGGTCGGCGCTGGTCATTTGTGTATCGTACACATTGACGACTATTCAGGCAAGGTGCTTGCCGTTGAATAAACGGCACCACGCGCAGCGCACCGGGCGCGGCGGTCGGTTTGGGTGCCTGGGCTCGGCGGAAGGTGTCAGGCGGCTGCTGGCGCGGGCTGTACTTGCATCGGAACAGCCTTGAATTTTTGCTCGGCCAGCCACAAATCGTGGTTGGCTTGCAGGCGCAGCCACAGCCCAGCATCGCCGCCGCGCTCTTTGCCAAGCCAGGCTTGCAGGCGCAGTGCCATTTCGGGCGAGATGGCGGCCCGGCCGTTGAGCACGCGAGACAACGTGATGCGTGACACACCAAGTTGCGATGCGGCCTCGGTAACGCTCAGGCCCAGCGCTGGCAACACATCGTCGCGCAGCACGGCAGCAGGATGCGGGTGGTTCAGTGCGGAAGTCATAGTGCTCCTTCGTCAGTGGTAGTCTTGATAGTCCACCAGTTCAGCGTCCGTGCCGTGGAATATGAAGGTCAGTCTCCAGTTGCCGCTGACCCATACCGAATAGTGTCCCTTGAGGTCGCGCCCCTTGAGCGGGTGCAGTTGCCAGCCGGCTTGGTTCATGTCCTGAGGTTTCGCTGCGGCATCCAGCACCCGCAACATGCGGCCCAGCCTTGGTGCGTGCTGGGCTTGAATGCCGGCCATGCTGCCGTCCTCGAAAAAGGCTTTCAGCCCCTTGTGCCTGAATGACCGAATCATGTCGCAGTGTATCGCGTATCGCTACGCGATGCATGGGTTGGCAGTCACCCCGTCACCTCACGCAGCGCACCGGGCGCGGCGGTCGCGTCAAACTGCACGCCGGCTTGTTCCAGCATCCACGCTTCGATGCGCTCGTGGTGCAGGGCCAGCAGTTCCAGCGGTCGGCGCTTGTAATGCTTCTCGGCGGTCGCGCTCGGCTTGTGGGCTTGAATCTGCGCCACCACCCCGGCCGGCACTTCCAGCCATTCGGTCAGGCTGGAGAACGAGCGGCGCAGGCCGTGCAAGGTCAGGCCGTCCAGCCCGGCGGCAACGCAGGCCCGGGCGTGCGGGGTGTTGGGCTCGGTCAGGCAGCCGGTCGCGCTGGTCGGACTTGAGAACACCCAGGCGTTGCGGCGGGGCAGGGCGGCCAGCAGGTGCGCCACGCAGGGCGTCAGCGGGATGGTGCGCTCGCCCTCCACCTTGTCGCGGATGGTCAAGCCCTTCCACTGGGTGTTGATGTCCTCCCAGCGCAGCGACAGCACCTCGCCCGGGCGGGCGCCGGTCAACAGCATGACTTGCAGCACGGCGGCGATGCAGGGATTCTGTAACTGGCGAACATGGGTGAACCATGC
>CANGHK010000124.1 GCA_947453625.1 Burkholderiales bacterium
CAACCCCATGCACTGCCCACCGCAGTCTGGATAAACCCACCATCATCGGAGACCGTCACCGACAAAACGCCCGACACTTGCGCAGTAAATTAATCGCGAAAGGTGCAGCAAAGTCATTGACACGTTCCGGTCGCTCACCACCCTTGACTCTGCCGCGGCAAGCATCCTGGCCACCGGCAGCGTCATGGCCAAGGTGGTTCCAGCAGACGCTCACGCTGCGCACGCCAGCGGGCAAGGGCAGCGGCGGCAGGATGGGGGCAGCGGGGTCAGTGGTGTCAGTCATGGACGAAGGTCTCCTGGGTGTCGGAGGGTGGGCCGCCCAGCGCGGGCTCAAGCCCGTTGGACCGCGCGCAGCCGCAGCAAACTGGTGCCACTGGCGACGGCGGCGCACAGCGCGGCCAGCGCCAGGGCTGACACCGGCGCGCGCTGTTCGGCAGCCAGCCCCCAGCTGAACAGCAGCGCGATGGCCAGCGCGCCGATGGACTGGCCGGTGAGCCGGGCCGTGCCGAGCATGCCGCCGGCAGCACCGGACCGGGACGCCGGCGCCGAGGTGACGATGGTGTGGTTGTTCGGCGACTGGAACAGCCCGAAGCCCATGCCGCACAGCGCCAGCCGCCAGGCCAGTTGCGCCAGCGACGGCTGCTCGGGCAACAGCGCCATCAGCGCCAGGCCCAGCGCCAGCGTCAGCAGGCCGATGCCGCCGAGCAGGCCATCGGCAACGCGGCCGATCAGCCGGCCCGCCACCGGCGCGGCGAGCACCGTGGCGATGGGCCAGACCGTCAGCACCAGGCCGGCGTCGGCGGCACTGCGCCCCAGGCCGTGCAGCAGCAGGAAGGGCAGCGCGATCGAGGCCAGCATCTGCGCGGCGAAGGCGGCGATCGACGTCAACATCGACAGCCTGAAGACGGGGATGCGCAGCAGGTCGATAGGCAGCAGCGGCACCAGCTGGCGCCGCTGCCGCCAGACATAGACCGCGCCCACAGCCACGCCGGCCGCCAGCAGCGCGGCAGCCGTCAGGCCGTCGGCCGTTGCACCGGACGCGGGTTGCCCGCGCGGTAGCAGGCGGTCCAGGCCCAGGAACAGCAGCGCGAACATCGCCACGTTGAGCGCGGCGTCGGGCATCGAGAAACCTTCACCGCCCGCCCGCGTGTTGCCCCGGCCCGGCAGGCAGCGCGTGCCGAGCGCAAACACGGCCAGGCCGAGCGGCAGGTTGATCGCGAACAGCCAGGGCCATGAGGCCACCGACAGCACCAGCGCGGCCACTGACGGCCCGGCCACCGAAGCGACGGCCACCACCGCCGAGTTGATCGCGATGCCCAGCCCCAGCAGACGTTGGGGGTAGATCGCGCGCACCAGCGCCGCGTTCAATGCAAACATGCCGGCCGCGCCCATGCCCTGCAGCGCCCGCGCGGCGCTGAGCTGGGGCAAGGTGGTGGAGAAGAGGCAGGCCAGCGACGCCAGCGTGAACAGGCCCAGCCCCGACAGGTAGACCCGCTTGTAGCCGAACAACTCACCCAGCCGCGCCAGCGGCAGCAACAGCGTCAGGATGCCAAGCTGGTAGGCATTGACGACCCAGATCACCGCCGATGCGCTGACCCGCATGTCGAGCGCGATACCGGGCAGGGCCAGGTTCATCACGGTACCGTCCAGCACCGACAGCGCGATGCCGCCGAGAACGGTGGCCATCGCGAGGTAGCGCTGGGGCGTGGGCAGGCCGTCGGTCGGCGCCGGCGGCGAAGGGAGGAAAGCTTGCAAGGACGGCCGGCCACAGGAGCGGGGAAGCGCTGCATTGTCGGGCCAAGCCCAAAGCCCCCGCCGCTGAAGCGGACTGGCGGCCGGAGGGCGAGAGACAGGGAGGCCGGGGGACAGGCCCCCTGCCTCACGGATCGCTCAGCGCTCCTTGCGGAAGTCCTGCAACGGGGCGCCCGAATCACCCAGGATGTACATCGTGTACAGGCCCTTGGCAGCGAAAGGCACCGGAGTCGCCGAGTAGGGCGGCGGCGTACCGGTTGCCGAAGTCACGTCAAGCCGCGAGGTCGTGCTGGCGGGCACGTTGGTATAGGACGAAGCTTGGCCCTGGCCCACCGATTGAGCGACCACGCTGAAGTCGACCTTCAGCGTCAGCGACGTGCTGGCGCCCGAGGTGGCGTTGATCATCCGGATATTGGCGTTACCGCTCACGGTCGGGAAACGGTTGTCGTCGGCCAACAGCGTGACCTGCGGCGCCGCAGCGCTGCCCCACACCAGCATGGTGTAGTCGCCGGCATTCAGCAGCAATTGATTGGCCACCGGCACCTGCACGTTGTTGACCGACACCACCACCGGCGCTCCGCTGCTGGCCGGCACCTGGATGTAGCCGCCGATGTTGGGCGACGTCACGCCGGTTGCCACCGGGGTGTTGCCCACGCTGGCGGTCACCGTGCTCCCGTTGGTCACCGCCGAAATCACGCGCAGCCGGGCCTGGTTGTTGGCCAGCGTGGCGCCGGACGCAGCGCCTTGCTGAACCACCAGCACGCCGTTGACCAGCACGCCGCCGGCACCCTCGGCCAGCACCAACGTGGCCACCTGGGTGCTGCTCAGCACCAGTCCCTGCACGTCCAGGCGCAAGTCGGACTTGAGACCGGCGCCGGTCACGCGCAGCCGGTAGGTGCCGGAGGTGACGCTGGTGTAGAAGCCGCTGACACCGACATTGACGTTGGACGCCATCGCGGTGGCGCTGTCCAGAGTGTCGGTGCTGCCGGTGAGGTAGACATCGACCGCGCCGGCATCGGGTGCCAGGTTCGCCACCTGCAGGCTGGTCACGTTGGCAGCCGCAGCTGCCACGTCTTCCTGGATCAGCGCAGTCTTGAGCGCGCCGGACGAGCCGTAGGCGATCAGCGTGTAATGAGCGTCCTTGTTCAAGGTGCGTGTCGCAGTGGACAGCGCGGCGGTCGAATCGGTGGCCGTGACCACGGTCGACACGCCCGAGCTCGACGCGCTGGCGTAACTGCCGACGGCGCCGGGCAGCACCGCCTTGTTGGTCGCCACGGTATCGAGCGCCAGATCCAGCGATTTGTAACCCGCAGTGGCATTGAGCAGGCGCACGCTGGCGTTGCCACTCGACGAACTGCCGCTACCGCAGCCCGACAACAACGTCACCCCTACCACCAGAGCCGTACCGGCCCAACGTATCAATGCACGCATCAGTTCCACCCCTCGGCAAAAAAAGTCAAAGGCCGATTGTGCAGCCACCGGCGACCCCGCCCCGCCCGGCCTGTGTTGCTGGCAGGTGAAGTCGGTGCGCGAAGGTCTGCGGCCAAGGCGCGGCAGGCCGTCAGCGCCGCTGCAAGGCGGGTGACCACGGCGGGAAGATCACAGGCGTTGCGTCGTCGCATCATCCCGACGGGATCGAGGTGGAACCACGCCACTCCCCCCAAAAGAGCGGGATTGGGTGCCCGGTGCTCAGCCGCGAGCCGGGCCAAAAAGCAAAGTGACCTTGCCCTCAGAAAACGTATCCCTTGCTGAGTGATTAAATTCAAGCAAGGAGAACGGAAAATGACGAAGAAGACACCGAGGGCGCGGTACACGCTGGAGTTCAAGCAAGAGGCGGTTCGCCTGGTCGAAGGTGGGCAGAGCATCG
>CANGHK010000125.1 GCA_947453625.1 Burkholderiales bacterium
AGCGTCGTGCTGGTGCGCGGCGGCCGGGTCAAGGACTTGCCTGGCGTGCGCTACCACATCGTGCGCGGTTCGCTCGACTTGCAGGGTGTGAAAGACCGTCGCCAGTCGCGCTCCAAGTACGGCGCCAAGCGTCCCAAGAAGGCCTGATCTCAGGGTCGGGGAAGGGCCCGTTACGGGTTGCTTCCAGAGGTTGTCGCCGCGGGCCTGCTGGGCTCGCCTTGCGATTGTTGCGGTCGGCCTGCCTTGAATGGCGGGCGGCCGAGTAAGTGTGGGATCCGTTGCGTGATCCCTGCGGTGCGCGCCACTGAAGGCGCTCTCACCCACTGAAGCTGAAAAAGGAATTGAAATGCCACGTCGCCGCGAAGTACCCAAACGCGAAATCCTGCCTGATCCCAAGTTCGGATCGGTCGACCTGTCCAAGTTCATGAACGTCGTGATGGAGTCGGGCAAGAAGGCGGTTGCCGAGCGCATCATCTATGGTGCCCTGGAGCAGGTCGAGAAGAAGGCCGGCAAGGACCCGCTGGAGATCTTCATGGTCGCCATCAACAACGTCAAGCCGATGGTCGAAGTCAAGTCCCGCCGCGTCGGCGGTGCGAACTACCAAGTTCCCGTGGAAGTTCGCCCCGTGCGCCGGATGGCCTTGGCCATGCGTTGGCTGAAGGAATCGGCCCGCAAGCGCGGCGAGAAATCGATGGCGGCGCGCCTGGCCAACGAGTTGCTCGAGGCCAGCGAAGGCCGCGGCGGCGCGATGAAGAAGCGCGACGAAGTGCACCGCATGGCGGAAGCCAACAAGGCGTTCTCGCACTTCCGCTTCTAAGCCTTTCCCCCTCAAGCCCTTCGGCCGCTACTGCGGGTTTTCACTAACCCGAGAGCGGCCCCTGTATTTGGAGTGACACCATGGCCCGCAAGACCCCCATCGAGCGCTACCGCAACATCGGTATCTCCGCGCACATCGACGCTGGCAAGACCACAACGACCGAACGCATCCTGTTCTACACCGGCGTGAACCACAAGATCGGTGAAGTGCACGATGGCGCCGCCACGATGGACTGGATGGAGCAGGAGCAGGAGCGTGGCATCACGATCACCTCGGCTGCGACCACCTGCTTCTGGAAGGGCATGGAACTGTCGTTCCCTGAACACCGCATCAACATCATCGACACCCCCGGGCACGTCGACTTCACGATTGAAGTCGAGCGCTCGATGCGCGTGCTCGACGGCGCCTGCATGGTGTACTGCGCCGTGGGCGGCGTGCAGCCGCAGTCCGAGACGGTCTGGCGCCAGGCCAACAAGTACAAGGTGCCGCGCCTGGCCTTCGTCAACAAGATGGACCGCACCGGCGCGAACTTCTACAAGGTCGTCGAACAGATGAAGGTTCGCCTGAAGGCGAATCCGGTGCCCATCGTGATCCCTATCGGCGCTGAAGATCAATTCACTGGCGTGATCGACCTGATCAAGATGAAGGCCATCATCTGGGACGAGGCCTCGCAGGGCATGAAGTTCGACTACCGCGAGATTCCGGCTGAGTTGCTCGAAGAAGCCAAGAAGTGGCGCGAGAACATGCTCGAAGCGGCAGCCGAGTCGTCGGAAGAACTGATGAACAAGTATCTCGAATCGGGCGACCTGTCCGAGGACGAGATCAAGCTCGGCATCCGCACGCGCACCATCGGGGCCGAGATACAGCCGATGTTCTGCGGCTCGGCCTTCAAGAACAAGGGCGTGCAGCGCATGCTCGACGGCGTGATCGATTTCATGCCGTCGCCGGCCGACATCCCGCCGGTGCCAGGCACCGACGACGACGACAAGCCCGTCGTGCGCCACCGTACCGACGAAGAGAAGTTCTCGGCCCTGGCTTTCAAGTTGATGACCGACCCCTACGTCGGCCAACTCACTTTCGTGCGCGTCTATTCGGGTGTGCTGAAGTCGGGCGACTCGGTCTACAACCCGATCCGCGGCAAGAAGGAGCGCATCGGCCGGATCCTGCAGATGCACGCCAACCAGCGCGAGGAAATCAAGGAAATCCTGGCCGGTGACATTGCCGCTTGCGTGGGACTGAAGGACGTGACCACGGGCGAAACCCTGTGCGATCCGACCTCGATCATCACGCTCGAGAAGATGATCTTTCCCGAGCCGGTGATCTCGCAGGCCGTCGAGCCCAAGACCAAGGCCGACCAGGAGAAGATGGGTATCGCGCTGGGTCGCCTGGCCGCAGAGGATCCGTCGTTCCGCGTCAAGACCGACGAGGAATCGGGCCAGACCATCATCTCGGGCATGGGCGAGTTGCACCTGGAAATCATCGTCGACCGCATGAAGCGCGAGTTCGGTGTCGAGGCCAACGTCGGCAAGCCGCAGGTGGCTTACCGCGAGACCATCCGCAAGGCGGTCTCGGACGTCGAAGGCAAGTTCGTGCGCCAGTCCGGCGGCAAGGGCCAGTACGGCCACGTCGTGTTCAAGGTCGAGCCGCAGGAGCCGGGCAAGGGCTTCGAGTTCGTCGACGCGATCAAAGGCGGTGTGGTGCCGCGCGAGTTCATCCCGGCGGTGCAAAAGGGCGTGATCGACTCGCTGCCCAACGGCGTGCTGGCGGGCTTCCCGGTGGTCGACGTCAAGGTCACGCTGACCTTCGGCTCGTACCACGAGGTGGACTCGAACGAAAACGCCTTCAAGATGGCGGCCTCGCTGGGCTTCAAGGACGGCTGCCGCAAGGCCAGCCCGGTGATCCTCGAGCCGATGATGGCGGTCGAAGTCGAGACGCCGGAAGACTACGCCGGTTCGGTGATGGGTGACCTGTCATCCCGTCGCGGCATGGTGCAGGGCATGGACGACATGCCTGGCGGCGGCAAGGTCATCAAGGCCGAAGTGCCGTTGTCGGAGATGTTCGGCTACTCGACCACGCTGCGCTCGATGTCGCAAGGCCGCGCTACCTACACGATGGAGTTCAAGCACTACAGCGAAGCGCCGAAGAACGTCGCCGACGCGATCATCACCTCGCGCGCGAAATAACCCCCCCCGCAGCGCCTGCGGCGCTCCTCCCTGAAGGGAGCGCCGCCAGCGGGCCGGCAAAGCCGGACCCGCGGTGGCCGCCGGACTGCTGCGGTTGCAATTTGAGATGGTCTTCGGCGCCACACATGATGTGGTTGGTCAGCTGCCCGTGGCAGACCAGTGCCGGAAACCTTAAACGCACACGGGAATCAGCTCTTTCTGGAGAGAAGCAATGGCAAAAAGCAAGTTTGAACGCACCAAGCCCCACGTCAACGTGGGCACGATCGGTCACGTCGACCATGGCAAGACCACGCTGACGGCGGCCATCACCAAGGTGCTGGCGCAGAAGTTCGGCGGCGAGTTCAAGGCCTACGACCAGATCGATGCGGCACCGGAAGA
>CANGHK010000126.1 GCA_947453625.1 Burkholderiales bacterium
GCACAGTTCGGCCTTGAACGCGCGGTGCAAGGCATAGTGGCGCGGCGTGTCGTTCAGTTCCTGGGTTCCGACCAGGTAAATCGTGCCATCCTTTGAAACCAGCGCCAGAGCAGTCAACTTCGGTGTCGAGCGGCCGCCGATGCTGTTGACGTAGCTCAGCCTGATCTGACGCTCATTGCGGATCGCGCCGAACGCCGCTTTCAACACCTCGGGCAGGCGGCCGATGCCGTCGGGCACGACACGCACGCGATCGCGCAGGCGCTGGATGCTGGCGCTGGCCGCGCCCATCACCTGTCGGGCCAATTCCTCGTCACCCGCGGGGGCAACCTGCTCCAGCCCGGCCAGACTGAGGTGCATCACCTGCGTGGCCAACAACAGTTGCAGGGCCATGGTCTCGGTCATGAACCACTTGTTGACTGAGGTCTCCTGCAGAAAGTACCTGAAAGACGGGCCGCCTTCCTGGATCACGCCGATCAGGGCGGGCATTGCCAGCGCCGGCTTGTCGACGTTGGCGGCGCCTTCCGACAAGGCCTTGAGGTAGCGCTGCACGCCACGCAACTGAGCAGCAGTGAATGTGTCGTCCGCCGCCAGGCCATGGAACCTCAGCGTCACCTCCCTGGCCGTCAGGGCGTAGTGCGGGTCCGGATGGAGGACCCGCAGCAGGCGCATGGCGACCTGGACGTTCATCGCGCCGACGCGCCAGACCCGCGCCTTGGACCGGTCTCAGCGTCGATGGGAGGGGCGCAACACGCCATTCAGCGAGTCCTGGGGATGAAGATTCGGGCACCCGCTGGCTTGGCCAGGGCGCGCTGCAGCACCTGACTGCAGGGTGAGATCCACTGTTCCATAAACTTTATGAATAGTCAATTAAAAGTATTAATACACTTTATTCATTTTTATCAAATATCTGCAGAGGCCCAACCGGCAGGCGCGCGCCACCAGACCAGGTTGGCCGCCACCGAGTAGAGCACAGCGCCTGACGCCGGCCCGGCCAGAGCGCGGCCCGCCAGCGCCCAGCGCGGAAACGCTATCGGCGCGCCGACGGGCCAATGCAGGCAGGCGCCATCGCCCGCCTGCAGCCGGGCGGGCAGCGACACCGTCTCTGCGTCTGCTGCACCTCATAAACCGATCGGTGGTGACGCGACCTTTCAGCTGCCTGTATGACCGGTTATGGCCGGGACTACCCGTTCGCGGAACTTGCCGACAGATGCCGTTGGGCAAACCGGCGATCAAGCCGAAGGACTGCTGTCGGGCGCGGCTGCCAACTGGTGGTCCCGGCCACTACCGGTCATCAGAACGAACAGAAAATCGCGACGCCGATGACCGGTTTCGCTGCGGTGCGGCGCTCGATCCACGAGTTCGAACTTCGACTCGCAGACACTGATCTGCCTCGCGGCCAGTGCCACCGAAGTGAATTGATGTGCGCGAGACCGCAGAGAGTGTGAACGAACTCCGCATAGCTCTCCAGGAACTGTGCAGAGCGTCCTAAAGGGGTCGGGGCGAGTAATTTCTGATCAATTCGGCGTGAACTTACTTGCGGCTCAATGAACCCGCAGCACCTCAAACTGCTGTCGGATTGAAGCGACCTGTATCGACACCTCATCACCCTCGTATTTACCCAGCATGGCCCTGCCCAACGGGGCTTCGCTGCTGATGACCTGAACGAGCTGAGCACCCCTGACCAACTTCATGCTGCCCCCATCAGGGCCGAGAAAGAGCTGTTGCTGCTTGTCGTCGGCATCGACCAGGCAGACCAGCGCGCCGAGCTCTATGCCTTTGCTGGCGTCGTAGGGGCGCGGACGAAAATGGCGCCAATTGACCATCGCCTGGCGGATGGCTTCGGCGCGACGCGCTTGGCCGGTGGCCAGGTAGGCGGCTTCGAGACCCAATGTGTCGTATTTGTTTTCGGCGATGTTTTCTTCGTGAGTCGCCGTTTCATGGGCCTCCCGCGCTGCCTGTTCGGCTTGCAGCAGGTCTTCGGTGAGCCGTTGCAGCACTTGCTGCTGCAGCAAGAATTTATCCATGATGAAAGGTGGGCATCTCGAACACGCGGGGGTCACGAACAAGCAAGGGTCACGTCTTGATTATCAAGGCCTCCACCAGCTTTCAACGCTTCTGTTGATTGCAGCTTAACTTCAGCTTTGGGGACTGAGTTGCCACGCAGTCGGTGCCCTCGAAATGTCCCGATCTGCGCTAGGGGGCTGTCGAACCAGGACAACGCGAGGGCACACGACCGAAATCCTGGCACGTCATGCCACCCCGGCCAGGTCCCCAGGCCTCGCGTGGGCATTGATGAGGGCGGTTGAAATTCCCAGGCGCAGGCCACGCGCTTGCGGTTGCCGGCCAACGTCAAGCTGGCGATAACCGGGTCCACAAAGCTCTCCAGAATGCGTCCTGCCAGCGGGCCGTCGACCTGGATGTGCGCCTGCCCCGCGGCGCTGGTGGCTGCGATCTTCCCGCCGATCACGGCCTGGCCGGCGACCTCGGCAGCGAGGCCGGGATCGCATGGCCGCCCGCGCGATCGGTCGGTCGCAGCGACGTCGGCAAGGCGTCGGTGACCGTGCCCGACCTGCGGCAGGTCCAGGTCAGGCCTGCGGCAGTGTGGTCGGTGTTGTGGGCGAGGGTGGACATCGCGGCTCCAAGGCTTGGTCAGGCGGCTTGTAAAGTCGAGGTCGGTTGTCAGTCTCCTGCGCCGAGGCCGCGACCGCGCTGAAAGGCCGTCACCGCACCGACAGCCGATCCACCGCGGCGCGCAGGTCGTCCGGCAGGCGAATGCTTTGCCGCGCTTCGCGGTCGATCGCCACCATCACCGAATCGCACACAGCGTGGCAATCGTCGCCATCGCTCAGCTGCGCCCGGATCGTGATGCTGCGATCGCCGCTGCGCAGCACGCCGCTGCCCGCATTCCAGGCGGCGGGCGCCCGGCCGCGCCGCAACCAGCGCAGTGACACATGGGCCACCATGAAACCCACGGGCGAGGCCAGGCGCTCAGGGCCCATCAGCGCGGTCAGCAGGTTCACCCGGCCCTGTTCGGCCATGCGGCCCAGCGCCTGGTCGCTGGTGCGGCCGGTGGCGTCGTGGTCTCCAAACCGGCTGGCCAGC
>CANGHK010000127.1 GCA_947453625.1 Burkholderiales bacterium
ACCGCCGAGCCGCCGTCGGTGGCCTCCCTGCTGGCCTTGGTGGCCATGCTGTTGGTGACCTTGGCGTTGTCGCTGTTCTGCGTGATCGAGGCCGACATCACCTCGACAGAGGCTGTCGTCTCCTCGACGCCGGAGGCCTGCTCGCTGGCCGCCTGCGACAGGCTCTGCGCGGTGGCGCTGACCTGGTTGGCCGCGCCGGTCAGCGCGTCGGCCGCGGCCCGCACCTCGCCCAATACCTGGGTCAACTGCTCGGCGGTCTGGTTTGCGCTGTCCTTGACCTTGCCGAACAGGCCGGCGTAGCCGCGCTCGATGCAGTAAGCCAGGTCACCCTCGGCCAGCGCGGCCAGCAGCGCGGCCACGTCGTTGAGGCCCTTCTCGCTGGTGTCCATCAGCTGGTTCCTGCCGCTGCTGAGCTTGGCGAAGAAGCCGCCTTTGCCCAGCGTTCCCAGGCGCAACGCGAAATCTCCGGCGCTGGCCGCTGCCATCATCACATCGATCTGGCGCTCGGTGGCAATTTCCGATGTCCGGTCGGCCCACTCGATCACCGTGCCCACGCGTTCGCCCTTGTCGTCGACGATCGGGTTGGCGGCCAGGCCGAAGGTCAGCGTGCCGACCCGGATCTCGGTGCGGTGGGTGCCGCGCAGGACGCCGAGCAGCTTGCGCTGGTGGGCCGGGTTCTTGTGGAAGATATCGATGTCCTGCCCCAGCAGGCGCCGCGCGTCGAACTGCAGCAGCGACTTGCGCAACTCGGCTTCGTTGCCGGCCATCGTCGTCGTCACGGTCTCGTTCATGTAGAAGATGCGGTTGGCGGCGTCGGCGATCATCACGTTGGTCGAGTATTGGCCCAGCGCGTTCTTGATGCGCAGGTTCTCGCCGGCCACGCGCAGCGCCTGTTCCTGCGCGGCCAGCCTGTCGGCGGCGGTGACCTCCCGCTCGGCAGAGGCACGTTCGCGCTCGGCCCCACCGCTACCCCTGTCGGCAGCGGCGTGCTCGGCGGCTGCCGTCTCCTCGAGCTTGGCCTTCTGCTCGAGGGTGCTCAGCGAGCCGTTGGTGCGATCGAGCGCCTCCTTGAAGCTGCCGCGCAATCCCACCGCCTGGGCCAGCCTGAAGTGAAGTCCGCCACTGGCATGCTGCAGCGCGGTGGCCTGCTCGCGAAAGCAGGCCACGAGCTGGCCGAGCATGTCATTCATGTCCCAGCACATCGCATGAAACCGGCCCTGGGTAGGGATGTCATCGATGCGGCGGTCGAAGCGGCCACGCGCGACCTCCTGCGCGATGGCCTGGATCTGGCACAGGAAGCGGCGCTCGCAGGCCCAGCCGAGCAAGCGCCAGCCCAGGCCGGCAAGGCAAGCCGTCGCCGCCCCCCAGACCAGGAGCGGCCAGGAACAGCCGTCGCGCCAGTTCAGCGCGGCAACGCCGCTCACCAGCAGCAAGACCAGTGCTGCCACCGCCAACGGCGGTTCAAAACGAAAGCATGAATTCGTCATAACTGACCTGCTGCCGATGCAAGACCTCGCCGAGCAGCGCGATCGATGCGGCGCAGGCCTGCTTCGGCCCCGCGCCGCACTCTTCCTCACGCATCCGCCGGCACAGATCCGACACCGCCGAGACAGCCCCCGGCGCGGGCTTGCGGCGCACCGAGAAATAGCCCAGGACCTGTCCTTGCGCGTCGATGTTGGGCGTGATGTTCGCAAGCACCCAGTAAAAGCTGCCGTCCTTGGCCATGTTCTTCGCATACGCGAAACACTCTCTGCGCTGCTCCGGCGTGTCCCACAGGACCTTGAACACGCCGCGCGGCATGTCCGGGTGGCGTGCGATGTTGTGCTGGGCGCCCAACAGTTCGGCTGCGGTGTAGCCCGAAAACTCGACGAAGATCCGGTTGCAATAGCTGATTCGGCCCTTCAGTTCGGTCTTGGAGACGATGAAATCGTCTTCCCGCATCACCCGCTCCTGCCGCGTCGGTGCTTGTTTGTTCTTCATCCGGGCACCTCCAAACGCTGCCGTGGCGCGGCCATGACCACGCCTGGCGGGATCAGGCCGTCACGGCCTCCTGCGCCGACTCGCAAAGCTCGGCCATCTCGCCCAAGTCGAAGGCCTTGTCGGGCTCGAGGATGACGACGAAGCGCTTGCCGACCTTGCCCATGCCGCGGATGAAGTCGCGCCGTACGGCGGTGCCGAAGTTGGGTGGCGGCTCGATCTCGGCGACCGCGATGTCGATGACCTCGCTGACGGCGTCGACCAGCAGGCCGAGTTCGACCCGCTCGTCCTGGCGCAGCGAGTCGAAGATCACGATGCAGGTCTTTTTGCCGACTTCGGCAGCCGGGCGGCCGAAGCGCGCCTGCAGGTCGATCACCGGAACCACCGAGCCGCGCAGGTTGATGACGCCGCGCACGAAGTCCGGCATCAGCGGCAGCGTGGTCATCGGGCCGTACTGGATGATCTCGCGCACGGTGCGGATGTTCATCGCGAACACCTCGGTGCCGAGCGTGAAGGTCAGGTACTGCGCCGAGGGGTCGGCGGCTGGCGGCTCGCCGCCAGCCTTGGGGACGGATCGGTCGGTCGTCATGGCCGGCTCCTCAATAGGGGCGGAAATTGCCACCGGTGCCCGTGGCCCGCAGCGGCGCGGCCGCCAACTTGGCCACACTCCGCATCGGCGCGCCGGTGGGGCGCCGATCCGGCGCGGCATCTTGGCGGCCCCTCCTCATCGGCAACCCGTCGCCGAGCTTGAAGAAGGCCACCGACTGCTGCAATTGCTCAGCCTGTCCGGACAGTTCCTCGCTGGTCGCGGCCAGTTCCTCGGACGCCGATGCGTTCTGCTGGGTGGCCTTGCTGAGCTGGCCCATCGCGCTGCCGATCTGCGTCACCGACTGGCTCTGCTCCTGCGAGGCGGCGGCGATCTCCTCGACCAGTTCGCTGGTCTTCTGGATCGAGGGCACGATCTCGTCGAGCAGCTTGCCGGCGCGCTCGGCGGTCGACACGCTGTTGCCAGCCAGGTCACCGATCTCCTTGGCTGCTTCCTGGCTGCGTTCG